>JBGSLF010000025.1:0-75459 GCA_041740855.1 Gemmata sp.
TTCCTCCCGCTGCTTCGCGGTGACGGAAACGAGCTGTTGACGCTTTGCCATTGCAGCAACCTTGCTCAAGAAGTCCCGGGCTTCGCCAGCTTGCTTTGCGAATCTTAAACTGTTCCCCTACTTACGGGGAGATGTACTAAGCGGATCACAAATAAAACCAACACCGCCGCGAGCACCATCAGCAACGAGACCGCGACAGCGTCATCCAAATTGCCGACGCTCAACTCCAGGAAGATGCTGGTCGAGAGCACTTCTGTTCGCATGCGCGTGGCACCCGCGAAGACGAGAATCGGCCCGAATTCGCTCAAGGCTCTAGCCCACGCGATGGCCAGTGCGGTGATCATGCCACCGCGTGCTTGTGGCAACACCACGCGCCAGAACGCCTGGGCACGCGAACAACCAAGAGTCATGGCGACGTGCTCTTGGCGGTGCGGGATCTGATCGAAACTCACCCGCATGGTGCGCACGGCAAATGCGCACGCCATGGCAAATTGAGCCAGAATTATAGCCGGAATGGCATGTGTCACCGTGATAACGCGCTCGAACGCCCGCCCCGGCGCACTCTGGAACAGGATCAGCAAACTTAGCCCAATCACCAGTGGAGGAAGCACAATGGGGATATCGAGCAAGACATCGATCAATCGTTTGCCGTAGAACTCAAACCGCGACATGAGATAACCGATGGGCACCGCCACCCATAACGAGAGTATCGCGGAGATGCCGCATGAGATGAGGCTGAGCTTAATCGCGTAGCGAATCTCGGGCTTCGCCAGTGGCTGCAAGATCCGACTCACGACCGTGCTTCGCCGAGTTTCACCATCGTTCAGCCGATCGGGTTCCGACGCCAGGAAAGCGAGATCTGCCAGAAGCATGCCGAGAATGAGCAGAACATAGAGACCACCCAGCACCGCCATACCGGTCCAGAAGAGAAGATCGGAGCGGGAACGCGGCTGCGGTGGTGTATGTAACTCGGCCTGTCTCAAAAATAGCCTCCATCACGCACAGCCGTTCGTCGGGAGTCGAGCGTTATCTTTGATCTAGGGTGCTTCGGACCAGGGCTCGCCCTGAACCGGTGTGAACCCGTGTTGGGCAAACAGCGGTAGCCCGCGATCGCGTGCCGCCAGATACTGGGCGAATCGGCGAGTCGAAGTCGGCTGGGTTGATTGCCGCAAGATCGCCGCAGAAACATGGGCTTGCACCTGTTGGAGCGGTGCGAGCGGGATGGCTTCGAGACCTGGCGTTTGTTTGACGGTGCTATCCCAAACGATGCCCGCATCGGCTGCACCCAGAAGCACATCATTCGCAACTTCATTCACCGTCATCTTGAACGTAGCGGTATTGCCGCTCAAGGCTTCCCACTGGCCGGTTTTCTGCAGAATGGCTCGCGTCATGGTGCCAACGGCGGCCGCATCCGGGTTCCCTTGCACCAGTCGAATATCTCGACGCAGCAAATCATCGAGCGAGTGGATAGCCATTGGATTGCCCCGGCGAACCGCTGCGACAATTCCCATTCGTGCGAGTGGGAACACGTCATGGATCAGATCCTTTTGGCGGGCGATCTCGAGGAAGCTGTCGTCTGCGGGAATGTAGAGGTCGCCGCGGCGTGTGACTTCGATTCCCGCCAGTAAGGTCTGCGAGCCACCAAACTGAAGTTGCACCGGCACACCGTATGCGAGTTCGTACTCTCGTGCCGCGGCTTCCACGGGTAGGCGAATGCCAGCAGCGCAATAGACCACGAGCGGTTCAGTGCTGCGTTCGCCCGCAAACCACTTCTGTGGATCGCCCAGCAGTAACACGACCAACCCGATTAGCAACGCGACCGAAGCGAGAAAGCCCAGCAGATAGTTGTTGGATTTCCCGCGACTGCGATTGCCGTGCATGGGTTGTTCCCGTTCCATCGCGGTTTGCGACTGTCGCCTCTTGTTGTGCGATGGTGTGCGATCTTGATTGGTAATTCTAGTTGGTATGTTGGGAATCCGTTCCCTACACCGGTGAAATGTTGCTTGCCTTTATCTCGCCGCACGCGGACGATGACCATCATTTCCACTCGATCGTTGGAGTTGCCATGCGAATCCTTGGCCTGATTACCATCGTGCTGCTTGCCTTCCCCGCTCGAACATTTGCCGAGCCACCAAATGTGGTTTTGGTGATGGCCGATGATCAAGGTTGGGGCGACATGGCGTATAACGGCCACCCGTTGCTTAAAACACCAAACTTCGACGCGATGGCGAAGGACGGGATTCGCTTCGATCTGTTTCACGCCGCGGCACCGGTCTGTTCGCCGACGCGCGGTAGCGTGATGACCGGCCGCACACCGAACCGCTTCGGTTGCTTCCAGTGGGGCCACGCAATTCGCCCACAAGAGCAGACGATTGCGCAGGCGATGAAGGCGGCCGGCTATCGCACCGGGCACTTTGGCAAGTGGCATCTTGGATCGGTGCAGCAAGCCGGAGAATCCACGCCGGGGAAGTGCGGCTTTGACGAATGGGTATCGGCACCCAACTTCTTCGATCTTAATCCGGTGTTAAGCGATCGCGGCAAGGCCGTGGCGTTCACTGGCGATAGTTCCGATGTGACTGCCGAACTTGCTGTGAAGTTCATGCGCGATGCGGCCGCCAAGAAGCAACCGTTCTTCGCGGTGGTGTGGTTCGGATCGCCGCACGCCCCCCACCAAGCCATTGAAGCCGATCGCAATCTCTACCCCAATCGCCCCGCCGCGGAGCAGAATTTCCTGGGCGAGATCACGGGAATGGATCGTGCCTTCGGCACCATACGCAACGAGATCAAGAAACTCGGCCTGCGTGATAACACCGTGCTGTGGTATTGCAGCGATAATGGCGCGCTGCCCAAGGTTGGGTCGTCTGGCGATCGCCGCGGGCAGAAAGCATCGATCTACGAAGGCGGTTTGCTCGTCCCCGGTTTGTTGGAATGGCCCGCGAAGTTTCCCAAGCCGCGAGTGATCGATGCACCATGCGTGACCTCAGACATTTACCCCACGGTGTTGGAAATCGCAGGGGCCAAGGTGCCGAAGCAACAACCGCTCGATGGCGTGAGCCTGTTGCCGCTCATGGAAGGGAAGACCACTGTGCGTGGCAAACCGATTGGCTTCTGGAACCACCCAACGCCCGGCATCGGCACGCCGGCCAAACAATGGATGGACCAACTCCTCGCGGAGCAAAAAGCCGGGCGCGAGCCGAACGACCCAAAGCAATTGTTCACCAATGCGGGCAAGATTGAGAAGCAATACCCACTCGATCGATTTCCCGGTCATTCGGCATGGCTCGATGGCTCATGGAAACTCCACCGCATCGAGAACCCCAAGGCGGATCAGGTGAAGTGGGAACTCTACAACTTGGCCACCGATCCGAAAGAAGCACGCGACCTCTTGGCCGACGAACCGAAACGAACGGAATCGATGCAGAAGGAACTGACCGCGTGGTTGCAGTCCGTCGTGCGTAGCTTGAATGGTGAAGACTACGCCGCCAGCAAGTAGCACCATGCGTTGCACATGCAGAGGGCCTCACGGCTGTTCGTAAAGTTGGCTAACCGGCAGTGAGCGAAACCGGGACGAGATGCGACCGGTCTTCGCATCGGCGACATAGTAAGTCAGCAGCACGCGGTCTTTGACGAACAACAAGCTGGTGTAGGCGAAGCCGTGGTCGGGGCTGGTTTCAAGGTTGAGAATGTGCTTCCAGGTGCGGCCATCGTCGGACGACACCGCCGCGGCCAGTGGCGTTCGCTTTCCGCCGTGGCCGGCTTTCGGTTCATGCGTGTTATTCCACACCAGAAGCAAATCGCCCGTTGCTGGAATGCGGCGGATCGTCGCCGGCGCTTCCGGTGCTTTCACGGGCAGAGGTTCGGAATTGCTCCAATGATCCCCGCCATCTTTTGAAATCGCCGTCGCGATTTGCCCCGCCTGCGTGCGGGCGATCATCATCAATTTGCCATCAGATATCTCGACCACTTCCGGTTCCATGGCTCCGCGTTTTGGTGCGTCAACGGTGTCCGCGCCCTTCTTCCACGACTTTCCGCCATCATCCGAGAAGAAGCAAACACAGACAAAATGCCCGCCATTGGATTTCGCGAGATCTTCGGCCCACGCGACCGGGCAAATGATTCGACCGGATGCGAGTAACGTCACGCGGTCATTATTTATGACGTGGTAACCGGGTTGATCGGTCACGCAGATGGGTTCGCCGAAGGTGCGTGCTTCGTCCTGCGAAACGCGAACGTATACCTTCAGGTCGTTCGGCCCGTTCTTCACGAGGTAGAACAAGCCCAGTGGTGCATCGGGCAATGGTTTCAGGCGGCGGAGAGTGGCCGACATCACATTCTGCTTGCCGGTGTTCTCCTGCAACACACGCGATTCGCCCCAACTGCGGCCCCCGTCGTGCGATTCGCGTGCGATGATGCGAGCCGTGGCCGCGTCGGCTGCGCCACCCACAAACTCGGTCGTGGCGAACAGCAGCGTGCCATCTTTAAGAATGGCAACAGAACCCTCGGAATAACGCGGGTGCTTCTCACTTGCGGCATACACATCACGCGAGAAATTCTCGGGCTTCACACTTGCGGCCGGTAAGCCGAGTTTCTCTGCGGGGAGCGATAGCACGAGGAGCGATTGTGCGGCGCGCACGCGCACATCGAGCACGGGATCTTGGAGCAACTTCTCCAGTGCCGCCCGCGCTTCAGTCGCCCGGCAGTAACCCGCGAACTCCGCGGCGTAGGTTTTCACGGCCGCGTTATCGGAACTGAGATTCTTCACGAGAGCCGCTTTCCCTTCGGCATCTCCTAACAGGGCGAGTGCGTGAACGAAGTACGCGATCGCAAGAGGATCGGTTTCGTTGGGTAAACCGGCGCGAATGGCCTTGGCATCGGAGGGCTTGCCGAGTTGGCCCAGAAGCCAGGCCGCGATCTTCCGAATCTCCACATCTTCGTGAGTGAGATACTTGCGTGCTGCATCAAGAGCCGTGGGATGTCCGCAACGCGCGAGAGCGGCGGCGGCCATGAGTTTCAGACGCAAGTCCGCATCTTGTGCGAACGCCGCACGCATCTTTTTGCCATCTGCCAACTCAAGGACTTTGTAAAGACTCTCTGCGGCATGCGTGTGCCCGTTGGAGCCTGGCTTATCGAGGATCTCGAACAGGATTGGCAGCTTGGTGCGGTCTCCCGCTCGCACCGCCTCGCGAGCCAGACCACATCGTTTCTGGTCGTCGGTCTCGGATCGCTTGGCAAGCGCCGCCAGCACCGCGCGCGTTTCGCCCGCGAGTGTTAGCGCCTCGGCGGCGTGCATGGCGGGCCAGAACTCATCCGACGCCAGACCCACGCGTAGGATCTTGAGGCAACCTTCACGTAGCGTATCAGTAAGTGGTTCGGCACTCATCGCGGTAGCCGGAGTCATCAGCACGAGAGCGAGAAGGATGGCACGCATGATCGACCTCATCGGTTGATTTCGAGAACAGATTCCCAGCCGCCACTTTGGGCCGAACGCAGAATCGCGAGATTAACGGCCAGCGTTTGCCGTGCATCGCTCAGCGAACAAAGCGGCTCGGCCTTGTTCTCAATCGCATCGAGAAACGCATTGGCTTGCTTCACAAATAAGGTATCACGTTCGAGCATCGCGGCGGGTTCATCGGTCCATGCACCGCCGGGTTCGGTCATCCATCGCCAGCGGCAGTTATGGTATTCGAAGCGTGCGGTGCCATTGGTACACACGATGGTCAAGGTGACTTCGTTCGGTGCCTGATGCTGATTGAGGCTAAAGCTTCCCATGATCGAACCGTGCCGCGTGAGCACATGAACGGTGTCTTCGACATCGACGCCATCGAGTACTTGATGATCCAAATCCGCGACGAGCCGCGTGACCGGGCCAACGATCCATTCGGCTGCATTCATCACATGCGTGAGTGCGTCTTGCACTGCGCCGCCACCGGTCGCGCGATCGCGATAGTAAATGGTGCGATATGCCGGTCGGTAGAGCGGGAAGTGCTGCCCGCATGTGGCCACGATCTGAACCGGCTTGCCGAATCGGCCAGAGCGAACTGCTTCGCGCATGGCAGTGAGCGCGGGATGCGTGCGATAAATGTAAGCAACGCCCGCGATACGCTGATGCGAACGAATCGCTTCTTCCAACCGTTCAACTCCATGGAACGATGTGCTGAGTGGCTTTTCGATCAGCACATGAGCACCGGAGATCGCCGCGATGGTCGCCATTGCAATGTGCAGATGGGCAGGCGTGCAGATCACGACAACATCTGGTTGGTTTGCGAGTGCGGTGTCGAGATCAGCAAACGAGTCCGCCACGCGATAGCGTTCCGAGATCGTTGCCCGCAACTCCGCGTTCACTTCGCACAACATCATCTGCGTGCGGCCAGTTTCAGCGAAACATCGAAGGTGGCGTTCGCCGATCGACCCAACACCCGCAATGAGCACGCGGTGAGCCATCGTTGTTTCGTTCGCCATCACGCGAGTTCCGTTGAGAATGCCGAGAGCTTCGTTAGCCCGGATTCGGTGAGGTGGTAAATCTCTTCGATTCGCAAACCCGCCCGCAACTCCGGGGCGTACAAACCGGGTTCGGCGGTGAACACATCGCCGATGGCGAACGTATCGTTCCAGTGCGGATTGAGCCGCGGCGATTCGTGAGCGGCAAGCCCGATGCCGTGGCCAAGATGGTGCGGAAACGCCCAGCCATGCGAGTTCGCGGTCAACATGCGTGCGGCTTCATCATAGAGTTCATGGCAACTCGCCCCCGGCTTCACGTGTTGCTCCACGTGATGCAACACCGCCATGATTCGCTCGCGGGCTTCGGCCTGCGCGGGTGTTGGATTGCGATCCACGGCGAAGCTGCGGCACATGTCGCTGCGATAACCGCGAAGCGTGATCGAGAGATCGAAGACCGCAATTTCGCCCGGCTCCGCGCGCTTTCGGCGTGGCGGGCCACCGGGTGAACCAATCTGGAAATCGTTGCCGAACTCGCCCAGCACTTCACCGGCGAACTCCGCCGCCGCTGCTTGCATGCCGGCGAAGAGTTCGACCTCGGTTATCCCGGGCTTGAGATGCTCGAATGCGTAAGTGTACGCGGCTTCGGTCGCCGCAATCGCGCGAGAAAGCAGTGCGATTTCGTCAGGATGTTTGCGCCGCCGCATGGGGAAGAGTGCGGGACGCAGATCGTGCCATGCGGCCGCCGGATGAACGCCGTGCGGAATAAGGCCATCGATACCAATCCTGCGATGCTGTTGTAACTGATTCGCAACGAGTGCGAGTGCCGCGCCGAGTTGGTCGTCGATGAGCGTGGCAAGTTTCTGAGCGGGATAATGTGCGATCGTATCCGCCGCGAGTTCCTGTTCAACGGGGTGCGGCGTGATGAGCGTGACGGGGCCACCGCGTTCGATGAGAACGACCGCAGCAAACACCGCCGGGCACCAGTAACCGGTGAGATAGTGAACATACCGGCGATCGCAGATCAGCGCTGCGTTGAGTTGGTTATCAGCGAGATGCGCACGCAAGAGTTGTTGGCGGTTCCGGCAACCCTGTGGCGTGAGGCCGATGCGATCGAAGTTCTGATTCATGGCAGGCGTGCGAACTCCGCAAGATCGATAATCGGGCAGGTCGCCCCTGCGATCATCCGCTGCACCGACGGGGGATCTTTGAAGCCCGAACCGGTGACACAACAAACCACGATCGCATCTCGATCGATGCGCCCTTCGCGGGCTGCACGCAACGCGCCGGCCAGTGCCGTTGCGGCGGCTGGCTCGCAGAAGATTCCTTCTTCCTTCGCAAGCCTTCCTTGTGTGTGCCAGACTTCTTCATCCGAAACCACATGGCCGCTGCCACCGGATGCTCGAACCGCTGCAATCGTAAGCGGAGCATCGATGACAGTTGGCACCTGAAGCCCGCTCACTTTCGAGGTGCATGTTACGTCGCGCGGCTCGGCTCCGGTTCGAATCGCAGAGGCGAAGGTATCGTTCCCTTCGGGCTGCACCACTTCGATCCGCGGCGATTGTGCGAATTTCGTCGCACGAATTAGATCGTTAAACCCACGCGCGATGGCAACGGCCATGCCACCGCCGCCCGCCGGAATAAAGACGTGATCAATCCGTTCGCCAAGTTGCTCTTGGAGTTCGTAAGCGATTGTCTTCACCCCGGACATGCCAAGCGGGCTATATGCATACGCGCTAATCTGCATGGCGGTGGCCGGGCGTGAACCGAACTGCCGCACGGTTTCCATTAATTGAGTACTAACGATCGGGTCCGTCCCAAATCCGCGCACGCGATACAACTCTGCACCGTAGGCGAGCATCTGTTGCAGCTTTCCTTCGGGTGTGCCTTCCACAATGGCGACGCGGCACTTGATGCCGGCCGCCGCACAATACGCGGCCAGCGACGAGCCGGTGTTCCCGCTCGATGTGGCAACGCACTGCTTCTGCCCCGCCGCGACCATGTGCGATACTGCGGCGGCCGCAAATCGATCCTTGTATGAACCGGTTGGTGACGCGAAATCGAGCTTGAAGTAGAGATTCCGCAGTCCGCATTCCGGGCCGATGCGGCGCGATTTCATGAGTGGTGTGTTGCCTTCCCCGAGTGTCACGCGAGCCGTTTCGGGAATGGGATCGAGCCATTGTGCCCAACGCCAAATACTCATGAGGACTCCATTGAGACAGGACACCAGTGAGCGGCATTGTAACCCGAAGCCGATCAGACACAACCGTGCGATTCGCAACGTATTCGTATTTGCCACGCACGCATTCGAAGGGTACGCTGCCGCCTGGTTGGCACTGGAGAACTTGCAATGAAACTGATGGGTAAGACAGCACTGATCACGGGTGCTGCCCGTGGAATTGGCCGCGGCTGCGCTCTCGAACTCGCACGAGCAGGCGCAGATATCGTGGTGAACGATCGCGATGCCTCGGCGGAAGCACGCGAGACAATCGCAGCGATTGAAGCGATCGGTCGGCGTGCGACACTGGTTGAGGGCGACGTGTTCGCGCGGGCGTCGTGCGAAACGGTTACTGCCCAAGCCATCGCGGCGTTTGGCAAGCTAGACATCCTTGTGAGCAACCCGGCCTTCTCTCGCCGCGCGGACTTCCTCGACTACGACCCCGAGTTGTTCGAGCGAGTCCTTCAAGGCACGCTTGTCGGCGGGTTTCACATGAGCCAACTTGTGGCTCGGCACATGGTGGCACGCGGTGCGGGTGGGAAGATCGTGTTCGTCTCCAGTGTGCACACTCGCATCCCATTCGCGCGAAGCGTGGCCTACAACGCAGCCAAGGCGGGTTTAACGCATATGGCTCGCACGATCGCGGTCGAGCTTTTGCCGCACCGCATTAACGTGAACGTCATCGCACCGGGTTGGATCGATACGCCCGGCGAACACGCGACATTCGGGAGTGAAGCCATAGCAAATGCCGCACCCACGCTTCCGTGGGGTCGGCTTGGAACGCCTGAAGATATTGGTCGTGCTGCGGTGTTCCTTTGCTCGGAAGACGCCGACTACATCACCGGGACCGAAATGGTTGTGGATGGCGGTCTATGCTTGCGAGGTGCGGGCGGCGCAAGCGCGACCGAGAAGCCCAAGTGAATTCGCGTGTCTCACGTTCTTCGGCGATCACGCTTCCCCACTCGTATGCGAATTGACTCAGGATGCCCACGATGAACTTCGAGTATTTGAGACCGAATTACGAACACGATGGCTTTGTTCTGGTTCAACCTTTGCTTGCTCCCGAGTTGCTTGCCGACCTCTGTCGCGAAGTCGATCGCTATATCCGCGAAGTTGTTCCGTTGTTACCCGATACCGCGGCGTTCTATCTCGATCGCTCGCGGCCCGAAACGCTGAAACAACTTCAACACATGACTGGCGACGCCTTCTTTCGTGCGTACGCCGCAAACCCGCTGTGGCATGATCTGGCGCGGACTCTGGTTGGCGAAGAAGTGGAATGTATGGAGCCAGAGTGGTTCAACAAACCGCCAGCGTCGGGAAGCCCTACGCCGCCACACCAGGATAACTATTACTTCAATCTGGCCCCGCCACAGGTGGTCACAGTCTGGCTCGCACTCGATCCGGTGGACGACGAGAACGGCTGCTTGCGATACGTGGCGGGTTCGCATCGTCGCGGTATCCGCCCGCACGCGCAATCGGGCGTGTTAGGCTTCTCGCAGGGGATCACCGATTACGGCGACGCGGATCATGCTCAAGAAATCGCAGTGCATTTGCGGCCTGGCGACGCCGTGGCGCATCATGGGAACACCATCCATCGAGCCGAAGCGAATCTGTCGCTCACACGTCATCGCCGGGCGTTCGCGATGGTCTTTCGTGGCGTGAGTTGTCGGCGTGATGAAGAAGCCTTCGCACGCTATCAAGCGGCCATGAAAGCACAACACGCGGCGTTGGGGTTGAAGACATGACTGTGCCGGAATCCCCGGCCACGACCGCTAATGCACCGCAAATGCGTTGCGTTGGGGCGAGTGTGGGCGTACCTTTCAGAAACGAACCAGACCTGGCCTCTCTCACTGCAATGATCGGACGCGAACCTTATTGCATCGGCCACTGCCCACACTTTCGCCCGCCACGATCCACCCGCCACGAGGGCCAGCCATGATATATTCGAAACTCTTCATTGCGAATATCGCATTGCTCATTGCTGCGAGCACGGTGCTGGCCGAAGATTGGCCGCAATTCCGCGGCACGAATGCGAGCGGAGTATCGCCGAGCAAGAACATACCCGCCAAGTTCTCCGAAACCGAGAACGTGCTCTGGTCCGCCGAACTTGGCGAAGGGATTGCATCGCCGATCGTTGCCGGTGGGCGGATCTATAACACCGTGATGACTGGCCCGAAGACTTTCACCGTGTTCGCGCACGATGCCGCTACTGGCAAACCGATCTGGAAGCGCGACCTCGCGACCGGCGCGTTGCCACGAATTACGCCACCGAACAGCCACGCCTCCTCCACGCCGGTTACCGACGGAAAGCGCGTGTATGTGTACTTCAGCACACTCGGATTGCTCGCGTTCGATGCCGAAACCGGTGCGGATGTCTGGAAGCATCCACTCACCAAACCCGCGTATCTGATGGATTGGGGTGCTGCATCTTCGCCCATCATTTACAAGGGATCGGTGATCTTCTCACTCGATGACGATCTCAACCCGTACCTTCTGGCTCTGGACGCCGCGACCGGGAAAGAGCAGTGGAAGACGTTGCGCCCCGATATGCTCGCGGGCTATGCCGTGCCGGTTCTCTGCGAGGCCAACAACCGCACCGATATCGTTGTGGCGGGCAGTGGCAAAATGAAGGGCTATGATCCAACAACCGGCAAGGAACTCTGGACCTGCAACACGCTCGTTCGCACCATCATGACCACGCCGGTTGTGAAGGATGGGATCATTTACGTTGCCGTGCAGAGCTATGGTGATAGTAGCCGCACCTTGAAGTTCGCGGTGCTGGAGTGGATGGACACGAACCAGGATGGCAAACTCACACGAGACGAAGTTCCCAAAGAGTTCCACGAACGGTTCGACACTTCCGATCGGAACAAAGATGGCGTGATCGCGGACGCCGAACTGGATACGGCGTTCCAAGCCAAGACCAACCAGGCTGGTGGCGGAAACATTATTCAGGCCATCAAGGGTGGTGGCATGGGCGATGTGACCAAGACACACGTGCTCTGGAATGTGACACGCCCATACCCTTCGAATTTGACATCGCCACTGGTCTCGGGCAATCGCCTGCTCGTTGTCAAAAGTGGTGGTGTGTCAACCAGTCTCAACAGTGCGACCGGCAAGACGAACTGGGAGTTGGAACGGATCGATAATCTTGGCGATCACTACGCCTCGCCGGTGGCGGCCGATGGCAAGATCTTCATCGCCGGACGCAACGGCTTCATCATGGTGCTCGAAGATAGTGCAAGCCTGGAGGTGATTGAGAAGAACGATATGGGTGGCGAGATAATTGCGACTCCCGCAATCGCCGACGGGCGACTGTTCGTCCGCACCCGCGAGAAACTATTCTGTGTTGGCACAAAGCCGAAGTAACCCGAGGTGTCACCGTGCGTTTGGTCATGTTTGCAATTGGAATCGTGCTGTTCGCAACTGCCACGGCATTCGCTGGCCCGAAGATCGGCGTGGTTGTTGGGCCGAAGGCACCGAAACTGGAACAACTCGCAGCCGAAGAACTCGCAGCGCAGTTGAAGGAACTGTTCGAAGCCGAAGTAGCCGTCGTGGATAACATCCCGGCGAATGTTGAGCATCTGATACTTGTGGGCAGCCCGGCGACAAACCCCGCCGTGGCGAAAGCGGTCGGAGAGAAGTGGCCGAAGCTCACTGAACAAGGCCACCTACTTCGCTCCGTGAAACTAGGCGATCGCGATGCACTGGTGGTGGGTGGCGGTAGCCCGGTTGCCACGCTGTGGGCAGCCTACGAACTTGGGCACCACTTTGGCATCCGATCGTTTCTGCACGGCGATGTGTTTCCTGAGAAAGCGCCGGAACTCAAGTTGACAGGCATCGATGCCATCCTCGAACCGACAATGAAAGTGAGAGCCTGGCGCGTTCTCGACGAGAACCCGATCGGATTTGGGGCGTGGGGCATCGAGGACTACAAGCAATTGCTCGGGCAATTGGCAAAGCGCAAGTTCAACCAGATTGTAATCGGCATCGATTCACAGAATGCACCGCTGCCGTTTGGCGGGCGACGATTCGTGGTTGCTGGCGATACGCCGGGGCGAAAGGCGTTCAAAGGTGCGAAGGAGTTCGAGAACCCCGCGACGGCTGGCAAGAATTCGGATGCCGACCGTAAGTCCGCAATCGGCGACCTAGCGAAGAAGTTAACCAACACCGCTGCGGAACTCGGCATCACGGTTGGAACACCCACACCGGGAACGTTGGAACCACTGGGGGTTCTTCCGCGTGGCGTGGTCTTATCGCCCGAAGGAGGCCACACCGATTCCGTACGGGTGCTGGCGACACCATCCAACGCGGAAGTGTTCACGTTCGACATTTCTCGCCGTGCGTTCGATGCGAAACTCTCATCCAAGAAGTCGCTATCGGATCTTTTCACACCGGTGCTTGGGCCACTCTCGACCGAGCGAGTCGTTCTCGGATTCGATCTCATCGATCAAGCTGCCGCGTTGATTGCGAAGCACGATCCCAAGGCAATAGCCGTTTCGCCCGGTTCGATCGCGAAGCAACTCAAGAGCGCGGACGCACCGCCGGAATGGTGGAAGGAAGCCGGGAAGCTCTACGCGGGGGCCATGAACGAGATGTATCGCGGCATTCGTGCGACGTACAACGATGCGGCACGGCCGGAATTGCTTTATCACGCCAAACGGTGTGAGTTTGCCGTGCATTACTTCGCCGCGTTAGAGTCCGCACGATTGGCCGGCGTAGCGAATGCCAAGAGTGAGAAAGAAACGCAGGTGTCGCAAATGGAGAAAGCAACGGAATCCTTGTACAACGCGCTCACTGCTCTGGGCGATGTGGCCCGCGACCCAACCGATCGCGGAGTGATTGCCGTGCTCGCGGAAGACGACTATCGCCCGCTTAAGAATGCGCTGAAGGAGGCGGAGAAGAAGTAACGGTATGCATTGAGCCGTTAAAGTGCGGCGGCACGTTTAAGGCTGTGCTTCGATCGAGCCGCGCCGGCCAAACGCGATGCTCACAAGCGTTCCGGTCGTTATGCCCACAAGCAGTGCTGCGGGTGGCGACCACAGGAACCATTTGGCATTCCAACCAAACGCCACAACCACAGCAGTAGACACACTCACAATCGTTGCGGCAACCGCCGCGAACGGAGTCGCTCGTGGCACGAACAGCGCCAGAAAGAACAAGACAAAGATCGGAGCCGTGAGAAGATTCACAACCTTGAAGCAGAGTTCCAGCAGGTTCGTCGCCAAGCCACCAACTACCAAACTCATCGCGACCACCGCCAAGCCCACCGCAACAGATACATACCGAGCCAACCGGATTTCCGCTGCAGAATCCATGACCCGGCCACCGGCACGGCCGATGAAGTCGGTCACAATCACGGTCGATGACGAATTCATTCCGCTGGAAAGACTCGACATCGCCGCAGCCAGAATGGCCGCCATCACCAATCCCGTTATCCCTGCCGGTAAGCCGATAACGATGAAGTGCGGTAGCAGTTTATCGGCGTCCTTCGCGATGCCCCAACCGCTCTTCAACTCTTCGGGATGAGCTTGAAAGTATCCCATCACGGCAAGCCCCGCGATGCCAAGCAACACAATGCTGACCACGTTTGAAATGAGCTGCACGGCGAACGATCGGCGTGCTGCGAACGCATCGCGCGTGGCGAGGTATCGCTGAATTGACATCTGATCGGAACCTGCGGTGCAAGTCATCCACACGAGCATGGCCGTGAACGCACCAACCACAGTTCGCGATACGCCGGGTGTAGGGAGAATCTTCAACTCCGGCCAATGGCCGGGCCAGGCGCTGGGCCACCACGCACCCACGCCGCCCAGCTTAATGGTGATGATGGCAATGGTAATGATCGCCCCGAGGAACATCAGCACCGCTTGCACGGCGTCGGTCACCACCACCGCTTTCAATCCGCCTTGCACGGTATAGGCCAGAGTAATCATTCCCATTACCACACCCAGAACCGGCAACCACCACCACTGAGCCGGGCCAAGCAGATCGACGAGTAGCGGAATCACCACTTTGTCCGCAGTGGCGAACAAGACTGTGGCCATCCAGAAGACGCGCAGCAGCACGAAGAGCGACGCACCGGTAAGTCTGCCGGTAAGCCCGAGGCGTTTCTCCAGCAATTCGTATCCGCTGGTAACGCGCTGCTGCATGATTCGCGGAATGAGTAGCCAGCCGACAATGAACATCACCAGCGGGAACGACAGAATCTCCGAGAACACCACCGGCCCATTCTTGATCATCTCGCCCGGCAACGCGAGATACGACAAGGTGCTGGTGAGCGTGGCAAACAACGAAAGGCCGATCATCAATGGCGGCATCGCCCGCCCGCCTAGCAGGTAATCGTCGGCGGTCCGCACTTGCTTCGAGAAGTATCGCCCCACTGCGAGCATGCCCAAGGCGTACAGCAGAATGACGAGATAATCGAGAAGTGTCATCAACGAGTCTCGGCGGGGTCGGTCGGTAAGATCACGGCGACACTCGTCGCGGCGTCAACGCGGGCGAACGTGTGTAGCACAATGACAACGCCACTGTATGCCGCGCGAATCAGATGGATCGAATGTCCGAGCACGTCGGTCACGGTGCCGAGTTGTTCACTCGCGGTCACATGTTGCCCGAGGCTCACGCTGGCCTCGAAGAAGCCTTCGCAGGGCGACGGGTGGTTCATCTGCATGTGGCCCGATCCGGGGCGATTATCTTCTACCACGAGCGGCGCGATATCTGGCAGTGGAACAGCGGGAACCATTTCCAGGTGAGAAAGCACGCGCAGGCAACCCGTGAAATACGCTTCGATGCCTGCCGGGTCGCACCCTCCGCCACCTTGGTATTCGGCGTAGATAGCAGGAACATTCGCATCGCGCGCCACCGAGAGCGAACGGCCTTCGAGATTGGGGTCGGTTCCCCACACCACAGGTAAGCCGAACACGGTCGCCATTCGTCGCTGCGCTTCCAACACTGTCGGGTTCGGGTGCAGAGTATATCCCGCGAGCGGTAGCACCCGCAATCGCGTGCCACCGGTGTGCAAGTCGATGTAGTAATCGCTGGTGCGGATGAGTTCCGATAGTGCGTACGCAATCTGCTCTGTTGTTGAACCATCGCGGCGACCGGGGCAGGTGCGCGCAAGATCGAGTCCATCTTCGCCTGTGCGGGCTCCAAGACGGAACGCCGGTTCATTCACGACGGGTATTAGCGTAATCGTGCCACGCAAGGGGAGGGCGGTGCGTAACCGCGCGATAAGCCGGCGGATGGCGGCCATCGGCTCGAATTCGTCGCCGTGAACGCCGCCGGTAATCAAGACATGCGGTCCGGGAACAGTTGCCACGAATTGCTCGAGCACGAGTGGCACAATTCACTCCAAGGCCATGTGGGACTTAATTGCGATTCCGCAATCACCACGCGGTCCAACCGCCGTCGATGGTGAGGTTCTGGCCGGTCATGAAGCTGCTGGCATCGCTCGCAAGAAAGACGATCGCGCCCTTCAGTTCATGCGCCTTCCCCATCCGCGCCATCGGCAGTTTGGTCGCAAGGCGTTCCACCATCGCTGCTGGCGCTTTTTCGCTGGGGAACGGCCCCGGACTCAAACAGTTCACTCGCACGTTGTCTTGTGCCCAGTACGCCGCAAGATGGCGCGTCATATGAATGATGCCGCCCTTGAGTGCGTGGTATGCGACCGGGCTAGCGGCACAGATTCCTTCGTACGCGTCTGGGTATGATGCCACCTGCCCGTACATCGAACCGAGCATGATAATGCTTGCGGGATGGCCGGAGTTGACCGCGTGATTCCGCATCAACCGGGCTAACTCGAAGTAGCCGGTGGCGTTGGCCAGTTGCCGGTTGAATTGCTCGGCAGAGACGGTGCTCCAGTCGTTTGGCTGTGCTTCGTGGCCGTTATTGATGAGTACATCGATGCGCTTCGCAATCGCCAGTGACTCTGCGAATCCGATTTGAAGTAAAACTGAATCCATATGGTCGAGTCGTACACCGTGGTGAATGGCCCCTGTCGGCGAAGGGAGTTTTGCTGCCGCCCGCTCTGCTCGTTTAACGTCGCGACTTGTAACAACCACAGATGCCCCGGCTTCCGCAAGTGCTCGCGCCATCGCCGATCCGAGATGTCCGGTGCCGCCCGTAAGTAGAGCCACACGGCCCGTGAGATCGAACAGTTGATGGATGGTTGGCTCGGACATAATCGCTACCTGCCAATCGTGAACGCAAGCGGCCAGAACCTCCGCTGCGTCGCTTCTTACAACAGCTTGCCCTCTCTTCCGCAGGACGCATTCACTGCGTCACATTCCCCGATCCACACGTTCAATGATCTTGTCCACCTCTGCGTCAGTCCAGGGGTGGTCGGTTGCGCCGAGTGGTGGGCGCGGCATTCCCACGTCGATCCCATACTTCAATCGCACTGCGGCTCGAAGGAAACTCCACGTTCCGCCAGCGCCAAGCACATCGGCAATGGCGGTCTGGAAGCGCAGCATGAACTCGCGGCCGGTGTTCACGTCGCCACTCACCGTCGCCTCGCGCGCCTTCGCACACGCCGGCCCCCACACGTTGTAGAACGTGCCGATTGCACCAATGGCCCCGCTGAGAACCGCGTGACACATCACTTCATCGGCTCCGCTAAAGAGCTGCAATCGATCGCCCGCAACAGCACGGATCAGGCCAAACGGGTATAGATCGTGGTCCGTAATCTTCATCCCCGCCACGGTCGGGATTTCCATCAATCGTTGCGCATACTCGCGTGGTCCCAGTGACATCTGGTTGACACTGCTGAGGTGATAAGCATAGAGCGGCAATGGGCTGGCCGCGCCGATGCGGCGATAGTACTCGAACACATTGTTAGCAGAGGCCGCGTAGTAGATTGGCCCAACAGCAGAAACAGCATCCGCACCGATCTTCGCCGCGTGCTCCGCAAGCTTCACCGCGTCGGCCGTGGCAACAGCACCAATGTGAACCATGACCGGAATCCGGCCCGCCGCGGCTTTCACGACGTGCTCCGCAATCTCTTTCCGCTCTTCGACCGTGTAAAGCGGCCATTGGCCTGTCGAGCCGGTTAGATAGATACCGCCAAGCCCCTGCCGCGCGAACAGATCAGTCAGTTGCTGGCACACATCGAGAGCGGGGCGTCCGTCTGGCGTGGTGGGCGTCAGCATGGCAGGCCAGATGCCACCGAATGGCGTCTTCATCCGTAATCGATCCTTATTGTGAGGTTGTAGTGCGTCTGTCTTTCAACGCAACGATGCTTCAATCGGCAAGTTCTGTATCGTGGCACTATCCATCTGCCGGTGCCCATGCGGCGATTATCATGGCACGCCGCACGACGACCAATCAAAAAGCTGCGCGATTCGTCCCACGATTTCGGTTGTCGAAGTGGGCCGCTCTTGCCATCCTTACTCACCTGACGCTTGACACACACCACCAACTGGAGATAGACCGATGGGCGAACGTGAAACGAAGCTCGAAGCCGCCGGGTTCCCACTCGATCGCGGACCAAAGGAAGGCCCCGTTATCGATCTCCTCTCCATCCTGGGCGATACGGTCTACGCATCCGGGCAGGTCCCGTACGATGCTGGCACGCTGACAAGCAAGGGGAAGGTGCCTTCGCAAGTCTCCATCGAGGAAGCGACGACGGCTGCGGCCCTGTGTGCGGCAAACATCCTGCGGGCAATCATCACCAAACTTGGCTCACTCGATAAAATCGAACGCGTTGTACGAGTTACGGGCTATGTGAACACCGATCCGGATTTCACCGACTGCCACCTCATCATAAACGGTGCAACGAATCTGTTGAAGGAAGTGTTCGGGCCAGAAGCCGGCCGGCACGCCCGCACCGCACTGGGCATGGGGCAACTTCCCCTTGGCACGAGTGTGGAAGTGGAAGCAATCTTCCAACTCAAGAAGTAATGACAGGTGATGGCCACCCGAGCAGGATGAAAGCGGGCGATTGCAGAGAGTTGCCCCTTCTCGGGTATGGCTTCTATTCGCAGTTCGCAGCAACCAATTGTGGGAAAAGTTGGAGAAATTAAGTTTATATGTCGATATATCACGATATAAATTAGTAATGAGGGCACCGTGAGTAAAAAGAGCATTCCGCCGAAGTCGATCGCCCATTCCACGCCCGATGCAATGGAGCAGGCGGCGGAATGCCTCAAGACATTGGCGCACCCGCATCGTCTCCGCATGGTTCACATGCTCCTGCGTGGCCGTTACACAGTGGGCGAACTGGCTCAAGCCTGTGGCATCCCGAGCCACATGGCATCCGAGCATCTTCGCCTGATGCAGCGCTGCGGGTTTATGATCTGCGAAAAAGAAGGCCGCAAAGCTTACTACAAACTCACAGAGTCGCACCTCGCAAACCTCATGGCTTGCATCGAAGCCCGCTTTGGCAGTCCGGTTTGATTGCGTTTACCTTATATGTCGCAATGTCGCGACATGTTAACATTACATCGATTGACTCATACACGATCGGAGCCGTTATGAACATCCCGACGATTAGTCCGCAACAACTTGCCGAACTTTGCCGCAATGGGAAGATCGAGCTTCTTGATGTGCGAACACCGATCGAGTTTCAGGAACTGCACATCGCTGAAGCGCAGAATATCCCGCTCGATCAACTGGATGCTGCTGCCGTCATGCGAAGCAAAAGCAGCCCACACAATCAACCGCTCTACATCATCTGCCGCGCGGGGGGGCGGGGTCGGCAGGCGTGTGAAAAGTTCATCGGGGCGGGGTATACCAACGTCGTCAATGTTGAGGGTGGCACGCTTGCGTGGGCCCAATCCGGGTTGCCGGTCGTTCGCGGTGCGAAGGTCATGTCATTGGAGCGTCAGGTGCGGATTGCGGCAGGCTTATTGGTGCTTGTGGGAGTATTACTCGGCTGGTTTGTGCATCCGGCGTTCTTTGGCGTGTCGGCCTTTGTTGGGGCGGGGTTGGTGTTTGCCGGCGTCACGGATACCTGCGGAATGGGCCTTATGCTCGCCCGGATGCCCTGGAATCGCGTTAAACAAGAAGCCGCTGCGTGTCGCTTGAACAAGGAGGTTGGCTCGTGAAACTGCTCATAGTTGGTGGCGTTGCTGGTGGTGCGTCCGCTGCGGCGCGTGCTCGCCGATTGTCCGAAGACGCACACATCGTCGTGTTTGAACGCGGGCCGGATGTGTCGTTTGCCAATTGCGGTTTACCCTACTACATCGGCGGAGTGATTGCCGAACGAGAGAAATTGCTGGTGACCTCACCGGAGCGTTTGCGTGCTCGGCTCAATCTCGATGTGCGAACGCGTTCATCGGTCGTGGCCATCGATCGCGTAGCCAAGAAGGTTCATGTCCACGATCTCGCCTCGGGCCGCAAATACGAAGAGACTTACGACAAACTGATCATTGCAACCGGGGCGGCTCCCTTCCGTCCATCAATTCCTGGTATCGACTTGCCGGGTGTGTTCACTCTGCGAAACCTACAAGATACCGACCGCATTAAAGAACGAGCCAACCAGGGCGTGCGGCAAGCTGTGCTCATGGGAGCCGGCTTCATCAGTTTGGAATTGGCGGAGAGTTTCGTGCGGCTTGGTATTTCGACGACGGTAATCGAGAAGAACGACCAGATTCTTACAGCGTTCGACAAGGAAATGACCAAGCCGATTGTTGCACAGTTGGCAAGCAAAGGCGTCTCGTTGTTGCTTGGTCAAACTGCCGAGGCCATCGAGCAAACGTCCGATGGCTTGGCTGTCTGCTTGAAATCCGGTCAGCGGCTTCCTGCGCAACTGGTGATCTTCGGCGTCGGGGTGCGGCCCGAGAACCAATTAGCGGTCGATGCGGGGTTAATGGTTGGCCCTCGTGGCGGGATACGGGTTAATGATCATCTGCAAACTAACGACCCGGACATCTATGCCGTGGGGGATGCAATCGAGGTAAAGGATGTTGTTACGGGTTTACCGGTGCAAATACCGCTAGCCGGCCCCGCCAATCGCCAAGGGCGGATTGCCGCAGATAACGCCTTGGGGCATTCGGTCCGTTACCGGGGAACACAGGGGACCGCCATTCTCGGTTTCTTCGAAACGACCGCGGCGATGACGGGAGCATCCGAGAAAGTTCTACGCCAAGCCAACCGGCCATACCGCAAAGTTTACATCCATCCGGCGCACCACGCCGGGTATTATCCCGGGGCGGAGGCAATGACATTGAAGCTCTTGTTCGACGCAAATACAGGCCGCGTGCTTGGCGCGCAAGCGGTGGGTGGAGCCGGTGTGGATAAGCGGATCGATGTTTTGGCCGTGGCGATCCAAGGCGGGATGAGCGTTTATGATCTGGAAGAGATGGAACTGGCCTATGCACCGCAATACGGATCGGCGAAAGACCCGATTAACATGGCGGGGTTCGTGGCGAGTGGATTGCTGCGCGGCGAACACCCACAGGTTGACATGGAGACGATTCTCTCGAATTCGGGCGGCGATCGCCCGTTTCTGCTGGATGTCCGCACCCCGCAGGAATATGCCGAGGGGCACCTTCCGAATGCCGTTAATATCCCTGTCGATGAGTTGAGATCTCGCCTGCTGAGTTGCCGCGTGAACGAGAGATTGCCGCCTACTGTCAGGTCGGGCAACGAGGATATCTCGCCACCCGCATCTTGCTACAAGCGGGGTTCTCGGCCGCTAACATTGGTGGAGGATACAAGACCTATTTGCTCCATCAGGAGAGAACCGTTTAGGTGGTAGACAGCGTTCCCCTCCATATGTTGGAAGACGACAATGGCGAACGATGAATGTGGGTCTCACGCAACGCCGTGATTCAGAGATCTGCATTCTCGCCACTAACACGGAAGGGAACCTGTCATGCCCAATCTGGAGAAGGTGAAGTATCGGGCGTTGTTTTTCTCGTTACTGGTCTTTGTGGTCGTATTATCACTGCTCAGTAACGCTTCTCAACCCCGCCCAGTGCTTCATCTTTATGTCTCCGCGATCGTCTTAACCTTGCTCATGATCTTCCTGACCGATCGCCGCTTTCGTGTGATTGGTGCATTGATTGGCCTCCCCAGTCTGCTTGGCATCTGGGTCGGTTATTTCATTCCGGGACTATCCACGTTGTCTGTCGATGTGGCGTTGCATCTGCTCGCGGTGCTGTTCTTTTGTTTCACCATTACCATGATCCTACGCGATATCTACAGCCAAACAGGGATTACCACCGATAGCGTGTTTGGTGCGTTCTGCGGCTATTTCATGGTTGGTTTGGCGTTCGGACATGTGTTCGATATCGTCGAGTTGCTTGTGCCCAACTCTTTCCAGGGCACGGAAATGATCGGTACGGCATCGGTTGCCCGCCATCACATACTCCTGACTTATTTCAGCTTCATCACTCTGACAACAGTGGGCTTCGGCGATATTACTCCGCACAGCGATACGGCTCGCGGATTGGTCTTGGTCGAAGCCATCTTGGGGCAATTCTACATTGCAGTGTTGATCGCCGAGTTGATTGGCAAGCGAGTCGGCCAAGCTCTGAGACCAGACGAGTGACGACAATTGATCGAAGGCGTATCGGCGGTCTTTACTATTATAACCCCGGCCAGAATGCCGGGATTTTGCTCTGAATACGCTTGAATTGTGGAGTTAGCACCGGCATTCTCGTCGGTGCTAACAGACCCGGCGCGGTGGCTCTTGCAGTGTCGAACTTAGTATCTGCGGTAAACCCCGCCGGCGTAGCCGGTGCCGCCGTAGGGCATGGTTCCGTAGTGGTACGGGCTGGCATAGCCGGTGTTGTAATGGTAAGCGCCAGCCCCTCCCACTGCGTAGCCGGTGCCATATCCCGCGTGATACGACGCACCGCCGTAGCCATACGCACCAGCATGGGCACCGCTATAAGCGCCATAAGGACCGCGTGCGGCGGTCCCGCCATAATGCGAGACGCCCGCCGGGCCAACGTGCGTGTAGCCCACATGCGCGGCACCCCATGCCTGTGCATCGGCTGGTGATAGCAGAGCGATCGACCCCGCCGTGAGCATGGCGATCAGTGTTTTCTGGAACATGAGCTTTCTCCCTTGTGATGTTGGTGAATTCACTTCGCACGCACTAACTTGATTTCTTTGATGTCTGGCAGCGGTTTGCCATCCACCATCCGCTCCTTGGCGGAGAAGAGAACGGTATCGCTATCCGCGAACGTAATCATGTCGGTGCCCGATACCTTCTTGCCATCGGGAAGCGTCGAACTTGTCTTGATCGTCCACGTTTTGCCGCTTTGGGTCCAGACGCCCTCTCCGAACCCGCCGTGGGAATGGAACGACCAGGAGCGAATTGTCTTCGCGGCCGCGTCCCAACCCACCCACTGTGTGGCCCCGCCAACGGCAATGTTCTTGAAGCTAACTTCGTATGTGGAAGTCAAGAAATTCTGGCTCATTGCCCATTCGAATGAGATGCGAATGGTCTCGCCCTTGGCACCTTCTTCGATCCACGTTCCAACCAGTCCTTCAAGACCACGCAAGTGTTCGAAGTTGCTCGGCGGCGTGTAGACCGTTTCACGAACGCTGCCGATCGACCATTTGCCATCTTTCTTGACATGCACAATGCTGTACTTCGCCCGGCTAGGTGGCCCACCATTGGGAACAATCACAGCCGTCATGCCGTCTTCAATCGCAACATCGGGAGTGATGAATCGCAGCCCATCAATCTCGATGCGTAATTGAGCGCCTTTGTTCTCCGCGAAGAATTCCGTGAAGGACTTTTCAATGGCTTCCCGACCCGACAAACGCTTGCCGGTTTGGTCGGTGTAATCGCCGTCGGTTGTCCAGAAGGCCGCGACCGCTTTCGCATCGCCTTTCTGGAATGCTTCGAGAAAACCTTCGGCGTTCTTCAACAGGGCCGCTTCGTCTGCGGCATTTGCTCCCTTGGGAGGTTGCGCCGCTACGGTGAACGCACACACGGCTGCCGTGAGCAAGGAGAGAATCAACCGGTGAGGCACGGACATGCCATTCTCCAATAGAGGAAAGGGAAAGTGAACGAGCGCCAGGTAACTTACCCGGCCCAACTATCTACAGACGGGATTTTGCCACTCCGATCAGGCTAGTGAAAGCGCAATGCATTACCATGCAAACTTCATTCGCTTACTTTCTTCAAGAAAGATGTGTGAACCGTTCCGTCGCATCTGTGGCTGCAAGCGGTTCTAAGCCCTCGGTGGGCAAGAGCACTTCGCGGTGTTACCTACGTGTTCACTTCGCCAGTTGACTTTACGCAATTGCAACACTCCTTGATTCAGCGGGTGCGTTTGAATACTCACCGTATCTTCATCGTCCATCACCGAAGATCTTCACATTGCCGCTGTGATGCTGAACCGATGTAGAACCCCTTGAGGCCGCCATGCTTTCGCGTCACGCCTTTGTCTTTGTCGCGCTGTTGAGCAGTTCCCCAGCAGTTGTCACCGCTCAGGCTACCAAGCCAGAGAAGCCCAAACCAATCGAGGTTTTTGGCGATACGAAGGTTTGGCAGTTCCACCTGACAATCGACCCGAAGGAGTACGAGGCGATGCAACCGCCGGCCGGCGGTGGGCGCGGGTTCGGCTTTCCACCACCGCCGGTCGCAAATCCCGCACCCAAGCAACCCGGCGACCGCGAGATACACCGCAGTGTCTTCGGCACCGATTTCCCGGTTGTTCATGGGGCGATTTCGACCGAGGGGAACCGCACGGAGAATGTTGCGCTGCGCTACAAAGGGAACAGCACCTATCTTTCGACGGCCCGGAGCTTGAAGCGGTCGATAAAGGTGGATGTGGATCACTTCGACGAGAACGCCCGCTTTCTGGGTCTGAAGACACTTAACTTGCACTGCGGCGTGATGGACCCATCGAAGACGCGCGAAGCACTCGCGTATGCCGTGTACCGGGCAGCGGGAGTGCCGGCCCCGCGCACCGCCTTCGCCGAGGTCATGCTCACCGTGCAAGGCAAGTACGATAAGGAATACGTCGGCCTGTACACACTCACGGAACAGGTCAACAAGTCGTTCCTGAAAGCGCACTACAAGACGGATAAAGGGCTGCTGATGAAGCCAGAGCGGGTCGCCAGTCTGAACTATCTTGGCGACAACTGGGACGCTTACAAAAACACTTACCAACCCAAGCGTGACGCTACCAAAGACGAAACCGAACGCGTGATCGCCTTCACGCGGTTGGTCAATCGCGGCACTGATGAACAGTTCGCCAAGGAGATTGGCTCGTATATCGATGTCGATGCGTTCCTGCGATTCTTGGCCGTAACAGCCTTGACTGCGAACCTCGATAGCTTCTTCACCAACGGCCACAACTACTACCTGTACCTGCACCCCGAGACGAACCAATTCCACTTCATCCCGTGGGATGTGGATCTATCGATGGGAAACTTCGCTCTCTTCGGCACCGCCGATCAGCAGATGGACCTGAGCCTGACCAAGCCTTATGGCGGGCAGTGTCGGCTTGCGGATCGCCTGATGGCGGTGAAGGGAGTGGCCGAGAAGTATCAGGTCGTGGTGAAGGAAGTCGCGGCGAAGGCATTTGACAAAGAATGGCTTTTGCAACAAGTCGCCGCCATTGAGCAGGTGGTGAAGCCGCTTATCGCCAAGGAGAGCAAAGCAGTCGCGGCCCAGCGCGAAGGCGGTGGCGGCGGTTTCGGCCCCCCGGGTGCGGGCGCGTTCGGCGCGAATCTCCCGGATTTGAAGACTTTCGTACAGAAGCGGTCGGAATCGATCGCAGCGCAACTCTCCGGTAAGAGCAAGGGCTTCGTGCCACAACCATTCGGTTTTGGCGCTCCCGGTGGTGGTTTCGGCCCTCCGGGCGGCGGCTTTGGCCCCGGCAATCAACTCTCGCGGCCACTTCTTGAAGCGATGGACACGAACAAGGATGGCAAAGTGAGCGAAGACGAGTTTGGTGCCGGAATGAAGAAGTTCTTCAGCGACTGGGACACCAACAAGAACGGCACTCTGGAACAGCAAGAGATTTCGAGCGGATTGCAGAAACTGCTTCCGCAACCCAAGGGACCGATGGGGTTCGGCCCACCAAAGGGCCCATGACGCCATCACGGCACGACGCCAAATTAGCTCGCTCACCGGAGACGCAAATACCGGGTGGAACCGCAGTGGTTTCACTCGGTGCCGGTTTCACTCATAGATGGGGCAGAACGTGTTGAAAGCACCTTCGCAGAATTCGCCCGGATCGTTGAAGCGGCGATTGCGGTTGAGTGCGTGAATGGCTTGCATTTCGCTTGGGGTAAGCTCGAAATCGAAGATCGCCAGATTCTCCGCGAGGCGCTCGGGGCGTGAGGTCTTGGGCACAACCGAAGTGCCGCGTTGCACACCCCAACGCAGCACGATCTGTGCGGGTGTCTTCCCGTGGTGCTGCGACGTTGCTGTCACCGCGACTTCGTTCAACACCGACTCGCTGGCTTTCGCCATCCCGAGTGGCACATACGAACCGGCCCCGAGGGGCGAGAATCCCGTTACCGCAATTCGATTCTCGCGGGCGAATCGCACGAGCTTTTCTTGTGTGAGATACGGGTGAAGTTCGATCTGAAGCACTGCGGGCGGAATGCGCGCATAGCTAAGCACGTCGCGAAGCATGGCCGTGCCAACATTGCTCACGCCAATGTTTCGCACCAGTCCCGCCGTCACCAATTCTTCCATCGCGGCCCACGTTTCCGCGAACGGCACGCGGGCAAGTTCCATCTTGGGTTGTGACTGGTGCGGATCGAAAAACCACCCGGGTGGATAGCGTGTTTCCAATGGCACGAATGCCTGGGCAATCGGGAAGTGAACGAGATACAAGTCCAGGTAATCGAGGCGAAGATCCTGTAGCGTTCGCTCACACGCCATACGAACATGCTCGCAGGCATGGTAGGTGTTCCACAACTTGGAGGTGACCCAAAGTTCGTCGCGGCGACATTCGTTCGCTGCGATCGCCGCGTGGATGCCCAACCCAACTTCCACTTCGTTCCCGTAATCGCAGGCGCAATCGAGATGGCGATAACCGGCACGCAATGCTTGTCGCACCAACTCCGGTGCGGTTGCGTTCGGCACCTTCCATAGCCCGAAGCCCACAAGTGGCAGTTGGTCGCCCGTGGTCAGTGCGAGAGAGTGTGTGTTCATGAATGAGATTGTATTCAAGGCAGAACTTCCTCTCGCGGCATCTCACCCGTTGATTCCCACACCGTGCCGCTCGCAACCATGCCGCGAATTGCCGAACCTGTTGCAACGGTAGCGTGTCCCGGAGAGGATCAGGTTCAAGAGGAGGAACAGATGCGAAAGCTTGCGAGTATTGAGACGGTAAACGCTATTGAAGCCATTCCCAATGCTGATGCGATCGAAAAGATCCGCGTTCTTGGTTGGTGGATCGTTGCCAAAAAGGGCGAGCACAAACCCGGCGACAAGATCGTGTATTGCGAGATCGATTCGTTACTGCCAGAACGTGCGGAATTCGAATTCCTTCGCGCCAGCAGTTTCAAACCCGCGCAGACCGATGCAACCGGGGCCGTGACGCTTCCTGCGGGCTTCCGCATCAAAACGATCAAGCTTCGCGGACAGGTGTCGCAAGGGATCTGCTTTCCCCTTTCAATTCTCCCGCCCGAAGCACCGCACGAGGAAGGTTCGGATGTCTCGGACTTGCTTGGCGTGGTGAAGTGGGAACCGCCTGTTCCCGTTGGTATGGGAGGAAAAGTGAAGGGCGGGTTTCCGGGCTTTTTGCCGAAGACCGACGAGACTCGCGTTCAAGTGTTGGAAGCCGCACTCCGCCGGCATCAGGGCAAAACGTTCTACGTTACCGAGAAACTCGACGGCACATCGTTCACCGCCTTTATCCGTCAGGGCGAGTTTGGCATTTGTAGCCGGAACTTATGGATGGACGAAACCGATGAATCAAACGTCCTCGCACGAGTCGCAAAAGCTACCAAACTGGAAGAGAAACTTCGCTTTGCATGTGAGAAGCTCGGGCACGACGTGGCGATTCAGGCCGAGGTGATTGGGCCAGGCATCCAGAAGAACAAGTACGCACTCAAGGAGATTACGCTTCGAGTCTTCAACCTCCTGAACGTGGACACTTACCGGTTAGTGGATCACCCAACGAAGCTGGCCACGCTGGCCGAAATGGGTCTTGAACCGGTTCCACAACTCGGCACACTGGTGTTGCACCACACGGTGGATGAACTGGTTGCATTCTCTGAAGGCGTGAGTGTGCTGAACCCGCAAGTGCAGCGGGAGGGCGTGGTGCTACGCCCACTGATCGAAGAATACGACGATGACATTGGCTGCCGCCTGAGTTTCAAGGCCATCAATCCGAAGTTTCTGCTCAAGTACGATGAATGAGTAAGCGGGAAGACTGCCATCGGTGCGATACTTTCGCCGCCAACAGCATTGTTTCAGTTTGGGATATTATTTCGCGAAGGGGTGTATGGGTAGTGAATGAAACAATCCGCCGCAGTCTTTAGTCTCGCCCATCGACTGATAATTGCGTCCCGCCCGATGTATACTGTGATGATGGGAATGAGCGAATCCATGACAGAGATCACAACGAAACGCGATCGGTTGCTTGCCATTCTGGGTGAACTGGAAGGCGTGGCGGTCGCGTTCAGTGGTGGCATCGATAGCACCGTGGTTGCCAAAGCTGCGTTTGTGGCGCTGGGCGACAAAGCCATCGCCGTGACGGCCGATAGCCCAAGCGTCGCGCGGGCTGAACTCGCCGACGCGCGACAACTGGCCAAGCTCATTGGCATTCGGCATGTCGTCGTTCCCACGCATGAATTCGATAACAGCGATTACTTGAAGAACGATGGCACGCGCTGTTACTACTGCAAGACGGAACTTTATACCACTGTCGAGAAACTGCTGCCCGAACTCGGTGTGAATGTGTTGGCGAGCGGGGCAAATCTGGATGATCTGGGCGATTATCGGCCCGGTCTCATCGCCGCGGCAGAGCATTCCGTTCGGCATCCGTTGCAAGAGGCCGGCTTCACCAAGGCGGATGTGCGTGCGCTGGCAAAGCAGTGGGGCTTGCCAACATGGGACAAACCCGCTGCGCCGTGCCTTTCGAGTCGACTGGCTCCTGGCGTGGCGGTGACACCGGAACGAACCGCACGGATCGAGGCAGCCGAAGCGATGCTCCGGGAGTTAGGGTTACGCGAGTGCCGCGTGCGTTATCACGAAAACGATCTCGCCCGCATCGAGGTGCCAGCCACGGAACTGGCCCAACTTGCCACTGAACCGGTGCGAACACAATTGGCCCAGGAGTTCCGAAAGCTGGGCTTCAAGTTCATCACGCTCGATCTCGATGGTTTTCGCTCGGGCAGTCTGAATGAACTGGTGCCACTCGAATTGAAGCTGAAATACCGGCCCGAAGTTGCGACACGTTAAACGTTGAGATCCTCGCCATGAAACCTCTGCCAGCCCCAGTTGCACTCGATCAGTTTTTCCTCGATGCTCGCTCGCGTCTTCTCGATATCGCCGCCACACTCGATCGCATTAGT
Organism: Gemmata sp.; assembly: GCA_041740855.1. Lineage (GTDB taxonomy): Bacteria > Planctomycetota > Planctomycetia > Gemmatales > Gemmataceae > Gemmata. Next base: position 29,102 of record JBGSLF010000025.1, read on the forward strand.
CGTGGCACGGATACGGCAGCCATCGCTACCGATCCTCGGGTTGAGAAGATTCGTCGGGCGATTGAAGTGCTCGGTTCCACAGCACCGAACAAAGCTGAACTCATTCAGCAACTCTTCTCCCTCGCGTACGACCCCGACTGGAAACGGCCGGAACCACGATTTTGAGCCGATTGGTGCGATAGTATTTGCCACCCTGAAGGGTTTTTCCATTTCAAAGGGTTTCGCCCCTCGATTTCCCAGAATAGGATGACGCGCACCGCGACTGTCTGGGCACATGCCTTGACAGCCGGTGACGGTAATAGCATGGTCAGTAATGGCTTTTCGCGGGGAACAACATGTCAATGACGCTGTCTTGCCCTTCGTGCAGTAAGCGATTCAAGATACGGGAGGAATCGATTGGGAAGCGTGTGAGATGTCCGTATTGTGCGGAAACGATCTCCACCCCAACAGCCGAAGAGAAGGCGATAGCGGGAGCACCAACGGCTCCCATTCCGCCAGAAGTGCTACCGCCCTCTGCTGCGGGTTTGAAGCCTACTATCACACCGCCTGCCGCGGCTCCAGTGGCAAGTTCGGTGGAGTGGGGTGCGAGCGATACACCTGCGCCGCCCGCACCCGTGCCAATGGCTCCGCCCTCGTTCCCGCACGCAACGGAACCGGCCCCGCTCAGCGAACTCTCCGCTCCGGTCTTCAATCGTGGCAGTCGGACCGCAACGCAACGCCCAAACGCGAAGCCCGATCGCTACGCGCCTTCAAACACGCCCACGCCCGAACAACTCCTCGCCCCGCAATGGAGCCGCGTGCGAGCGGGGCTTTGTTGGGTGCTCTTCGGGCTGTTCTTGCTCGCACTGCCGGGCTTTGTCGGTTTTGCCAAAGCCATCGCACAGCGGTCAGGCACAGAATTGCCACAAGGGCCAGGCAACGATTGGGTCAGCATTCCGGGCTACATCAACTCTTCTGAACCGAACTCCGTGGTGATGACCAAGCCTGAACTCCTGGACGCCGCGGCATATGGCCTGCCGGTGATTCTCGGGCTGCTGTTCATGGGGCTTGGTCGCCTGCTCTGCGGAGCGGCTCCGCGAACGAGTGGGGCAAAGGGCGTTTTCACTTTCAGTGGCCTCTTCACCTTCGTGGCACTGGCAGGTTTGCTCGCAGGTGTGGTGTGCGATCGTTACCCATTAGAAGGTGGGAAGGGAATCGTGTGGGCCGCTTACGCCTGGACCGCATTTCTCATTGCTCTGGTTACGGCGGAATTCTGGTTCCTCACTGGGCTAACCGCCAGTGGAGTGAATTTGAAGCGACCGGGTGTGGCGCGGGCAGTGGGCTTTGCGGCCTTTATCGCCATGTTGTGCGTAACGGCCGCAACCATTGGCTGGGCGATTTATACCGAACATTACCGCACGATTCCGATAAGCAACGACACACGGGTCTACGAGCAGGCTGCGATCATGCTGGGCTGGCTGCTTCTTATCGGGGCCTACTGGCGTGCGGTGCGGGGCGTTCGCGGGGCGATCGCCGAATTGTTGGAGAACGCCCGATATTGATCCTCTGGCAAATCAGCAATTAGCGGCTTGTCCTGTCTGCGAAACGACTGCGATTACGTGAATCGATTGACACGGCATCGATCGGCGAAGGCGATGCCTTCGCATGCCGTTACCTTCCTATCTCGGGTAGTTTTCGCGTCTGCATCGGGGACAATGAGTTTTCTGAAGCGGCATCGTCTATGAATGTGACGGCGGACGATGAACGCGTGCAAGGCTGCACGGAACGTTGACACACTTCAAGGAGAAATCATGGCTGCGAAGGTTCATCTCGCTCGTCTACTGACGAGTTGTGCGGTGCTTGGCACTGCGACCTGCTTATGGATCTATGCCCAGAGTCCCCCGGCCCCAACCGAAGCGGCGGGGCCGTTGCCGTTACGGGAAGGCGGTGGCCAGAAAGCGGAAGACAAACCTGCCGAGAAGCCCGCAGAGAAGGCCGGCGATCCCGCGAAGTGCCCGATTATCGGTGGAGCCATCCGCCCCGCCTCCGAACGAAACACCGCAGCCGGATTCATGACGAACCGCGACTGGTGGCCGAATCAGTTGAACCTGCAAATTCTGCATCAGAACTCCGCCAAGGTGAACCCCATGGGCGAGGAGTTCAACTATGCGGAAGATTTCAAGAAGTTGGACCTCGAAGCCGTGAAAAAAGACATCAAGACGCTTCTCACCACTTCGCAAGATTGGTGGCCCGCCGACTACGGGAACTATGGGCCGTTCTTCATTCGCATGGCGTGGCACAGCGCCGGAACGTATCGCGTGGCGGATGGTCGCGGTGGTGCGGGTTACGGCACCCAGCGCTTCGCCCCGCTCAACAGTTGGCCCGATAACGGGAACCTCGATAAGGCGCGTCGCCTGTTGTGGCCCATCAAACAGAAGTATGGCCGCAAGATCTCCTGGGCGGATCTGATGGTCTTGACCGGAAACGTCTCGCTTGAAGGGATGGGCTTTGAGACGTTCGGTTTCGCAGGCGGTCGCGAAGATGTGTGGGAACCACAAGAAGATATCTATTGGGGGCCGGAAAGCGTGTGGTTGGGCGATAAGCGCTACACTGGTGATCGCAAACTCGAGAACCCCCTCGCCGCGGTGCAGATGGGCCTGATATACGTGAACCCCGAAGGCCCCAACGGGAAGCCCGATCCGCTGGCCGCTGCTCGCGATATTCGCACAACATTCGACCGAATGGCGATGAACGACGAAGAAACCGTTGCCCTCATCGCCGGTGGCCACACGTTTGGCAAAGCCCACGGCGCAGCGAAGCCCGAGGGCAACGTTGGCCCTGCACCGGAAGCCGCGGGCATCGAGCTTCAAGGTTTCGGCTGGATGAACAAGTTCGGTAAAGGAAACGCCGGCGACACCATCACCAGTGGGCTGGAAGGCGCGTGGACCAGTACGCCAACGAAGTGGTCCAACAAGTATTTCGACAATCTGTTTGGCTACGAGTGGGAACTGGTGAAGAGTCCGGCCGGTGCGTGGCAATGGACGCCGAAGGATGACAAAGCGAAGGGAACCGTTCCCGATGCGCACGATCCCAAGAAGTTTCACGCGCCGATCATGTTCACGACAGACCTCGCGCTGAAGTTAGATCCGGCCTATGCCAAGATTTCCAAGCGATTCCACGAGAACCCGAAGGAGTTCGCGGAAGCCTTCTCCAAGGCGTGGTACAAGCTGACGCACCGCGATATGGGACCGGTTTCACGTTGCCTCGGCCCGTTGGTGGCTAAACCGCAGTTGTGGCAAGATCCGGTGCCGGCTGTCGATCACCCGTTGATCGATGAGCAAGATATCGCCGCACTGAAAGCCAAGATTCTCGATTCGGGGTTAACTGTTTCGCAACTGGTTTCGACTGCGTGGGCTTCCGCCTCCACGTTCCGCGGTAGCGATAAGCGTGGTGGAGCCAATGGCGCTCGCATTCGCCTGGCCCCGCAAAAAGATTGGGAAGTGAACAAGCCGGCGGAACTCGCCAAGGTGCTGGCAACGCTTGAGAAAGTGCAAAAGACTTTCAATGGCGAACTGAAGGGCGGCAAGAAAGTATCGCTTGCGGATGTGATTGTGCTGGGTGGATGCGCCGCAATCGAGAAGGCCGCGAAGAACGCCGGGCACGATATCAAAGTTCCCTTCGCACCAGGACGAACCGACACGACCCAGGAGATGACCGATGTCGAAGCCTTCGCCGTGTTGGAACCCACCACGGATGGCTTCCGCAATTACTTCGGTCACAAGCACGATCGGCCTGCCGAAGAGTTGTTGGTCGATCGCGCACAACTCCTGACGTTAACGGCACCCGAGATGACCGCGCTCGTTGGCGGCATGCGGGTCCTGAACACCAACACGGGCTACGCGGAACTCGGCGTTCTCACAAAGCGGCCGGAAACCTTGACCAACGACTTCTTCGTGAACCTGTTGGACATGAGCACGCAGTGGCAGAAGTCGCCGATGTGCGAACACTTCTTTGAGGGGAAAGACCGCGACTCTGGCAAGACCAAGTGGACGGCGAGTCGCGTTGATCTGGTGTTTGGTTCGAACTCGCAGCTTCGCGCGATTTCGGAAGTCTACGCCAGCGAAGACGGGAAGCAGAAGTTCGTTCAAGACTTCGTGGCGGCCTGGAATAAAGTCATGAATCTGGATCGTTACGATCTCGATCGCGCCGTGCGAACGGGGCGGGCGATGCGTTGATGCTGCCATCGCTGGATGTGGCACTTTCTCTTGGCGACTTCTCGGTTCGCGTAACCGGGAAGTCGCTGTTTGCTTGCCGCTCAGGACCTGGTTCGGTTTGCAACTGTACGCCACGCTGCTGTAAGCATAACTGCATCCTCTTCCGTCACAATCGACGGAGCACCCACTGCTAGCGCAGCGTCGAGCAAAGCCGCGGCAGCCGAGGACCAGACGGGGGCGAGTGATCGTTCGCCCTCTTCGTCATCAACAAAGGCCTCTGACCCAAGCAGCGAATCTGCACGATCCCATACTGCTCTGTAGGTCAACGTCAGCCCGCAGTTGATTGGCGACCGAGACGGTCCAGGACCGGCTGCCAGCGTCCCGCTGAAATCGGATTCGTCGTTTGCTGGTCTCACGCCGGTTCGGTTCAGCCACCAATACCAGACACGCGAGTATGCCTGAGCCGCCTGTGGATGCCGGAGGTCAGCCAACAGCCGAGCCGTAGGCAGTTCAAGACGGTCCGCGAAGGAGAGCACCGCGGACACCGCTTCGCCGTGATCGCCGAACAGGTATGAAGCCGGGACCTCTTCCAAGACTTGGACCGCAACCGCACGGGTGAAATTTGCAGAAGCACTAACCTGTTCGATGCCTTCTGCATCAATGACCCCCACACGGTAAAGTCTGCCGGGCCACCGGGCGATGACCGCCGACCCGACGGAGTGATCAACAACGATCCACGGGGGTGAGCGGTCCGGCTTCCTGACTATCGCGCCGGGTGCGGCTCCGGCGAGCAAGCCGAAGTCGGTGTCCGGTTCGTACATGTACCCCTTGATCGGTTTCATAGGGACAAACCCTCGATGATTTGCCTTAACCCATTCGACAAGTCGAGCGCTACTCGACCGATGGGCTTGCAATCACGTAGGTGCTGATGATGTCGCAATCTGGTACTATAAACCTATCCGCTTAGTGCGAATCCCGTCCAGTTCTTCTCCAGGCCGGTCGCACAAGCTGCTGCTCGGCAAGGAGATGTGACATCATGCACTACATCGACCCGCACATTCATATGATTTCGCGGACGACGGACGACTATCAGCGCATGGCCTATGCGCAGTGTGCCGCGATATCGGAGCCGGCGTTCTGGGCGGGGTTCGATCGCGGCACCGCTGCGGGGTTCCACGATTACTTCCGCCAACTCACCGACTACGAACCCAAACGGGCCGCGCAGTTCCACATCCGGCACTACTGCTGGCTGTGCATTAACGCGAAGGAAGCCGAGAACGTCTCGCTGTCGCGTGAGGTAATCGCCATGATCCCCGAGTTCCTCTCGAAACCGAACGTGCTTGGCATCGGCGAGATTGGCCTCAACAAGAACACGGCCAACGAAGCCACTGTGTTCCAGGAACACATGGATCTTGCCGCGAAGACCAACGAACTGATCCTGATTCACACGCCGCACCTGGAAGATAAGTTCAAGGGAACGCGGATGATCATTGATATGCTCAAGAACGATCCGCGAATTAAGCCCGAGCGTGTGTGCGTCGATCACGTTGAAGAACACACCGTGCGGCTCGCGCTCGATAACGGCTTCTGGTGCGGGATGACACTGTACCCGACCACGAAATGCACCCCCGCGCGAGCTTGCGACATTATCGAGATGGTCGGCACGGATCGCATCATGGCTAACTCGGCCGGTGACTGGGGTAAGTCCGATCCGCTGGCGATTCCTGAACTGATCCAGGAAATGAAGCGTCGCGGGCACGGCGAGGCCGAGATTCGCAAAGTGGTGTACGAGAACCCGCTGGCGTTCTGGAAGCAGTCCAACAACTGGAAGGAATGGCAACCGGAACCGAGCGTCAACGGGCAAGCGACGCAACCCGCGAAAGCAGGCTACTGAACACAACTCGCGACGGAGGACGACCCGTGAGCGTTATCACACCCACGATCCCGGTGCCACAAGCCGCGTTGCCGGCTGCCCCGTGTTTGCCCGACCCCTACGCCGCCGGCGACGGCCACTTCGAAGTGATCGACGGCGTGCGAGTGGAGAAATCGCCCATGGGACTGATCGAAAACTTGATCGCGTCCATCTTGCAGGGGCGGTTGGAGCCGTTCTGTCGTACCAATAAATTGGGTTGGGCCGTCACTGAAACGATGTTCGCGATCCCTGGGAGCGGTAACGACCGGAAACCGGATGTCGCGTTCGTCTCGTTCACCCGCTGGCCGCAAACTCGCCCGATCCCGCGGGTGCATGCGTGGCCGGTGATCCCCGAACTGGCGGTCGAGGTCATTAGCCCGACCGACAAGGCCTTCGACGTTATCGCGAAGGTGCGGGAATATTTCGCCGCCGGAGTGCAGCAGGTCTGGCAGGTGTACTCACACACGGAGCAGGTTTTCGTCTTCACCGCAGCCACGCAGGTACGCATTGTGACGAGAACCGACGACCTCGTGGGCGATCCGGTCGTGCCGGGGTTTCGCCTGCCGCTCGCGGAGTTGTTCCCGACCGCCATGCTTACACCCTGACGGGGCCAAACTCATGACACGCGAAGAATTCTGGGACCATATCAAGGCGTCCAAACGAAAAGACCCTGAAGCCCATGTCGAGCGATTGACTGCCAGACTTGCGAAGTTGCCACCCGATGAAATCCTCGACTTCGATCACTGGTGGAATATGGCTTCGGCAGAGGCGTATCGCTGGAATCTCTGGGGTGCCGCTTATCTGCTCAACGGAGGTTGCTCCGACGATGGGTTCGAGTACTTCCGCGACTGGCTGATCCTGCAAGGAAAAGATGTGTATCAGGCCGCTGTTGAAAACCCGGATTCACTCGCAGATGTGGTCGATGCCGAGCAAGACGAATACGAATGCGAATGCTATCCTGGCTCCCGCGCCTGGTTCCAATCGAGAAAAGCCGAAGGCCACGACGATGACGATGACTATGCTGTGCTGAACGCGGCCCGCCTCGCACGCCATCCGGAAAGGCCAGTGCAAAGGGATGAAGACATGGGCGAGAACTGGGATTTCGACGACGATGCCGAAGTTCGTCGTCGACTTCCGCGGCTCGCAAGGATGTACCTGGAAGGTGGACGAGCTAGTGATGGTGATGACCATTGACCCTCCCATACGGAGGCAGGTGATGGACTGGAAACCGTTCTGGAAGATAATCGAGGACGCATACCGCCCCGATACCATCGAACACTTCGAGGCGCTCAAAGACCGCCTGGGTGAACTGAAGTGGTTCGAAGTGGTTGAGTTTCAGGTGCGACTCGATGAAGCGATTCGCTCCGCGAATCTGCTTGCACTCTGGGGAGCCGCCCACCTCATCAACGGTGGTTGCTCGGACGATGGCTTCAACGATTTTCGCGTTTGGCTCGTCGGTCGCGGGCGACACGCTTATGAGTCTGCGTTGAAGAACCCCGATTCGCTGGCTGATATCCTGGATGGCGATCCGGTTGATGGCTTTGGTCTGGAAGCGGCCGCCCTTCGCGTTTACGAAGAAAAAACCGGTATGAGCGACTTCTTCGAGCGGCTCGACCGCCAAGAAGAAGATCTGCCCCCGCCGCCGCCGGAGGGCGAAGACTTCGACTTCGAAGACGAAGCCGAGTTGCAGAAACGCTATCCCAAGTTATGCCACCTGTACTTGGTTCCTGAAGATCCGGAAGTGGAGTAATCCGGAGTAACACAACCATTGTTCCCTCATTTACGGGGAGTTGTACTCCGCGATGGAGAGACCCGGTCTCTGACGCGACACGGCTCGCTTGAAGAGATAACACCGTGCTCGCTTGAAGAGATAACACCGTCGCTGACGCTTCCGGCTCGTCAAAACAGGACACGCAACTCCGGGCCGCATGTTAAGTGAGGCAGAAGCGCGATGATAACATTCAAGGATCACTTCTCGGGCCATGCAGCCGACTATCGCCGATTCCGCCCCGCGTACCCGCCGCAACTGTTTGCGTTTCTTGCGGAAGTCACGCCGAACCGAGAGCTTGCCTGGGATTGCGGCACGGGAAATGGCCAGGCGGCGGTTGCACTCGCGGAGCATTTCCAGAAGGTGTTCGCTACCGATGCGAGCGCCGAACAGTTGAACAACGCCGAGGCAAACCCGCGTGTGGAATATGTGGTGGCCCCGGCGGAACGGTCCCCTTTGCCCGATGGTTCTGCGAGTATTGTGACCGTGGCCCAGGCATTTCACTGGTTCGATTTCGAGCGATTCTTTGCGGAGGTTCGCCGCGTGTTGCAGCCGGGTGGTATGCTCGCGGTGTGGTCGGTCGATACTCGGTTGGGGAATGATGCGATTGATGAAATCCTGGGTGCCGTGATCGAAGAGGTCGCCCCTTATTGGCCGCCCGAACGCGCACACGTGGACGACCGCTACCGCAACATTCCATTCCCATTTGCCGAAATACCCACACCTTCGTTTGTGATGAACCAAGAATGGGACTTGCAGCAAATCATCGGATACATCAACACCTGGTCGGCGACCAAGCAGTTTGTTGAGGCGAGCCGCGTTAGTCCGCTGGAACGCTATGGGCCACAACTGGCGGCCGCATGGGGCGACCCGCTACAACGCCGGACCTTTCACTGGGATCTGACCGTGCGAGTTGGAAGGGTAACGGCAGCATGAATTTCTTGGCTCTGGAAACGTCGTGTGATGAAACAGCCGCTGCGGTGTTCACTGATCAACTCGCAGTGCTTTCGAGTGTCGTGGCATCGCAAAATGATCTTCACGCCCGGTTCGGTGGTGTTGTGCCGGAAATCGCGTCGCGCGCTCACATGCGCAATCTCTTGCCTGTTGTGGACGAGGCACTTGAACGTGCGGGCCTCAGCATTCGAGACATCAACGTGATCGCGGTTCACAATTCGCCGGGGCTGGTTGGGGCATTGTTGGTGGGTGTATCGGCTGCGAAGATGTTCGCGCTGGGCTTGGGAGTGCCACTGATCGCGGTCAATCACGTGCAGAGCCACATCTACGCCTGCCGCATGGCCGCCGGTCGCGATATTTTCCCCTGCGTCGGTTTTGTGGTGAGCGGCGGACACACGGCATTGTTCCATTGCGAGAACGCGCTCTCCATGCGACTGCTTGGCGGCACGCGCGACGATGCGGCCGGCGAAGCGTTCGATAAAGTCGCAGCAATCCTCGGGCTTGGCTTTCCGGGCGGGCCGGCGCTGGAACGCGAAGCACAGAGTGGCAACCCAAAGGCTTTTGCGTTCCCGCGTTCATTCATCAACGATGGTCGCCTGGAATTCAGCTTTAGCGGATTGAAGACTGCGGTGCTTTATACTTGCCACGGGCAAGATGTGAGCAAGGCATCGCCACCGCCATCCGGGCAAAGGCGGGCGGATCTCGCGGCGAGCTTTCAGGCCGCGGTGGTGGATGTGCTGGTGATGAAGTGCAAACAGGCACTACGCCAGACGGGCCTTTCGCGGCTCGCGGTCGGCGGCGGCGTGACGGCGAATCAACCGCTGCGGGCCGCACTGGCCGCAATGTGCGAGAAGGAAGAGGCAGAACTATTCATCCCGCCCATTAATCTGTGTACGGATAATGCTGCGATGGCGGCGCTTGCCGTCGAGAAGTGGAAACGGGGCGAGTTCGCCCCGATCGATCTGGACGCCGAACCCAACTGGTTGTGATTGGCGATCACTTCTTCTTGGCGGCTTGTGCTGCGGCCTCAGCCTCGACTGCCTTCTCGACCTCCGCGTTGAACTTCAACCGCTCTTCCTTCGGCATATATACGCCGGGGCCAAGGCGAAGCTCGTACTTCTTCCGCCGCCGTTCGGTCTTCTTTCGGGTATCGCTGGCCGGGTTCCCCATGACCATCTCCGCTAAATTGGTTTAAGTAGGAATAGTTAGACTAGCAGACCGTGGGCAAACGTCGAGGGTCGTTCGAACACATGGAACTCGCCACGTTTCGCGAACTGCTTACCGTAACGGGGCAGAAAGTGCTTGCGGCCGCTGTTGCTTGGGAACCAACGGAGGCGTCGTTCCTGTCGCACTTCGAGAAACTTCGCAAAGACTATCCTCCATTGCTCGCGAAAGCGGCCCTCGAAACGGCTGTGCTGCGCGTGCGCGCGCGGGAGAAATTCGCCGGTGCCGATGCGATGTATTTCACGCGTGAAGCACTCGAACAATCTTCTCGCGAGGAAGTTGCACAACATCGTGCCGCTCGCTTCGCACCTTACCCGGTGATGGCGGATCTGGGCTGTGGTATTGGGGGCGACGCACTGACACTGGCCGCCACCGGGCTAAGTGTCCACGCGATAGAATCGGACCCACTCCGCGCGGCCATGGCGGAGGCGAACGCGGCGGCTCTGGGTTTAGCGGGCCGCGTGCGTGTGCAACAGGCCGATGCACTTGTGGTGCCACTGAACGAAGTGCAAGCGGCGTTCGCCGATCCGGGCCGCCGCGCGGGTGTTCGCCGCTACCTCGATCCGGAAGAGGGCGAGCCGCCACTTTCGGCGATTCTCGGGCGCTTTCCCACTCACTTTCCTATCGGCGTAAAGATCGCACCGGGAGTTGATCGCGACGCACTTGCACGGCTCGATGCGGAGGCCGAGTTCATATCGTTTCAGGGAGAAATGAAAGAGTGTCTGCTGTGGTTTGGCCCACTACGCACAACCACTCGCCGCGCGACCGTTCTCCCCTCGGGGCAGTCTCTGAATGCGGATGAACCCTCGCCCGAGTTGCCGCTCGCGGAGGTGCAGGAATACGTGTACGATCCGGCCTCCGCCGTGGTGCGAGCCGATCTTGCGGGCTTTCTGGCGGAACAGCACGAGTTACTGCCCGTCGATCATACCGTTGCGTTATTCACGGGGTCGCAGGTGGTCGAGTCGCCATTATTGACCGGTTACCAGGTTCACTATTCGGATCGCTTCCATGTTGGCCGGTTGCGCGATCACCTTCGCCTCAATGGTGTAGGACGGATTACGATCGTGAAACGCGGTTCGATGATCGATGCGGAGCAATGGCTCAAGAAGCTGAAACTGGAAGGATCGGAGCACCGCTTCGTGCTATTAACGCGCGTGGCGGGTGAACAAGCGATGATCGTGGGGCAACGGCTCTGACTGCAATAATTCGCTGGAATTAACTACAATGACCAAATGAGTTCCGGGCACGCCGGTACGCCTGTGTGGAGGATTGTTTGATGCCGTCGCCGGTCGAACAGATACTGTCTGCCGCACAACCGTTCGACTCCGGCGTTCTGGGCATTGCTCATGCTGGAACGGTGTACGCGAATCTGGCACCCGCCGCACTCGTGGAACACGCGGTTCGCCGGCGTGAGGGCGTGCTCACGAATCTGGGTGCGTTCTCGGCGTTCACCGGTTCTCGCACCGGTCGCTCTCCCAAGGATAAATTCACCGTAAAGGAACCGCTCGTTGCCGATGCGATCGATTGGACATCGAACCAACCGATGGAACCCGCGACTTTTGCGAGGCTTCGCGACCTGGCTCGCGCGTATCTACAGAACCGCGAGCTTTTCGTGTTCGATGGCTACGCCTGTGCCGATCCGGCTTATCGCATGCCGCTGCGCGTCGTAACTGAGAAAGCCTGGCACTCGCTGTTTGCGCGCTGTCTCTTTCTGCGACCGCAACCCGAGCAACTCACCTCGTTCGCCCCGGACTGGACGATCCTGCACGCGGGCGATTTCCACGCGGTGCCGTCGCGTGATGGCACGCGGTCCGAGGCGTGCGTCGCGATCAGTTACGAGCAACGCCTTGTGGTCGCATGCGGCACGCACTACGCCGGCGAGATCAAGAAGGCGATGTTCACGATCCTCAACTACCTGCTGCCTCAACGCGGCGTATTCCCCATGCATTGCTCCGCGAACGTGGGGCAGGGCGGCGATGTCGCGCTCTTCTTCGGGTTGAGTGGAACCGGAAAGACCACGCTCAGCGCCGATCCCGAACGCCGCTTGATCGGCGACGATGAGCACGGCTGGGGAAATGAAGGCGTGTTTAACATCGAAGGCGGATGCTACGCGAAAACCATTCGGCTTTCGGCGGAAGGCGAACCGCAAATCTGGAATGCGTTGCGGTTTGGCTGCGTGCTAGAAAACGTTCCGGTCGATCCACTTTCGCGCAGCCCGCAATTCGATAGTGAGAAGTACACGGAGAACACACGCGGAGCTTATCCGGTTGACTACATTCCGAACTGCGAACTCTCGGGTGTCGGGAATCACCCGAAGAACGTCTTCTTCCTCACCTGCGACGCTTTTGGTGTGCTACCGCCCATCTCGCGGCTCACGCCGGAACAAGCCGTGGAATACTTCCTCTGCGGCTACACCGCAAAGGTAGCGGGCACCGAAGCAGGTGTGACGCAACCGACGCCGGAATTCAGCACATGCTTCGCGAAACCGTTCCTGCCGTTGCCCCCCAAACGCTATGCGACCATGCTCAAGCAAAAGCTGGAATTGCATGGCGTGCCCGTGTGGCTGGTGAACACGGGCTGGACCGGTGGGCCATATGGCGTGGGCAGTCGCATGAAGCTGGCGCACACCCGTGCGATGCTCAAAGCCGCACTGACGGGGCAGTTCGAGGGCCAGCCATTCCACGCCGACCCGGTGTTCGGGTTGGCTGTGCCCGCACAATGCCCCGGCGTGCCCGAAAGCGTTCTGCAACCGCGGCAAGCGTGGGCGGATAAAGCCGCGTACGATCGCTCCGCCTCCGAACTCTATGCGAAGTTCCAGGCCGAATTCCGCAAGTATGCCTGAGCATGCCCGTTTCGTTTAACGACTTGCGAGAAAAGTTGCGGAGTGATGCGATGGAGATTGTGCCAGTTTGCGAGCTACCAAAGTTGGTTTGCAGGTCGCGCAACGGGCATAAAGGGACGTATGGCACCGTGCAGGTTGTGGCGGGAAGCAAGGGTATGGCTGGTGCGGCGGTTCTCTCCGGCCGGGCGGCATTGCGTGCGGGTGCGGGGCTAGTTCGCGTGGCCTGTCCTGCGAGTGTGCAGAACATCATTGCGGCGAGTCATGCGTGCTACACCACGATGGCCCTGCGCGAGCATTCGGACGGCTCCTTCAGTGAGGGCGTCGTAGAGGAAACGATCGAATGGGGCCAAAGCGCGGATGTGGTTGCGTTGGGGCCAGGGCTGGGGCAGAATGCCAGCGTCACGGCTTTCGTGTGTTCGGTTATAGCGGGTGTATCAGATATTCCGCTGGTGCTTGATGCCGACGGCCTAAACGCAATTGCACCATTCGATGACTCCTTCCCCAAACGGCTTGCCCCCACCATACTGACACCGCATCCCGGTGAATTCGCTCGATTAACAGGGCTATCGGTTTCCCAAGTACTCGCGAATCCGCAAACCGTTGCCAACGAATTCGCCCGGAAGTTTGGCGTAGTGCTGCTTCTCAAAGGGGCCAACACCTGGGTGACGAACGGCAAGCAGGCGTATCGAAACTCGACCGGCAATCCCGGAATGGCGACGGGCGGAAGCGGCGACGTGCTAACGGGAATCATCGCGGCACTTGTGGCCCAGGGTATGATGGCGTTCGATGCGGCCGTGCTGGGTGCATGGGTGCATGGGCGAGCGGGCGATTTAGCTGCGATGCGATTGGGCCAAACTTCACTGATCGCATCCGACCTCATCGAGTTCCTGCCGGCCGCGTTTCGGGAACTTGAGAGTGCTTGGTAAACCGTAGGGAGGCTTCATGATCAAGTTGGTGTGCCCGCGATGCATGAACCCGGTTCCCGTTGCGGATGATTTTGCCGGCCGCGAGGTAACTTGCCCGAGTTGCATGAAGCCCTTCGATGCCCCCGCACGCTATAACCCTGCCGTGCTGACCGACCCCATGCAGCCCGCTCCCTTGCCTGTTGCTCCCATTCAAGCCGCATCTGGTCCGGCGGCGTCGCCACCACCGGTTACGAACCCAACGCCGATACCGACACCTACATCTCCCCCGGAGCCAACGATGTCGCCCGAAACTCCGCAACCGCCGCCCGGTTTTGTTCCGCCGCCACCACCCGTAACAGCAACTCCGCAGGCACCATATATGCCCGCGTCGGGCGGCATGCCATCGGCGATTCCCGATCCGCAGCTGGTTGGCTACACCAAGGCGCACGGTATCACCATCACGCCAACGGTCGTGGCGTGGTTGCCAGCGGTGCTCTTAACGCTGACGTTTCTCTGCACGTTCTTCCCCTGGATGGGGTCTTATGTGGGAGGCTATCCGGTTCATTCGCAAAGCCCTTGGCGGGCGGTGTTCGGTTCGGTGAGCCGGAACTATTCGCTCGAACAGAATATGCCCGATCCCGGTTGGATCGACAAAGTGACACCAGACTGGCCGTTAATGGTGCCGTATCTACTACTCATCTTCTTGGCGGCCGGGATTGCGTGGGCGGATCGTGGGTTGCATGGCATCGACCCGCGCAAGATCCCGCCGATTGAGAAATTATGGAAGTGGCGCAAGGCGCTGATTGCTCTGCTGGCGGCGCTCGCGTTGACGCTGGTTACGGTGCAGATCACGCGAGGTTTTGGGATGGAACGCGCGATTCGCACGATGGTGCGGGCGAATCCGGAACTCGCCAAGGCTCGCGAAGAAGCCAAGGATAGCCCCGCCCGGCTCGCGGCCGTGGAGAACCGCGAAGATGCGGAACTCGCCAAGTACAATCTCTCCCGCACCTGGTGGCAAGACATCGCCATGACGAGCAACCTGCTCGCGGTTCTGATGGTGATCCTCTCCATCGTGCTGGATCGCCGCGGCAACAAACCGCCACCCAAGATTCTGCTGCATTATTGAGCGCAGGCTAGACCCCACATCATAACTGACGTGGGTAGCCTGAAGTATGCCACGCGGGTTGGTCTTGGCGATATCGCGCTGACTCGCGCAATCTTCATGCTGGGCGTTGGTGTTTCCAGGCGGCGGCTTCTTCGCCATCAAGCCGCAATGTCAGGCACTTCGCACTTCCACCGGCCTTCAGAAACTCATCCAATTCCACTTCAATCGATTGGTAACCGGCGGCGGTCAAAGTAGAAGCCAAGGCGGGACAGCGGCTGTTATGCACCACCGTCTTGCCCACCACGACCGCGTTACACGCGAACCGGAACGCTTCCTCTTCTTCCACCGCCATGAGTTTTGGAATGTGGCTGGTAAGCACCCGCTTACCATAAGCATCGAAGGCATCCGGGAAGTAAATCGCTTCGCCGGGTGCCAGTGGGCAGAAGCAGGTATCCAGGTGGTAGAAGCGTGTGTTCACCAGTTCGAGCGGCAACACGCGAACGCCCAATCTTTCACCCACCCATTGATGTGCGGTGGCATCCGAGCGGGTGCGATAGCCCGCGAAGAGGATGTCGCCGCAAAAGAGCGCATCACCCGCACCTTCGTGGTAATTGTTCTCGGGAAGATGTTCGACCGTGAAGCCGTTGTTGGCGAACCACTCATCGAAGTGCGGCGATTCGCGTGCCCGCACCTCGTGGCGAAACTGGCTACTCAGGAACAATGTGTGGAACACCAGCCCGGCATTCGCCGTGAATACCAGATCGGGAAGCCCGGGTTGCGGCACCATTGTCTCGATTTGAACGCCGAGCGATGCCAGTGTGTCGTGGAGATTTTTCCACTGGGTGAAGGCTAATTCACGCACGGTGCCGAGTGAGCGGTTCATCCACGGGTTAATTTCGTACTCGATTCCGTAGTGATCGGGCGGGCACATCAGTATTCGCGGTTTCGGCATGATCTACTTCCGTGGTTGCAGTTCCGCGGCGTGTGTGGTGGTATTTTACCATTAACTCACTTTTGCGGGGGCGAGCCGTGCTTATTTGGAATGCCCACAAAGGCACGATTGAATCGATGGCGTTCGCAGCCGATGGCAGCATACTGGCTACCACAACCGGCAACACGCGGACGGTGTATTTGTGGGAATCAACAACTGGCAAGCTCTTGCGCAAGCTAAGCGGGGAATGGCCGCACGGGCATGGGCTTGGCGCGGTGAAGGCCGTGGGATTCGCGCCGCACGCACCGCTATTCGCCGCCGGCACTACGCGAAGTGTGACCATCTGGCGAACCGACACCTGGGTTCCGATCGCCGAATTGAACACCAATTCCGCAAACATCTACGAACTCGCATTTGGCCCTGGCGAATCGCCCTCGATTGCCGCGGCCAGTTCGATGGGCGTATCGATCTGGCACGATGCCGGGCGACCCACCGGAGATAAGCTCCGCCCGCGCGATTGTGCGTGCCCGGATCGCGGTGGCGTATCGGTTCTGGACTTCTCACCTGATGGCACGCTGTTGGTCGCCAGTAACTGCCGCAACGCCACACTTTGGAACCCGTTGGATGGGCGGGAAGTTCTCGCATTGCAACGACGGCCAAGCAATCACCGCGGAGCCGTGCGATTTTCGCCCAATGGAAGTTGTTTGGCCGTGGCTCGCGGCAAGTGGGCTGATCTTTGGTCGCCCACCAATGGCGATTCCCCCGAGCGATCTTTCACCGCCGGTACCGGTTCGTATCCCGCCATCTGGGTTGTGGGTTGGGCCGCGGGTGGTTCGGTGCTTGTGACTGCGGGTGCCGATCGATTCGTGCGGCTCTGGGATGTGGCCACTCTGGGGGAACTTCGCTCGTTCCAGTGGAGCATCGGTAAGGTTTATTGTGCCGCGTTTGCTCCCGATGGCCTTATTTGTGCGGCTGGCGGCGATAAAGGGCAAGTCGTGGTGTGGGACTTGGAGGGCTAAACGGAACCAGTGCGACGCATGCTGACTGTACTCTGTTGCTCGATCTGTGAATAATGAGGCTGTGGCCAAACTAGCCGCCAAGTTCGCCGCACTCCTGGAGAACAGCCATGCTTCGGTTCTTGCTCGCGGTTGTTGTCGTTGTTGCGGGTCTAATCACGCTCATCGGGTTGCCGGCATCAACTGTCGTCGCGGCACCGGTCAAAGCCGAAGAAGAGTTGGTCGAGAAAGTACGCAAGGCTATCGATAATGGCGTGCGCTATCTCAAGAAGCAGCAATCGCCGCAAGGAAACTGGGAAGGGATCGTTATTGGCTTTCTCGCCAATATGGAAGGCGGAAGCACGGCATTGGCAACACTTGCGTTGCTGAACTGTGGCGTAAAACCCGAAGACCCCGCCGTTGCCGGTGCGATCGAATATCTTCGCACCCTTCCTCCCAAAAAGACCTACGTTGTCGCGCTCAGTAACATGGTGTTCGCCGAAGCCCGCCAGAAGAAAGACATCCCGCTCATCCAGACAAATGCGGATTGGCTCATTCGCCATTCACTCGGCTGGCGTGTGGATGCCGATGGCCGCGTGAGTGGCACGCTCAATGGCTGGAGCTATCCCGAAAACCAAATGGCGGATAACTCGAACACGCAGTATGCGCTTTTGGGCTTATATGCCGCCAAGCAAGCCGGTGCGAAGATTAATCAGGATGTGTGGAAAGGGATTCAGGAGTATTACACCCGCACACAGACGCAGGCGGGGGGTACAACGGGCTTCTGGACGTACTACAACGACCGCCGATCTGAATCGCCCAGTATGAGCATGACCGTGGCAGGGGTGTGTGGTCTGTTAATTGCCCGCATGGGGCTAGACGAGAACGAGCACGAACTCGACCCAATAACCGGGGTGGCGCGAAACTGCGGCGTGTATTCGGAAAACACCGCGCTGGCCAAAGGGATGAATTGGGTCGCCGAGAACTTCGTGCCACGCAAATTGCCCAATGGCGAAATCGTCGATCGCTTCTTCTCGCCCAAATCGACATACTACAACATCTACGGTATGGAGAGGCTGGGCCGATTATCGGGCCGGCAATACATCGGCAAAGCCGACTGGTATCGCGAAGGATGCGAGAAACTGATTGCCATTCAGGCGAAGACCGGCGATGGGTCGTTCCGTGGCGGTACGCAAGTGGATGGGGCAGGGCATCTCTCGACCGCGTTCGCTCTGCTGTTCCTCTCGAAGGGGCGAACTCCGGTGCTTGTGACCAAGTTCGCGTGGGGCGACTTTCAAGCTCGAGGCGATGCCTTGATCGAAGTGGCACACCCAGACGCGCCAGCCCCTGCGGGCGGTTCCAACTGGAATCGCAAGCATAACGATACCCGCCACATGGTCGAGTTCTGTAGCCGCCAACTCTTCGATGGTGCGCCGCTCGCCTGGCAAGTCTACGATGCACGTCGACGTGCTTTCGATGCAGACGACCCCAAGATTCCGGGCGGCCGCACAGAAGAGCAGAAAGTGCTCGATGAAGTCGGGATTCTTCTGCAATCGCCCGTCGTTTATATCAACGGGCACGGCCCGCTTGTGCTGGTTGATAAACAGGAAGAGATCCTGAAGAAGTACATCGAAGAAGGCGGATTCTTGGTGGTCGAAGCCTGCTGTGGCGACCCGGCATTCACCGCCTCGTTCCGCAAGATTATGGCCAAGATGTTCCCGGACAATCGGCTTCGCAAGATGCCGCCCGAGCATCCGATCTGGAACATGTTTCCCGGCATTCTCCCAACCGATTTCCCAAATCTGGAAGTGCTCGAGCGCGGGTGTCGCACGGTGGCCGTGTTCAGCCCCGCACCGTTAGCGGGCTTTTGGGAAGAGGCACGCTTCATGCCCAAAGACTCGCGAAACCCGGCGAATCGCGGTGAAAAGGCGTTCTGCTTGATTCGGAACATCATCGGATACGCAACCGGCTTGGAAATGCCCAAGCCCAAACTGAGCAAGACGGTTCTAGTGGCAAAAGCGGAAGAGAAGGGCGTGACGCGGAGCCACTTCAAAGCGGTGCAACTGGATGTGGGAGATAAACCGGCCCCGGATGCTCTCCGAAACCTCATGGGTTATCTTCGCGACAACGCACGACTGGAGGTGGCACTCAAAACCGAGACGTTGCTGCCGCACGATGAGCAGATGTTCAACTTCAAGTTCATGTATCTCCACGGCCGCAAGCCCTTCGATTTCAAAAACGATTTCACCGAATTAGGCATTGAGAATATTCAATCGAACCTGCTCACGGGCGGGTTGCTGTTCGCCGACGCGGCATGCAATGGCTACGAGCAGTGGAAAGCCTACGACAAATCGTTCCGCCAACTTTGCGAGAAACTGTTTCCTGATCGCAAGTTCGTGGTGATTCAGGAAAAGTCGGAGGATGGGAAAGAGGATCAACTCTTCCAGATCGCACGCGAAGCGGGAATTAATCTGAAGACCGTGCGATGTCGCCGTGAGTTGCCGGACGGCAAAGGGCCGGAACCCGAGATGCGAAATTATCCGGTGCTGTTGGAAGGGATCAAGATCGACGGCCGTTGGGTTGTGATCTACAGCAAGTACGACATTGGCTGTGCCATCGAAGGCCACAAGGCGGCCGATTGTTTGGGCCACGATAAAGAGAGTGCGCTGCGAATTGGCGGGGCGGTTGTGCTCTATTCGCTGAAACGCTGAGAGCAAAGAACACTTGGCTCGCTCTGGCAACATCGAGAGCGAGCCAAGTGTATTTCGGTCACGTTCCCTTTACGGGCGTGATCGTGAGTTTCACTTCTTTTCCGTCGCGCTTCACCACAACCACTGCGGCGCGACCGGGCTTCACCAGGCTTGCGGCCGTGAATGTGTCCACGATGGTATCGGTCCAGCGGCCATCCAGCGTGAGCACGCGGTCGCCTTTCTTCAAGCCCGCCGCCGCCGCCGCCGACCCGGTGAAAACCTCTTTGACCACCACGCCATCGGCTTCATCGCCATCAGCCTTCTCGATGGCAAAGCCCCACAATCCTGCGGGCGACGCAATGGCTGGCTCGGGTTTACCCTTCTGCCCGCTCATCATCTTTTGCATGAGCGCCTGCATCGCATCGGCCGGCTCATAACCGTTGGGAACGAACGTGAGTTCCTTCTTTTCGTAGTCCACGGTTGTCTTGTAACGCGCGAAGAACGGGAACCCAACGATGCCATCGATCGGGCCAAGCGCGTTCGATAGTGCCGTGACGGTGGGGTGATCCATCACCATGACGGGCATCTTTTCCATCTTCACGCCGCCGATCTCGAATGTGTCCAGTGTCTTTGCGCCGCCCATGCCGAACAAGGGAATCGCGGGCTTGTCGTCCTTCTTCAGCACGCCCGCTTCCTTCGCGAGTTTGTTGTTGATCAGGTTGGTTGGGGCACCGGTATCGAAGATCAGGCGGTATGGCCCTTTGCCGTTGATCTTCACGTCCACCGCCATGTGACGTGAGCGAAGCAACTCAAACGGCACCACAACAGGCTTACCTGCCGCTTTCTTCGCTTCTTCTGCTGTTTTTTCCGGTGGCTGCGCCATGGCAATCGTAGGCAAAGCCAGACCGGCGAGGAGCAGGAGTTTGAAAGTGCTATTCATGATTAAAGCCCCTTCCCGAGTTCGACCGTTAATTCGTCGGACTTGCCCGCACGTTTCACCGTAACGCGAACCTTGGTACCCACGCCGGCCTTTGCCAGTGCGGTAGCCAGATCTTTGCCGCTGGCCACATCCACTGCTTTCACCGCTTCGATCGTGTCGCCCACTTTGAAGCCAGCTTTCTCGGCCGGGCTACCTGCGAGCACTTTCTTCACCACCACAGCGCCCTTTGCTTCGTCGAATTCAATGCCGATGAAACCGCGTGGTGCAACTTCGAAGTTTGGCTTCATCCCGCTGAGTGCGGCAAGCATCTTGACCAATGGCCCCATGCTCTGGATATCGTCTCCGCCCTTGGCCTTGATGCGCTCGGGTGTGGGTGGTTCGAAGTTCGGCAGTGGTTGGAAAGTGAGCTTGTCGGCAGTGAAGTCGTAATCGATCCGGAACTTGGCGAGTACGTTGTAACCAATTACGCCGTGCAACTCCACACCCGCCAGCCCCATGCTGTTCATGCCATCGATTTGCACCAGGTCTTCAACGCGAGTCTTGACCTTCTCGACCTTCACTCCGCCTTCCATCTCGAATGCATCGAAGGTGCCCCAGCCTTCATCGTCTGTCGCAACGCCAGCTTTCTTGGCGATTGGCTTCGTGATGAACACCGCGGGCGCGCCCGTATCGAGAATCAGGTTGAATGGCCCTTTCCCGTTAATCTTCGCCCGCACAAGCACATGCTTGGTGTCCGTGAGGCGATACGGAATCTCATATTTGGCCGGTTTATCTGCGGGTTTGGGATCAGCGCCCCAGATGGAAACAAGTGGCGCTAAGCCCAGGCACACGGCCAGGGCGGTTCGCAATCTCATCAGGTGGTTCCTCGTGCGGGCCTCGTGAGCGATGGTCAATTGTACCAATTCAAAAGCCCACCCGTGTGACCACAGGTGGGCTTTGTTGCGAGAATGGGCTTCTCACTTCTTGCTCGGATCTTGCCGCACAAAGCGGGGGCGATCCTTGCCGGTGGGCGTCGCACCGAGGAACGCAAAGAGCATCTCGTTCGTGGTCTGTTCGCCAAACGTGATGGCTTGCGGCGGCCGGAATGGATTGTGCGGGTTCTTCGCGGAGTTATCGTAAATTCCTTCCACATCGAAGCGTGTGCCCGCAACGGCTTTGACTGGTTCTTTCAACCAGTACGATTCCTGCCAGTTATAGTCCCATGCTGGGATGTCCACGAGCACCACCGGTTCGCCATCCGGTGGCGTCATCGTCACCTTGATGCTCTTGCCAATCAGGTGCATGTGCGGGGTGATGCTGTGAATGTTCGCGTCTGCGGTGAGCCACGCAGAGCCTTTGAGTTTGTGGGCGGACGCATCTTTGGGAATCACGGTGAAGGGCGAGAACCCGCCGATTGTGAGCGTGACCCACGGCTTCTCGATCGGTTTCTTGGCGAAGTACACACCAATGCGGGTGCGATCGGTTTCCGCTTTACCGGTGCGATGGTAATGAATCTGCAACACCACTTCGGCTTCCTTGGGAAGCCAGACGCCTGAACCTTCCGGGAGTCGCGGAGGGAGTTGCCCCGGTGCCCAACCGCCAAAGAAACCGATGGGCGGCAATCCCGGCTTGGTGTCGGCCGCGTTGGGAATGAATCCCACGCCCATCCCCACGTTGTAGCCCGGGCCGCGATCGGCTTCTTCGCCCGCTTTTTCGCGGTTCTGTTCCTTCAATTGAAGTTGTCGCGCTTTGCCTGTGGTGTCGAAGTAATTGAGCGAGTGATGCACGACAGCGGCATTCCCTGGTTTCACTTCGTACGCCACGATGTACTTATCTTCCTTCAAGCCTGTTGGCAGTACGAAGCAACGGAACAAGTCTTTCCCGCTCGCGCCAATGTGCATGTCTTCGGGCACGGTGAGCACCAAGTCTGGTTCGCCGAGGTGCCAGCCATCGTGGAATTTCACGGCGGGCGGGGCTTCCTTCGGGTCACCTTCCGGACACCCGGCTTTCTCCCAGGCGATCAGCGTATCGATCTCGCGAAGTGTTAACCCGCGAGCGTTCATGAACGGCCCGCCTGCCGTGGGCTTCCAGGGTGGCATCGAGCGATCGTCCGCAACGTGCGCGATGTCGGCCGACCAATTCACGGCTTGCTTGTAGGTGATCAAGGAAAAGGGGGCCACATCGCCCGAGCGGTGGCACGTCTGGCAGTTGTTCTGCAGAATCGGCAGCACATCGCGGTAGAACGTGACCGCCGCGTTCTGCTGCGGCTTCCGCTCCTTGCTCAGCACATGGCACCCACCGCCATCGTGGCAGGCACGGCAACATCCTTGTCCGCTAACACATCCTCGATCGCGTTCTTCAGATCGAATTCCGTGACCTGCGGGTTGCGTTTGAGTCGCGCGTGGAACGCATTATCGATGCGGCCGCGATAACGCAGTACGGAAGCCGCATCCAGGACGAATGCTTCCGGAGTCGTAATTGCTTTGAACGCATCCGCCGCCGTGAGCGTGGGATCGGTTACAACAGTGAAGGGGATTTTGTATTCCGCTGCTCGCTTGGCGACTTCGGCGGGGTTGTCATCCGTGGGAAGCACGCCCACAAACGCGACGCCCTTGTTCGCATACGCCGCGTGAAGTTCCGCCAGCGTGGTTGAGTACGAACGAGCAACGGGACAGTCGAACGAGAGGAAGAGCACAACAGTTGCTTTCTTCCCCATGAGTTCCTTGAGTGTGGCTGGCTTGCCTTCTGTCGCGGTGAACGAAATATTGCTGATCGTTTTGTTCAACTTGTCTGTGACAAGTTTCGTATCTTCTGCTCCCGCGCGGAATCCCAGCAGCATGGCCGCGATCGCGCTTGCGATTACGCATAAGAATAATGTCGTCCGTATCATCCGTTGCCCTCTGTGGCTGTGTCCGGTTTAACATACACAACAACGAGTGCGGCGGTTTCGACCTTCGCGCAACCCTCATCGACTTTTCGTCAATGAGCGATTGCTAGGCCGCTGTGCAATGGGGGGAAACCCCTGTTGAGTAGTTCCGAGGAGTTTGCGTGTCTCACGATGCGAGTCTGGAGCCTGTTTTGCGGAGGGTTGAACCCGCCGTTCGTCTGGTTTCGGAACGTCACTTTCGACAGGTGCTGCACCACCTCATCGATTGGGGCCAACCCCTGCCGACCAACACGGAGCTTACACTTCGTCTGGCTCGCGCTGATCTTTCGGCCGCACCGGTTCTTCCGCCCCATGTTACCGTTGGCGAAGAACCCGAATTGCTTCTCATCACCGATCCCAACGATCGGATGATCGAGCGGTTGCCGCACGCCGATCAACTGCGGGTTTACTGGGAAGTGCTGTATGGTGCCGCGATTGAAGGAGAGATTCGCCGCAAGCTCGACAGCGGAGAACTGACACCCGGCGAGTGCCGCGACCAACTCAATCGCTTTGGCTCCGCTGTGGCTCGCGAAGTTCGCTACGTTCTGCAGTCCGAACATCTGTTTTCGGAGGATGCCGACGATGCGATGCTATACCAGGCGTTTGCCGCGGCGTATTTACGAACTGAGGGGTTTTCGCGATATCGGCTTGAATGCTTGTTTCCGATGCTGCCGCACGGGTCGGTGGTTCGAGCGTCTTTCGCCGAGGTCCTTGATCCGCAGGAATTGCTCGCCCGCACACGGCCCGAGGGGGCCTCTGAACCATATCGCGAACCTGAACCGGACGAACGGTGGGAAGCCACCGACACGGTCAAACTCGATCAATCGTCTACTGGAGAAGATCCTCGCGGGCTGATTCGCAAAGCTGCAGAGGCCGAACAGAAAGGGAACTCTGTTCGAGCGGCGATTCTTCGCACGCAAGCCGTGGCGATGGCCACCGGTTCAGATCGCGATCTCGCGGAAATCGAGTCGCGGAAATCTCTCGGCGATCTGGTGAATTCACTGGGCGATATGTTCGCCTGGGATGCCGACACCCGTCTGGAATGGCGGCAAGCACTGGCACCACTGCTGGAACCCGCTGCAGCCGGATTTTGGCCACGGGCGGCCCGCTGTCTCTACGATCTTCAGAAGCTCCCGGCTGATTTGTCGCGCGAAGTCTACGCGGCCGATTTATCCGAATGGCTCCGCACACTGGGCCGTCGCCCGGTGAAGCGACCACTGCCACGCGCCCGACCTGTTCGAATTTTGATCGGTTTGCGAAAAGCGCACACACAGATGCTCAAAGTTGGGCTAGGTCATTCGGCACAACTTCGCCTGGATCGGCTCTTTCATCATCAGGTGCATCTGCTGGAACATAATCTTCGCACCGAACTTACACCGGTTATCTCGCACGCATTGACCGATGCCGGATTGACACCACAGAACCCGGTTGAGGAGGTTGGCCGCGATAAGCTTGTTGCGGAACTTCTTGATCGTGTTTGTGAACGCGGCTACTTACGCATTGGCGATCTTCGCGATGCGATTGCGCGCAATCGACTCAAAATGGCGGATATGAGCAGCCCGGGCGAGTTCATTCGTGGCGATTCACTGTTGCGCGCCGATACCAACCTGGCTTATGCCATCGATGGCGTCTATCGACGCGGCGAGTTCTACCTCCGTTGGCTGCAACGAGCAAGTTCGCTCTTCTTTGCCAATCCGGTGGGTCGCGCGCTGTTTCTCTATTTGCTGCTCCCGTTCGGTGGGGCTTTCATGACGGTGGTGTTCGCACAGGAGATGACGCACCTCGTCGGCAAGGCGTATCATGCGGTCGCCGGCCTCGTTTCCGGTGTCGCAACGGCAAGTAAGCCGGCACCGGAAGGCTGGTTCGTGACCGATGAAACCACTGGCGAACTCCACTGGACCGAAAAGCCACCCGAAGCGGGATTTCACGTGGATTGGGAATGGGTGGTGGGGCTGGCGATTATCCTGTTCTGCTTGTTGCATGTTCCTTCGATCCGTAGCGGAATGAGAGAAGCCGCTTCAAGAGTCTGGTGGGTGGTGCGTGGGGTGCTCTGGGATTTGCCGCGCGCCGTCTGGAAATCGCCAGCGGTGCGTGTGTTTCGCCAGAGCCGCCCCGTTCAATTCCTGCACCGCCACTTTTGGAGTCCCTTCCTTGTCACCATCATCGTGTTCGTCGGCTTGCTCTTGTTCCGGGCCAATCCCTTCTTCTTGCTCAATTGGGGCTGGCTCATCTGGGCGGTGCTGACGATTGGCTACAACACGCCCTGGGGTTGGGGGTTACAGGATCAAATTGCCGAGGCCGTTTCCGATTGGTGGCGAGTGGTGCGTGTGAACCTGATTCCTGGAATCATTGCCACCATCATCGATTGGTTCCGCGCTCTGGCGAACTGGTTCGAGCGGCAACTCTATGCCGTGGATGAGAAACTCCGTTTCCGCGGCGGCGATTCGCAACGATCGTTCATCCTCAAAGTGATCGCGGGGCTGATCTGGTTTCCCATTGCGTACGTTACCCGCTTCGCGTTCTACCTGCTGATCGAACCGCAGATTAACCCCGTGAAACACTTCCCGGTGGTAACCGTGTCGCACAAATTGCTGCTTCCGTTGGTGGTCAGCGAGAACCCCGCTTCGGTTCCTTCCGTGCTGGGCGAAGTGATGGCAAATGTATCCGGATGGGGCGTTGGAAAAGCAAATTTCTGGGCGTTTTGGATCGTAGCGGGGATACCGGGTGTGTTCGGATTTGTCGCATGGGAATTGCTCTCGAACTGGCGACTCTATCGCGCGAATCGCTCCGATCGCCTGCGACCCGTGACGATTGGTTCCCACGGCGAAACGATGCGCGGTCTGCTTCGCCCCGGCTTCCATTCCGGAACAGTCCCCAAGTTGTTCCGGAAAATGCGACAAGCGGATCGGTACAAGATCAACCGCTTGCACCATGAACTGGAACATTGTCGCGAAGGCGTGCAACGCTTCCTGGAACGCGAATTCCTGGGCATCCTCGAACGATCGGGAGAACCGTTACTCTCCGGTGGCTTGCGAGTCGGGGAGATTCGCTTCGGATGCCAGCGCCTCACCGCCGAGATACTTGCGCCCAGCTTGGGGAATGACGCATTCGTTATCGGGTTCGAGAACGTGAGCGGGCGGATCGCAGCGACTGTTGAACAAAATGGTTGGGCTGATCGATTGACGTCATCACAGCAATCCGCATTCTACGCTGCACTTCGCGGCTTGCTCGATATGGCGGCATCGGAAGAGGTCAACGCCCGCTCACGTTCGCCCGATGGCGTGGCGGGAATTGGCAAAGACGATCTCGCCCGCGAAGTTTCTTGGGCCGAATGGGTCGAACGCTGGAACGCCAAGCGTGTGACACCACCAGGCGTGCTCGAACCCTCCGCGACGAGCTGAACCCGATGCCTTCAAACCATTCGCTATCCTCCACCCTGTGATCTACAATTGCTATTGTTGCCCTCACGAGAGATATGACGCCATGCCTTCCGAATCCGTTGCTGGATTCCTCGACCGTGCTCAGGCCAGTCGAGTGCTATTTCCAGAACAAATCGAACAGCTCATTCGCCAACCCGATATTCCACAATCGGATCTGAGCGCGCTGTGCGAATACCTGTTGTCTCGTGGTGTTCTCACACGGTTTCAAGCCGGTGCGATCCGCGAAGCTCGTGGCGGCGAACTGAACTTTGCGGGTTATCCGATTATCGATGTAATCGGTCCCTGCCCGGGCGGAACGGCGTACAAAGCACTCCACCCGTCATTGCGAACTCCGTTGGTGCTTCGTCGCATCCGCGCCGATTGGCTCTCGCCAGCGGATAACCCGATTAATTACATCGGTCGTGCTCGCACGTTCGGGATGATCGATCACCCAAATCTCATTCACCTTCTCGACGCCGGAACCTTCGGTAACGAACTGTATGTGGTGACGGATCAACCGGCCGAAGTTGCCGATGTCGAGAGTTTGGCCAAGGAAATTGGCGGAGCCATGCCGGGAACCATGGCCGCCGAATATGGGCGTGCCGTTGCTTCGGCATTGCGATTCGCACACGAACGCGGCGGCGCGCATGGCGACATCCGACCGACCAACTTATTGATTGGTCCCCTCGCGATGAAATCGCAACCGGATGGCACAACTCGGCGTCGCCCCGCGCAGGGAGCGATCATTCGCCTTGCGGAACTCGGCCTGGTTCCGATTCGCCCGCCGGCGTCGGCTTTTCCTGAAGTGCTAAATCCGTATCTGCCGCCGGAACGCCTGGATGTCGCATATCTCGACCCACGCGGCGACATTTATGGGCTGGGTGCCGCGATGTATTTCCTCCTCGCGGTGCGTGCCCCGTTTAGCGCGGATGATCCCGATCTGGCGACCAAGATTCGATCAGTTGAACCAACACCGCTGGCCACTTTGCGGCCCGATCTTCCAGCCGAGTTTGTCGCACTGATTGATCGCATGATGGCGAAGCAACCCGAACGTCGACCGGCCACAGCCTACGAGGTGGAGGCGGGCTTGATGCGATTCTGCCGCCCGGGTGTGGTGCCGCAACAACCCGCGCATGTGCCGCTGGCGTCGCCGGCTTCTTCAATCGACATGGCACAGGCCATACCGAGCGCAAGCGCGGTCGAGCCACCATTGGCGAACGATGCAGACGTCTGGGGGATCGGCTCGCCTGCGTTTGACATGACGCATACGGATTCGACTCCTTCAACGCCAAGACGCAAAGGATTGACGGCCGAAGAGAAGAGTCGCGGGCGAAAGCTCATGATTTTGGGTGGCCTCTTGCACATGACAGCCATCACGCTACTGGTGCTCTGGCTCACCGGAGTGTTCGAGTCATCGCCCGCACCGCTCACACCAGAGGAACCGAAGCCTCAAAAGAGAGATTCGAATAAGAAACCGATACCCAAGAACAAGAATCTCAAAGCAGATGAGCCATGATTCCTTGCATCTCGCAGGCAACAATAATGCCTGGCTCCTTCGCCACAGATATCGAGAACTTTGTGGCAGCCGGTTGCAAGGCGATGGAGGTCTGGCTAACCAAGCTCGAAAAGCACCTCGAAGTTGTGCCCGTGGCCGCGACGGTTGAGTTGCTCGCGAATGCGGGCATTGCGATATCCGCCGCGGCATACCAGGGCGGGCTATTGCTTTCGCAAGGCGAACAGAGAAAAGCGCACTTCGATCACTTCCGCCAGCGGCTCGAAATGTGCCAGGTGTTTGGCATTCGCACACTCATTCTTGCCGCCGATTTCGCCCAGAAGCCCGATTCGCAATCGCTTGGGCGTGCCGTGGTATCTCTGGCTCAAGCTGCGGAATGGGCGGCCGCGTTTGGCGTGCGAATTGCGTTAGAGTTCCGCGGCACCGATGCGTTCTGTGCGTCACTCGATACTGCCACTTCTTTGGTTGAGCAAACCCGCCAGCCGAACGTGGGTGTGTGCCTCGACGTGTTCCATTACTACAAAGGGCCGAGCAAGTTTGAGGATCTTAATCGCCTCACACCGGCGAATCTCTTTCATGTTCACCTGTGCGATGTGCCTGGCGTTCCGCGCGAAATGATGACCGATTCGGACCGCGTGATGCCGGGCGATGGCGACTTCCACATCGAGCCAATCATCCATCACTTGCGCAAGATTGGTTACGAGGGAGCCGTGTCCTTGGAATTGATGAACCAGGAATTGTGGTCTGCGAACCCGAAGCAAGTGCTCGAAATTGGACTGACGGCACTGGAGCGGTTTCTCACTCCATCACGTTAGAACTGGCATGTCGCCCGTCGCACATCGACATATCCTCACGCAGATATTGCGGCCGAAATTGCCAGCAGAATCGTTCAGTTCCACTCACCCGGATTCTAACAGGATGATCCGGGTGAAGGAGAAGGGTACTGCATGGGCATGAACACGCAGAAACTCGCACTACTTGGCCTTGAGTCGATCGATGAGAAAGTCGCCAGAGTTCTTGTATTTCTCATGCGTTTGGCCGGGGTACACGAGAATGGCTTCGACCTTTTCGGCTTTGAGCTTTTCCACGAGAATCATGCCGAGCAAGGCGGAGTGTGTGGGATCGTCCTGGTTTTCGCCCTTCACCGGCGGCTTCTTTTGCGAGGGGTATTCCAGGAACACCGCCGGGTCGTCCTTGGTGACATGCGAGATCGGCGAGTATTCCTTGATCCAGTCCTGAAGTTTCTCGCGCTGCTCGAAGAATGCCTGGAAGGCACCGTCGCGGTTCTGTGGCGTGCGAACGCCAAACGCATGCCCACCATAGCGAGAGTTGGGCATCCACTCACGAAGCACCTTCGGGTCGAGCGTCGTTTGTGCACCCGTCACGGCGACACAGAATAAACGAGTGGACTCGCGGGCGATTGCGTCTTTGCTTTTGGGATCGGCAAGATCATCATGGAAGGCGAGCCACAGCGAGGAACAGCCGCCAGCGGAGCCACCAGTCGCGCCGATCCGCGGCTTATCGATGTTCCACTCCTTCGCCTTGGATCGCACGAATTGGATCGCCCGCGCGGCGTCTTCCAGTGGCCATTTCACCGGCGGTTGAATCCCTTTCTCGTCTGCTTCAGTCACCATGCGGTAGTTGATGGCGGCGACGGAAATGCCCGCGTCGAGATAACGCTTCGCGGTGCTCCGATAGCTCCCCTTATCGCCGTTCACCCAACCGCCACCATGAATGAGCATCACAACCGGCGTGGGTGTATCGGACTTGGCTTGCCAGAAATCGAGCACTTGTCGCGGGTGCGTTCCGTATGGCACGTTCGCAGCGGTTGGCTCTGGCCCGACAGGCTGCGTCTTGGGAACCTGCGCATGCAGGAATCCGCCAGATGTGCTAGTGAGCAAGAGTGCAAGGAGGAAGCGCTTCATCGGATGGCCCGAGGGAGGGAGGAAGTCGGGCGAGATTGCCCGCACCGCCGGTGATTGTACTCGCCCCAATCAAGTTCTGCAGTATCTTTGCAAATAGCGAATCCCATGACAGAGGTAACCCAGAATGCGAACCCTCTCCCTTCTCCTGATCGCTTTGGCGATATCAGCCGCTGTAACACAAGCCGATGAGCCGGTGCGGAATTCCCCGCCCGTGGAGGCACTGCCCACGGACCCGAAAGCAGCTAAGATCGTTCTGATCGCAGGGTCCAACTTCTTCAAAGCCGGCGAGCATGAATATGTGGGCGGTTGTGCCGTTTTGATGGACCTGCTACGGCAAAACCCGGGCGTCGCCCCGGTGCTGGCGATCGACTGGCCGAAGAAAGCCGAGACGCTTGCGGGCGCGAAAGCGGTCGTATTCTTTTTCGACGGCGGCGATAAACACGGGGCGTTGAAGGAAGACCGCGCGGCGCAGGTGCAGAAACTTGCCGAAGCTGGCGTTGGGATTGTTCAGTTTCACCAAACCGTAGATTATCCCAAAGACTTCGGCGATCGCGCACGCGGTTTGGCCGGGGCAGCGTGGGAGAAAGGTGTTGGCGAACGTGCTCACTGGGTGGCCGAATTCGCCGAGTTCCCTAAGCATCCGATCTTTAACGGAGTCAAACCGTTCGCCATTGATGACGGCTGGTTGCTGAAATTGAAGTTTGCCGATGGCATGAAAGGTGTGACACCACTCTTGCGAACATGGTCGCCCAAGGCGAAGGCTCCACCACAAGAGAACCAGGACGTGATTGCGTGGGCATTTGATCGACCCGCAGGTGGCCGGTCCTTTTCCTTCACCGGCGGCCACTTGCACGAGAGCCTCGCCAAGGAAGGTTACCGCCGCTTTCTCGTGAACGGCATCTTGTGGTCTGCGGGCCAAGAGATACCAGCGGGAGGTGCGAAAGTTGCACTCGACGAGAAACTCCTCCCCGACTACCTCAAGCCAGCGCCGCCCAAGAAAAAGTAAGTTATAGCCGATCGGCGACGCGAACCACACGAACGTGAGAGACAACCGCCGTGCCTGCCGATCTGTCGCGTGAAGCCGTTGAAATGCTGACTTCGGGCGCGATTGTGGCAGCCGTCGCTCTTCCGGTTGGCCTGATCTGTTGGGGCGTTGCCCGACGCCGTTCAACGCGATTACTCCCGCCATGGAAGCCCTGGCGGGTGCCGTGGAGCGGCATCGAGGTTCTGGCGGTTGTCTTCTTGGTGTTAACGGCTGTTGTCCCGATTACGCTCTCGATCGCGTTAAAGGACTTGGGGTTTTTTCAGTGGCTCTATGGGAATGATCTCGCGGACGTGGGCATTCTCCGTGAATTGTGGGCCAGGTCGCTGGCATTGCCGGTTTATCTTGGCTTGCTGTACCTTTCCGCCAAGCTCCTTTACCCCGAGTGGCGAATGCCGCGTGGCCTCGGTTGGGTCGCGAGTGTCGCCCTCGGTGTAGCTGCGTGGTGCGTTCTCACACCGGTCGTGCTTGGCTTCAACTTCCTGCTCAACCTGCTACTCGCCGCGTTCGATCTTCCGCCGGATGCACACGACCTGACCAAGTTCGTGCCGCAGTTGTCGATCGACCGAATCTTGTTTCTGTTTCAAGTGTCCGTTGCAGCACCGCTGATCGAAGAAGTGGTGTTTCGTGGGGTTGTTCTCGCCTGGATTCTCGGCGGCCGAAAGCCTCGACCGCTTCCAGATGTTCCGACTGCCAGGAGGGCGTGGCTCGTTATTGCCATCGCGTTGCTCTTCGCGGTTCTCGCGGGTCGGCCGGGACCGGTGGTGTTCCTGGTGCTATTGATCGTTGGCCAGTTTATTGTGTTTGCGGTCTGGCATTCGAAGCGACGAACCACATTAGCGATTTACTCCTCTGCGGCGCTGTTCGCTTCGGTTCACTCAATGGTCTGGCCTAGCCCGGTGCCGCTGTTTTTCCTCGGGCTTGGGCTGGGATGGCTGGCCGTGCGTACGCGTGGCGTGCTTGTTCCGGCCATCGTGCATGGATTGTTTAATGCCGTGTCGGGTGTGTTCGTCTTACGCGGCTGCGCGGGGTGATGTGACCGCAGCAATTCCAAGCACCGACTGATACACGGAGTACGTCTGATGGGCCGCGTTCACCCAACTGAACTGTGCGGCATGGGCGACGGCATTTCGCCGGAACCGGGCGAAGTACTCGCGGTCGGTGATTGCTAACGTCATCGCATTTCGCCAAGCATTCAGATCGTTGGGGTCGAGAACTGGTGCGGAGTTCCCGATTACTTCGCGAACCGCATCCGCGCTCGAAACAACGGCCGCACCTCCGCAAGCCATCATCTCAACAGGCGGAAGCCCGAAGCCTTCGTAGAAGGACGGATAGAACAGCGCCTCCGCACCGGCGTATAAGCCTGGCAAATCTTCGTCGGCAACGTAGCCCAGATAACGCACGCCACAGTGCCGCGCTTTTTGTTCGAAGAACTCCCGCTCCGGTTCCGATTTCCAACCCCATGTGCCGCCCAGAATCAACGGGCAGCGATCGCGCAACTCGGCGGGCAAGTCGCAATACGCCCGCAGGAGCATCCCCAAGTTCTTTCGCGGTTCCACTGTGCCGACGTAGAGCAGATACCGCGCGGGCAACTCCAGTCTGGTTCGAGTGGTGGCGATCTCCGCGGGTGATTGAGGGCGGAAGCTCGAACTGATTCCACAGTGAACCGTTGTCACTCGTTTAGGGGAAAGTCCTAGAATCCGTATCGCTTCCGCACGAACGGCGTTGGAATCGACCAGGATATGGGCGGCGGCGGCGATGCCCCGAGCAAAGGCTTGCTCATATCGCTTCACACGATCCGCTGGGTGCCATTGTGGGAACAGTAGCACCGAGAGATCATGAACAGTCACAACTGTTGGAAGCGGAACAAGAAACGGGACAAGGTTAGGCTCGTGGTAAAGATCGAACCGCCCGAACCGAGCAACGGCCTGGAAATGAGTGGAGTATGCTGTGCGAGCGAGCCGAACCGCGAGCGATTTGGTTGCCGAGGGCGCTGCGGGTTTCGGTGGTGAACTACCGGTTGGCTGAGTTGCCGGGCTGCGGAAGAAACGGCGTGCGGTGCATCGAAGCCGTTCTCCTGGGTATTGCCAAAAGGTGTCGCCCGAGTATTCGCTCGCCAGCGCGTGGTGCAGCTCAGCCGTTGTGTGCCCAACACCGGTTTTCGGGCGGATGGCCGACGATCCGTTAAACAGCACCCGCATCCGAACCTCCGCGTCAGGCCGCTTTCGCGTCGCATCCTACGGTTTCGCCCTCACCGGAAACCTCTCGGTTATACGCTGCGAGAACTTCAGTCGGGAGGCCATCGGCGACAACTCGCCCCTTCTTCATCCACAACACCCGGTTGCAAGTATCTTTCACCGTACTCAGGTCGTGCGACACCACGACCATGACACTGGAAGAGTTCATCATTGCTTGCATTCGCGCCTTCGCCTTGATCTGAAAGGCTTTGTCCCCCACTGCGAGCACTTCATCCACAAGCAGCACTTCCGGGCGTGTCGCGGTGGCGATGGCGAAAGCCAATCGCATGCGCATGCCAGCGGAGTATGTCTTCACGGGCAGATCGATGAACTCGCCGAGTTCCGAGAACGCCGCGATCTCTTCCATCTTCCCGCTCAAGCTGGTCGGGCTTTCCCCTTGAAGGTACGACCGGTAGACGATGTTCTCCCATCCGGTTGCTTCGTTCTCGAAGCCAATCGAAATATCGAAGAGCGAGCAGACCTGACCCGTAACTTTGCAATCGCCTTGCGTTGGTGTGTAGATCCCCGCAAGGAGCTTGAGCATGGTTGTTTTGCCGGCTCCGTTGTGGCCAATGATGCCAATCCGATCGCCTTCGGAAGCCAACAGGTTCACATCCGTGAGGGCATGGATGGCCACTTGCGGATTACGAGATCGGCGGAACAATCCGCGTACCACGTACTCCTTGAAA
The DNA here is from genome assembly GCA_041740855.1 of Gemmata sp. GTDB lineage: Bacteria > Planctomycetota > Planctomycetia > Gemmatales > Gemmataceae > Gemmata. The sequence continues at coordinate 63,291 of JBGSLF010000025.1, forward strand.
GAAGAGTGCCGGCTTTGAGTCGCGGTGAACGTGATGGAAGCATCGCGGACTTCAATACTCGCCATGTCGGTAATTCCGGTCCGGAATGGGTGCCACGATTCTGCGATTCGCGGGTCGAACTTCACAACTGGAAGATCACTCGCTTCTGGAGCCAGACCACAGTGCCAAACGCCAAACCAAGCAACACAGCCGTGATGCTCGCTCCGGCCAAGTACATGCCCATAGCGGGGACTTGACCGGTAAGAAGTGGCCCGCGTGTGAGTTCGAGTAACCAGTACACGGGGTTCGCATCCACGATCCATCCCATTTGCTTGGCGTCGAGCAGTTCGCGCGGATACATAATCGGAGTGAGGAAGAACAGGATCTGGGCAGTCACTTCGAGCAGGTGCTGCGTGTCGTGGAAAAACACGGTGACAAACGCCGCAATTGTGCACGCCGCCCAAGCCGCCAAGAACACCAACACCAATCCGGGCAGCATCAGTCCGACACGAAGCACAACGCTGGCATCGGCTTGATAAACCGCCACCATCGCCACCACAACGCCCAAAGCAATCAGCGAGTGAATCGCCTGACCAAGAGCGGTGCGCAGAGTGTACACGGTATAGGGAATGGGGCTTTGCCGAATGTACGCTTCGTTGGTCTGGAAGCATCGACAGCCGGTGAGTGTCGAGTCGCGAATGAAGCCCCAAATCGCGAACCCGGTGAGAACCGATGCCGCGTAGCTAATGGGGTCGCCACTGCCAAGCAGATTACTGAACACCAGCGTGAACACGATCGTCATGGCGATCGGGTTGAGCAATGACCAACCGATCCCCAGGACCGACCGGCGATAACGCTGGCGCAGGTCGAGTTTGACGAGTGCCATTAAGAAATGGCGGAACTTCCAAACTGCGTTAACATGCTGGATCATCCGTGACCCCGGCCCGTTTGTGGCTCTCGTGTGCGATGGGAAGTTACCCGACCTTCTCTTCCTCCGCCAACCCCAGTTTCACCGGAAGCGATTCTTCCAAGAAATTCCACTTGCGCGAGCTGCGCGAATGTGCCACTATTGCCGCAGCGCGAAACACAATCAGTTATTCCGAAGAAGGCGTGGGTATGGATTACGACAATGTGATCACTGGGGACTGCATCAAAGTCCTGGAAGGCCTTCCGGCGGAATGTGCGGATCTCGTTTTCGCAGACCCGCCGTTCAACATTGGGTACGAGTACGATTTGTACGACGATCGCAGAGCGAAGGCGGATTACCTGGCATGGACCGAGAAGTGGATGGCAAGCGCTGCCCGATTGCTAAAGCCCAGCGGCGCGTTCTTTCTGGCCATCGGGGATGAGTTCGCAGCAGAGCACAAGATTCGCCTGGATAACCTTGGGTTAACGCTGCGAAACTGGATCGTCTGGCATTACACCTTCGGTGTGAACTGCTCGAAGAAATTTAACCGCAGCCACGCCCATATTTTTTACTACGTCCGCGATCCCAAGCGGTGCACGTTTCACGCCGACGCGGTGCGAGTGCCATCGGCGCGGCAAACGACTTACGCGGACCGTCGCGCCAACCCCACTGGTAAACTGCCAGACGATACCTGGGTGCTTCGCCCGCAAGAAACCGGCGACCACTTCCGTGAAGACGGCGACACCTGGTATGTCCCGCGTGTGTGTGGGACGTTCCATGAACGCACGGGGCACCCTTGCCAGATGCCAGAGGCCGTGCTGGAACGCATCCTGCGCGTTGCGACCAATCCCGGCGATGTGGTGATCGACCCGTTCGCAGGTAGCGGAACGACATTAGCTGTCGCGAAGAAACTCGGGCGGAAGTTCCTGGGTGTGGAACTTTCGGAAGTCTATGCCGATGGCGTGCGAAAGCGACTACAGATGATCGACTTCGCACAGGAAGAAGTTGCCGCACCCACCAAGAAACACAAACAGCAGAAAACCAAGCGAGAAGTGGTTTGATCATACTTCTGCTGCGTGTGCTGCTTCACAGCCCGTGATTCACTTCGCAATCATTTCACGCCCGAGGTGTTCGGCTTTGAGAAGCGCCTCGGGGAGTTTGCTGGCGTCTTTACCACCCGCCTGTGCGATATCGGGTTTCCCGCCGCCACTGCCACCCACAATCACCGCGATCTGTTTCACGATGTCGCCCGCTTTGAGGCCTTTCTTGACCAGGTCGTGTGTCAGCGCGACAAGCAATGGCACCTTACCCTCATCTTCCACCCAGCCAAAGACGATGAAAGCGGACTCGCATTTCTGACGGATGCGGTCGACCTGCCCGCGGACGGCATCGAGGTTGGTTCCTTCTGGTAACTTCGCAACGATCAATTTAACGCCGTGCACGGTCTCGGCTTCATCAATCAACTTTTCCACCGCCCCAGCCAGATCGGCCGCGGCTCCCTTCTTGAGTTGGTCCTGCAACTTCTTGACCTGTTCCTGAAGCGTATCGATGCGGGTGGGCAGATCTTCCACGCGGCATTGAAACTTCGCAGTCAGCTCGTCAACGACCGCACTGCGAGCCTGCACGTCATCGTAAGCCGGGCGGCCTGTGATCGCGGTGATGCGGCGAATCCCTTTTGCCACACCTTCCTGGCTCTGAATCTTGAAGTACCCGATCAATCCGGTGCGGGGCATGTGCGTTCCGCCGCAAAACTCGACCGAGTTATCATGCGTTGCTTTCTCCGGCGAATCGGCCCCAACGATCACGACACGAACGGGATCAGGGTATTTCTCGCCAAACACAGCACGAACGCCCGGCAATTCCTTGGCTTTAGTCAGTGGCATTGCGACGGCGGACACGATCTGATCCAACGCAACTTGGCGGTTGACGCGTTGCTCAATGGCTCGCAGTTCCTCCGGCTTGATTGGCCGATCGTGACTGAAGTCGAATCGAGTTTTCTCTTCATCGACCAACGATCCCTTTTGCTCGACGTGCGCACCGAGTACCTGTTTCAAGGCGAGGTTCAACAGGTGCGTCGCGGTGTGGTTACGCATGATGTCCACGCGGCGAGTGGTTGTCTGAAGCACTTCCACCGTGTCGCCAACAGTTAGTTTTCCATCGTGAAGGACACCATCGTGCAACACCGTGTCGCCGGCGCGTTGGGTATCGCGCACCTCGAAGTCGGCACCGGTTTTCGAGCGAATTGTGCCGGTGTCGCCGACTTGCCCGCCCTGTTCGCCATAGAAGTTGGTGCGATCCAAAAGCAGGGCAACGGTTTCGCCGGCTTGCAATGTGCCAGTGGTAACTACCGTGTCTTCCTTCACCCACCCAATCACCTTCGCAGAGATTACTTCCGATGTATATTTTGGTGCGTCATCGGTTGGCGGCAGTTCGCCCTTCACGGTGGTAATGGTGAATCTCTTTCCACCGGCGCGAGCCTTATCCTTGGCTCGTTTCATCGCTTCTTCGTAACCGACCTCATCGACCGTTAACCCCTGTTCCGCTGCCATCTGCTGCGTGATATCGATCAGAACGCCGTGCGTGTCGTGCAGAGTGAAGGCGTCTTCGCCGCTCACGACGGTCAGCCCGTCTTGCTTCATCTGCGTGGAAATCCGATTGAATAACGTGATGCCGCGTTTCAGTGTGCGTAAGAACGCGGTCTCTTCATCGTAGATCTGGTCGCGGACTTTTTGCGGGTCGCGCGACAGTTCCGGGAACGCCCCACTCATGTGCTCCACCACAGTGGGCACCAAAGCGTGCAAGAACGGTTCAACCGTTCCTAGAACCTGAACGCCGTATCGTTCGGCTCGTCGAAGGATACGCTTCAGAACGTAGTTTCGGCCGTCGTTTCCGATCACGGCTCCGTCGGTGAGCGCGAAGGTGAGGGTGCGGATGTGATCGGCAATCACGCGGTATGCCGTATCGGGCAGGCTCTCAAGAACGCTGCCATAAGGGCTTTCGTACCGCGTCACTCGCTGAATCGCCTTGAAGATCGGGGTGAACACATCCGTGTCGTAGTTGCTGTTCTTCGCTTGAAGCACGGCACAGATACGCTCGAACCCCATGCCGGTATCAACGTGCTGTGCCGGCAACGGCATGAGCGATTGATCTTCGTTTCGATTAAACTGGATGAACACGAGGTTCCAGATTTCGATGACACGATCTGTGCCGGCGTTCACCAGCGAACCGCCGCTCTTGTCTGGCGTCTTGTCAATATGCACTTCCGTGCAGGGGCCGCATGGCCCTGTGTTCCCCATCTCCCAGAAGTTATCTTTCTTGTTCCCCAGGTGAATTTGCGACTCAGGAACACCCACCGCTTTCCAGTAGCCGGCGGCTTCTTCGTCGCGCGGGATGCCGTTGGCCGGGTCGCCTTCAAACACGGTGACGTGCAATCGCGTTTTGTCGAGCTTCCACACTTCCGTGAGCAGTTCCCACGCCCAAGCAATCGCATCTTTCTTGAAGTAATCGCCAAAGCTCCAGTTCCCAAGCATCTCGAAGAACGTGTGGTGGTAGGTATCCTTCCCCACGTCGTCGAGATCGTTGTGCTTACCGCCGGCACGGATGCACTTCTGTGTGTTTGCGACACGCTTGAACTTGGGCGACTCCAGGCCGAGAAAATACGGCTTGAACTGATTCATCCCGGCATTCGCAAACAACAGCGTGGGGTCGTCGTGCGGAACAACCGGGCTTGAAGGGATGTTCTTGTGCCCGTGTTTCTGGCAGAAGAAGTCGATGAATTGCTGGCGAATCTCGGTAGACGACGGCATGGCTTGCTCGGGATGGAACAGGAACTGATCACAGAGACACTGAGGAGACCGTGTTGTGATAGGTTCACTGCTTCTCGGTGTCTCGGTGCCTTAATGGCGAATCGGGTTTCTGGATCGAACGATAAACTTCGCGGAGCGGTACGCTGTTTTCGCGAGCCACGCGGGCGCTATCTTCGTATTCGGGCGTCAGCACTTCAAAACCATCGGCACGCCAGCCGCGTTTCGCCTTCACTAATCCCCAAGGCGTCTCGATCGAAACCGCCTCGCGTTGCAATTTCGATCGCTCGGCTGTGTGCTTTCGGATGCCAAACGTACCCGTTTCACGAAACAGAATGGCTTCCAGTTCCGCGGCTTTCTCCGGAGCACAGATTACGGTAAGAAGCATGCCGGGGCGATTCTTCTTCATCTGAATTGGCACTGTGAATACGTCCAGAGCGCCGGCTGCGAACAGTTGTTCCATGCTGTAGCCAAGCACTTCAGGTGAAACGTCGTCCAGGTTCGTTTCCAGCACCATCACGATATCTGTTTCCGCAGTAACTGTTCGCAGCATCGGCTGGGCTTCACCCACCAGGAGGCGAAGGATATTGGGGCGATCGATGAAATCCTTCGTCCCGGCTCCACTGCCGACACGTTCGACTGTCATCTGTGGCGATGCCGTGAATTCGGATACGACACTCGTGAGGATGGCGGCTCCGGTTGGCGTCGTCAGTTCGAACTCGATACTCGACGCCGCGAGTGGCACACCTTTGAGCAATTCCAGCGTGCCAGGCGTGGGCACGGGCATAATGCCATGCGCGCCTTTTACTGTTCCTCTTCCGGTGGGCACCGGAGAACTCGTGAACCGTTCAACGCCCAGTAAGTCCAGCCCGATGCTCGCACCCACAATGTCGGCAATACTATCGAGCGCTCCGACTTCGTGAAAATGCACTCGCTCCAAGGGCATTCCGTGTGCGGCGGCTTCGGCTGTGGCGATCTTGCGAAAGATGGCTGTAGCCAGTTCACGTTGCTTTTCACTCATCCTGGCTTTTGCGAGAATCGCCAGGATGTCCGGCAGGAACCGATAGTCTTCTTGATCGGCTGCCACGATTGTGGCTTTCGTCGCTGCGAACCCGCACCTTTTGACACGTTCGACTTCGAGCGTGATCGGTAAAGCGAGTGAATCAAATGTGCTGCGGATTGCGTCCGCAGAGACACCCGCATCAAGAACCGCTCCCAGTACCATGTCGCCGGAAATCCCACTGAAGCAATCAAAGTGAGCAACCCGCACAGCAACACTCCTTGAGTTTCCGCCTGATGCTCAGTTCTTGTGTTCGCGAACGCAGTCGCAATCCGTTTACGGAACTAACCCAACTCGCACACATGGCGGCTTACTTGGCGAGTTTCGATAATTGCTCCGCGAGAATCTTGGGCCGTTGCTTGATGGCTTCGCGCAGGCGATTAACCTGATTCTTGTAATCTCGCCCCGCCCCCGGATCGACTTTGGCCAACTCCGGTTGAATGCTCTTCTCCAACTCGTCGAGCCGTCGCACCAACTCGTCGGTCTTGTACACCTTATCCATGATCTCTTTGAATCGAGCGATATACCGCTTACGCCCCTCGGGTGTGTTCATGAGCGTGCGAGCCACAACGCCCTGAAAATCTGGAATGACCGGGCCGTTGACATCCCCAAACATCTGATCCATACCCGATGGGATAAAGGTAATTTTGTCTTTCTTCGGATCGTGGTACACGCGATAGTTGTTGCACTTGAAAGGGTAGCCGTCCCAGTCCCACATCACGGCTTCCAGCACCATGTAACTGATGAATTTATCGAGGTCGAGCAAGCGTTCGAGACGCTGAAATCGCTTGTCCTTGTCGGGTTCGCGAGTCGCGTTGAGAAGGTTCTTGAGATCGGCCCGATCGGCCACGTCGTTCTTACTCGATATCAGTTGAAGAGGCTGATCGATATCTCGCAGGAAACCCCCGTCGTAAAAGTTTCCATCGCTGTTGCCAAAATGCGCTTTGAGAAAGCTGTTGTCGTAGCCTTCCTTGATGTAATACATGCCACGATTGCGGCCGTTAATCGTCACCACCGCGTGCCCGATGCGCGAAGCCGGCACCCCCGCCGCACGAAACAATTCCCCACAGATCAACTCCGAAAGATAACTGGGATCTTGCACGGAATTCGCAAGGTGGAACTTGTCCATGCCATGATAGCGTTGCCCATCAACGTACTTATCCATGTTCAAAGTGAGACCCGGCTTATCGTCCAATCCGCGGAAGCTGCCCGCTGCACCTTTCAGATGAATTCCAACATCGGAGAAAGTGGAATCGCCATCTTTGAGGGTGCACTTCGCATACTTGCGATTGTCGCGCCTTAGCGCATCGGCTTGCTGTTTATCCAGATCAATCTGCAAACGGACAATCTTCCCTTGCTTGAAGAAGTCATTGCGTTGGCTCTCGGACTTGGAGGGAACCGCTTGCGGTGGTTGCTCGCGTTGAGCCAATAGCCCGGCCGGCGTGCTGAGAAAGCCTATGATTAGCAATCTGCCAACGAACCGTTTCATCGAGTATCTCCGGGGGCCTGTGCATTCAGATTATCATCATGGTCGGGCGGCGTCTTGATGCCCACGAGGAACTGACCGGTATGTGTCCGTACAATATCGAGATATTGCTTATCGACGCATCAGGGGGCCGGCATGCTCGGGCGATTGTTTACCAAGATCAAGTCGGGGTTATCCAAAACGAAGAACGTTTTCTCAGGCGTCTTCGACCTGCTGCGTGGCAAGGGAAAGGTTGACGAAGACTTCCTCGGCGAACTCGAGAAGCGGCTCTACCTGGCCGATGTTGGAACGCAGGCCACGGCGTTGATTGTGGATCGCGTGCGGCTGGCGTTCCGCGATAAAGAGATCTCTGGCGAAGTGGAAGTCTTCGTGCGGCAGCAGCTTCGCGAACTGCTCTCCACCGACACGCCCGGAATGAACTGGGCCACCAACGGGCCAACGGTTGTGATGATCGCGGGTGTGAACGGTTCGGGAAAAACCACATCCATTGCCAAGCTCGCCAACCGATTACAAGCCGATGGGAAGAAAGTGCTCGTGGCAGCATGCGATACCTTCCGTGCCGCCGCGGTGGAGCAACTCACAGTCTGGGCAGGGCGGATTGGCTGCGAGATTGTGAAACAGGGGCAAGGTGCTGATCCTTCTGCTGTTGCCCACGATGCGTGCGAGAAAGCCAAAGCTCGTGAATTCGATGTGCTCATCGTCGATACTGCGGGGCGGCTTCACACGCAGACGCACCTGATGAAGGAGTTGGAGAAGATCCATCGGGTGGTATCCAAGCAAATCCCCGGCGCGCCGCATGAAGTGTTACTGGTATTGGATGCTACCACGGGGCAGAACGCGGTCATGCAGGCCGAACAGTTCTCCAAATCCGTGAAGTGTACGGGCATCATCCTCTCGAAACTGGATGGGACCGCCAAAGGTGGCTCTGTCTTTGCGATCAAGCAAAAACTGGGCTTGCCTGTGAAGTTCATCGGGCTGGGTGAAACGCTCGACGACATGGAACCATTCGATCCCGATGCCTTCGTGCAAGCGCTATTCGAGAAAGAATGATTTCCTGAAGACCGATGACGATAGCAACTGGCAACAAAGACTCCGCTTTCACGCGACAGCGGCGGGCGGGTTGTGTAGGACTATCCCCTTCATCCGCCCTGGCCTCACTGCGACCTCGTGATGCTTGATTCCCCTATGCCGGTGCGACCACGCTACCCCGTTGAGGCAGTCGTTCTCGCGCTCGCCTTCGCCCTCGCCCATATGCAATCGCCCCTCTACTACTCGAACCAGAACCAGTACTTCCTGCATGGCCTTGCGAGCGGCGGGCTTGGCCATCTCTCGCAGGATTGGCTCGCCAACACCACCGATCCGACACCGGTCTTTTCCGCACTCGTCGCGGTGATGTACCAGTACCTGGGTGAGTGGTCGTTCCAGGCCATGTACTTTCTCCTTTTAATGGGCTACTTCCTGAGCATGCGCTGGCTCATCAGCGCGATTTCGTGGGTGCCGCAGTCGCTAACGTTTCGCCTCGTTTGGGCGGCTGCATTCATTGCCACACATGCGGCAATTCTGCGTGTGGCGTCGGTGCAAATCTTTGGCGTCGATTATCCCTGGTTCTTTCACGCCGGTGTGGCGGGTCAGTATGTACTTGGGCCAGGGTTGCAGCCTTCCACATTTGGTGTGTTGCTCATCGCCGGGCTGGCCGCGTTCGCCAACCGCAGATCTGTTCTTGCGGCGTTTCTGGTTGCGGCGGCGTGTGGGTTTCATGCCACTTATCTGCTAGCGGCTGCATCGCTCTTACTCGGCTTCTTGGTCGTGATGCTGTGGACGAACGCGAATGCTGGCCCAAACGCATTTCGTGCTCTGCTTGCGGCATCGGCCATCATGGCACCCGTGGCGGCCTACACACTCTTTACCTTTGCATCTGCGGATGATCCGGCTGCGTTCGCCGAAGGCCAGCGCGTGCTTGCGTATGTCCGCATCCCGCATCACACAGTGATTTCTCGTTGGTTTGACGAAGTTGCCGGGTTGCAACTCGCGTGGGTGGTGATGGGGCTTTTGGTTTTGGGGCGATCGCGAATCTTACCCACTCTGCTGATCACGGCTGCGATTGGTTTGATCCTGACCGCAGTGCAGTATCGCCACGATAGCCCAACATTGGCCCTCGCTTTCCCGTGGCGAATCTCGATTGTTTTGGTGCCGGTTGCGACGGCTGTGATCATGGCCCGGCTGGCGGCTCAAGTTCCCGATTCGCGAATCGCAGCCTGGTTGGCTCTGGCTGTGGTGGCGATTCTCGCGGCGGGCGGTGCATGGGTCACGGCATCCGGCGCGGGATATCGCACGGGTGAAGACGAAGCGCCACTGTACGATTTCATCCGGTCGCAGTCTGGCCCGAACGATGTGTATTTGTTGCCGGTTCGCATACCGGCGGTGGGCACAGGGCGAGGTTCCATGTCCGCCAGTTTCACGCCACCGCCACGCCCGAAACCCGGTTCAAACCTCATACCCGTCGATCTGCAGCGATTCCGCTTGCATAGCGGAGCCGCGATCTTTGCGGACTTCAAATCGGTGCCATATCGAGATGTCGAAGTGTTGGAATGGCTGCGGCGAATGAAACAAGTCGAGGCATGGTATGCCAAGGATTGGACCGCGGCGGAGCGGTTGCAAGAGCTACGAGCGGAAGGGATCACGCATGTGATTACGCCAGCCGATAAGCCACTTGTCGCTATCTATTTGCACGAAATCTATTCCGATCCCGCGTATATCGTCTATCACATCCGATAAGTGAAGAAGCCCACCTGTTGCAACAGGTGGGCTTCTTGCTTGGGTTATCGATTGAGCCGTTGTGCGAGGGAATTGATATCCCCGCGCACAACAGTTGCGGTGTTGCTTATGGCTGCCCCGCGGCGACCTCGGCCGGTGCGGTCGGTTCGATAGCTTTCACAACGTCGAAGCCGAGCTTCTTCTCACCATTGACTTCCGCCATCTTCACGCTTACCACTTCAGCACCAACGAACGTGCCCTTCAGGATCTCCTCGGCGAGCATATCTTCCAGATGTTGCTCGATCGAGCGGCGAAGCGGGCGTGCTCCAAACTCCAGGCTGGAGCCTTTCTCAATCAGGAAGTCCTTGGCCTCTTCCGTGACTTCCAGTTTCAAACCCTTCTCAAGAAGTCGCTTCTCAACCTTCGCCAGTTCCATGTTCACGATCTGCTTCAGGTTGTCCCTGGTGAGCGAGCGGAACACGATGACATCATCGAGACGGTTGAGGAACTCAGGTCGGAACTCCTTGTCCATGCGGCCACGGAGTTTCTTCTGCATGTCCTGATAGCTAACTTCTTCGTTCTTCTTGAGACCAGCCCGGAACGCCCCGCCCATCTCTTCCTGAGCGACAATCGTCTCGGCTCCGATATTCGTGGTCATGATCAGCAAGGTGTTCTTGAAGTCGATCACCCGCCCCACGTTGTCGGTCAGTCGGCCTTCTTCCATGATCTGGAGAAGCATGTTCCACACATCCGGGTGGGCCTTTTCGATTTCGTCCAGAAGAACGACCGAGTAAGGCTTGCGGCGGATTTTCTCCGTCAACTGGCCGCCTTCTTCGTAGCCGATGTATCCGGGCGGAGCACCCACCAACCGCGACACATTGTGCTTCTCCATGTATTCGGACATGTCGAGTTGCACGATGTTGTTCTCGTCGCCGAACATGAACTTCGCCAACTGCTTGGCGAGCAGTGTCTTCCCGACGCCCGTTGGCCCCGCGAAGATGAAGCTGCCGATCGGCCGTTTCGGGTCTTTCATCCCCGAGCGACTCTTGCGTACCGCCCGGGCGATCGCCTTGATGGCTTCGTCCTGGCTAATCACGGCCCCGTGCAGTTCGGCTTCCATATTCAGCAGGCGGCGTGTTTCGTCTTCGCCGACCTTCTTCAGTGGCACGCCTGTCATCTTGGAGACGACTTCGGCGATCACTTCTTCGTCCACAACGCCATCGGTTTCTTTGGCCTTGTCGCGCCAGTCCTTGGTCATCTGGTCTTTTTGCTTCTTCAACTTCTCGGCCTGATCACGCAGGTGAGCGGCCTTTTCGAAGTCTTGCTCCATCACCGCCGCTTCTTTCTCGGCGTTGAGTTTCTCAATCTTCTCGTCGATGTCCTTCAGATCCGGTGGCCGCGTCATGGCTTTCAGGCGAACACGCGCACCCGACTCATCGATCACATCGATGGCCTTGTCTGGTAGGCAATGGCCGGTGATATAGCGCTCGCTCAACTCGACAGCAGCCTTCAATGCGGCATCGGTGATGTGAACGCGGTGGTGCGATTCGTAACGATCGCGGAGGCCCTTGAGGATCTCCACGGTTTCCGCCATCGAGGGCGGGTTCACGATGATCGACTGGAACCGGCGGGCCAGCGCCTGATCCTTCTCGATGTATTTGCGGTATTCATCGAGGGTGGTAGCACCGATGCACTGAATTTCGCCGCGTGCCAGGGCCGGCTTGAGAACGTTCGAAGCGTCGATCGCTCCTTCCGCGCCGCCCGCTCCCACAAGTGTGTGGAGTTCATCGATGAACAGCATCACGTTCTTGGCGCGGCGCACCTCGTTCATGACGGCCTTGATCCGCTCCTCGAACTGCCCGCGGTACTTGGTGCCCGCGACCATCATCGCAAGGTCCAGCACCACCAGACGCCGGTCGTACAGGATCTCCGGCACGTCGCCAGCCACGATCCGCTGCGCCAGGCCCTCGACGATCGCGGTCTTGCCCACGCCCGCCTCGCCCAGCAGCACCGGGTTGTTCTTCGTACGGCGGCACAGGATCTGCACCAGACGCTCGATCTCGTTGGCGCGACCGATCACCGGGTCCAGCGCGCCCTCGCGTGCCAGCTCGGTCAGGTCGCGACCGAACGAATCCAGCGCAGGCGTCTTGCTCTTGCCGCCACGCGCAGCCGCCGAGCCC
>JBGSLF010000026.1:0-23054 GCA_041740855.1 Gemmata sp.
GCCAAGATCGACGCCACCGCCGCCGCCACCGGCCGCAGCTTGAGCAAGCCCTTCGTGCCCGTAGCGATCATAAATCTGGCGGCGTTGATTGTCGCGCAGTACCTCGTAGGCCTCGGTGACCTCGTGGTAGTGCGTCACCACTTCTTCATCGCCGGGGTTTTGATCGGGGTGATATTTCTTCGCAAGACCGCGATAGGCCTTGTTGATTTCGATATCGGTGGCCGTCCGGACCACTCCCAAGACTTCGTAATAGCATCTTTTCGGCATGGAATTCCGATGAGAAGTTCAAAATGAGAGGTTCAAAATGAAGGCCACAGTTTATTGTACCGGGCTTCCATTTCGAACCTCTCATTATTGAGCGTTTCACTACCAATCCCAATCAGGCGATCGAGCCGCTAACCTTGGACTTCTTGTCGTCTTCATCGATCTTGGTGATCATGACTTCGGTCGTGAGCATGAGGCCCGCGATGCTGGCGGCGTTGGTCAGGGCACTGCGAGTCACGCGGAGCGGATCGATGATGCCCGCCTTGAGCATATCGACGTACTTATCGTTGTTGGCATCGTAGCCAATGTTCGCGTTCTTTTCGCCGGCCGTGGCCACTTCATCGGCAATCACTGCGCCGTCGCGGCCGCAGTTCTCGGCGATGGTGCGAATCGGCTTCGAGAGTGCGCGGGCCACAATCTCCGCCCCGATTCGTTCGTCGCCCTTGAGCTTCTCGGCGAGTGTCTCGACAATCGGAACGCACCGCAACAGCGCCGTTCCGCCACCGGGAACAATCCCTTCGGCTACTGCGGCGCGCGTGGCATGCAGAGCATCTTCCACACGCCCCTTGGTCTGCTTCATTTCGGCTTCCGTCGCGGCACCAACCTTGACGATGGCCACACCGCCGACGAGCTTCGCGAGCCGCTCGGAGAACTTCTCCTTGTCGTACTCGCTCTCGGTCTGATCCATCTGCGTGCGGATGGTCTGCACGCGTGCTTTGATCGCCTTCTGGCGTTCCGCGTCCGGTTCCACGATGATGGTGCAGTTTTCCTTATCCACCGATACTTGATCGGCGCGACCCAGCATCTCCAGATCTACATTATCCAGCTTGATCCCGCGATCTTCGCTGACGAATGTGCCACCGGTCAGAACGGCGATATCTTCCATCATCGCTTTGCGGCGATCGCCGAAGCCCGGCGACTTCACGGCGCAGACTTCGAGCAATTGCTTCAGGCGGTTAACCACGAGAACGGCCAGCGCTTCGCTTTCCACATCTTCCGCGATGATCAGCAGCGGCTTGCGAGCCTGAGCAACTTTGTCCAGGATCGGCAGGATTTCCCGCACGTTGGCCATTTTCTTTTCGAGTAACAGGATCAGCACGTCTTCCTGTTCCCACTTCAGATCGGCGTTGCCGTAGGCGAAGTAAGGCGAGATGTAGCCTTTGTCGAACTGCATCCCTTCCACGAAGTCGAGCGTGGTTTCGGAAGTCTTACCTTCCTCAACAGTGATCACGCCATCCTTGCCCACTTTCTCGAAGGCATCGGCCATGAGCGCGCCGATCTTCGGATCGTTGTTGGCCGAGATGCTGGCCACGTGCTGCATCTCTTCTTTCTTGGTGAGCTTCGTGGTGAGCTTGTCTTCGAGATACTCGACGGCCTTGGCCACGGCCTTATCGATGCCGCGTTTCACGGTCATCGGGTTGGCCCCTGCGGTGATGTTCCGCAAGCCTTCCTGATAGACCGCCAGTGCGAGCACGGTTGCCGTGGTGGTGCCGTCGCCCGCCACATCGCTGGTCTTTTGTGCGACGGCGTTAACGAGCTTCGCGCCCATGTTTTCAAACGGATCGGGCAGATCGATCTCCTTGGAGACCGTTACGCCGTCCTTGGTGACCGTGGGGCCACCGAACGATTTATCGATGATCACATTCCGACCGGTTGGCCCGAGAGTCACGCCGACCGCTCGGGCCAGTTTCTCGGCTCCCGCCAGGAGTTTCTTCCGGGCGTCATCGGTGTATAGCAGTTGCTTGGCCACGTATGTTTCTCCGGATAATTTGGTCACAACCCAGTCGCGAAGCTCGCACAAAGAGTCGCCGTGTTCAGAAGCGGGTTCATCCTGCTCTCGTTCTCGGCGTGGCTTTGTGCCTCCTTCGTGCTTGGGTGGTGCGATGTTTCGTTACTATGCGAGCTTCACTTGGCGAGCTTCGCGAGAATGTCGCTTTCGCGGAGGATCTTGAAGTCTTTGCCGTTCACTTCCACATCGGATCCGCTGTACTTGCCATACAGCACCACGTCGCCGATCTTCACGGCGAGCGCAATCCGGTTTCCGTTATCGTCCAGCTTGCCAGGGCCGGCGGCGATCACCTTCCCTTGCTGTGGCTTCTGCTTGGCGGTGTCCGGCAACAGGATGCCGCCTGCGGTTTTCTCTTCGGCCTCCGTTGGCTCCACAACCACTCGATCGTCGAGCGGCTTCAGTGTGAGTGGGGCGGCTTCTACTTTCTTGGCCATCGTTCTGCTCCAGTCGGAATATCGTATCTGAATGTCGTAAAGTCGAAAATCGCTTGGTTTGCGTTTGGTACGAAGGAATCGTCGCGCGGGCGAGAGTCGGGGCAAAACCTCCGACTCCACAACTTTCCGCGTGCCTCTTGGAAGATTCAGCGGATCACATCATGCCGCCCATGCCGGGCATTCCGCCCATGCCACCCATGCCGCCCATGCCGCCCATGCCACCGCCGTGGTGATCGTCGTGGTGATCGCCGGCCTTCTTTGGCTCAGGAATATCGGCAATCATGCACTCGGTGGTCAGCAGCAGGCAGGCGACGCTCGCACCGTTTTGCAGAGCGCTACGGGTCACTTTCACCGGATCGATGACGCCATCCTTGCGGAGGTCGGTGTACTCGTCGGTGTCGGCGTTGTAGCCGTAGTTCTTGTCTTTCTGCTTGGTGATGTTGTTCACCACCACGGTGCCATCCACGCCAGCGTTCTCGGCGATCATGCGCGTGGGCATGGCGAGTGCGTTGAACAACACCTGCATGCCGTGAGCTTCGTCGTCCCCACCTTTGGCGAGTTTCTCGAGAACCTTGCGTGCGCTCAGAAGCGCCACGCCGCCACCGGGCACAATTCCTTCTTCGATTGCGGCTCGGGTCGCGGCCTTGGCATCTTCGTACAGCGCCTTGCGTTCTTTCATCGCGGTTTCGGTTGCGCCGCCAACCTTGAGCACCGCGACGCCGCCGGCCAACTTGGCGAGTCGCTCTTCCAGCTTCTCGCGATCGTATTCGCTATCGGTCTTCTCGATTTCCTTGCGAATCGATTCGGCCCGACCATCGATGGCCTTCTGATCGCCCTTGCCTTCGGTGATGGTGGTGTTCTCGGCGTCGATGCGCACTTTCTTGGCGCGGCCCAGGTAGGAAACCACGGCGGGAACGGCTTGCTTCCCCTTCTTCAGTTCATCTGGCGTCAGCTGCGCAATCGCATCGATTTGCACGCCGAGGTCTTTGAAGATCGGTTTGCCACCGGTGAGAATCGCAATGTCTTCGAGCATGGCTTTGCGGCGATCGCCGTAGCCGGGGGCCTTCACCGCACACACCCGCAACACGCTCTTGAGCTTGTTGTACACGAGCGTGGCCAGCGCTTCGCCTTCGATATCTTCGGCAATGATAATGAGCGGATCTTTCTGTTGGCGTGCCCATTCCAGCAGCGGGATCAACTGCTTCACGTTCGAGATCTTCTCCTCGAAAATGAGGATGTACGGGTTCTCGAACTCGCAAGTAACCGATTCCTGGTTATTCACGAAGTGCGGGGACAAATACCCGCGATCGAACTGCATCCCTTGAACCACGCTGATCTGCGTTTCGGCGGTCTTTCCTTCTTCGATGGTGATGACGCCGTTGGCACCCACCTTCTTCATCGCCTCGGCCAACTTGCTGCCAATCTCCTTGTCGTTGTTCGCAGAGATGGTGGCGACTTCGGTAATCGCCTTGTTGTCTTTCGGGTCGATCGGGTCAGCCATCTTGTGAAGTTCATCGACGACCTTTTCGACGCCCTTTTGAATGCCGCGAACCAGTGCCATGGGGTCGTGACCGGCGGCAACCGCACGGAGACCTTCGCGGAAGATGAACTCGGCCAGAACCGTGGCGGTGGTGGTACCGTCGCCGGCCACATCGCCGGTCTTGCTGGCGGCTTCCTTCACGAGCTGCGCGCCCATATTCTCGAATGGGTCTTGCAGTTCGATATCCTCGGCGACGGTTACGCCGTCCTTGGTAATGTTCGGCGCGCCCCATCCTTTATCGAGGATGGCGTTGCGGCCGCGCGGCCCGAGTGTGGCGCGAACGGCCCGAGCGAGTTTGGAAGCGCCCGTCAGGAGCTTTTGGCGGGCGTCGTCGGCGTAAGAGAGTTGCTTGGCTGACATCGTGAATATCCTTTCGATTCGCCCTTGTACGTGGGGATCGTATGCGCCACACTGCAACAGTTGTGCCGCCAAATTTCGTGTTCGCTAGTCATTGCCCACATTCAGCTTAGGAAATGCGACCAATCCGCACGCGCTCGCGGCGGTGTCATTGTGGCAGCGGGCGGGTTGGGCAAAAGGCGCGAAATGGCAGGACGAATGCAAGCCCCCCGTACTCGGTTCCTACTCTTTCGAGGATCGGGGCGTCGCCAACCGGAGTTCACGAAAAAACTCATCGTGGGGCTGGCAATCAACCGATGTCCCGGCTTAACTTGACGTTAGCCACTTGGGTGGTATCACTCACATCAAGCTGAATTGTGTTTCCAACAGACGGAGTTTCGCCAGTTATGGCCCACATCGTGACCGCGAACTGTAACGACTGCAAGTACACCGACTGCTGCGTAGTCTGCCCGGTAGAGTGTTTCTACCAGGACGAACTGATGCTGTACATCGACCCGCAAGACTGCATCGACTGCGAAGCGTGCGTTCCCGAGTGCCCGGTCGAGGCGATCTACGCCGAGGGGAACACGCCGGCCCAGTGGGCCAGTTACATTCAGTTGAACGCCGAGCGAGCCACGGCTCTCAAAGCCGCCGGCGGAGAAGCACACATCACGGAAAAGCAGGACGCCAAAGAAGGCCCTGGGTGTGCGAAAAAGTAAGTGTTGCTGATTGCGTATTGGGGATTTTCGATCGACCGGACGCGGGTCCGTGGGACTCCGGGCGAACCCGAAGCCTACGATGACCCATATATCCCTCTATCAACAATCCCCCATTCGCACTCATGACTGGCATCCTACTTCTTCAACTTGGCACCCCGGATAAACCAACCTCCGGGGGCCTTCGC
Organism: Gemmata sp.; assembly: GCA_041740855.1. Taxonomy (GTDB): domain Bacteria; phylum Planctomycetota; class Planctomycetia; order Gemmatales; family Gemmataceae; genus Gemmata. Next base: position 5,268 of record JBGSLF010000026.1, read on the forward strand.
CCGTATCTGCGGGAATTCCTGTCCGACCCGCGTGTGATTGAGACCAAACCCGCCGCGCGGATGTACCAGACGCCTGGCCTCGCCCGCGTCGAACGCCCTGCGCCATCGTCCTGGAAGTGGAAGATGCTCCTGCGTGGAGTGATTGTTCCCTTCCGTTCCATTTCTTCGGCCAAAAAATACAAGCGCGTTTGGGACGACCAAACCGGTTCACCCCTGATGCACTACACGGTGCGACAGGCGGAACTGTTGGCGGCGCGCTTCCCGGATCACGTCGTGCGGTTCGGCATGACTTATGGCAATCCTTCTGTTGAGTCTGTTGTCAACGAGATGGCGGCAGCGGGTGTGGATCGCATCGTCGTCATTCCGCTGTATCCGCAATACTCCGCGACAACCACGGCCGCCGGAACCGATGCGTTGTTTCGTGCGTTAATGAAGCTCCGCATTGTTCCGGCCATTCGCATAGCCCCGCCCTATTACCTTCACCCGGCGTATCTCTCTGCGGTGGAAGCCGTCGCGGCCGACGATCTCGCGAAGCTCGGTTGGGAGCCGGAACACACACTGTTCAGCTTTCATGGTGTGCCGCGAAAGTATGTGCAACGCGGCGACCCGTACGCGCTGCACTGTGTGCGCACCACGGCGGCGCTGGCCGCACGCATGCAGCTTCCCAAAGAGAAGTGGAGCCGATCGTTCCAATCGCGGTTGGGCCGCATTCCGTGGCTCACACCATACACCGACGATGCCGTTGAGGGACTGGCCAAGAAAGGCGTGAAGCGATTGTTCGTGATCCTGCCGGGGTTCACGGCCGATTGTCTGGAAACCATTGACGAAGTGGGCCACGAGGCGGGTGAAGTGTTCCAGAAGTTCGGCGGGGAGGTCCTACGCGCGTGCCCATGCCTGAACGATCACCCGAAGTGGATCGACGCACTGGAACAACTCGCCCGTGAAGAAGGCCAGGGCTGGTTGAACTGATTGAACGCACCATCCTTCACTCGGGTATGGCCGTTATGGCATCACACCGCCGTACGCCCCGGAGCCTGGTGATTGCGGCGCAACCGACGGCACCATCGCACCGGGCGGCGGAAACTGGGCGGCCGGTGGTGGCTGTTCCTTATCTTTGCGGCAACATCCACAAAGGCTTTCGCACCCACTGCCGGCCGAGATCGCAGCCAATAGCAACGCCCATTGCCCGAATCGTTTCATTTCCCGTCCTCCGTCACTGGGCCAACAATGTGCTAGCAGAGAGCAAAAGCCATACCTTCTCAGGAAAGCGGGTCAAGCTCACTCTCGGGTTTCTTTGCTTGGCGAGCCGCGTCGCGTCAGCGACAGGGTATTCCAAAGGCGAGCCGCGTCGCATCAACAACAGGTTTCTTGCCGCTTGGCACTGCATCGCGGATAATGGGTTATCAAGTCTCGCTCTTGTGCATCCTGGCGGAACTTTCGACATGGCGATAGCGTTCAACTGTCCTCACTGCCTGTTCGGCTACCGTCTCCCGGACAAACTCGCGGGGAAACAGGCGAAGTGCAAGAACCCGGACTGCCGCAAAGTTATTACCATTCCCACGCCGATCACCGTCCCAGATAGTAGCACCACACTCGATGCCGAAGCGATGGCGGCCGCAGAAGCCGCGGCTCTCTCCGCGTTAACCGACGAACCCGACGGAACGAAAGCAATCCCGCCCGAGGAAAAGGTCATTCCCATGACCTGCGGGCACTGCGATCACAAGTGGAATGAACCGTGGGTCAAAGCCGGCAAGAACACCCTTTGCCCCAATCCTGAGTGCCGGCAACGCCTTCGCGTGCCCGAGCCGAAAGAAGACGTTCCGACCGACTGGAAACAGGCCCGAACGCAGCTCCCAAGTCTCGCCAAGCAGAACTTCGAGAAACCCACGGATGTGCAAGATGCGGGCGATGTGAAGATCGTCTCGGGAGATTCGCTGCGAAAAGCCAATGCCATTGATGAAGGGATCGAGCCGCGCCCGCTGAAGACCAAGCTTCTGCTTGCGGCCGGTGTGGTCGGGCTTTTGGGCGCGATCGTATTCGGCGTGATGTATCTGCGGCAATCGCGCACTGAAACGCGCGAAGATCAGTTAATGGTCGATGCACGCACGGCACTGGACGAGACCGTTCCCGCCATGGCTCCGGGCGAGGCGGGTCTTTGTTCCGCCGTGCTGAACTTGGCCGCGATGGAATACGCCCTGCGACAAAACAACCCGAAGAGTTTGAAAGAGGCCCACGACCTATTCGTGAAAGCACAAAGCGATCTGCGGAAGCAACCGCCTACACCCGAACGCCACCCGATTGCGGCGGAACTGGCCCTGGCGGCTCTGAATTTTGGCGGCACCGACGAGCAAACCAAAGAGGAGATCCGCTTCCCGTGGTTCCCCAATACGGAAGCCAGCCGGCTTCCGCGCATCAACGAGCGACCGCACACCGTTCACCAGGAACTGCAGAGCGTGCTGCAGCTTCTTCAACCCGCCGACTTCGACTTCCGCGCGGCCACCGCTCGCAAGCTCACGCGCGAATTGGTGAAACGTGGGCAAGCGGTGCTTGCGGCCGACCTGCTCCCGCTAGCGTTGTTCACGGAACCGGAAGGCTATGAGGCGCGCGCGATGATCGCGCTCGAAATCTACCGGGCCGATCGCGACTCCCCCTTGCCCCGCAAGACCGCCGATGAGTTGAAGGCCGCGTTCGCCAGTGGCGTAAAGGGAAATCCTTACCCCGCTTTGGCTCACCCGCTCTTCGTGCAGTTAGCCATCGAGAAAGCGCCGCAAGTGGTCGGCAATCCGCCCGCATCCGGAAACCTAACGGACTCAGCACGGCAAGCGTTCACCGCGTTGCGTTTGCTCGAAGGGAAGCCGGAAGAAGCGTTGAAGCTGGCGTTGCGGCCGGGTACGAATGCGACGGATAGCCAGTTGAAGGCGCTGGTGCTCTATTCCGAGTGGGCCGCCGATCCTGGCCCGGCGCTCGATGCCGCGCCGGCCGTTGTGGCAGCCGCTCCGAAGACGCGGCAAGCGCTGGCGTCGGCCGCATCCAATGTGTTGCAATTATCATTACTCGCCACCAAGGCGGGAAAACATGAACAGGCGAAGACTCTCGCAGATGCTCTGAGCGACGAAGGTCTGAAAGTATGGGCCATGGGCGAAGGTGCCCGCTTGCGGATCGCGGCCAATCCGGACGCCAAGGCGGATGAGAAGTGGGTGGGTGCGCCCGATTCCGCCAAGGATCAGAAAGCCGGGCACGCCTGGGGCGGCATGTGGGTGGCACGCCACAACACGCGACTCTCGCGCAGCCGCGACGCGGAACGCAAAGCCATTACAAGCTGGCCGACCGCCGCTTACCCGTTCGGCCTCGCCGGCATCGCGTTGGGCTTGCAAGACCCGTAAGAAGCGGAAAAAGAAGAAGAGGATGAACCCGGTCGCTGACGCGACTCGGCTCACCAAAACTCAGCGCGACTCGGCTCACCGAATCTAAACGCGAGAACTCGATCGCGCGCCGTGCTCCGTCAGGAGCCGGGTCACTCCAACAAGAACCCTGGTCGCTGTGACACCGCGCCGCACGTCGCCGTTTGGCCCCTTGGTGTGGTGGGAACTGGCCCGGTTGGCACGCGGCGGTCACGTCACCCGTTCGCGCGTGCTGTTCCTGTACGCGTTGCTTCTCACCATCATCGTGTTCGTGTTCGTGCGGTCGTACCCGGCCAGCCCGTTGCCTTATTTACTCGGTCACGCCGAGTTCCCTGCCAGCCGTGCGGCGGATCTGTGGCGTGTGCTTACGCTGGTGCTTTTCCAGGTGCAATTGTTGCTCGTGGCCGTATTCACGCCGGCGTTGGCTACCGCAGCATTATCGGAAGAGAAAGACCGCCGCACGCTACCACTGCTGTTAACCACCGCCCTTTCGGATCGCGAAATCGTGTGGGGGAAAGCACTGGCGCGGGTGTTGTTCGTGCTCGCCGCAGTGGCAACCGGGCTGCCCGTGTTCCTGTTTCTGTTCGTGCATTCCGGGGTGCCACGCGAATTAATCATCGCGGGCTACACACTCACTGCGGGCACGGCGACACTCTCCACTGCGATAGGAATCGTGGCCGCATGCCAATCGGCGGACACACGCTCAGCCCTTGTTCGCGCGTATGGCCTCTCCGCTCTGCTGGTGTTCGGCTTGCTCATTCCACCACTTGTGTTTGTTAGCCCGTTCGCGATGTTCGCGTACATTTCCACTGCGTCCGATGCGAGTATGCGCTGGGCCATCGCCTTCGGCTATCCGCTGATTCAGGCGATGCTGGCGGGTGGCTTGCTCGTTCGCGCGACGCACGCATTGCGATGCCCCGGCGCAACCGCTGGCCCGCACGCACCCACGGCGTTTCCGGAACCGCCGCGCGGCCGCCCAGTTCCGGTGATCTTCGCGCCCGCCATTGCGGAACTTCCCCCACTTCCACCCGTAAGCGATGCCGCACCGGTGTTGTGGAAGGAACGCCACGCGAGCCGGCTGGCTTATCCCATGCCCGCGCGAATGGTGTGGGGTTTAGGAACCGCGATGGCGTGCGTGGCGTTGTTGCTTTTCGTGGCGGGCGGGTGGCTGCTGCTGGAACGCGCGGTGCAGGCGCTCGACCCGGACGAAGCGGAACGACTTCTGAACCGCTCCACGGGGCGACCAGACCGCGCAAGTACGCTACTGCGAACGGCAGGCGTGCTGGCGTCCGCGTTGTATCTGCTGCCGCTTGCGGTTGGCGTAACGGGGTGCGTGGCAGGGGAACGCCTGCGTGGCACGCTCGATTCACTTCTCTGCACACCACTGCGTCGAGGGCAGATTCTGCGATCGAAGGTTCAAGCCCACACGGAACGCGGGCTGGTGTTCGCCGGGGGTGCGATTGCTGCGTTCAGTGCTGGCTTTGGCATCGAGAACGGCTTGCACGCGGGATTGCAAGCTGTCGCGGTGTTCGCTGCGGGTGTCGTGCTGATCGTTGGGCTTGGGTCGTGGCTCACGGTGCGATGCGCCACGCCAGTGCGAGCGTTCCGCCTGTGCTTGCCCGCCGTGGTGGCAGTCGTGGCGGTGCCCGTGCTCACCACGCAATTGCTTGCGTGGGCAACCGCGCTCGCCATCGCCGGCGCATTGCTCTGGTGGCGGGCCGGTGTGGAACTCGAACGCGGATAAGAGACCGCTCGAAGAGGCGGATTCACTCCGCCACACCGTTGGGGCGAACGCCTTTCCCCTTGCGGGCCGTCAGCGAGTCGCCGAGTTCTTCGCGGGCCACTTCAATCTGCTTCATCAATTCCTTCACCACCTCGGGATACTTCTCCGCCACGTTGTGTTGTTCACCGGGGTCGGTGTCCAGATCGAACAGCGCCAGTGGAAGCGCGACCACCTTGTAGCCGTGACGGCTCGCGATGCCGCGAACGCCGGATTCGTCGAAACCTTTGGGCTTCATGGTGCCCCAACCTGCGGGCTTGCCATCAGTGCGTGTCGGCCCCATCACGGTGAGGTAATCGTGGGGAACGTGCAGCTTCCACTTGCCGGCTCGCAGTGCGTGAAGTTCCGTTCCGGCGTAGAAGCAGTACACATCGTGCGGCGATTTCGCGCCCTTCTCTCCGAACAGAATCGGTGCGATATTCTTGCCATCGATCTTGAGCTTCGGTTGCGCGGCCCCTGCGATTCCGCACAGCGTGGGAAGCAAGTCGATGGTCATGATCGGATCGTTGCACACGCGACCGGCGGGCACTTTCCCCGGCCAGCGGGCAATCGCCGGCACCCGCACGCCACCATCGAACGCGGTGAGCTTTCCTTCACGCAACGCACCCGCCGAACCGGCATGCGAGCCATACGAAAGGAACGGGCCGTTATCCGAAAAGAAAAGCACCAATGTGTTGTCTTCCAAATCGTACCGCTTCAGCGCTTTCAACACCTCGCCGATGCCCCAATCGAGTTCTTCAATCACATCGCCATATAGCCCGAACTGCGACTTCCCTTTGAACTTGTCCGACGCGAAGATCGGAACGTGCGGCATCACATGCGGTACATACAAGAAGAACGGCTCGTGCTGGTGTTTGGCAATGAACTCCACGCTCAGATCCGTGAAGCGGCGCGTGAACTGCGATTGGTCCGGGTCTTTCTCGATGATCTTATCGCCGCGATAGAACGGCAACGGCGGCAGTTCCTTCATGGTGGGGTGATAGGAACTGTTGTCGTTCGAATACGGCAGCCCCGCGAAGTCGTCGAAGCCGCGCTTGGTGGGAAGGAATGGCGGGCGGTCGCCCAGGTGCCACTTGCCGTAGCACGCGGTCGCGTAGCCCTTCGCTTTGAGCAATTCGCTGAGTAACTGTTCATCGGGGTGCAGCCCGACTTTGCTCTGATGATTCAACGCACCGGACATGGAAACGCGATTGGCGTAGCACCCGGTCATGAGCGACGCGCGCGACGCGGTACACACACCCTGCGACACATAGAAATCCGTGAAGCGCGTGCCATCCTTCGCGAGTTGATCGAGGTTGGGCGTCTTGATCTTCGGGTGGCCAAAGCAGGAAGGATCGCCATAGCCCATGTCGTCGGCCACAATCACCACGATGTTCGGCGGGCGGTCGGCGGCGATAACCGGTGCGGTGATGAAGGCGAACGGAATGAAGATGATGGCAATCGCGGCACGCAACATGGCAACCTCAAAAGCGGAGAAGAAGCGGAGAGCGGCGGGCGAATCGCCAGAATAACAAAACGCGAGCGGTGAGGAGGATTTTACTCCGCCTCACCGCTCGCGCCTCGGATTCACCAAGAAAGGATCACTACAGGACGCCGTCGGTTCGCGGGCTGCTATCGTCCGAAACGCGGCTCACCACCCACGCGGCAATCACCAGCACGCCAACGATTCCGATGATAATCAGGATGCCAAACTCGGGGCTACCTGCACGCGGTGCCGTTTTCAGGCCATGTTGAGTGGCAGTTGTGCGTGCGGGTTCCGAGCCATTGTTAGGAATCGTACGACCGGTCGCAGCCGCGGGGGCGGCAAAGTAAAGCATCGCCAGCGCCACAATCAGAGCGCGGACTTTGCGAGTGATGTTAGACATTGGACGCCCTCCCCCTGTTCGGGTGGAAAACTCGTTTCCTCCGTCAGTTCTGCCACCAGTTCTGACACAACCTAGTACAGTATTGTTCGCGCCGCAGTGCCCTTCATAAAGGAGAATCGCCCTAAATCGCTCCGGATTCTGCCCGATATCACTTTCGTCTTGCGCAACAGCGTGTCGTGAGTTCCGCGAGCGTTTGCGGCCGTGGTTGCTTACAATGGCTTTACTGAAATGGGAGGATTGCACGTGGGTCGAATGGCATGCGCCGCCGCACTCGGAATCGCGTTGGTCGTGGTGATGGTGCGAGCCACTCCAAACAGTCTGGCTTCACTTTACACTCCCGAAGACACATTCGCCATTCCCGTGGGTTCGGATGGAGTCGCGCGACCACTCCCGTTCAACGAATTCAAACGCCGCCTCGCCGTGCTCACCAACGCGATGGTAGAACCGAAGTTCGGGGAGAAAGACAACGCAGACCGGCTCCGCTTCCTGGATCGCGCCAGGGCGCACGAGAACACACCGAAGCTCTCGTCATCCGAAGCCGCCGCGGTTGCAGTCGATCTGCTTCGCGCCGGGCAATCGGACCAGGCCTTGAACTTGCTGGGGCCTCGCACGAGCGACCGCCGCCCGGATTATTTCGTCTTCACCACACTCGGGCACATCCACGCCGCACGCGGCGAATGGAGTGAAGCACTTCGTTACCATCAAGAGGGGCTTCTCGATACCGCGATGCCCAAGGAACTGAAAGGCTTATCGCCCACGCAACGCGACTGGTGGCAAAACCTGGACCAGGAATATGTGGCCCACTTCTATCGAATTCGCAACCATGAGGCCGAAAAGCGCCGCGGGTTAAACCCCACCGACCTGGATCACGCGAACGAACAGGAAGATGTGCTCGCGTTGTTCCCACTCTCGCAAGACGACAAGACGCAAACCCCGTTGCGGTTTGTGAACGAGAAGGGCGAGTATGAACCCGGCGTGCTGGCAGACGCCGAGAAAGCCAAGCTCCCACCCGATGCCCTGGCCATCGCGCAACAACTGGTGTTGTGGTATCCCACGGAAACGCGGCTCTACTGGCTGTTGGCGGAGATATACGCGGCCTTGGGCGACCTCGACTCGGCGATTGCCATCTTCGATGAACTCGCCTGGAGCCGCCAATACGGCAACCGCAAAGTGCTTATGGATCATCGCTCCGCGATCCGCGCCGCCATCGACGCCCGACCCAAGCCGGTGGAACCGGAAATTGAAGATGCACCCATCAGCATGAAGACGGTGATGATCTACTTTGGCGTGGTAGGTGCGATTGGCGTGATTGCGCTAATCCGAACGTTGCTGAAACGCAAACCCGATGAAGGCTGCGGCCCGATTGGGTGAAGCTAACACAACGAGTGGCCCGCGGTCGCGGGCCAAACTCATTCACTTCGCAGGTTTATCGAACCAGATGTGGGTTTCTCGATCTGCTGCCCCTGCGTTCGCGATACAACCGCTTCCAATCGCATCGCAAACGCACATTAACGATTAACCATGGCGTGCTTTGCGGAACAATAGCGCCGAGAAGCCGTAAAGCCATGCCACCAACACCGCCCCAAGCCCAATCATAGATACGGTTTCCATCGCACACCTCCGCTTCGAAGCGAAGCCACCGGGTGGGTGTGGCCAACGTGGCCGCGCTTCCCGATGCGGCAATTATGCATAAAAGGATCGTCATGTCTACATTAAAAACTCCTCAACACGCTCCTTGGTGGTGCGAATAGAGTAGTTGTAGCCATCGCGACACCTGGGCCGATATCGCCGAGTGACCCATGCCCGCCCCGCCATCACCACCCGAGTTCTACCGACCCAAGTTAGCGTTTCTCCTTTTTCCATTTGGAATTGCGGCGATATTCATCGTGGGGATTGCCTGGATGCAACCGCTCATATTGGCGATCGTGGTTCCCTTCTTTGCACTGGTTCTCACGCTCGTGGCCACCGGGAATTCGGGGCTGATTCTGTCGCCGGAAGGGTTGGAGTGGTACGCTCTGCATCCGCGCTGGCGGTTCCGCAAGGTTCCCTGGCACGCCATCGTCAGCACACGCAATGGCTTTTTCCAATTGGGCTATGCCCCATTTGGGCCGGTTCTCCTGACAGTTGAATTCGGTCAGTACGAACGCTGGGTATGGGGCAAACCGCGACGCGACAAACACGCCACGATCGAGATCTGGACGCGCCACCTGGTGTGTGGCAAGAACCTGTGGGAATCGATCGAACGCTGGCGGAACGAACACGAGAATGCAAGAACCCCGGTCGCGGATGCTCTTGGCTCATGAAGCAAGGCACACGTTCATCTTCTTGCTGAGACTTTTCTTGACTCGAAGTTCACGGCACTCCATTCGCTAACAGGAATTCGCTATTAGATCGATGAGCGACGCCGGTACAGTCTGGTGTTCACCCCGTTATCACGCACTTAAAAGGAACGGAAATGCCAACGGGAACCTCTTCCGCAAAAACAGACAATACACCCTTCGCAACGCGCAACGATATCGCGGCGAAAGATCGCGCGAAACTTGTCTCGCTGCTCAATCAGCGTCTGGCGGATGCGGCCGATCTGAAGTCGCAAACCAAGTTCGCGCACTGGAACGTGAAGGGGCCGAACTTCATTGCGTTGCACAAACTCTTTGATGAACTGGCTGGCGTTCTGGACGAACATGTCGATAACATCGCCGAGCGCATCACCGCTCTGGGTGGCGTGGCGATGGGAACCGTGCGACAGGCCGCCGCGATGAGCCAGACCGCAGAGTTCCCCGCCAACACCTTCAAGGGGCAAGAAGTGGTGGCCGCAATCGCCGATCGCTACGCCAGCGTCGGAAAAGCGATGCGGCAAGCCATCGACGAATCCGATGAACTCGGCGATAAGGACACCGCCGATCTGTTCACCGGAATCTCTCGCGAACTCGACAAGTTCCTGTATTTCCTCGAAGCGCATCTTCAGGGCTAACAACTCCTGTTCGTCGCGCCTGTTCGTCGCGTCTGTTCACCGCGGGCGTAAGAGGTATGCTGTTCCGAATCCATTCAACTCGGGAACAGTCATGCTCATCGATCTGAATGCCGATCTTGGCGAAGGTGTGGGTTCCGATGCGGAGTTGATGTCACTCATCACCTCCGCGAATATCTGTTGCGGGCTGCATGCGGGCGGCCCGGGTGAAATCGCCCGCACGCTTGGGCTGGCCCACAAGCATGGCGTAGCGATTGGGGCGCATCCGGGATATGCGGATCGCGAACACTTCGGCCGGCGAGAACAAGAACTCGGCAATCAAGATCTGGTCGCACTGTGCGTGTACCAACTGGGCGCGCTGGACGCGATGGCGGCCGCACTGGGGTTGGCGGTTGGTTATGTGAAGCCACACGGTGCGTTGTATCACCAGGCGTGCCACGACCAACGCGTCGCCGAGTTGTTCGTGATCGCCGCGGCGCAGTTGCAATTGCCCGTGGTTGGCTTGCCCGGTTCGGTTCTGGAAGCCGCATGCCTCGACCGGGTGCCGTTCATCTCCGAGGGCTTCGCCGATCGCCGTTACCAACCCGATGGATCACTGGTGCCACGCACCGAACCCCATGCGTTTATCCACGATCCACATGAAGCGGTCGATCAGGTCGAGCGGCTCATTCGGGAACAGGGCGTTCGCACCATCTGCGTTCACGGCGATAACCCGCAGGCGATCGCCTTCACCCAGGCTATTCGCGCCGCACTCTGCACGCGCGGAGCCACTCTGAAGGCATTCGCGTGAGTATCCGCGTGATCGATGCCGGCCTGTTCACGCTACCGGTCGATTACGGGCGAACGGGGTCGCGATCTCTGGGCGTGCCACTCGGCGGAGCGGCCGACCGCGCGGCGATGGCCATCGGGAATGCTCTGGTGGGTAATCCGCCGGATGCCGTGGCGCTGGAACTCACGCTCGCCGGCCCCACACTGGTCGCAAGCCATCGCGTTGCGTGCGTGGTGTTCGGCGCTGCGTTTGGCCCCCGTGTGAACGATCGCACGATTTCCGCCGGCACCACCTTCACACTCGAACCCGGCGACATCCTGCGAACCGGCAGCACGCATTCGGGTTGTCGCGGTTACTTCTGTGTTGCCGGCGGCTTCGCGTTGCCACTCATTCTGGGAAGTCGTTCCGCACTCCAACCCCTGCGAGCAGGCGACGAGTTACACTGTCCACCATCGCGGATTGAAGGGCGATCGCTCTCGCCACAGGCCACGGAAGAACTCTTTCCACCAACTCGGCTACTTCGCGTTCTCGATGGCCCGCAACGCGACTGGTTCACGGATGCTTTGTTCTTTTCGCAAGGATACGAAGTCGGCGCGGCCAGCAACCGAATGGGATTGCGCATGAACGGGAAGCCACTGCAACGCCGACCGGGAGAACTGGTGTCTGAAGCCGTCGCCCCGGGAGCGGTGCAAGTTACCAATGATGGTTTGCCAGTGATTCTCGGTGTGGATGGCCAAACAATCGGCGGATACCCGAAGATTGTCCACGTGATCCGTGCCGATCTCGACTTGCTGGGCCGCCTTCGACCGGGCGATGGTGTGCGATTCGCACGAGTGAACACCGACGAAGCCAACGCCGCCGCCCGCGCACGCGCCGCCATGCTCAAGCAATGGATAACCCGCCTTCACATCGCCGAACGCCAACCCGAATTGGGTGCCCTGTTGGATTTGGGTGAGGCGAGTCAGTGATGACACGGGTTGTGCAAGAAACCCGTGTCATCACACACACGGCGATAAATCGAAAGCCAAAGGCAAGTTATCCGCAGATGACACAGAAGACGCAGATTTCAAACCAAAGAGCAGAAATCAGAAGTCAGGATGTGGGCCTCGTTGATCTTTGATCTTTGGTCTCTGCTGTTTGTCTTCTGATTTCAAATCTGTGTCATCTGCGTCATCTGCGGATAACTTGGTTTTGATTTATCCGCAGATTGAAAATCACAAGATGCCACACACGGCTCGCCAAGATGCCACTATTGACCGCCGCACCCGCCGGAATTCAGTTGATCTTGCCCAGATACCCGGAACGGCTATTCTCCCCGAACTTGGCAGTAAACCAGGAGGGTTACTATGCGACTGGTATTCGTGGGCGGGCTGGCTACTCTGGGCATTGGGCTGGGTACATTTCTCGTGCTCAGCAAGAAACCGGAACCGAAGACCGCACCGGAATCGGATCATCTTGCAGAGGTATCGCCCCCGCCAGCCTGCCCGCCGCCGCCGATTGTGCTCGCCGATGTGATCGAACTCGCGGATCTCGATCCGCTTCTCGATCCGCCGGCCAGAACCATCGTGCAGACGCCATTCGAAGAACCTTCGGTGTTGCCCGCGAGTGCGATCGCCGCGCCAGAACGCATCCCGCTGGCAATCGATTGAACGCCCGCCACATCGCCGTACACTATCTCCGTGTCGGAGTTCCCCCACCCGGAGTACGTCTCATGCGCTTGTTATTTGCGATCACGCTTACCACCACGTTAGCGGCCTTCGCGACCGCTCAAGACAAAGGTGTAACCGTTGATTTCGGCGGTTTCAAATCGATGACTCCCGCCGGTTGGAAAGAAGAACAGCCAACCAGCAAGCTACGCGCGGGGCAATTCCGATTGCCGAAGGCCGAAGGCGACCCGGAAGATGCCGAACTCGCATTGTTCGCGTTGCCCGGCGGCGGATCGGTGCAAGCGAACCTGGAGCGACAAGAGAAGAAGTTCGAACTCCCCGCCGGTGCCAAAGATGCCATCAAGGTGGAGAAGATCAAGTTCGGCGGCAAACACGAGGCGGTTGTTCAGGACATCAAAGGAACGCTGCTGAAGAAATTCCCGCCATTCGATCCGAATGCCAAGATCACCAAGGTGCCCGATTATCGCCAGTTGTATGTGATCTTCGAGGCGACCACCGGCGACGCCCCTGTGACTTACTCGATGACGTTGATGGGGCCAGCGAAGACGGTGGAAAAGCACAAGAAAGCGTTCGATGAATGGATCAAGAACTTCAAGTGATTCGAGCCAAAGTTGCTGGTCAGCGGACCGCAATCATCAGAACGGCGCAAGTTGCATTCTTCTGAATTGCCCACTGACCAGCGTCTCGTGCTTCCTATGCTTTTCGACTATCACCTTCCTCAACACTTGATCGCGCAACACCCGTCGGCTCACCGCGACGAGTCGCGGTTGCTTGTCCTTCGCCGCACCTCGGGCACCCTCGAACACCGCTTGTTCCGCGACCTCCCCGATCTACTCGCACCCGGCGACCTCGTCGTGCTGAACGACACCAAAGTGCTTCCCGCCCGCGTGGTTGGCCGGCGTGAAGCAACCGGTGGAAAGTGGGAAGGGCTATTCCTGCGAGAAAGCGCCGGCCACTGGGAAATGCTGGCCCAAACACGCGGCTACCCCGAGTTGGGCACCACGTTTCTTACCGACACCGGCTTGCGGCTAACGCTTCGCGGGCGAACGCACGATCGCCATTGGCTCATGCAACCGGACTTGCTCGGCAACCCCGCAGATTTATTGATGCGATACGGCCACATCCCGCTACCGCCCTACATTCGCAAGGGCCAAGACGAGGATGCCGACCGCGAGCGATACCAGACGGTGTATGCCCGGCACATCGGTTCTGTTGCCGCACCCACTGCGGGCCTCCACTTCACGCCCGAAGTCTTCGACCGCCTTGCGGCTCGCGGCATCGGCACCGCGCGTGTCACGCTGCACGTGGGGCTTGGCACCTTCGCGTCTGTGAAAGCAGACGACCCCAAACAGCACGCAATTCACAGCGAATGGTGCGAGGTGACGCAAGCCACCGTGGACGCGATTACGGCGACGAAAGCACGCGGCGGGCGAATCGTCGCCGTCGGCACAACTACCACGCGAACGCTCGAAAGTGCTGCTCGCGGAGGCGAATTGCACCCGATCGCCTGTGAAACCGATATGTTCATCTTCCCGCCATTCCAGTTCCGCGTGGTGGATTTGCTCGTCACGAATTTCCATCTGCCGCGAACCACGCTCCTGCTACTTGTGAGCGCGCTGGCGGGGGAAGAATTCCTGCAAAAGGCTTACGCCGAAGCCATCGCACACGAATACCGTTTCTTCAGCTATGGCGACGCGATGCTGGTGCTTTGATGAAAATCGCAACTGTGAACTTTGAGATCATCCGTGCGACGAGCGCGGTCGCCGAGTTCTTGGCCCGCGTAAACCTGGAAGGTAACGCCACAGGGTGCATGATCGCCGGAAGCGTGACCGGGCCAACGTGTGCGGGCATCTCAACAGTTGAATTGGCGTATCCGATGGTCGTCGTGGATGCGAGTGACACCGCGGTGTCACTCCGCTGCATCATCCCGGAACCCAACCTCTGGGCCACCGATTCGCCCTATCGCTATGCGTGGTTGATCACACTGGAAAAGGATGGAACCACGATCGACCAACGAGCCGGATCGATCGTGTTAAAGGGTTGAACTTCGCTCGCTCGCAGTTGTCACGCAATCAATACGCCCGCGCAAACACCACCTGGCGTGCCGACGGTTTGCCGGTGAAAATGCATGTGCCCGGTTCTTGCGGGCCATCGAACGGCAAGCACCGGATTGTCGCTTTGAAGTGTTTTTGCACCCAGTCCTCTGTCTCGCGTGTGCCGTCCCAATGTGCGTATACGAACTTCAGCGCTTCGACTGGCAGATCGTCTTGTTCGCCACGATCAGGGAACAGATCTTTGAACTCATCGAGCGTATTGACTGAAACGGTCCGCGTATCACGATATTTCTTTGCGCGATCGAACAGTGCCTGTTGAATGTCTCGCAGCAGTTTCACAATGTGCTCGGCGGCGCCGATCAGCGGCACGCCGAACTGCTTCCCTTCCTTGCCGGGCACATCGCGCCGGGCCACCGCGCACGCGGCTTTCTCGATATCCTTTGGCCCAATCTCCACGCGCACGGGCACGCCACGAACTTCGTGCTCCGCGTAACGGAAGCCGGGTTGTTTATCGAACATCAGATCAATCTTGACGCTGATCGGCTCGTAACTGAAGAAGTCGTCGCGCGGCAGATCGCGCAGCTCCTTCGCCAGTTTCTCGGCGGCGGCGATGCTCGGCCCGCGTTCCGCTTCGTTCTTGCCCAGTGGCACAATGGCAACGTGCGTTGGTGCCAGGCGCGGCGGGCAGACTAACCCGTTATCGTCGGAATGCGTCATGATGAGGCCGCCGATCAACCGCGTGGACACACCCCAACTCGTCGCCCAGGCAAAGTCTTCTTTGTTCTGCTCATCGCGGAATGTCACATCGAAGGCT
Source organism: Gemmata sp. (assembly GCA_041740855.1). Lineage (GTDB taxonomy): Bacteria > Planctomycetota > Planctomycetia > Gemmatales > Gemmataceae > Gemmata. Next base: position 20,586 of record JBGSLF010000026.1, read on the forward strand.
TTGGCAAAGTTCTGCCCTAGGAAGTGGCTCGTGCCGGCTTGAAGCGCTTTGCCATCTTGCATCATCGCTTCGATGCACAGCGTGTACACCGCTCCGGGGAACTTCTGCCCGTCGGTCTTGGCACCAACTAGCACCGGCATCGCCATGAATTCCTCGGCGAACTTCTGATACACCCGCACCATCTGCAACGTCTCGGCTTCGGCTTCTTTTGCGGTCGCATGGGCGGTGTGCCCTTCTTGCCAGAGAAACTCAGCGGTGCGAAGGAACAGTCGCGTTCGCATCTCCCACCGCACCACGTTCGCCCATTGATTGATCAACAGCGGCAAATCGCGATAACTCTGGACCCACTTCTTGTAGGTGTTCCAGATAATGGTTTCGGATGTGGGGCGAATGATGAGTGGTTCTTCGAGTTCGGCGGTCGGGTCCACATGCAGCGGTTTGCCCGCTTCCGCCTTCAAGCGATAATGCGTGACGACGGCGCATTCCTTGGCAAATCCCTCCGCCATTTGCTCCTCTTTGGCGAGGTAGCTCATGGGGATGAACAGCGGGAAGTATGCGTTCACATGTCCGGTGTCTTTGAAGAGTCGATCGAGGCCGCGTTGCATTTTCTCCCAAATGGCGTAACCAGTGGGTTTGATGACCATGCACCCGCGAACGTCGGAGTTATCGGCCAGCGCCGCCTCTTTCACGACATCGAGATACCATTTCGGATAATCTTTCGCACGCGGTGTGATAACTTCAGCCATGACTCAGGCTCCGTATCGAAAAGGCGAGCGGCCGGGATAAACCCGGCCGAATGATGATCGCAATTATAGATACGAAAGCCAAACCGGCCGGGAGGGGAAAGAGTAACGAGAGAGCAATTACCTGGAGAGGATTGCCGGAAGCATACGGGTCAGGCTCCGCGTACCATCGCTGAACGTGATACTTAATACAAGATCACCCGATACATCGTCTGCTTTAGTCTTGAAGTCTGCAATCCAGTAACATTCTTTGCGGTTGCCGCGAACAGTTTCCACGCTGTAAGTTATCGCTGCGGGTTTGGGATTTATTGAACTATCAACTAATTTAACTGCCACACTATATCCATCTCGTATGGCATCTTGACTGGGGTCGATCCACTCTCGGGGAAGAGCACATGTCAGCGGCTTAATTTCCTCGCTTGCGTCAACCTTCAGCTTTACAGGCTTTCCCAGCAATTTTAGCAATTCAGAAGCCCTGTGAAGCGAAGCCTTGTGAGAGTTCACCGTAGTGTTCAAGCTTTGATCTTGATTCGCACAGGGATTGCACGGTGGACAAAGTACATTAATGGTTCTTGTTTCCATAGCTACAGATTGGCTGACTAGTTCAGTCAGCACCGCAGTAATTTCCACACCATTTTCTTCTTCACAACACTTGTGTTTAACAACGAATTCCGACACTCCGAAACTCACCCCAAATGGTATTAAGTATATAGGAGGATGAATCTGTGGATTGTGAATGGAATTGCTTGTCAAAGTGAGTGTCGCTTCATACATCGGATCCTTTTCCCACTCAACAATGACCGTTTCTTCGCAGATCGTGTCACCATTCTGGAGAGAAATCGACAAGATGTTTGCTGCAGTTGTGCGTACAGGATCTTGCTGCTTGGCCATGGCGAATCGGGCTCCTATTCTTTACGTGGGTTTAAAGGGATGATCACAACGTTTCTTGCTTCAACGCTAGTGCCATTGACGTAGAGGCCAAAAGATCGTCGCGAGGACCACTGTGGCAATGTCACATGTCCCGCAATTTCATCAAAGGGAGGTTTATTGAGCATGTCTTGAAGTTTCGCAATCCGCTTATTCAACAGTACGCCCTCATCGCGATGTCGCACGGCTTCCCGAAGTGCCCGATCCTCCTCGGTGTCCCCACCGTAGCCAACTTCGATCGCATTTGCCGTGAGAGTGAATTCCAGTCGTCGCCAGGGGCCAGGTAATTCCTTTACGTGGGCAGTATTTGCTCCCACGCCAACTCCGCGAGATAAAGTTGACTGTTCTTTGAGCGGTGACTGAATGATGAGATTGTCTTCGTAGTCAATACCGCGACGAATACGTCTGGCAGGTTCTGGGCAATAATCAGAGAACTTCAGCGACGAGAAGATGTGAACTCGGGTCTTATCTTTCTCGATCGCGAGTTTATGGCCGAAATAGATACCGACCGGATACCCACTGAGGCCAGTCTTTTCCACTCTGCCCGCTGAATCTAGCTGTCTCACTTCCATTGTAACCCTGTAGTCATCAATCTCGGGGTCGGGGCACAATTCCAGAAGGGCTTCCTTCCGAGCCCAACATTGTGCAGTGGGCTTATCTCGACTGATGCCGATTCTGGGTGACCGTCCGTGGTGAGGTAGTATGAGGGTTGCTGAAGCTCCCATGGTCCTCGCCCACGGACGGCCGCCATGATTCTACCACCCGAGGCGCACGCGCTGGTCCAGGTTCTCGCCGTCCA
>JBGSLF010000027.1:0-10729 GCA_041740855.1 Gemmata sp.
AACCCCAAAACGGAAACCCGAAGGACGGTGCTGGCGGGCCGTCTTCGGTGTTCCAAAATGGGTAATGATCTTTCGTACACCCAACTCTCCCTGCCCCTTTTCGTGTCCAGTCCAAGGGGCGCAGTACAACGGTGCTGCATATACTTGGTCTGGATCACGAGAAACTGACCTTCCGCCACGGTGGCCGCGACTTCCGTCTAACAGATGTGCATGGCACAGTTGTGCGAAACATACTGTCTTAATCTAGCCTTTTGGTTACTATCGTACGTGAAGAACAATTTATGATGTTGATTTGTCCCAATTGCTCCAAAGCAATTGCAAACCTATTCATCCGGTAATCATGCTCCGAATTACTCTTATCCTTTTCCTGATAAGTCCCGTTATGGGATTTGCGGACGACAAACCTGTCATCGCACCAGATTCAGCGGGTTACGCTCAGAAAATCGAGCCGTTCTTCAAGGAGTATTGCAACTCATGTCACACCGGCGAGAAGCCAAAGGGCGAGTTTCGCACCGATCCCATGTCGTTGCCGAATGACTTTCTCAATCTCGCTACCAAGTCGAAATGGGGCGAGATCATCAATGTGCTAAACAGCCATGAAATGCCGCCACCAAAGGCGAAACAACCGAAAGCAGCGGAGGTAGCAGCGGTTGTGGATTGGGTCACCGACCAAGCTGTTCGGGCCGAACTTGCACGACGAAGTACGTCGATTACGCTCCGTCGCTTAAATCGAGCCGAGTACCAAAACACAATTCGCGATCTGTTCGGTATCGAATTCGATGTGAGCGGCTTTCCGCAAGATCCTGCAGCTGGAGGATTCGACAACAATGGCGGGGTGCTGACACTCTCCCCGTTGCACGTCGAGATCTATCTGAATGCCGCACGGCAAATACTCGATCGTTCACTCGTTGAAGGCGAACAACCGAAACCGATCAAGTGGCGATTTGATCCGACCGTTGGTGCGGCGGATCGAGTTCGATTGCGGATCGACAAAATGAACAATCCCATCGTGAACGGTGGGAACAACAAAGCAGATGGCGAGTGGGTAGTCGTTCATAACGACTCGTGGGATAAACGCGTGAGGGCACGAGACTTTCGGGTTCCAATTGCTGGAAACTATGTCATTCGCGTGAAAGCCGCGGGCTACGTACCGAATCGCGATGAGCTAGTGAATACGGCGGATGCCCTGCTGAAACAGCGCCGCAATGAGCAGGACAAGAAGAACCCAAATCGAATGAAGTACACTCAGGCGGAATATGAGAACACCCTGGAGCACTTCAAGACGGATCGCATGTACGATTACGGCCCGCCTCGGGCCAAACTCGTGCTACAACTTGGCCCACAACCCCGCACAATCTCTGAGTTCGACGTCGATGGGTCTAAAGACAAACCCAAGATTCACGAAGTCACAACCCGATTCACGACAGAGTCGGCCGGCATCTCCTATGAGTACGCCTACGCCATTCCGCGAGTGCTTGAGAACTTTTGGATGCAGGGTCGCCCGGAATTTGCCCGCCCTGAGTTAATGGTCGACTGGTTCGAGGTTGAAGGGCCTGTCTTCGATGCGTGGCCGCCAACTTCGCACACGCGTGTACTCTTCGATTCGCCCCTTCGCAAGAGCGATGAACGGGCCTATGCAACCGAAGTATTGGCTCGCTTCATGCGTAAGGCTTACCGTCGGCCGATCAGAAACGAGGAAATCGCTGCAAAACTCCAACACTACGATTCGGCACGCAAGGGTGGCGCTAGTTTTGTGGAGGCGATCAAACTTCCACTGACTGCCGTGCTTGTATCGCCAAATTTCTTGTATCTGACTGAACCCGCTGGAGATACTGCGAAAGGCCCGCGACCGCTGAATGATCACGAACTGGCCGCAAGAATGTCGTACTTTCTCTGGTCCGGTCCACCCGATTCGGAACTCATCAAGCTTGCCGAAGCTGGCTTACTGCGAGACAAGGCCGAACGGTTGCGTCAGATCAATCGCATGCTTGCTAGCCCGCGATCAGAGCACTTCGTTAGCAACTTTGCTGGGCAGTGGTTGAACCTTCGCGATGTTGGGAACAATCCACCCGCATCGGATCTCTATCCGCAATACGACCGACACCTCGAAGTCTCCATTGTTAAAGAGAGTGAGGCGTTCTTCCGAGAAATACTGTCGAAGGATCTCGATAGCCGCAATTTCATCAAGTCAGATTTTGTGACGATTAACGAACGCCTCGCGCGGTTCTACGGCATTCCTGGTGTGAAGGGCGACGAGTTTCGCAAAGTACCCGTGCCCCAAGGTGTGACTCGCGGGGGAATCGTTACGCAGGCATCGGTATTGACAACGACTTCGAACGGGACACGGACCTCACCCGTTAAGCGTGGCACCTGGATTCTGAAGACCATGCTTGGCATCGATCCCGGACTGCCGCTCGCGAACGCAGGTGAAATTGCCCCGAAGGTGCCCGGAATCGATAAGGCCACGGTTCGCAAGCGGCTTGAAATCCACCGCCAGCTCGATCAGTGTGCACGCTGCCACAACAAGATAGATCCGCTTGGCTTTGCCCTGGAGAACTATAACGCCTCCGGGGAATGGCGCGAGCAAGAAGGCTTTGGTTACAAAGGCCGTATTAGCCCGAATGACCCAAAGATCGATGCCAGTTCGCAGATGATCGACGGTACCAAGATTGTCGGCGTTGCTGGTTTGCAGGACGCGATCTTGAAACAAGAAGATCTCTTTCTTCAGTGTCTCGCCGGTAAGGTGCTGACTTACGCCCTTGGCCGCGAACTCGGGCTTGCTGATCAGCCGACTGTGAAAGCGGCTGTCTCCCACATGAAGCAAAACGGTAGAACGCTCCGGTCCCTCATTGGCTTCGTGGCCACATGTGAACCGTTTGAGACAAAATAACATCATCCCGGCGAAAGCGCCACGTTCCGAATCACTGGAGTCTTTAATGCCCAGAATGATCTCTCGCCGCACTGTTCTTCGCGCCGCAGGGGCTGCAGTTGCCTTGCCCTTCCTCGATGCCATGCTGCCACGGTTACAATCGGCTCCGTCCACCTTCAAGCCCTGGGAAAAATCATCGGTCGCCGCCATTCCACGTATGGTGTGTTGCTACGTGCCCAATGGTGTGAACATCCTTGAGTGGATGCCCAAGGATAGTGGTGAAAATTACACCCTCTCTCCGACACTCGAAGCCCTGAAGGACTATCGCAACGATTTCACGGTCATTACGGGACTCGGGCACCCTGCTTCACAGGGTGGGCACAGTGGGGCCGATACCTGGCTAACGGCTGCGAATTTAAAAGCTAAACCGGGCGCGGATTACACCAACGCGGTTTCCGCAGACCAACTGGCGGCTCAACTTCACGGCAAGAAAACTCGCTTTCCATCGCTGCAACTGTCTGACATGTCAGGTACCGGTGGGGCGGGGCACAGTCACACACTCTCGTTCGATATTAACGGAACACCGCTGCCGGCTGAGAACTCTCCTCGTCGCCTGTTCGAACGCTTGTTCGTCCCCGATACAGCTGGCGACAGGGCTGCAATGCTAAAACGCTACGTCGAGCGACGCTCCATTCTGGACGACGTGGCCGCAGAGAGTCGAACGCTCAATGCCAAACTTGGTTCCTCCGACAAGAAGAAACTTGACGAATACTTTAGCAGCGTTCGCGAAACCGAGAAACAAGTCGAACGGATGCAGAACTGGGTCGATGTGCCAAAGCCCGATGTGAAGGATACTGGGCTGCAACTCGGCAGTCTGCCAATGAACGGGCATGATCGTCCAATGTGGCTCGATGTGATGCTGGAGTTAACATACCTTGCATTTGTCACGGACCTGACTCGGGTGGTGGCATTCGAATGGAGCCGTGAAGCCGGTGGCCATGGCGGGGGCGGCGAGAATCACCATGAATTGTCGCACCACGGCGGCGATGCGGGAATGCTGTCGAAACTCGCCGTGATCGATCGATTCCACCTCTCAAAGCTGGGTCGATTCCTCGGGATGATGAAATCCACTAGCGAGGGCGACGGGAACGTGCTGGATCGGACCATGGTAATGTTCGGATCCGGGATGAACAGTGGAGCTGGCGGTGAACACTCGCCGAAGAATCTGCCACTGCTCGTTGCCGGCGGACAAAAGTTGGGGCTGAAACTCGGTCGCCATCTTGCCCACGATCCCGCCAAACACCCACCTCTGTCTGCTGTACTGCTGACGCTGGTTCAGAAGATGGGAGTGGAAACCAATACGTTCGCCGATAGCACTGGCACCTTGACCGGTCTGGTTTGAGTCGACTCGATATCGCACGATTGACAAGGCATTGAAACCAACTATCTGCCGCACAAATTTCACGAAGCTGACGGGTGCCCCCAACTTCGTGAAATCGTTTCTGAAACGAAAGCCAATCTTTTCCTACAATCATGCGTCTGCGACCATTCGGAAGATCATCTCGACAACCCGACCAAGAGACATCGGGAGCCAGCTGCCATGCAAGTCATCCTGACTGTGACAGATGGATCAAACATGGGTCGCTCGTTCACGTTTGCGGGGCGAGACTTCTTTGTCGTAGGTCGCGGAGCCGGGGTTCACTTCCAACCCGATAAACAAGATCTGTATTTCTCCCGATTTCATTTTCTCGTTGAGGTGAATCCGCCCCGGTGTCGGCTGGTCGATCTCGGTAGCCGCAACGGAACCTATGTAAATGGTGAGAAAACACCTGGTCGGGAGTTGTGCAACGGCGATTTAATTCGAGCCGGGCATACCGTAGTTTCGGTGAACATCGAGACTGATTCGATCTCAATGACCGATAGCTGGTCGCCCCGCGGATCGATAACCGCAGACCACGACGGCCTGCCACTTTGGATGGATGCCGATCCGGTGGTTCCGGGTTATCGCATCGTTAACGAACTTGGCCGCGGAGGGATGGGTGTCGTTTATCTCGCCGAGAGTGAAGCGGACGGAAGTCCTGTAGCGTTAAAAGCGATTACTCCTGGCGGAGAAATCACCCGCCGCAACATTGAACTCTTTTTGCGCGAAGCAAGCATTCTGAAGCAACTATCGCATCCCAATATCGTTGCCTTTCGCGAAATCGGTTCTGTAGATGGGTTTCTCTATTTCACCATGGAATATGTTCCAGGCACCGACGCGAACCGCGTGGTTCGTGAACAAGGTCCGTGGTCAGTCCGGTCGGCAGTCAAGACTATGATCGAGGTGCTTTTGGCACTGGATTACGCTCACGGCCAGAGTTTCGTCCACCGCGATGTCAAACCAGCGAACATCCTGTTGCGACGCGGTGACAAGGGATTCGCGGTGAAACTGGCGGACTTTGGGTTGGCACGCGTATACCAGGCATCACGCCTGAGCGGGCTATCGCAAGAAGGGGAATATGGTGGCACGCCAGCATACATGCCACCTGAGCAAGTTACTGATTACCGTAACGCCTCTCCCGCGACGGATCAGTTCGCAGCCGCGGCCAGTTTGTATCACTTGCTAACCGGTAAATACATTCACAATTTCCAAGACAACCGACCCCGAGTTGCCTTGGTTCTGGAGGGCGAACCCGTGCCGATCCGTGCCCGTCGCCCAGATCTCCCGGCCGGGCTTTGTGAGATTATTCACCAAGCCTTGAGCCGCGAACCGACTGCTCGCTTCGCGACGTGTGCGGACTTTGCCCAAGCATTGCGACCATTCGCAAAATAACCCTTTTTACATCAATCACGGAGTCTTGGGTGCGGGCACTGGAGCAGGAGCAGGCATTGGAACAGGAGCAGGCATTGGAACAGGTTGAGGAACGGGAATCGATCCACCATAGCTCGGTGTGTTAGCGCCCGGTCCAACTTCACCCGTGAGAGGCAACTTCCAAACCTTGACCCACCGGTCTTCACCTCCACTGGCCAGCAAGGAGTGATCCGGGCTGAACGCGACTGCGTTCACCGCTCCGATATGGCCGGCGTACCGTGCGATCATGTTGTTCTGAAAGAGCTGCCCATTTGGCAACGCGGATGTGTCCCACAGCTGGATATAGCCTTGTGCTCCTTCGCGATAGCCGAGTGCCAGACGTTTGCCATCAGCCGAGAATGCCATTTCGCCATGGCTTATCCCGATCACGCTTGCGTTCCACACAACTTTGCCAGAAGCCAGATCGAGAACCGTAATCCACATCTGTTTCTGCCCGTCGGGGCCGGTGAATGCCGCCTGTAAGGGTGGCTCGATTTCGGGTTCCGTTGGCATCGGTCCTGGCACGGGTGGCTCGGCTTTCGGATCATTCTTACCCGGTGGAACAGGTGGTGTAGTAACTGGCATAGGTTGAGGATTGAAGGCCGGCCGGCTGCGGTGGAACGCAAGGTAGCGGCCGTTCGGACTGAGTGTGACGCCAGACTCCGTGGTGCGAAACTGTGCGAGAAGTTGGCTTGTTGCTGGATTCCACACCTTCACCACTTCGGCTTGAGACACACCCACCAAGCGATCACCACTCGAATTAAACGTCAGGCTGGTGAAGTACGCTTCCGCACCCGGGAGTTTCGAGAGTTCCTTGCCGTCGCGATCGTAAAGCGTCAGCGATGGTGGCACGGGCGGCACCGGTTTGACAGGCTCAGCGGATGGCGGCTGAGGGACAGGTACTTGGAATAATTGCGGTAGTGCGACCACCCAGTGTGTACCATCGCGGCTCAGATCGGCCTGTGTCACATTCGACTTCCGTGCCAGAAGCTTGCCGGAATCGCCATCCCAGAGAAGCGCTTCATTCCAGGTCATGCCCGCCACGCGAGAGCCATCGGTGCTGATTTGAAGTTTGCGCAAGACCATAAATGCGTCGGTTGCTTCGAGTGTGGAAATTGGCTTTCCGGATTGCACATCGTGAACGACCAACCCGCCACCCATCGGATTGCCACTGACAAAGCGGTTACCATCCGGGCTATAAACTCGAACGCCCGTGAGGCCACCGGGATGGCCTTCGGCGGTGCCATCCGTGGCTAGCCATCGCCCGATTGGGGAACCGCTGTTACCTCCGCTGTAACAATCCATTGGGTTTGATTCGTAGGTGCTCGCTAAAAAGCGATCGTCCGAAAGGAATCGCAAGAATGGGCCGACGCGCGGCAGACATGCCACCAGCGTTCGGGTTTCCAGATTCCATAAACACGCCGTGCTGTTGCATGCTGAGAGGCTCACCAACCGCTTACGATCCGGGCTGAACACCAGTCCCGTGATGGGGCCTTCGCTGCGGCCATTCATCGCAAGCCAGTACGATTCCGTGCTCCACGTGGTGATTCCGGCTGGGTATCCTGCGCTTCCGGCCGCGAGATGTTTCAAATCCGGGCTGAAGGCGATCAACCCGATGGGGTTGATCGATGTTGGCAGCGAGAGAATCCGTTTCCCCATTGCAACGTCCCAATAATTGAGACTCGCACGATCGACGAGTTGGTTGCCAAATGCTCCGCAATCGCTTGCGCCCAAACAGGGATCGCTTTGGCTTGTCGCGGTCGCCAGACATTTGCCGTCGGCTCTCCACGCCAGGGCTGTTATGGGGCCGGTTTCGCTCATCTGTGCAGTGATGGCTCCGCCATCCACAGCCCAGACCCGCACGAGTGGTTCGATGTCGCTGACGGTTTCGTACACGGTTTTTGTTACCGGCACAGTGATCTGCTTGGTAACGGGAACTTGCTTCACAACGTCCTGATAGGTGCCGTCGGGCAACATGATTTTTGTCGTCACATTTTCATACGCGGTTACATTTCGTGTCGTCACTTCGCAGAGTTGCCGAGGAATCGTTTTCACTTGTGGGTAATGGAATCGCTTGATTTTGATTTTTTGCATGGTCATGATTGTGCGAGTCTTCTTCACCACCACCTTCATGCCATCACGTTCCTCATAAGTGTCGTACACTTCGGATGTCGGCACACAGACGGTTGTCGTGATATCCGGGCCTTCCAGTTTGTCGCCACCGCCAACGGCAGCTAACTGGGTGCCGTCCGGGCTGAACGCCAGATGAGTGATCACCGCCGCGCGATCTTTGAGTACCAGCTTTTCATCGCCAGAGATCGTATCCCAGATGCGGATTTCGCCATATTCAAGAATGGTTGTGGCCGCGAGAAGCTTGCCATCAGGGCTGAAGGCGAGCGCGATATCTGGCCCTGGAACGGCCGAAAGCGTCTTGTTCATATTTGTAACACGCTCACCGGTTTCGGTGTTCCAAAGCGAGAGGGTTTGCTCGACATCTGAAGGCCCGCCCGCAATGGCGAGGAGTTTGCCATCTGGGCTGAGCGCGATACGTCGCGTGGTTTCGAGCGCAGGAATGGAGCGGACCACTTTGCCATCGGCATCCCAGAGTGTGACTTCGAATGTTCGCGGCGGAGCTTTCGCATCTGTCTTCGGAACCGGCACAGGTATACCCGGTTGGCCATAGCTGATCGACGACGCGAACGTAGCAACGACACTTCCATCCGCGGCGATAGCAGCGATGTGCCGAAATTTCTCTTCACCCGGTCGCCGCAGGGAGAGCCGACGAACGTCACGCCCGGTTAGCACATCCCAGTGAATCAGGTCGCCGTTTGGTGCAACCTGCAAGAGATAGCGATTGTCGTGGCGGAAAGTGAGCGCGACAACGGCCGGAGCGGGGAGCGTGCGACGATACTCGGGAAAGCCCTGTGCCTGTGCTGCGAAGAACGGCCACGCCAGATTTCGCCGATCGTCTGGGATTGTGTTGAGCAAATCCAGAGCTTCGTTCGCTTTCCCACCCGAGAGATACGATTGCGTGAGTATCAAGGTGTCGTCGAGTCTCGCATCGCGCGTGCGATCGTGTTCGGATTTCTCGACTTCTAGAAGCCCGCGGGTTGAATCGGCAGTTTGGCGGGCCAGGTCTCGTTCGGCATTGGCGGCATCTCGCTGTGCGGCGATGGCCGAGGTGGCCTTCATGCCGGCAAGTGTCACGAGGGCTAACAGGGCTGCCGCAAGTCCGCCGCTGAGAAGAGCGAGTTTCGGCTCGTTACGCACCCAACGCCTGGCCCGTTCGATCACTCCTGCTTTGCGAGCATGAACCGGTTCGCCCTCGAGCCAGCGCCGGAGATCATCCGCCAACGCGTAACACGTCACATATCGTTCACGTGGATTCTTGGCCATCGCTTTGAGGCACACGGCTTCCAGATCCGGCGGGACATCTTTGCGAATGGTATGCGGTGCGGGAGGTGGGCTGTTGATGGCGTGGTGCAGAACGACATCAACGGGCCCTTCAAACGGAACTTTTCCGGTTAGGAGTTCGTAAAGCACCACGCCAAGCGCGTATTGATCGGCCGTGGGTTTGGCTTCCCCGCGTTGTCCACCCGCGATCTCGGGGGCCATGTAGCTCGGAGTACCCATGACCGCACCGGCACGTGTGAGCCGCGACGATTCGTGGTTGCCAGGTTCGTCCGCTTCTTGCTCGGGAAGGCGAAAATCTTCGATCGCGTTGACTTCGGCCGCTAGCCCGAAATCCATTAAGAGCGGTTGGTCCAGGTCGTCCAACATCACGTTGGCCGGTTTCACGTCGCGATGGATTACACCTTCTTGATGGGCATAACCTAACCCTTCGGCCAACCCTCGCACGATCGTGGCGGCTCGCTTAGAGTCAATCCCGCCATCTTCAACGATCTCGTTAAGCGGCTTACCTTCAACGAATGCAGAGGCAATGTAGAGGTTCTGGCCGGACTGCCCCGCATCGTAGACGGGGACAATATTCGGGTGGCGGAGTTTCGCAGATGCGCGGGCTTCACGCAGGAATCGCTCCACTCGTTTCGGATTGTTTAACACCGCGGCTCGCGGAACTTTGATCGCCAACTCACGTTGCAACTGCGGATCGAACGCCTGGTAAACGGTGCCAAAGGCACCAGAGCCGATCCGCTGGCGAACCTCGAACCGGCCGATTTGTGAACCAACGGTTACAGCCTGTGTCGCCAACTTCGGGATTGGTGCAGCGGGGCGATCCGCTCCCTCTCCTTTCAGCATCGAAAGGCTCAGCTCCGCCGCGCCATCGGTGGTATCGTCCGGGGCTGTGATGAAAAATGCCGTGCGGCACAACTTGCAGCGAACTGCCTTCCCGATCAGTGCATCTGGGGCCATCGCTTCTTTGCGACACTCGGGATTGGGGCACTGGGCGCGTACCGGCATGGCGAACCTCAATATAGAAGACCAATCAGACAGGAACTGAATGGGAAAACTAGTGTATTCTCCTGGTTGTCATAATCAAATGATCGGCTGTCAAGTGAAATGCTGATTAATCATCGTGGTATCACGAAAAACCAGCTCGGCAATCGTGACTGAACGAGTTTGTTTTCGAGTGATTCCAGATAGTCGTCGGGATCGCGTCGGGTGCCTGTATTTCTCTTGTGTCAGTTTTCGGTTCGCCTGCCCACGCGACCCGAAGTCTGATTGCAACCAACGTGACCAACCACACTGACACACCAATAAATACTGGCTACCGTACTACCATGCCCCGCAAGAACGTTTTTCACTGGACGTATACCGGTTAGGCAACGAGATAACACTTTCGGGGCTGCCGTTCGAGTGGCTCATCCAAATGGATGTGAAACGTTTTGAACTGGACTGAAAGCGTGCGATTCTGCGTGTTGCGAATCGCCCTAATCTCGACTGATGCCGATTCTGTGACGGTCATGCAGCAGGTGCGAGCGTGGTGAGCAAGAGTTCCCGCACGGGCTTCGGGAGTTGTTCAAGACCCATGGTTTGACCGGCCTGTGGCAAAAGGGACTCGGCCCACAGCC
>JBGSLF010000028.1:0-23285 GCA_041740855.1 Gemmata sp.
AACGAGCACGCTCATCCGTTCAACTGGACCCGAAAATCCGTGACCAAAATCATGGCCAAGTGCGAGATCGCCACAAGCGAAAAACCCGTGGCAATGGCCGCATAAAAACTGTTCCCCTACTTACGGGGAGTTGTACTTAGCCTTCATAACCCTTCGGATGGGCGCTGTGCCAGTTCCAGGCGGTTTGGACAATCGCGGAGAGTTCGGTAAACTTCGGCTTCCAGCCCAGCTCGCGGCGAATCCGCTCGGCGTTGGCCACCAATGTGGGCGGATCACCCAGTCGTCGTGCGGCTTCCTTCACTGACACTTTCTTCCCGCTCGCCGCCTCAACCGCAGCGATCACTTCGCGTACGCTGTAACCGCGACCGATGCCGACGTTGTACGCGAGGCGGTCGCCCACTTTGAGCTTCTCCAGTGCCAGCACATGCGCTTCGGCCAGATCTTCAACGTGAATGTAATCACGCACGCAGGTGCCATCGGGTGTGGGGTAGTCGGTGCCGAAGATCTCGACATGCGGCCGCTGCCCCAACGCGGCTTGCATCACGAGTGGAATCAGGTGCGTTTCCGGGTCGTGATCTTCGCCGATCGAGCCATCACTCGCCGCACCGGCTGCGTTAAAGTAACGCAATGCGCACGCACCCAGCGGATACGCCGTGGCATAGTCAAATAACGCCCGCTCCACGGCGAGCTTGGTGTTCCCGTACGGATTGATCGGCGATTGTGTTTCGTCTTCCGTGATGGGCACGGTAACCGGAATGCCGTATGTTGCGCAGGTGCTGGAGAACACGAAGCGACCGATTCCATTTCGGCGGCAGCGGTCGAGCAGATTGAGCGAGTAGATCAGATTGTTGGTGTAGTATTTGGCCGGTGCAGTCACCGACTCGCCGACATAGCAATGCGCCGCGAAGTGAACGACCGCTTCGATGCGCTCGGTCACCAGAAGCTGATCCAGGTGGTCGATGTCACGCAAATCGCCAACCACGAGCCGGTCAGCAGGGACGGCTTCGCGGTGTCCGGCCGACAGGCTATCGAAGACCGTGACATCGTGCCCGCGAGCAAGAAGAAGTTTAACCGTGTGGCTGCCGATGTAACCGGCTCCGCCTGTAACGAGAATTCGCATGGGTGATCGTGGACTCTACGGAAGGAGAACGCGCGGCCATAACGGGCCGCCCCATGCTGTTATAGTTAGCCCGACTGCAATGCCGGGCACTCACTTCCGCAGAATACTCGCAATAGGCCCAGCCCGATTGCCAATCACTTCATCCACTGGTCGCAGTAGTCCATATAGATCTTCCAGTCGGGCGGCGTCATGGAGTGCTTCCCTTCGCGGATGAAGTACCCGAGTCGGTTGCTCGAAAGCTTGCCCAGTTCCGGCATCTTGTCGGCCACAACGGGCTTTGCCACATCGTAAAGTTCGTACGCCGGAGCGGCTGCCCGCAACACTTCAAACTGCCCGCCGGGATTGGCCCACTGATCTTCCTCCGCGTTCGTCATTAGAACAGGTCGCGGAGCGCATATGGCCACCAGTCCATTCTGATCGAATGGGAGTTTCGTGGTATCGTCGCCGAATGCGGTGAAGTGACCGCAGAACCAGTGCGGGAATGATGTGGTGATCCGCTTCACAGTCTCGGCTTTCGGGTTATTCGGCCGGCTTGGGCCAGCCCCGCCACAGCCCGAATGGTGCGGAATCACCACCGCGATGCGATCATCGAACGCTCCCGCGAGCAACGCTGTCTTCCCAAGCCGCGAGTGCCCTACCACCGCGAGCCGCTTTCCATCGATGCTCTTGTCACTCAGCAGGAAATCGGCCGCTCGCTGGCAACCCCATGCCCACAGTGCAATCGTGGCTGTTTCGTTGCCGGCTTGGCCACCGGGACGAGCAGGTGTGAGGAACTGCCGCATCCCTTCCTGCACATCGGGCCGATCAGGTTGCACATCGCCGCAATAGAAGGTGGCCACGGCATAACCGCGATCAATCGCCTGTTCCAGGGGCCAGGTGTCGGCTTGCTTGCCGCGACCCTCAGCGGTGGCCTTGTTATCCACGACGCCGGGATAACGCGCTGGCATCCACACGCTTGGAATGCGGACCTTCTCGTGATCGGTAAGCAGATGATTACCGCCAAAGTTCGGCCCAAAGATGCACGGGGCCGGCGTCTTGCCGTTGAGCACCGCAACGAGAAGGTAGATCTTTGGCCATTCGGGCGGCCCGAACGTCAGTTCCAGTTCCCTCAGGGTCCCCTTTCCGCCAAACGCCTTGGGATCTTCGAATAGCACCTTCGCCGACCATTTCTCGGGCTTCGCAGGGAACGTGCCATACATGTAGTGCTGGAACAACGCTTTCAATTCTGGCCGGCGTTTCGCTTCCCACTCGGCCTTTGTCGTCACCTTGGTGCCATCGAGCATCACGAGCGGATTCGGCATCTCGGCAATTGACGAGAGCTTGTTGGGCGGGGGAAAGTCGGCGGGCAACGCGGCGGCGATCACAGTAAGAACTCCGAGCGATGCAATAGCGAGTGGAACACGCATGGCGGGAACTCCTGGGGGAAAGTCGAGCGTCAGCATATCACTAATGGCAAGCTGAGTGTCTTGCTTTTCGATGCGTTGCAAGCGTCGGCGATCGGAGATTCATTCATCCGAAGTGCTGTGACTCCTCAGTGAACGAAGTTGAAATCATGAAACAAATCGCACCGTGCCTATTTATCGAGCATATTTTAGTGTTAATGCTAAAATATCGCGCATTGATAGGATTCGTGTCGCATTTCTTTCAACGAGGGCGGGCGAATTTGCTTGCACTAATTCCAGGTTGCCACAGGTTTTCGAGATTCCGCGGGCAGATTGCCTGAATTATGGCACGGCGAGTGCTTTACTTCTCAATGGCGAGAGCCTTAACTACACGGTCGGCCGACTGAGGGGAGAGGCAGTCGGTCGGCCGTGTGGTGTTTTTGCTCTTGCGTCGCAATCATTTCAAATCGCACACTCAATACAACAATCACAAATTCCGTCTGCCTGTGATTCCTTACCCAGTTTCAATTCCCATTCATCGCAGATGTATGTAAGATAACCAACAGAAATTCGTCGGGTTTTCCGTCACATGTGGCAATTCTGCCCTATGCTCATTTTTGGCGAAAGCCATGACGGATTATCTTCCCTTCTCTCGTTCGGGTTTGGTACGCCATGCCCATCCCGCCTCAATCAGTGACGGAATTGCTTGAACTGCTGCGTCAAAGCGGGGCCGTTCGGGCGGAATCACTGACCGGCTTATCGGAAAGCGCGTTGCCCGCGGATGTGAACCGGGCCGCCACCGCTTTGGTTACGCAAGGGATCGTCACGCGATTCCAGGCGCAGCAATTGTTGGCAGGTCGCCACAAGGGCTTCCGCGTGGGGCCGTATGCGATCCAAGATCTGCTTGGCCGCGGCGGAATGGGGGCTGTGTATCTTGGGGAACACCTCGAATTGCGCCGCAAGGTCGCAATCAAAGTGCTGATGCCCGGGAAAAACGACGACCAGAAACTCGCGATCGAGCGATTCCAACGCGAAGCGCGTGCGGTCGCGGCGCTGGATCATCCGAATATCGTCCGGCTCTTCGATGTGTCGCGCAAAGGCGAGACGCCTTATCTGGTAATGGAATACGTTCAGGGCGAAACGCTCCAGGCGATTCTCGACCGCGATGGCCCTTTCCCATACATGATCGCCACGGATTACATTGCTCAGGCGGCGGCCGGGTTGCAGCATGCGCACGAAAAGGGGATTATTCACCGCGACATCAAGCCCGGAAACCTGATCCGCGAGAGTAGCGGCGTCATCCGGATTCTGGATATGGGCCTGGCCCGTTCGTCCAGTTCTGCTGATCAACTCACCGAACAACTCGATAGCGGGGCCGTGGTGGGCACGGCGGACTTTATCGCTCCCGAGCAAGGCTTGAGCCAGGCTGTGGATATTCGCGCCGACATTTACTCCCTTGGCGCTTCCTTCTTTGCACTGGTTATCGGCAAACCGCCCTTTGCGGGGAACACCACGCAGAAACTGCTGCAACACCAGTTGAAGAACCCGCCTTCGCTCGATTCACTGAACGCGACTTGCCCAAGAGAGTTGAGCGTCATTGTGGCAAAGATGCTGGCGAAGAAGCCAGAAGAACGGTATCAGTCGCCCGCAGAAGTGATCGAAGCCCTGGCTCCGTGGTTGGAGAACAATTCGCGCATCTTGGCAGGTTTATCGCGGATCAATCTCGGCCGAAGTGGAACGCTCTCCTCGGCACTTTCGGGAATCGGGTTGGGTGGCAGTTCGCGCGGTGTCTCGGCGTTGGCCGAACCCGAACCCAGCAGTTCAGAGGCGGCCGTTGCCACTCACGAAACGCTTGCCCTCTCCACAAGTGCCACCCGGAAAGATTCGCGGCGTTCTCGAACTGTAGCGAACACGGGAAAGATCGAGACGCCGAAACGACCTTACAAGCTGATTGGCCTGGGCGTCGCGCTCGCCATCGCATGCGTGGTCGCGGGTTGGCTCGCAATGGGCCGCGATAACAAAGCGCCCGAAGTTGTGCTTGTCGCACGCCCGAATACAGCGGCCCCTGAGCAACCCGAGAACATTGCCCCGCCCGTCGTCGATCCGCCACCGAACAACCCGGCGGTCGTGCCGCCAGTGCTACCGCCGGTCACACCGCAGAGGGCACTGCTTCAACTCGATCTCGCCGGCTTGCAGCCGTTCACCATCCGATCGAGCCTGACGATCGATCCCAACAATCCTGCGAGGCGGATTAGCAAGTTGGTTTCGCAAACTGGTGGCGGGAAGCCGCCCGAGAATTGGTCGGGTCGCACCTGGAGCAAAGATACCACGATCGAGTTCTTTGGGGAGAACAGCGGCACCGCACCGGCCATTGGCATACGCAATGTTGCTGGCACCGGAGCGGCAATGCTGTTTTCGCCGGAGTTCGCATGCCCGGAAGGCGGTTGCCGCATTCGGATCGAATATGGTTCCAGCACGCGCGATGGGAAGTTTGTGGTTCGCTTCAAACCAGCCGATAGCCGCTCACCTTGGGATGTGATCCGGCCCTTACCCACCGGAACAGCATGGCGAAACGAAGAAGTGTCGGTCGATCTGCGCGGTGCGACAGGCGGCCTATTCGAGTTCCATAACTCCGATGATCGACCCGAGGCAGCCATTCGCTTTCGGTCGGTTGTTGTCACGCCTGAACCAAAAGCCGCGACCACGGAGAAAGTGCTCTTCGCATTCGATGCCGCTAACGTGCCGGCCTTCAAGAATACCAAACTCGGTAGCAAAACCATCGAAGGGGCCACAGAATCGAAACTACCCAGAGGCGTCTCTATTCGCGGGTGGAAACCCGAAACGCAGAGCATGTGGCAAAGCGCAGAACTCGAAGGCGTGAACGCGATCGGATTCGCGAACCTAAACGATGTGATCTCAGCACAAATCGCGGTGGGGCTGGAAATGCCCGGTGGCGTGGGTGTAACGATCGAACCCGGGCAAGCCGTTCGCTTGCGTGTGGAGTATCGCACCACGGGCACCGGCCGCGGAACCATGAGCTTCCAGGCCATTACGGATAGCAAAATCCTGGCCCGTGCCATCCTTCCCAATTCGAACCTCGCCTGGAAGACCGCGGACTTGCTTGTCACGCGACCGGAAACGGGGTTGCGTTTGATGATCGATTCCAACGAAGTGGGCGAAGGGAATGCGTTGTTCGTGCGGAGTATCGTCGTCTCGCTCCTCTCCGAACCGTTACCACCCAACCCAACGATCAAAGTCGAAGACGATGCGACAGCATGGAGCGAAGGAAAATCGCTCCTCACATTCTCGACCGACCGCATCCCCCTGTTTCGCGTGAAGAAAGAGAAGGCCGGGCGCATCGAAGGGATGGAGAAACTTCCCGCTGGAATCTCGATTCAAGCGTGGCGAGAAGGTGGCATTGCCGAGTTCCGTTGCGAAGTTATCGATGGCGTAACGGCTCTGGGCGTTACGAACTTTAACGATCAGAAGTCCGGGCAGTTCGTCTTCGCCCTGGAAGGGGCATTCAAGCTCGCGCTCGAACCCGGTAAGGCGTATCGTGCGAAAGTTACTTACCTGACGAAGAATGATGCGATTGGAGTCGGAACCATTCGAGCATTTCCAGACTACAAGCCGTTCGCGACCGCGAAGCTGGACAACAGCAATGGGAAATGGGCCACCGCAGGTGTGTCCTTCATTCGCCCGCCGAACACCGAGCCAAATGAGATTCAACTCGTTGTAGCCAACGATGTGGTCGGCGAAGGAAATACGCTCTGGATTCGCTCGATCGAAGTTGTCGAATTAAACCCAAGCAAAAAGAAGTAAGCCATCGATAAGCTGGCAAGGCTTCTCGATGGCTTGGCGTGGCGAACGTCCTTCACTTCGTTGTTCGCTTACTTGCCGGCAGGCGGCGGCGCGGGCGGGGGCGTCTGCAATCCGGCGGTGACGAGTTCCAGGAATTCGCGGGCGTGGCGGGCCAGTGTGTCCACATCTTCGGGCTTCTCGGATCGCGGCAAGAGCGGGGCCGAGATGTTCTCGCAAATGAGCGGAATGGTAAGCCCGGTGAAGGCGACCGGTTGCAGTAGTTTGTAATGATCGATCTCGCCGAAGCCGGGGCCGCAATCGCCTTTCTTCGGCCAAGTTCTGTGATCCTTGATGCAAAAGCTCCGCACTTCGGCCGCACACTGTTTGATGTCCGGGATCGGATCTTTACCCAGATAATCGAGCACGTTGCCAGCGTCGAAATTCACCTTCACGTTCGGATGATTCACTTCGCGCGTAATGGTGGCACACGCTTCACCGGTGCCGGTTTCCCCGCCATGCTGCTTCACCACGAGGAGCACGTTATTGTCATGCGCGATTGGGCCAAGCAGTTTGAATCGATCGACCCACAACTTGTGGTTGCCGCCTTTGGTGTGGCCAAAGGTGAGCACTTGCGGAATGCCGGCGGCTCCCGCTTGTTTGATGCGTGTGGTCAGCACTTCGAGGCCATCGTTGGCTTCGGGGTAAATGCCACTAAACATCATGAGTGGTTCAAGCCCCACATCTTTGCAGCGTGTGGCCAGTTCCTTTGCCTTCTCCAGCGTGGCATCGCGTGCGAGCACAGGCACATCCTTGCCGTCTTCTTCCTTGTGCGTGGTGCCCCAGGCCACGTACTTATACCCGGCGGCGTGAATCCCCTTGAGCGCACGAACCAGCGGAAAGCGAGAATAGGGGAGCGTCATGCACGCGATAATGAATTTGGTTGCTTCTGGTGTTGGCGGGTTCTTCGGTTTGATCTTCGGATCGATCTTGGGTGGCTCTTGCGGCGGCATACCGGGCGGTTTGGGTTGCTGAGCGGTAGCGGCGGTTCCGACGGCGAGAGCCGCCCCAGTGCCCAAGAACGTGCGGCGATCCATGAGGTGTGTCTCTCTCGGAAGTTGAGCCGATACCTGCGGGCGGTTCTCACCCGCAGGCTCATGTGGGGGGATCACTGGCGAATCCGTCGCTTACCAACGAAGCAATTACTTTGGCTTGCTCAAATCCGTGAACTTGATGTCATTGTACTCGACACGCATCTTCGGGTACCCCTGGTGAACCTGGATCGCAATGATCCCATCCAGAGGAGCCGGTTTGGCATCTTTGCCGGGCAGCGTGGGGAAATCCTGATCCACCATCGTTTCGCCGTTGATCTTGATGGTGATCCGCGTTCCCTTGGCCAAGATGTAGTAATCGTTAACGCCGTCTTCCTTCACTGCTTTGGCAATGGCTTCCTTGGTCGAGGCTTTCATCATGCCGCCGACGCCTTCGCCATACAGACTGCCCCAGTAGCCCTTACCCACATCCACTTGCGGCCCGCGAACGCGGAACTTTTCCTTATCGAAGACTTCGCTGCGGATCTGCACACCGCTATTACCCACGCCATCGCGCAGCACCACTTTCGCCGAGAACTCGAAATCGCTGTACTTCTTCTTGGTGCAGAAGAAAGTATTGTACTTCGGATCTTCGGTGGTCTCACCGACAATCGACCGCGCTTTGGGGTCGAGTTTGAACAGTTCGGCCCGGCCTTCCCAGTTTTCGGGCTTCAGGAAGTCTTCGGTGTCGTCGGCTCGCGCGACACTTAGGGTAGCAAACAGCGCCATCGCAACTAGCAAACGGGAGAGACGCATCGGCAGTAACTCCGGGTATATGTGAAAGGATTCTACCCCGTGCGGCAACCCGAACCGCTGGGATCAACACATCGTTACCCGCCGCCCGCCCGTTGGCAATGGGCTGTTCTCTGGAAACCTGATGGTTGCGGGGCACAGGCTCGATCCGTACCTTGCCCAGAATCCGCTTTTCACCACATGCGCCCGGAGCTTCGCCTGTGTCGTCTCTCACACCTTCCGCCATCCCGCCTCTTGGCCCCATCACCCGCTGGCTTGCGCTATTGGTGGCCGCCACGGGTTTCTTGTTCGATACCTACGAATTGCTTATGTTCCCGGTTATTGGGGCACAGGCACTTTCGGAACTGTTGCGCGTGCCGCCTACAGACGATCTCGTGCGGCTCTGGTCGGGCCGCATGCTTTGGATCGCCGCGTTGTGTGGCGGCGTCTTTGGCCTTTTGGGCGGATTTCTGATCGATCGCCTCGGCCGCAAAACGGTCATGATTGGTAGCATTTTGGTCTATTCGGTTTCCCCGGTCGCTGCGGCCTTTAGCACGGAACTCTGGCAACTCGTGCTATTCCGCAGTACCACGTTTATCGGCGTTTGCGTTGAACTGGTGGCCGCCGTCACATGGTTGGCCGAACTCTTCCAGGATAAGCGGCAACGCGAACTGGCGATTGGCTGGACGCTCGCGTTTGCTTCGATTGGCGGCATTCTGGTGACCGAAGTTTACAACGAGATCAACGGATTCCTTCGCCAACATCCCGAAGGAATTCAGTGGCTCACCGACTTCGGCATTCCGCCCGCCGCGTGGCGCTACACACTGCTCACGGGTCTGATTCCCGGGGCGATAATTCTGCTGCTGATGCCGTTCGTTCCCGAAAGCGGCATCTGGAAGGCACGAAAACGAGCCGGCACACTGCAACGGCCGAGCTTGGGGCAGTTGTTCGCCCCGGACTTGCGCCGCACCACCATCGTTACCACGCTTCTTTCGGCATGCGGCTACGCGGCGGCATTCGGTGCGTTGCAACTCACGCCCCTCCAGATGGCACCGGGCTTGCCAGCGATTACAGAAGTGAAAGCACAGGCCCCGGAGAAAGTAAAGGAAGCCACCAAGAACCTGAAATCCACGGTGGAGGGATCGCCCGAGCGAGTTGTGGCCGAGAAGGAACTGCAGCAGGCCAAGGACACCGTGAAGAACGCCATTAACGAGAAGCGCGGCAACCTGCAGCGGTGGCAGGAAATCGGCGGGCTAAGCGGGCGTATCCTGTTCGCGATCTTGCTGGTTTACCTTTCCAGTCGCGTGCTGATCCGCGTCTTCCTGCTTCCCGGCGTGATCCTGCTGCCGATCACGTATCTCATGCTGTTCCAGGGCGATTACACCGTGTTCGCTATTGCCATCTTCTTCTGCGGGTTGCTCACCGTGGCGCAGTTTAGCTATGTGAGCGAATATCTGCCGAAGGTGTTCCCGATGCACTTGCGTGGCACTGGCAGCGCGTTCGCCACCAATGTGGGCGGGCGTATGCTCGGAACGATGGCCGCGATTGCGAACACAGAACTGCTGGCTCCGCTCTTCTTCACGGGCGAAGGCCCCGAGAAGAACCCGATGCGCGTGGCGACCGCGGCGGCGATTATCGGCGGAACGGTGTATGCGGTGGCGTTGGTGCTCTCGTTCCTGTTGCCGCCCCCGCGACAGGAAGAGACCGCAGCGCCTGTGACCGCACGCCCCGACCAGTCGTAAGGCTGATCGAAACGTGCTCCAAAGACGAACCCCGAGCGAAACCTCGGGGTTCGTCTTTGGCACGGGCACTCAAACTTTCGCGAAGTGCGACCGCCGCTCATTGTGTGCCAGTCCCTGTATAATGTTTGCGGTTACACGATTCCGGTTCGACCGACCGCTTGCGAGGCCCACCGCGCGATGACGGTATCCTCACTCCAGGGCGTGACGCACGCCTGCTTTGGCCTGAGTTATTTGTTCGCTCTCCTGTTCGAAATCACCCGACTGGCGCGTCCTGCGGCGGTATGGCGATGGGCGGGCTTGGGGTTCGGGATTGCCGGTCTGTGCGCGCACACGTTCTACATCCTGTTTAACAGCCCCGATCCGGCCGCGCCTTACGGCTCACTCTTGCTACTTGCGTGGGTGCTCGGCTTGTTTTATCTGTATGGCACCGTTCACTACGCTAAGCAAGCCTACGCCGTCTTTGTGTTGCCCGTCGTGATTCTGCTCGTAGGGCTGTCACTCGCACTGTTCGGAACGAACCATGCCAGTCCGCCGTTCGCTTTCCCTGCGTGGGCCAGCGGCGAACGCTTCTGGGGTGGCGTTCACGGCACGCTTATTCTGTTCGCAACTGTCGGAGTGAGCGTCGGGTTTCTGGCCAGTGTGATGTATTTGATCCAGGCACGTCGCTTGCGAAAGAAGATGAACCCTGGGCGTGTGGTGCCCATGCTCAGTTTGGAACGACTGGAAACGATGAATCGGCGAGCCTTGAATCTGGCATTCCCGATGCTCACGGCGGGTTTGCTCGTCGGCAGTCTTTTGTTGCGACATTACCACAACCTGAGCGATAACTGGCTATCGTTGAAGGTGGTTTCGACGGCGGGGCTGTGGGTGGTCTTTCTCGTGCTGTTGTACCTGCGGTATGGCACGAACGTGCCACCACGCCGGCTCGCGCTGTTATCGGTCGTGGCGTTTGGCCTCATGCTCATTGCGCTTGCCACCGCGCACCCGTTCGCGACCGGGGGTGCCCAGTGAACTTGCGGGCCATTGGGTGCAATGTGGAATCGGCCGACGTGGAACTGCGAGAGAAACTCGCGTTCGACGCCGCGAAACTCCGTTACGCGCTCGCCGAACTTCCGGCCCGCTATGGTGCCGAAGCGGTCGTTCTGGGCACCTGCAACCGCGTGGAACTGTATCTGGCACGCCCTGAAGACGAAGCCCCGGTTCATTCACCACTCATCGCCGAGTTCCTCGCGGAAATTCACGGCGTGCCGCCGGAAACCATCCGCACGCACCTGTATGAACATGCCGATGCCGATGCCGTTCGGCACATGTTTCGCGTGGCGTGCGGTCTGGATAGTGTGGTGATTGGCGAATCGCAAATTGCCGGGCAAGTGAAGGAAGCGTTCGAGTGCGCCCAGAAAGCCGAGGCGACCGGCCCGTTGCTGAACACGCTCCTTTCCGCCGCACTGCGAGTATCCAAGCGTGTTCGCACCGAGACCCGCGTGGCGGAGGGGCATGTTTCGGTTTCGAGCGCCGCGGTGGACTTTGTGCGCGAAGTCTTCGAGACGTTCACGGATAAAACCGTGCTGGTGATTGGCGCGGGTGAGATGGGCCGTTTAACGCTGAACCATCTGCGCGAGTTGAACCCGGCGCGTGTACTCGTTACGAACCGGAGCCAGGAACGCGCTGTTGCGTTGGCGGCCGAACACGGTGGGCTAGTGATTCCGTGGGAGCAACTGGATGAAGCCCTCATTCAAGCCGACATCGTGCTAAGCACCACGGGTGCCCCAGAGCCAATCGTGACACGCCGACGCTTCGACGATAAAGTGCGGCCGAATCGCGGCGGGCGAACGCTGGTGGTGTTCGATCTCGCCGTTCCGCGCGATTTCGACTCGCGACTTCACGATGGCGACCGCGTGAGCGTGTTCAACGTGGACGATCTGGCCCGCGTTGCCGATCAGGGCTTGGCCGAACGACGCAAGCACATCCCCGCCGCAGAGGCGATAGTTGGCGGCGAAGTGGCGAAGTTCGTGCAAGACTGGAATCGCCGCAAAGATGGCCCCGTGATTGGGCAGCTAACCGCCGAGGCCGATCGCGTGCGCGAAACCGTTCTCGTGCCGTTGCTCGTGAAGATGAAAGGGAAGCTCAGCCCTGCGGATCTGGAATACATGGAAGGCGCATTCCGGCTGTTTCAGAGCAAGCTGCTCCACGGTCCGATTGCGGCGCTGCAAGAAGCGAGTCGCAACGGTCATAGCAGTTCGCTCCGTGAAGCGATTATGAAGTTATTCGGGCTGAAAGAGTAACCTGCGTGCGTTTTGCACTATGGTGCCAATAGGCGCAATGATCAACGCGATTGGGTTGACAGCATGACGACCATTCTGGTTACGGGCGGGGCCGGATTCATTGGCTCGAATTTCATTCGCCTGTTACTCGCCAACGATCCGGGCGTGAATGTCGTTAACTTCGATTGCCTGACGTATGCCGGCAATCTGGCGAACCTCACGGATGTGGCATCGCACCCGCGCTATCGCTTTGTCAAAGGCGATATTACCGATCGCGAACAACTGCGTGCGGCGATGCGCACGGGCATCACCGATATCATTCACTTCGCCGCCGAGAGCCATGTTGATCGCAGCATCCAGGATAGTGCGCCGTTTGTTCGCACCAATGTGAACGGCACGCAGAACTTGCTCGATGCCGCCCGCGAATTCGCCGTGAAGAAGTATGTGCAGGTTTCGACCGACGAAGTGTATGGCAGTCTTGGTGCCACCGGTTTGTTTACCGAAGACACGCCACTTGCCCCTAACAGTCCGTACTCCGCCAGCAAAGCCGCCGCCGACTTGCTCGTGCGGGCGTACCATCACACCTTCGACTTGCCGGCGGTGATCACGCGCTGTTCGAATAACTACGGCCCGTATCAGTTCCCCGAAAAGCTCATCCCGCTATTCGTTTCCAATCTCTTGAACAACGAGCCGGTGCCGGTCTACGGCGATGGGATGCAGATCCGCGACTGGATTCACGTTCTCGATCACTGTCGCGGAGTGGAAGCGGCGTGGCGAAGCGGGAAAGCGGGCGAGGTGTACAACTTTGGCGGCCGCTGCGAGATGCCGAACTTGGAACTCACCAAGTTGCTGTTGCAGTTGCTCGATAAGCCCGATTCGCTCATTCGCTATGTGAAAGATCGCCTCGGCCACGATCGGCGTTACGCCATCGATTGTTCCAAGGCGGAACGCGAGCTTGGTTGGCAGCCGCAAGTCGCGTTCGATCGCGGGCTGGCGGAAACGATTGACTGGTACAAGACGAACGCCGCATGGGTCGCGGCGATTCGCAACAAGGATTATCTCCACTACTACGAGCAGCAATACGGTTCGCTGTAAGCAGGCGAACCGCAGTTGGCAGTCGCGCAAGAATCAGATCAATCCGTGGTGGCCCAGGTAGCGTTCCGCATCCAGCGCCGCCATGCATCCGGTGCCGGCGGCCGAGATCGCTTGCTTGTAGTAATCGTCGGCCACATCGCCCGCTGCGAACACGCCTTCCACGCTCGTGTACGTCCGCCCGAGTGTGGTCCACTTCACATAACCTGACGGGTGAAGCGCAACTTGCCCGTCCATGAAAGTCGTGTTCGGCGTGTGTCCGATGGCCAGGAACAACCCCGTGGCTGCGATCTCGCGTGTCTCTCCGCTCTTGTTGTTTTTTACTCGCAACGCGGTCACGCCTTCTTTGTCGTTGCCCAAGACTTCATCCAGTTCTGTGTGCCAGTGAATCTCGATCTTGGGGTTGGATGTGGCACGCTCGGCCATGATCTTGCTGGCGCGAAGGGCATCGCGCCGAACGAGCATGTGCACCTTGCTGGCGAACTTGGTGAGATAGGTCCCTTCCTCGGCCGCTGAATCGCCGCCACCGATCACGACGATGGGCTTGTTGCGGAATCGCGGCAACGCACCGTCGCAAACCGCACACGCACTCACGCCGCGGTTCTTGAATTTGTCTTCGCTTGGCATGCCCAGATAATTCGCCCGTGCGCCGGTGGCGATGATAACGGTATGGGCTTGCGTGGTCTCGCCATCGTGAGTGGTGATGGTGAACGGCTTCTTGCTGAAATCGACCTTCACCACGTCTTTGGATTCCACGCGTGTGCCGAAGTTTTTCGCCTGTTGCCGGCACAACGCCATGAGTTCCGGGCCGTTAATTCCATGCGTGGGTTGGGGCTTATCCGCCTTCACCCAGTACGGAAAATCGACATCATCTTCCTTGAGCGCGGTCTTGAGATACTGCCGCGTATCGCCCGCGGGCCACGATGGGAAATTCTCCACTTCCGTGGTGAGCGCGAGTTGCCCCAGCGGCATGGTGCCGTTCTGGCGGTTCCGGTCGTCGTTGGGGTTCCCCTGAAACACAAGCGGATTCAGGTTGGCGCGTGCGGCGTAGATCGCCGCGGTCCACGCCGCCGGACCGGAACCGATGATGACTACGTTTTCTGGCATAGGAGTGTAGTGTGTGGGGTGTGGGGTGATTCGCCCGTTGCCTGCGGTCGCGACGCATGGTTATCGCCGCAGGGCACGTCGCTGATATTCTAGAGGGATATGGAAGCTCGTCTGGATCGGCGTCACATTGGTAATCCATCGGCAAATCGGTAGCAAGTCTCCAGTGCGTACAACAGACGAGTATCGAAACCCTCAACCCTCCCAATCATTCCGATGCACGAACGGCTGACCCACTTCCGCGAGATCCTGCGATACGTTCCCCGATTCCGCGATCGGGTGTTTGTGATCGCCGTTGATGGCGCAGTGGTGGAGAACGATAACTTCCCGAATTTGCTGCTCGATATCGCGCTGTTGCGAAGTCTGAGCATTCGCGTGGCGCTCGTTCATGGGGCCGCACATCAGATTCGGCGCTATGCCGATCGCGTTGGAGTCACGCCATCGGATCTGGATGGCACCGGCATCACAGACCGCGAAACGCTTCAGGTGGCGATCAGTGCTGCCAACCGCGTGACGCACGAAATTCTCGAAGGGCTTTCCGCCAACGATCTGCGCGGCGCGTGCCCGAATGCGCTCGTCGCGCACCCTGCGGGGATTCTCGGCGGGGTCGATCATCTCTTCACCGGCCGCGTGGAACGCGTCGATACCGGCCTGCTCCAAACTTTGCTGGAGCACGACATCATCCCCGTGATTCCGCCGATTGGCATCGATGGCACCGGGAATTCGTTTCGCCTGAATTCCGATGCGGTCGCGGTGGAAATCGCCAAGAGTTTGCGTGCGATCAAGCTAGTGTACCTGAACACCGAAGGCGGGGTTCACGGCCCCAACGGCGTGGTGCGGCAGCTAACCGTTCAGGAAGCCGATGGCTTTCTCAAGCGGTTCCGCTCCGATCTGCCACGTGAAACGGTTACCAAACTGACGCACGCCGTTCGTGCGGGTAAAGAAGGAATTGAGCGCGTTCACATCATCGATGGTCGCGAGCAGGAAGGTTTGCTCGGCGAGGTGTTCTCGAACGAGGGAATCGGCACTCTGATTTATGCCAACGAGTACCAATCGATTCGCCCCGCGCAGAAGAAAGATGTGCGTGCGGTGTTTGGTTTGATCCGCGAAGGCGTGCAAAACGACGAACTCGTGAAGCGGAAGCGGGCGGAGTTGGAGAAGGCGATTGGCGATTTCTTCGTGTTTGAAGTCGATCGCGAGCCGGTGGCGTGCGCCGCGTTGCATGTGTATCACGAGCAGAACATGGGCGAACTCGCCAGCGTGTTCGTGGACTCGCGCTACGAGAATCAGGGGATCGGCGGCAAACTGATGCGCTATGCCGAGACGCTGGCCCGCGCGAAGGGGCTTGCCACCATCTTCTGCCTTTCCACGCAAGCGGTGCCATACTTCGTGCAGAAGGGTGGCTTCAAGATTGGCACACCAGACGAACTGCCGCCATCACGCCGCGAACGCTACGACCTCAGCGGCCGCAACTCCGCCGTGCTGATCAAGAGCTTGGTCTAAGCACGACAGCAACAGCTGAGCCACCAAAACTCCTACTTGTCGCGCGTTCGCGGTGCGGGCGGATTCATTCATTCACCACCCGGACACCCCTCCGCGAAATAATATCCCGAAGTGAAATCATGATGCCGCACCGAATAATTCGCATCTGGTGAGAAATGCTCGCCGCGAGCGCCAACGGAATCACGTCTTCCACTGTTTGCTCAATCAGGGAACTTAAGCCGCATCAGCATCCCGGCGAGCCGCGTTCACATCGCGGTTCTTCTTCAAGGCGAGCCGAGTCGCATCAGCGACGCGGGTATTTCCCTCGCGTGAAGTTTGCGTGAGTCGTCGCGATGTTGCTGGTTTGCGTTTGACAGTTCGAGCAATCGTGATTAAGATCTCACCCGATACATCAGTTCGCATTCTCCCACGAACCGGAATCGGCAACACTGACTGACCGCCGGAGGCAGGCATGTTGGGGAAATGGTTCGTTCGGGATTGTAGAAATTCATCCCTTCAATTAACGAGCGAGTTGGTGCTTTATTATGTTAATCAATAACAAATTGTGGCTTACTCGATCGTTTGCAATCCTTGTTGTTATGGTGTGTATTGGCTACGGGATCTACGAAGTCTTTAGACCACCCATACAAGAACACCCCCAACCTCCCACTGAACCCATTTGCCGCATCTGCTTTCTCAACGCCGATGAGCCGATGGATTCCACGTTCCCATCGCAATATGTCGACTGGAATCATATCGATCACCCCTACTCTCGGGAACAAGCTAACAATCCTGTCGTCAATCAAGGAAGATTTGCCATTGTGCGATTTGAGAATGTCACAAAGCAACCTGTTGTCTTGTACTCGTTGCACCCAGACCCAGAATTGCCAAATGATCCTGACTTTCGCAAGATGCAAAAGGAACTCGTCTCGGGGATCACGAACGATCGTCAACGGGAGAAATTGCTTCAGTCGTGCGATACACCGTGGGTGCATACAAACCAGTCTACCCTCGAAGTGCGCCACGACGTTCGCGATGCCGAAAATAACCTGCTCGGATCGCCCAACTATTACCACTCTCTGTTAAGTGGACTGAGTGTCCCATCGCCTGAGATGTTGCTTAAACGAAATCCCAAATCTTTTGTATTGAATCCAGGCGAATGGATTGATCGTCCGATGTGGATATTGGGACAACCAAAGCAGTCTTTTGCGGGTCTGAAACCCGGCACCTATACGGTGCGGGCATTGGTGTCGTACGCGGAGGCACCGAGCGGCGAGAAGAAAACCGTGACCTCCGAACCGGTAACGATCACCATTACCGAAGAGCACATCAAAGCTGCTGAGCAATACTGGGTCGCCTTATCGAAGGCCAACAATCCCTAACTGCGATGTCGCGGCAAAGTGAGTGGTATCAGTTATCGTTGCAGTCCTGTCGAAAGTCTTAGCAACCCCCGCGAACATGCAGGGACGTGGTTTTCCAATCTGTGCGGAGGGTATGGGAATGGTGATCGTTGTTACGCTAGTGGTTGCCGCTTACTCACTTCCCCCCGCCAACTTGAACGAAATTGGTCCCTCGGTCTTGCGGTCCGGCATGGGGCAGTTGGAGGTGGAGCGACTCGTTGGTGAGCCGCCGTTTGGCTTCGAACACTGGGGCGACCGCACGGCCGGACGGATGACCGCACTCTACCGCCGGCCGGGGTTGCGGGCAGTCCATTACGTGAATAACAAAGTGGTTCGTGTGGACCCGCCACAGGTGGCTCATGGAGAATGGGTTCAAGGCCCATCTCGTAGTTCATCTACCGTATCTGATTCAGTCGCAAGGCCATGAAGTATCGAATCATGTTGTTGAACAAGTTGACAGATTGGACAAACTGCGGGCCGTGGCTATAGCCAGGACCGCTATGCTTTCTCCACTGCTCCGCTTGCACCAGAACCACGAGCGGTAACAAATATTTGCCCATAGCAACTGTTGGTGTTTGGCCCCGGCATTCTTGTCGGAGCTGTTGTCATCATCGCTTTTTGGCTTTTCCTGCCACATCCACTTGCTTTGAAACGAGCCATTCCAGGCCAAATCGCCCCGCGCGAGCGGTCACAACCATATCCGATTGATTCACCATAATCGTGCCGTATTCGTTGCGCGTTACCGAGAACGATTCCGTTTCGCCGGGTTCGCGCCACGAGGCGCAGCGAACGTGGTAATTCGTCGAGTTCTTGGACTTGGTTGTGTACTTCTCAACGATCTTTGCGTGGTGCGTGACGGCGGGCGATTCATCGAGCGTCGCGTTCAACAAGGCGATGGTGCCCGCACACCCCAAGGGAAACATAAACAACGAAGCAAACACAAGCCAACCCCAGGCGTAGTGCGATGTCGATGTGCCACGCAGCAGCAAACCCGCCGTGAACACGAACGCGGGCCACGCAATGGCCGCAATGAGCAGAGTGCGCTGAAACAGATCGCTGCCGCGAATCGGTCGGTAAACGATGGCGGCGATGAAGGTGAGCGCGAAGATAATCAATCCCACCCACAAGAACCACTGCGACCGTCGGCGTTGTTCGCCGGTGTGATGCTCGAATTCCGGCTGCGGCTTGGGCAGGTTTCGCGATAGCAGAATGATGCGTGCGGCCGCGTCGTCCGCGAGTTCCGGGCGATCGTGCTGCGTGGCGTTGAACCCGATCCAGGTAACGGATACTTCGCCGTTCTTGAGGCTCACATCGGGGAAGCCGAGTCGCCGCATATCGAGGATCGCAACGCGCTTCACCGGGTCGGCGAGATAGGCTTCCGCGAACACAGGCGTATCGCTTCGCACGTAGCAGGTCTTATCGAAATCTTCGTCGCCGGTTTGAATCTCGGCGGCCAATCCGAGTCGCTTGCCGAGGCGATCGAACCATGTTTCGCGGACAATCTGAAACTCGCCGGCCATATCCACGGGCGTGGTCACTTTGAGCGACGACGGGCGGCCATTCTTGCCCGGAATGGGCGTAGTGTAGAGGACGGTATAAGGCGAGCCATCCATTACGCGCGTATCAGGCAAATCGGCCAAGTACACGCCGCTATCGTGCTTGTGCGTCCATCCCGACCCGATCGGCTTGGTCCGGCGGAAAACGCGAATGCCCCCGATGAGCATGGCCAGACCAATCACATCGACAACGGCGAAGCCGAATAAGAGTCCCGGCTTCACGCGACCGTTGGCAAAGTCCACGATGGTAACAACGGTGCCGATCAGTCCAATGGTCAGGAGCAACCCGCCGATGATCAGTAGGAAGAAGGCTCCGATGCGTGCCATAAGGCAACCTCTACTTGATACCCGGCTCCTTACGGAGCACGGCTCGCCGTTGCAAGAACCCGGCTCCTTACGGGGCACGGCTCACCTTCAATCGACGGTGAGCCGAGTCGCGTCAACGACCGAGTTGGCGCATTCACGGCTCGCGTTAGCCCCGCAGCATCATCGAGACGTACTTCGTTTCGAGATACGCTTCAAGCCCTTCATGGGCTAATTCGCGACCCATGCCCGATTCTTTCATGCCGCCGAACGGGCATTGCGGTGTCGCGGGCACCGGGTCGTTGATGCCAATGATGCCCGCTTCCAAACCTTCCGCCATGCGCCACGCCATGCTCAGATCGTTCGTGAACACGTATGCGGCCAGCCCATACACCGTGTTGTTCGCCGCTTCGATCACTTCGTCGATCTTCGAGAAATCTAGCACGGGCATGACCGGCGCGAATGGTTCATCAGTCAGAATCTTCGCATTCGCGGGCAGACCGGATAGCACGGTTGGCTCGAAGAAGTAACCTTTCGAGAAGCTCTTGGCACGCCCGCCGCCTGTGAGGCACTTGGCCCCCTTGGATGTGGCATCGTCGATGAGCGCCTGCGTTCCTTCCATCGCCTTCTTCTCGAACATCGGCCCCACTACCACGCCCTCTTCGAGGCCGTTGCCCATCTTCAACTTCTTGGCTTCTTCAACAGCCACTTCGATGAACTTCTTCTGCACATCTTTGTGAACGAAGAAGCGACTGGGGCTGATGCACACTTGCCCGTTGTTGCGGAACTTGCCAAGCACCGCCGCCTTGGCCACCACTTCCGGGTCCGCATCGGGGAACACGATGAACGGTGCGTGCCCGCCCAGTTCCAGGCTTAACCGCTTCACCTGATCGGCGGCTTGCTTCATCAGTTGCTTGCCGACCGCGGTGGAACCGGTGAAGCTGATCTTCCGCACCGCGGGGTTGGTCATGAACTCATCGGAGATTTCGGAAGCCGAGCCAATGACAAGATTCGCGACGCCCTTGGGCAAACCGGCATCGATGAGGCACTCGAACACGCCGATCAGCGACAGCGGCGTTTGGCTCGCGGGCTTGCACACAATCGTGCAACCGGCCGCCAGCGCGGGTGCAATCTTGCGAGCTTGAAGCGTGATGGGGAAGTTCCACGGGCCAATTGCACCGACCACGCCCACCGGGTGCTTGATCGTGAGGTGCCGCTTGGCCGCGTTCGCCGGTGGGATCACCTGACCATACGCGCGCTTCCCTTCCTCCGCGAACCACTCGAAGGTGTCCGCCGAGTGCATGACTTCGCCCTTCGCTTCCACGATCGGTTTGCCTTGCTCCATGGTCATGGTGCGGGCCAGATTGTCGGCGCGTTCACGCATGAGGTCGGCCGTTTTCTTCAGCACCTTCGCGCGGTCGTAGGGCGTGAGCCGCATCCAGCTTTTCATCGCTTCTGAAGCCGCCGCAATTGCACGCGCGCAATCGGCTTTTCCGCCGCTGCTCACCTCGGCGATCGTCTCTTCCGTGGCGGGGTTCTCGACGGCGATTTTCTTCCCGGAAGCCGATTCGCACCACTGGCCATCGATGAAAAGCTGGCGGTGTTGCACGGGAACGGTGGTGGACATGGTGGGAATCTCCGATGAGGGAATAGCCGGCAATCGCGGGGGACTTACCCCAGTGGTTGTATGGAACCGTGCCCCGCCTGCTCACGGCGAGATTCTCGTGAATCTTGGGCGCACCTGGGCGTATTCTCCGATATGTTTGTTTGCCCTGCGACTGCTGATTATGATTCTCGATCTGCGGTCGATGGCGAAAAGTGTTCTCGAACCTCACTCGGTTGAGTTTGCCCATGAAATCGCTGCTTGTTGCCTCAGTCGTGTTGGTCGCGCTGTGTTGGTTACCGTCGAACGCGAAGGCGGGTTGACGCACCGGTCAGTGCAACATCACGGAAGATCCGGCGGCGGTCGCCGCACGCAAAGAACGGGAAGAGCAAATGAAGTGGGTGTTCGCGGCCGGCGGGTTGGCGTTCTTCGGGTATGCCGTGTGGCAATATCTGAACGAATCGGCCAAGGTCGCTCAGGCGGCCAAACGACCACGCCAACCGTGGGATATCACCTGATGACTGACCCGGACGCGGGTGCGGCGAACACGGTGCGGCTGTCGCTTTTGGCATCCTGGCGTGCCGGGTGTGTGAACACACGGGTTCTTACACAACCTGCGTCATGACTGACGCGGCTCGCCAATCAGTTGCTTTTAAGAGTGATCCGCAGATTACGCAGATTACACAGATTTGAAATCAGAAGACAAATCACAGAGATCAACGAGCCCCACGTCCTCACTTCTGATTTCTGCTCTTCATTTTGAAATTTGCGTCATCTGTGTAATCTGCGGATCACTTGCCTTTGGCTTTTGATTTGTCCACGTTGTTGTGGATTTTGGCATCCTGGCGTGCCGTGTGTGTGAACACACGGGTTTCTGGCACAACCCGCGTCATGACTGACGCGGCTCGCCAGGATCGCTCCGCACCTCTGCTGCCAACTCTCAAGTTCGCAATTGATGAAAGATAATCGGAACATGCCGATTTGCTCGTGCAGCGTCTTGCGATACACTCGGGCTTCCATCACTCCCTTCCAAGGTATCGCAGATGTCACGCGCATGGTTTGCCCTCTCGCTCTGCTTGGCAGTTGCGGTTCCGCTTGCTGCTGCGGATTGGCCCCGGTTTCGCGGGCCAGATGGCTCTGGTATTAGCTCGGAAAAAGGGCTGCCGGTTACCTGGAGTGCGAAGGAGAACATCGCCTGGAAGGCAGAACTTCCCGGCCCCGGTTCGTCCAGTCCGGTTTTCTACGGCGATCGCATCTTCATCACCTGTTGGACCGGTTATCGCGTTCCGGGGCAACCCGCCGGCCAACAAAGTGACCTGCGCCGACACTTGCTTTGTCTGGATCGCAAGAACGGCAAAACGCTCTGGGCCAAGGAGATCGCGGCGCGATTACCCGAGATGGAAATCTCGCGCGGTGGCGATGGTTACGCCTCCAGCACGCCCGTGGTCGACGCCGACCGGGTGTACTGTTTCTTTGGCAAGACG
The DNA here is from genome assembly GCA_041740855.1 of Gemmata sp. Classification (GTDB taxonomy): domain Bacteria; phylum Planctomycetota; class Planctomycetia; order Gemmatales; family Gemmataceae; genus Gemmata. Next base: position 22,151 of record JBGSLF010000028.1, read on the forward strand.
GGCGTGTTCGCCTTCGATCACAGTGGCAAACAACTCTGGCAGGCCGATGTCGGCGATCGGACGCAAGGTTGGGGTTCAGCCGCTTCGCCAATCTTGTATGGCGATTTGGTTTTGGTGAATGCGAGCATCGAGAGCAATTCCGTGGTCGCGCTCGATAAGGCGACCGGGAAAGAGAAGTGGCGAGCTAAGGACATTCGCGAAGCCTGGAATACGCCGCTCGTGGTCAAAAACTCGACTGACAAGGACGAACTCATCGTTCCGGCCGCGAAGAAGATCTTCGCCTTCGATCCGGCAACCGGGGCGTTGCTGTGGAACTGCGATACCAGCATTACCTGGTACATGGTTCCCAGTGTCGTGGCTCACGAAGGCGTGGTGTATTGCCTGGGTGGGCGAAGCGGTGTTGTGGGGTTGGCCGTTCGCACGGGTGGGAAGGGAGACGTGACCAAGACTCATCGCCTTTGGACCAGTAACAAAGGCTCAAACGTGACCTCGCCAGTATTCAACGATGGCCACCTGTACTGGATGAATGACGCAAGCGGCACCGCGTTTTGTGCGAAAGCCACCACGGGTGAGGTGGTGTATGAAGAGCGAGTTCCCCGCGCCGGTGGGGTGTATGCTTCGTCACTTCTGGCCGATGGGAGAATCTACTATGTTGGCCGCGAAGGTCGCACGTATGTGATCGCGGCCAAGCCCCAGTTTGAGTTGCTCGCCACAAATGATCTTGGCGAACGGAGCGAATACGATTCCACACCGGTGGCGATTGATGGCCGACTATTCATTCGCTCAAGCAAGACGCTGTATTGCCTGGAAAAGAAGTAAGCTCGACTGATGCCGATTCTGGTCGTCGGCCGAGTCGGGTTTGTGCGAAAACAAGGGGATTTCGCAACATTGCGATCTCCGGGCGGGAGGGTGGGGTGTCCAAAAAACTCCGCCACCCCATCGGAATCGCTTGGAAACCGAGCGATTCTGACACCCGAAAATCGGCATCAGTCGAACTAAGTGACTGTCCCATAAGGGGTGGTTGGGGTGGATAAAATGGCTCATGAGAAGCCAATCCTACCCCAGCGACCTCACCGACGAGCAGTGGGCGTTGATCGAGCCACACATCCCCGTCTACCCCGGCGGGCGTCCCCGC
>JBGSLF010000029.1:0-7727 GCA_041740855.1 Gemmata sp.
GAATGCCGCGAACGCCTCGAAGGATGGTTGCCCCACCTGCGGACGCATCGCACCGGGCCGCCCCGGCAATCGATATTGCATGATGTGCGATAAGAATTACTAAGACGACACCCCAACACTGCAACAACATCAGGAGTTTCACATGCCTTATGAAATGCAAATCGACCGAGCCAACCCCGGCTGCATCATCTTCATGGTCGATCAATCGAACTCAATGCTCGATGGAATTGCGGGCACGGCGCGGCCGAAACTGGACACGGTTGCCACCGCCATCAATCGGTTCTTTGCGGAGCTAATCACGAGTTGCGAGAAGGGCGAAGAGAAGCCACGCAACTACTTCGATGTGGGCCTCATCGGCTACACCACCGATCAGAACGGCGTCGCCATTGTTAAACCGCTTTTCCAGGGAATGCTGGAAGGCCGCGACCTCGTGAGCATTAGCGACCTGTACGACAACCCGCTCGAAATCGAACGGCGACAGAAGAAAGAATTCGTGGACGACGGCGCGGGTGGCCTCACGGAAGTGATCAAGGAAATCGCGTTCCCCGTTTGGTATCGCCCGCCCGGCGCGGAAGAAATGTTCGGCACACCCATGTGCGGAGCCATGGGCTACGTGTCACAATTAACGCGCCAGTGGATTGATGCGCACCCGGGCAGCTTCCCGCCAATGGTGATTCACCTGACCGATGGCGAACCGGTGGACGGCGATCCGCGACCATTCGCCGAAGAGTTGAAATCACTCGCCACCAGCGATGGCGAAGTGCTGCTGTTCAACTGCCACCTTTCGGGCCGCGATTCTCAACCCGTGTTCCTGCCATCGACCGACGCAATGCTGCCCGATGAATACGCCCGCGACCTGTTTACCATGTCGAGCCAACTGCCAGACAAGCTCCGTCACATGGCGGAAGTGAAAGGAATCTCGGCCCCGATCGGGTGCAAGGCAATGGCGTTCAATGCCGACGCGGTTAGCTTGTTAAAGCTCTTGAACGTCGGCACGCAAGTGGTCGCCGCGGCCACACTTCCACCGCACTTGCGATAAGTTGGCTGCTTCACCGAAATCGAAGCTTGTGCCTGGGCATGACCAAAACTGGAACCCGATGGACGAACCCACCACTGATCAATCCCCGCCCAGGTGTCTGGTCATTCTCATTCCGTTATCCGCATCCATGAATGCGGATGTGCGGGTGTGGTTGGCTCACCGCTTCACGGAAGAAGGCGAGCCAGAACTGCGCGAAGTGCCACGGCGACTCGCAGCCCAATTTGTGGCCGATGAACTCATCGAAGGGTTAGTGAATAGCATCGCGGCGGGTTACCCGTTAACGCTCGATCTGGCAGTGATCGGATACTCGGCGGATGATGCGGGCCAAACGAAGTTCACATCGCTTCTGCCAGGCGAAGACGGCGGCGTTCGCTTCGTACCGATATCCGAAATCGCCAGTCGAGAAGCCCAACCACGCGGGCGGGAAAGCGATCCGCGAAAGTGGACTTCGCCCGCAGCTTGCGAAGGAACAGCACCCGCGACCACGGCACTCGCGGAGGTTTATCGCCTGGTATCGGTCTGGCTCACAAGCCGCTACACCGCCCGCCCACCGGTCGTTTTGCACATCACCGATGGTGAGGAACTCGGCGATTCTTATCTGTGGATCGCACGTTCACTGGGACTACTTACCACCGGCTATGGGCCAGCGCGTTTGCTTCACGTTGGGTTAACCGATGCATGCGAACCCATCTTGAGTGGAACCGAAGCGGGAGAGTTATCGCAACCGTGGGCCAATCTCGCGCATGTGTCGGCGGAACTCCTCGCCGAGCCGGAAGGCCGACCCGCGCGACGCGCGGTTTCCGTTAACGATTGGTCGATCAACGATGCGTGGAGCGCGCTCTTCGATAGCACCTGGCTCGAAGAAACCATTAACTGGACAGAGGACGAGAACTACCGCTTCGATCCCACAACGGCTCGCGGAATCTGGACTCACAAGCTAGGGAACACCCCCGAGCAATGGGAAGATGCGTATGCAACGGACCCCGCGAGTGGCGTTGCGGCCATCGCCGATGGTGCGAGTTCCGGCATTTATTGCCGCAGTTGGGCGGATCAACTGACCAAAGCCTTCATCGCAGATCGGCCCGACGCCCGCGACCCCATTGCACTGGGAAAATGGATTCACGGCTTGCGTGGGGAGTGGCGCACCGCCATCAACTATGAGACACTGAATTGGTCGAAGCAAGCCAAGGTCGACGACGTGGGAGCGGCCGCAACCCTGCTCGGGCTTGAGCTTGGCTCGACGAATGCTCGCGGCAATCGGCCGTGGCGAGCCTTCGCCGTTGGCGACGCCTGCTTGTTCTGGGTGCGCGATGGGCAACTGATCGGAACCTTCCCGGTTGTGGCAGAAGAGCAATTCGGCTCGGTGCCGTTGCTCGTGCGATCGAACCACGGATTCAAAACACTGGCGGTGGCAGCCGCGGGGGAATGCCACATCGGGGATCAGTTCATCCTGGCGACAGACGCCGTCGCGGCGCGATTGTTTCGCAGTGCCACCGGCCCCGGCCCACACTGGGAAGCGTTCGAGACGATCGAGGAAACTGCCTGGCGCGAAGAACTCGACACGCTCCGCAAGGCGAACGATATGGTAAACGATGACTGCACGCTCGTTTCACTGCGTGTTACGGACAACAAACCGATCGCATTACAGGAACTGCCGCCCGTTGCCGTGACTGAAAGTATTCGAGACGAATCGGAAGGTGCCATCGAAGTTGCGGAGCAGAACGGCGAACCCACGGATACGCCCACGCAATTCGACCAGGAAAGCGATAACGACAACGCGAGAACAACCGCCAGGGACGGTTTCTCAGATTCGACGGAAGACGCCGTCTAACTCACTGCGAGGAACTCATGCCCCCACTTTGTGCATTCATTCGCCGCATCGCGACGCCGGCCATTGCGCTGGCCGCATTGCTGAGCACAACCAATGATGCAACCAGCCAGGACAAAGCCGAACCCGACGCCAAGGCTGTGCTTGCGAAAGTGAAGGAAGGAACGCCCGGGTTCGCGGAGATCCGCAAGCGACTGGCCGCCGATCCGGTTGGCTCGCGCCTGCGAGTCGATGGCTTCACTGTGACCGATACCGGCGAATTGAAGCTATCCGGGGTCTTGCTCGTTCCCGGTGCCGACGACGCCGACCGCGACGCCGCCGAGAAGCAAACCCGCGCGCGACTGATCGCCATTGTGCAAGAAGTCGCCGGCGCGAAAGACTTCAAAGATTTCGATCTGGCGGATGGCGTAAAGGCCGTGCGAATTGAGCGGCTTCCGCACCTGGAACTGCAGAAGGCCGCCAACGAAGCCGGCAAGCTGAACCCGGCCGCGGACGAACTCCGACTCACGAATGCCAGGTTCGATTCAGGCGGCGGGCTTGTCTTGGTGGGCGAAGTGGGCCACAACCCGAAGACACGCGAATGGCTGTTCGCAACCGCACCCAAAATTCTTGAAGCCAACCCCGCGGCCATGCGTGCGGACGCGAAGCCGGCGGAGCTGGCATTTGCGTTATCATCGCCCGACTGGCTAACAGATTGGCCGGTATCCCCGCGCGTGCTTCGGCAAATCATGGCCCGATCTGGCAACCCCGATCTCGCTCGCATTCGTGTCGATCGCGCGTATCTGGTTGCGTCGTCTGCACGAGCCGATGAAGCCAATCCTTCAGGCGTGAACTGGGAATACGTTCTCGATGGGATCGTGTTGGGAACGAACAAGCCGGATGCCGAAGCGATCAAAGCCGCGTTCGGTCGCGCGCTGGCGGCGGGCTTCTGGGCCACGCTGAAGGAAGGGAACATCGATGGGTTGTTGAACGCCGATAATCGCGTGCCCGATCCCGGCTCGCACTTGCAAAAAGCCATCGCCGCGACGCCGACGCTCGATGGCACGCGCATCGATTCTCGCACCAAGTTTGGCCCCGGCGGGGAACTGGCTCTCACCGGAATGGAACCCGGACTGGAGAAAGCCCGCAAAGCCGAACTGGAGCAAACCATTCGTAGCGTGCTCACCACTTTGGCTTCCGGCTCGGATGCGAATCCGGGTTTCCGCAAGCTCACGGAACACGGCGTTTCACTGGACCAATTAGCACCGGTGCGTGTGGCGGAACTCCACTCTGGCATGCGGGCCTGGGCACGCGAAAAGCAGAACGAAACCCGCCTCTCTCGTCTGTATTTCGATGAGAACGGCATACTTACCCTGCTGTGCGATAGCCCGGACCCAGCCGCCAAGGATGCGGCCCTCGCAGAGTTGAAGCGGCGAGCCAGCTCGCTGCAAGTGCCCATTGCGCCCGTTGCGCCCGCACCGCCAGAAACCAAAGGTGGCGAGTCGCCTGCCGCCGCGAACCGTGCCACACAGTTCATCGCCACGCAACCGCCGACCAGCGGGCCAGAACCCGTCGTGAAGCCGTCGGACAAGCCACTGAAGACTTCGCTCGTCGCAGCGTTGCAGCGGATCGTCACCGATCCGGAGAACAAGCAGTGGGATGGCGTGCTCATCGAACGCGGTTACTTCAAGGACAAAGATGAATACATCGTGCGTGGCGTGGTTGAATCCGAAAAGCAGAAGAAGGCGCTCACCGCATACATTGAGTCGCTCGCCAAGGAACCGGAATGGCAAGCGTATTTCCAGCCGAACCCGCCAGGCGCACCGGATCTGGAAGTGATCCCGATGAGCAAACTGGTGGAACGTGCGCGCCGCGTTCTCCCCGCGTATCCCACCTTCGACGGCATGAGCGTGACGGGCGCGCGATATGTGTTGGGCAAAGACTCGCAAGGCACCACGGGTCAGACGCTCGAATTCGATGCACGAGCCGTGGGCCGAACCGATCCTAACGCACCCGCCGAATTGCAAAAGCTCATCGAGGCCGATACGAAATACTACGCCAGACGCTTGCCCCCCGGGCGGCCGCTTCGCATCCGCGTGTTGCCCGACGAAGGAAACACCGATGAGCAGATCGCCAACATATCGGAAGCGCTGGCGGCAAAATCGCTGGCGGGAGGCGAACTGGCCAAGGCGGATCAATGGCTTGAAACTGGCAAGCTCAACGCTCCGCACCTCGCATCCATCTGGTTCCTGAGCGCGTACCGCAACCATCTGGCGGGCGACCGCGAACTGGTTCGCCGCGACCTGATGCGAACTATCGAACTCGAAGAGCCGCTCGGGTTCGACGGGCCAAACCAACGCAAACGGCGTTACCGCGTTGCCAAGGATTTGCAGGGCGAGCGAAGAAGCGAGTTGGAAAAGCTCTGGCTGGACTACTGGAAGGAACACAAGGACGGCATCAAGCGTCTCACGTTCGCGGAGTCGAAGTAGCCGTTGTTGTGTGCCCGTTAATCGCTAACGCACGCTCGCCTGGCCAACTCCAGCGGGCGTGGCGCTGCGTTCGCAAGGTACAGTGTTCGAAACTGCCCGTAAAGTATCGGAACCCGACGAGCCGGAAGCGTCAGCGACGGTTCTTGCGTTGCCGTCGCTGACGCTTCCGGCTCGTCAGAGGCATTTCCGCTACGGTCTTACTCTGGACCGTTGTCCCCAGAGCCGCCATCATGAACGGCATCCGGCCAATTGGCCGATCCGTCCCGACGAGGCTTGTCATGCCAGCCCCAAAGGCGTTGTCCGGCTTACCGAAACCCGTGCTCTTTGGCCTGTATGGGGCGTTGGGCGGATTGCTGGGTGCGCTCCTCTTCGGCGAACCGCTCTTCCGCCTGCTTGAACCGGCCAAAGCCGCAGCCGCCAAGCCCGTGCCGCAAGTCGCGGTCGCGGTGTCGCCGGAAGTCCCGGTTCCTGTCAGCGGTGCCAACACCTTCACGGTGCGAATCGCACGCGCCGAGTTCGATGGCCCTGTCACGGTTCGATTCGACGACTTACCAAAGGGTGTGACCGCACGCCCGGTTACCATCCCGAAGGGAAGCACCGAGATCGAAGCCGAGGTCATCGCCGACCCAACTGCGGTCATTGGCACGCAGCCATTCAAGATCATCGCCGAGGCGAATGTCGATGGCAAAGCCGTGACCGCAAGCACAACCGCACCCTGCATCGTCAGCAATCCCGCTCGACCCCAAGCCGATGTGTTCTTTGTCCTGGATGCCACAAGCAGTATGCAGCGAGAGATCGATGGCGTTACCAACGGCATTCGCTCGTTCGCCAAGGATCTGTCGGGAAAGAAAATCGACTTCCGAATCGGGCTGGTGGCGTTCCGCGATTTGGACGTAGACCGCGATGCCATGAATGTGCTGAAATTCAAGGACGAATCGTTCACCACGAATGTGGAAGTGTTCCGCGATCGCGTGGGTAAGCTCATCGCCGATGGCGGCGGCGATGTTCCCGAACACAGTCTGGAAGCTGTCGAAGAAGCCGCCCGACAACCGTTCCGCAAGTCCGCCGCGAAGGTCTTACTGTTGATCACGGATGCACCGCCCAAGCTGCAACAAGCCGATCAAGCATCGGCGGTTCTTGCCACCGCCGACCGCCTGCGTGCTCAGGGAATCGATGCGGTTCATCTGGTGTGCCGATCGAATGAATTACGCATCTATCGCCCATTACTGGAACTCAACGGCGAGAAGAACAAGGGGCAACACTTCGATCTGGACGCGGTCGCACGCGGAAGCGGCTTCGATCGCCTTCTCAGCACGTTTGGCACGGCCGTCGTGGATGTGGCTAAATCCAAGAACCCGGAAGGGACTTTGCAAGTTGGCGGGGCGGCGAAGGAACCGGAACTGGGGCTGAAGAGTGCGCAATCCAACATCGAATACGCGAAAGGTTCAGGCATCCGCTTAGCAATCGCGAGTGCCGTCTGGACCGGAGCCATCGCGGCGCTCGTGTGCCTGGCATTATCAGCCGGGCAACATCACTATCTGCGGGGCACCTTCCCCGCCGCAGCGGGTGCGATTGCCGGGCTGCTTGGCGGTCTCGCTGCGGGCCTTGTTGGTGGCGCGGCGGGCCAGGGGTTGTTCCTTCTGGCTCCCGAGAATGCCATCGTTGGCATGATCCTTCGCGTCATCAGTTGGGCAATCCTGGGCGGTCTCGCTGGCATGGGGTTATCGCTGTTCATCCCGAATCTGCAACGCAAGCATGGCCTCGCCGGTGGGGCCATTGGTGGGGCCGTGGGTGCCATCGGGTTTATCGCGGCGTCTGCAACTGCGGGCGAACTGGTCGGTCGGCTCGTTGGTGGGCTGTTGCTTGGCTTGTGTATTGGGCTTATGGTCGCCATCGTCGAGGCCGCGTTCCGGCGAGCGTGGCTCGAAGTTCGGTATGGCGAGCGCGAAACCGTGACGGTGAATCTCGGCCCGGAGCCAGTGAAGATTGGCAGCGATGCCAAGGCTTGCACGGTGTGGGCGCGGGGTGCGGTTCCGCTGGCGCTGCGTTACTTCGTTCGCAATGGCCAGATCATCTGTGAAGATGCACCCACGCGAACAGAAGCGATCGTGGAGAGTGGCAACGTGCGTGAAGTGGGGAACGTGCGCCTCACGGTGCGTACCGGATCGGCGAGTGTGCCAACGACAACTCCGCCCCAACGCCCAACGCCAACGCCACCCAAGCCACAACCGGCCCCGAAGCCCGCATCGCTCGACCACGATCTGTTATCACTCGACGACGACGACCCACTCCCGGTTCCCATCTCTCCGCCAGCCGTTGCAAGGCCGCCCGCACCCCCGCGACCTCCCACTCCTGCTAGCGCATCGCCTGCACCCTCACGCACCAGCCCATC
>JBGSLF010000030.1:0-13821 GCA_041740855.1 Gemmata sp.
CTTGCGCATGCCGCACCCGCACCGGCCAACCCGCTCGTGGCCCGCAAGCCGCACTTCGCGGCCAAGGCCAAGCGCGTGATCTATCTGCACATGATCGGCGCACCCTCACACCTCGATCTATTCGACCACAAGCCGGAGTTGCAGAAGCACGACGGCGAAGTGTGCCCCGCCGAGTTACTCGAAGGGAAGCGGTTCGCCTTCATTGGCGGCAAGATGACACTCGCGGGTTCGCCATTCAGGTTCGCCAAGCATGGCAAGAGCGGGTTAGAGCTATCTGAATTGCTGCCAAACCTGGGCACCGTGGCCGATGATATCGCCGTTGTGAAAACGCTGCACACCGAAGAAATCAACCACGCACCGGCGCAGATGTTCTTGCACACGGGGTTCGGTCGCGGCGGCCGCCCGGCGTTCGGTTCATGGGTTACTTACGGGCTTGGCTCGGAGAACGAAAACCTGCCGGCGTATGTGGCGCTGCTTTCCGGGCCGCTTGGCGGTGCGGGCACCTCGCTGTGGGGCAGCGGCTTCTTGCCCAGCGTTTACCAGGGAATTCAGTTCCGCACCAGTGGCGACCCGGTGTTGTATCTCGGCAATCCGCCCGGCCAGAGTTCCGCGAATCGCCGCCGCATTCTGGATGCGGTGAAGTCGCTTAACGAGCAACAACTCGATGATGTGGCCGACCCGGAAATCGCCACACGCATCGCGCAATACGAATTGGCTTTCAAGATGCAAACATCGGTGCCCGACCTGATGGACATCACGCGCGAACCGAAAGAAGTGCTCGAATCGTATGGGGCACAACCGGGGAAGGCGTCCTTCGCGAACAACTGCTTGCTCGCACGCCGATTGGTCGAACGCGGGGTGCGAGTCGTCGAGCTTTACGACGCCGACTGGGATCACCATGGCAGCCTGGCCACGCGGCTCCCCGCGAAGTGTAAGGACATCGATCGCCCCATGGCTTCTCTCGTCAAAGATCTGAAACGCCTCGGGATGTTTGAAGACACGCTCGTGGTGTGGGGTGCCGAGTTCGGCCGAACGCCGCTTCGCCAGGGAGCAGACGGCGACGGCAAGGCGACGAATCCCGGCCGCGACCATCACAAAGATGCGTTCACTTGCTGGATGGCCGGTGGCGGCGTGAAGGGCGGCGTCTCTTATGGCCAAACCGATCCGTTCGGCTTCGCCCCCATCGAGAACCCCGTTCATGTTCACGATCTCAACGCCACCACGCTCCACTTGCTCGGACTGGACCACGAGAAGCTAACCTTCAAATATCAAGGGCGTGAGTTCCGCCTCACCGACGTTCACGGGCACGTGATCAAGGATGTTTTGGCTTGATCGGTGCGTGCGGCTTCGAGGGCGATTCAGAAGTTAACGCACATCCACAGCGGGAGCGCCGAACTCCGCAAGCCGTGGAACAATTCCCAGGCCCGGTGTAAGTGGCGCGGCCAACCGGCCGTTCACTCGTTTCGGTGCACCATCCGCGATGGATCGCGTCACATAACTGTTGAAATCCGTGGAAGAGAAGAGGAACTCGGTGGGTGTGCTGTGGGCGAGATGAGCAATCGCCGCGGTAACGATGTCCCCGCCCCAACTGTCTTCGAGCGTCATGGCGATGCCAAGCGACAGGCACAGATCGCGGGCTTGCTTCGTCTTGGTCAGCCCGCCAAGTTTGCTGATCTTCAGATTCACCACATCCATGGCGTTATCGGCGTGCCCGCGAACGAGCACATCAATGCTTTCGATGTTCTCATCGAGAACGAACGGGTGGTCGGTGCGGCGACGAATGGAAAGGCATTCTTCGTAGGTGAGACACGGTTGCTCGATGTAGACATCGATATCACGCACAGCTCGCACCACGCGGGCCGCCTCGTGCGGGAGCCAGCCGGTGTTGGCATCCGCAATCAGGCGATCGCCGGGTTTAAGAACCGCTGCCACGGCGCGAATGCGTGCGATATCGGTGTCTGGATCGCCGCCCACTTTGAGCTGGAATCGCCGGTAGCCCTGCGCTCGGTAACCCGCGACGCTCGCCGCCATTGCATCCGGCGGTTCTTGCGAAATGGCCCGATAAAGGTGGAAGTCTTCGCCATAGCGGCCGCCCAATAACACGCACACGGGCAGCCCCGCAACCTTCCCAAGAATATCCCAGCACGCCACATCCACAGCAGACTTCACATAGGCGTGGCCCTTCAACGCGGCGTCCATCGTGCGGTTCAACCGGCCGAGTTGCGTCGGGTCTTCGCCCAGGAGCTTCGGGGCAAGCTCTGCCAACCCGGCACGCACGCCGGCGGCGTATGCGGGCAAATACGCCGGCCCCAGCGGGCACACTTCGCCGTAACCAATCACGTTCGCGTCGGTCTCGACGGCCACAACCGTGCTATCGAACACCGTGACGGACTTACCGCCAGACCACTTGTAACTCCCCTCGTGCAATGGGAGATCGACCTGCCAGGCTGTGATTCGCGTGATACGCATAGACACACCGATTGAAGTTATGGGAGCGGCGCGGAGTTTAGAGTATGCGGAACGTGACGGCTTGCGGAAAAACCCAAGTCGAATTCTCTTTGTGGCGAGAGGTGGGACCGGTTACATTCCGCTATACCCGCCAAGATGCCTTCCCACCTTTCCCTTCCCGGAGATCGTCGTGCGTTGCATTGCCATCATCACAACTCTACTCGTTGCTTCCGCTGTTCATGCGGAAGATCCCGTAATTGTCACGCAGAAGAGTGGAAACTGGTCTGAGCCGGGAACGTGGGCCGGCAACAACGTCCCGGGTGCGGGCGCGCGTGTGCTCGTGAAAGCCGGACATCGTGTGCTTTACGACACAAAAGCCGATGCGATCGTGCGCGGCATCAATGTTGCCGGATCGCTCGTATTCGCCACTGATACTGACACGGTATTGAACGTCGGCCTGATCAAGATTCAGGACTCCGAGGTTTACAGTGAAGATGGTTTTGAATGCGATCATGTCGCAAGCGGAGAAGGTCATGCCGGGAAAGCCGCGTTGGTAATCGGAACACCCGAGAAGCCCGTAACGCAGGGCAAATCGGCGCGCATCCGATTGCACTTCGTTGAAGGGATGGACAAAGAATCGTGCCCGGCGATCGTGTGCTGTGGAGGCCGGCTGGATTTGCACGGTCAACCACTGAATCGCACCTGGGTGAAGATCGGGGAGAACGTCAATCCCGGTGACAGTGCAGTGTCACTGGCAGAACCGGTTCAGGGCTGGCGTATCGGGGATCGGATCATCATTACGGGAACACGAACACATGGTTCAGCAAAGGAAGAGTCCACAACGGAAGAGCGCATCATCACTGCAATCGCACCAGACAAACTCACTGTGAACGAACCTCTCAAGATGGCTCACGCGGGCGAAGGGGAATATCGTGGCGAGGTTGCCAATCTTTCGCGCAATGTCGTCATCGAGAGTGCCGATCCGGCCGGTGTTCGCGGTCACACCATGTATCACAAAGGAAGCTCTGGAAGCGTGAGTTATGCCGAGTTCCGCCACCTGGGCAAGCAAAATGTTCTCGGGAAGTATGCCCTGCACTTCCACCTGTGTCGCGATACGATGCGGGGATCATTCGTTGTGGGGAATTCGATCTGGGATAGCCACAATCGTTGGCTCACCATCCACGGCACCGACTACCTCGTGGTCCGCGATAACGTCGGGTACAAAAGCATCGGACATGGCTATTTCCTTGAAGATGGCACCGAAGTCTTTAACACCCTGGATCGCAACTTGGCCGTGCTAGCAACCGCTGGCAAGAAGCTTCCCAAACAGGTGTTGCCGTTCGATCAGAACAACGGAGCCGGGTTCTGGTGGACCTGTAGTTTGAATTCGTTCACCAGAAACGTGGCGGCCGAATGCGATCGTTATGGGTTCCGATACGAAGCCACGCCGACCAGCGCATTGAAACTCAACTTCTCGATACGCCAAAGCAACGGTTCCCGGAAGATGGTCGATCCGAGAACACTTCCGTTCATTCGCTTTGAAGACAACGAAGTGCACAGCTCACACGGGTTGTATGGCGTGAATCTGGGTGAAGGTGTGAACCGCGTGGGGCCAGATGAAAAGCACCCGTTCGTCGTCAAGAACCTCAAGATTTGGGATGTGCACTATGCATTCCGCCCACAAGTCCCGAATTTGCACGTGGAGAATCTGCACATCCACCGTGTCGCTTACGGCGTCTATCACCCGAACTATGACAACCATCACTACAAGAACGTGTTGATCAGCCAAACGAACACGGAGCCGTTCAACCGCGGCCACGACGACGACAGTGTTCAGTACGGCTTGCTTACGGTCGATGGGCTTACATTCGATGGCTGCCGCTCGGGTGGAATGCCTTTGATTCAGATCAGTGACCATAACCCGAGTGGTTCTGCGGTCTCGCACTTCCGCAATGTCAAAACGATGAACTGGGCCGACAGCAGCAAGGCGAAAGCGCTCGTCAACCTGGGAGGCGGCCCACGACCGCAACCAAAGTCCGACAAGGGAGTGAGCATTTACCTGCATGATTGGTTTGGTTCCGGTCGCACGGCCATGGTCGTGAGCACGAAATCCGGCGAGTTCAAAGCCAACGCGACGAACTTTCGCATGGAGCCTTTATTGACCGGTAATGAGTCGCGGGTTACCGAGATCAAGGACGTTCCGTTCCCGCCGACTGATCCACTCGTTGATGATTTCCCACCGGCGACCGTGATCACACAGATCCTTCACGTGAACGGTAAAGTGGTCGTCCGCGGAGTGAGTACGGATAACGGCATGCTCAAGGGCGTAACGGTTAACGGTCAACAGGCTACAGCAAAGTCCGCAAACTTCGCGGATTGGGAGATCACACTGGGAGCAGGCACAACCAAGGTGGAAGCTGTTGCGGTGGACGTTGCCGGCAACATTGAGCAGACGCCAGCAGTGGTGATGGTCAAGTAAGAACTCTTTCAAGCTTTACACTCTCTCAAGCCTCACCGACTGCGAAGGGTGAGGCTCATCGCTTTCGGAGCCTTCCCATGCATCGATTACTGATCATCGCCGTTTGCGTGGCGGGTGCGTACTCCGCCATCGCCGCCGAAGACCTCAGTGTGTTGAAGCCCGGACCGCAGGACACGCCACCGCGGAAACTGCTCCAAAAGCAACTTCTGGCCGAGTGCCAATCGCACTTTGATATCCGCAAGGCTGAAGTTGAGAAGTTGAAAACGCCTGAGGATATCGTCGCCCGGCAAACCGTGCTGCGCGAGAAGTTTATTGCGGCACTGGGTGGCTTCCCTGCGAAGTCCGCCTTGAACGCGCAAGTCGTGGGAACGCTCAAGCGAGATGGTTATCGCGTTGAGAAGGTGATCTACGAAAGCCAACCCCAACATCACGTCACTGCGAATCTGTATATCCCCGAAGGGAATGGCCCATTCCCCGGCGTGATCATGCCAATTGGCCACAGTAGCAACGGCAAGGCTGCAGACTACATGCAACGCGCTGCCATTCTGCTTGCCAGAAATGGCTTTGTTGCTCTGGTCTACGATCCGATTGGCCAGGGTGAGCGAAGCCAGTTGCTCGATAAGCTTGGCAACCCGGCGATCAAGGGAAGCACGAGCGAACACACCATGGTGGGTGTGGGGGCCTTGCTCGTGGGTCGGAGCACCGCGACTTACCGTATTTGGGACGGCATACGCTCGATCGACTACCTCGTTTCACGCCCGGAAGTGGATGCCACGAAGATCGGCTGCACGGGTTGCAGTGGTGGTGGCACGCTCACCTCGTATCTCATGGCACTCGATGACCGGATCGCAGCCGCGGCACCATCGTGTTATCTCACGAGCCTTGAACGCCTGTTCGCCACACTTGGCCCACAAGATGCGGAACAAAACATCACCGGGCAAGTGGCACTGGGGTTGGACCACGCCGATTACATCTTTCTGCGTGCACCGAACCCGACCATCATCCTTGCTTCGACAAAAGACTTCTTCGATATCCAGGGAACATGGGACACGTTTCGAGAAGCCAAACGGATCTACACCAAGCTCGGCTTTCCGGAGCGAATCGAAATCATAGAGGCCGATAACACGCACGGCTATCCCAAGCTTCATCGTGAAGCGATGGCACGCTTCTTCACACGCTGGCTTAAAGGTGAAGTGAAAACCATTGTGGAAGAGAACTGGCCCATCGAAAAAGATGCAGACCTCTGGTGTACTCGTAGCGGCCAGGTGCTGGAAGATTTCAAAGGGAAATCCGTTTTCGATCTGAACGCGGCACTTGCGGATGCGCTAACTCAATCGCGATTCGCACGCAAAAACAAACCGGAAGACTTCCGCACGGAGATCGCTCGTAGCATCGGGCTTCCGAAGGCGATCCCACCCATGCAACTCAGCGAAGTCGGAACAGTGAAGCGCGACAACATCCGAATTCAAAAGGCTGTGATCCAGGCCAAGGGTGGGCTGCCGATTCCTGCCATCGCATTCGCCCCAACCAACGAGAAAGCGAAAAGCCCTGTCATCTTGTGTGTCCACGATCGGGGAGCCGCAGTTGCGGCCGAGCCTGGAGGTGTGTTGGAGAAGTTGGCCGGTCAGGATCGGCGTGCAGTGGCAATCGATCTGCAAGGATTCGGCGAAACCGCAGTGGGTGTGGCTGCTCCGGAGAAGGTGCCCCCATTTGGTGTCGAGTTCAAGGAGTCCATGCTGGCATTCCACCTGAACCAACCGCTTCTTGGCCGCCGAACGGCGGACTTGCTGGCTGTTGTGGATGAAGCCAGAACCGAACGCGATGTTGAACTTGTCGGGTATGGCACCGCATGCCCGACTGTTCTGCATGCAGCAGCTCTTGTTCCCGAGGTTAAAGCCGTGACGATCGACGGGGGATTGGTGTCGTGGGATAATGTGCTTCGCACGCCCATCAGCAATAATCAGTTGGTAAACGTGGTTCCTGGTGTGTTGCGGGTCTACGACCTGCCCGATCTGGCAGCCACACTTGCACCGCGACCACTCACGATCCGCAATCCAGTCAATGCTGCAGGCCGACCACTTTCAAAGGAAGAGGCAGAGGAAGCGTACAAGCATGTGCGGGCCGCATACAAGGCGGCCAATGCCATGGACAAGTTGGTTATCGAAGCAGGTGGAAAATAACCTGTGCTGTAACTCAGAAACCCCGGTTGCCTTTGTCGTGCAACCGGGGTTTCTCGTTTTTACAGGTTCGATCAAGATGGCTTCAGCGGCATACTGCTCTTGCCCATCGCCGCCGCAAGATCACGAATGGCCCCAGCAATTCTGTTCCGCACTTCAACAGTTTCACTCAAATGCCCGCGAGTTGCTCATGGGCATCGCCGAACTCGTTGATGTTCAGTCCCATCTTGTTCATGAGCGTGAGATACAGTGCGCACAGTTTTCGCTTGTCGTTGCCCGCCTTGAGGTAGTCGAGCGAACGACCGGTCTTGAGCGAGCCGCCGAGGCCGCCCGCGAGCAGAAGCGGAACCCTCGTACCGTTGTGGGCGTTCCAGTGCTCCGAAACGAACATGATGCACGAGTTATCGAGCACCGTGCCGTCGCCCTCCGGCATCTTCGACAGCTTCTCGATCAGATAGGCGTACTGCTCGATGTGGCACTTCACGATCGCCTGGTATTCCTTCCCCTCGTTTGAGTGCGAATAGCTGTGGTGATCGTCGCGGACGCCCAGGAACGGGTACACCTGCCCCGATAGATCGCGGGACATGAGTAACGTGGCGACGCGGGAGCGGTCGGACTGGAAAGCCAGCGCGATGATATCGCACATCAGCCGGCTATATTCGCGGAAATCCTTGGGCTGGCCGGCGGGCGGGCGTTTGCCTGCGGGAACGACCGGTGTATCGTCCTTCGCCATCTTGTTGAGTCGTTGCACGCGCTGTTCGGTCTCACGAACACTCGACAGGTATTCGTCCAGTTTCAGCTTGTCGGTGCCGCTCACCTTGCCGCTCAGATCGTTTGCCTGTTGCAGCACATCGTCGAGAATGCTGCCCTGGAGTTTGCCGGCTTTGCCCCCAAACAGGCTATCGAAGGCGAGTGACGGGTACAATTCGATGGGCACGGGCGATTCGCCGTTTCGCCAGGAGATGTGCGAAGCGTACACCATCGAATACTGGCTCTCATGGAAGCCGCTGACCGGTTGCTCGCAGCCAAGCACAAGGCTGGGCTGCGCGGTTTCCTCTTCATAGTGCTTCGCGAGCAACTGATCCATGCTCACGCCGCCCTTGATGGTTCGGCCGCGTTGCAGAGCCGCACCCGAGAGAATGTTCCCGGTGCAGCGGGCGTGGCCACCGTCGCCTTCCTTGTTGAACAGGCCGTTAATGACGTTGATCTTCTCCTTGAACGCTGCGAGTGGTTCGAGGCTGGAACCGAGTTCCATCTGTGCGCCGTCGCCCTTGGCCCACCAGTGTGGCGGGGAAATGCCATCGCCGATGAACATGCACGCGAACCGCTTGGGAGTCTGTTTTGCGGCGGGCGGCGCGCCGGCGAACACGCTCAGAGACTCGAGCCAGGGAAGCGAGACAGAAACGCCTAGCCCCTTAAGAATGGTACGGCGTGAGATGGTGTTGTCGGCGGTCATTTCGGGCCTCCGGATGGGAGTACGGTCTGGAATTTGGCGGGTGTAAAGTCCTTGCACCGCTGGGTGCGGAACTGCGGGCTGCTGGCAACGAGATCGAACAGCACCGAAAGCTTGAAGTCGTTCTTTTCCAGTTCGGTTTGCATACGTTCCAACAGTGGTTGATCGGAGAGTTGGAGAGAGCGACCGAGAGCATAACCCAGGAACTTATGGGAGAGTGTGCGGGTGAAATCGGTTTTGCGGTTCGTGGCGAGGTACATGCCGAATTCTGGCACGCCGCGGACCTCCAAGCCGGATGGCAATGCTACCACATTATCGATCGGCCGTCCCGCCAAATCTTTCGCTCGGGCCTTTCCGATTGGGTCGAAGCCTTCCATCGAAAGCCCAACGGGATCGAACCGCTGATGGCAGCGCGCACACGACGCCTCTTCCACGTGCAACTTGAGCAATTCGCGGATCGTCTTGCCGTTCGTATCGGTCTCCTTGGCGGGTAGCACGGCCACATTTGGCGGTGGAGGTGGAATGTGCTCGCCAAGCAACTTGTGAACCACCCAGAACCCGCGTTTCACAGGGCTGGTGCGTTGCGGTTGCGAGTTCTTTGTGAGGAACACCGCCATGCCCAACGCCCCGCCGCGGCCCTTCTCTCGCAATCCGGTAACACGTTGCCACTCGTCATTGGTTCCGTTATTCGTTCCGTTAAAGGGCAGTCCGTAGTGCTGCGCGAGTTTCTTGTTCACGAACGTGATATCGCCATTTAGCAACTCCGTGATCGGCCGATCATGCTGAATCAGGTACGTGATCAATCGCGTGGGTTCCTCGAACATTGCTTGCTTGAGGGCGTCGTCGAATGCTGGGAACGCTTGCCGATTCACAGCTTCTTGCGACAAAAACTCGCGGTGGCCGAGCCATTGGCCAAAGAACTCGAGTGCGAAGCGGCTCACCTTTGGGTCGCGAACCATCCGGCGAACCTGCTCGCGGAACGTCGCCTCGTTGCGGAGTTTGCCTGCCTTTGCAAGTGCCAGCAACTCCGCATCCGGTGGCCCGGACCAGATGAAGTAGCTCAGGCGAGAAGCGAGCGCGAGATCCGAAAGTGGAGTGACCGATTCACCGGTCGGTGTGGGGACGAACCGCATGGCGAAGTGCGGCGAAACCAGGATTCGCGTAATGGTGGCACGCACCGCGGCCTCGGTGCCGTGTTCGGGGTCCCGGCAGATTGCGGCGTACGATGATTCGAGCTTGGCGTGTTCCGCTTCGGTCAGTGGGCGGCGGTAAGCCCGTTCGGCGAACGCGAGCAGATCCTTCAGGTAGACTGGCTCGGACTTCTTGAGCGTTGCGTTGTGGTCCTTCAGCCCATTTCGCACACTGGTAAAGAACACGCTGATTGGGTGTTTCGCAAGTTCGTCGCCAGTGGCTTTCACGTTTGCTCGCCGCAGATAGGTTTCCTGAAAGCGGGCGAGTGTCTCGTCTCTGACGAGTTCGGGGTCTTCTTCCTTGAACTCGTCAAAATCCTTGTGCTTGAGGAAATTTCGCTCCGATCGCTCGAAGAACACGAAGCCGCGGAGCATCTTTTCCCAGATGCCAGTAACGAAGTAGAGTTCACGCCACAGGTCGTCGAGTTCGGTCTTCTCGGCGTTGCTCAACACGGAGCGGCACAGCGGTTGATCGTCGCGGAAGAAACCTTCGATGAGGTGGAACCCGGCCGATAGCCCGCGGGTGGGATCGACATAAAAGAAGCGATTGGGGAACAACTGGCAGAACGCGGTTCCGGACGCGGCGACAGCGGCATCAACGGGCTTGCCTGCTCCGGGCAAATTCGGAATTGCCACGCTGAGCTTGGAGAGATTCGCGGGGTCGAATGTATCGCGTGTGGCAGCGGTCTTGCCACGACGTGCGAGATGGTCGATCGGCGCGTTCCCGGCGTTGGCGACGATCGCTTTCGTCTCGGCTGTGGTGAGTTCGAGGCTGAGTTTCTTCACGTCCGCAGCCAGAACCTTCGCGGCATTTTTCACATCGGCTGCATCGGGATTGGCTGTGTTCTTGGGAGTCGGGAACGCATTCCAGCGCGTACGAAGCCATGCGAGGAAGTACTTATCGTCCGCCTTCCCTTCGAGTGCGTCCCACAGGAGTTGGGCGTACTTGGGGCTGACGCCCTGTTCGGTCGCCCACGCCTCGACGGTCGTTGATTTCTTTTCTTCGCCGCGGTGTTTGTAGGTCCACAGCACGGAGAACAACTTCTCGTGATCGATTGCGTGGTCATCGTAGAACTTGATGATCTGCTGCTCGTAGAATTTCTGTCGGTCGGCGAAAGCCACGGTTGGGTGTGGCGCAAACCGCAGCCCTTCGGTTGATAGGACTGCGTGATCGGCGACGTACTCCGCAGCAGCGAAGTACTTCTTGAACAGGCTCGGCGACATGATTAAGGCTTCGCCGGTATTGTTGAACCCTTCGCCGGACGCGGGATCGATCGGGAATGCCTTCGCCGGCCGGATATCGACGCCAGTGAGATCGTGGATGCTGTAGTCGTATTCGGCATTGGTGAGCCGTCGCGGTGGGACCGAACCTGGGTCGCCGGCCAACTTGCGGGCCTCTGTGAGCAACACCTGCTCGATCGTTGACACCATCTCTGTGCGAAGCGCGGCCGGCGGTTGCTTCGCCTTGGCCGGGGGCATCTCTTCCTTCTTCAAGAACGTGACGACATGCTCCCATTGCCGGAAGTCGTCGAGAAGTTTCGCGGATGTGTCGAAACAAGTGAGATCGAGTTCGCCGCTCTTCTTGTCCGCCTTGTGGCACTGTACGCAATATTCCTTTAGGAAGGGCAGCACCTTATCCTGAAACGGGTCGGCGGCTCGCACCGTGGAGACACTCAAGAAGAAAACACCGGCAAGGATCGGAAGAGCCAACGTCGGCATGCTCCCGAACCCAGAATGCTTGAACATCTGTTGCCTCACGATGATGCTTCCCAGTATGGGTATTGTCCCGAGTAACGTGGCTCTGTGGCGGCGTGGAGCGGGCAATCGGTTTAACTCTTCATCGACTCAACACGACCAATTCGACATCTTGGTGGGATCGTCTTGCAGGGGAATTCTCACTCATACTACTCGAAGAGATTCGCAACAGGTGGATTTTGTATGGCAATGCGTCTCATCCATGAACGTGCTGTGAATGTGTCATTTGGCTGCTTTCCGCTGTAGAGTCCTTCGATGATGATTATGACCTTGCCGGATCGCCGACTCCATGCTCCTTGCTCGCATGGGAATGGCTTATCCGGCGATGCGAGTTGTAAATGTAATCCGCGGACAGCCCCTTACTCCGGTGTGTTCCGAATGCGGCTTCCGAACGACGGGAGTGCGGTCGCTACGAACGAGAGCCGAGGAATGCTGAAAGCTCCAATGATGGGAACGCGTTACGGTTTCGTGCGCAGTTGGCTCAAGGTCAGTCGTTGTTGCAGGACAACGTCGCCCGACTCCTCGCGGACTTGAAGCCGCACTACTGGGTCGGCCGGCTCCCAGTCGATTTGCACGGTGCCGAAGTTCACGTCGAAGTAGGTCAGCCCCACACGGTACGAGTTGATCTCGTTGGCGAACCGCACCTTGGCCTTCGTGAAGTTGCCGCTCGGCGTGTTCAGACTGCTGGAGCACACATCGAACAGCGGGTAGCCGACGCCGTCCTTGTGATCCGCCGGCAGCCTGGAGATCTCGGCCAGGTGCCGGTCGCCTGTGAGGAGCACGACGCCGTGGGCCCCGGTGTCCTTGATGAGCTTGAACAGACGCTTGCGTTCCAGCGGGAAGTTGCCCCACATCTCCGACCCGTGCTCGTCGGGCACCACCTGTACCCCGGAGCCAATGAGCCGCAGTTCAGCCGGCACCTTCAGTTGCGCTTCGAGCCACTTCCACTGCGTCTCGCCGAGTACGGTGACGCCCTTATCGGTGTTGGGAGTATACTTGCCGCGGAAGCCATCGCCCGGCTCGCCCGGCTTGAACCCGGTCTTGAGAGGACTGCGGAAGTAGCGGGCGTCGAGCAGAATCAACTGCACCCGCTTGCCCGGCGGGCCGAATACCTGTGACGAGTAGACGCCTTCGCGGGACCGCCGCGGGTCGTTTGGGGGGGCCTCGAAGAAGTCGAGGAAGACCTGCTGCGACTCCTTCCTCTTGGGGTATTCGGCTCCCGCGTCGTTGCTCCCATAGTCATGGTCGTCCCACGTTGCATGAACCGGGCAGGTGGCCTTCAGCTTGATGTACCCCGGCTGTTTGCCGAGCACGGCGTACTTGGCCTGCATCACCTCCATGTCCCCGGTGTCGGCGTAGATGTTGTCGCCGAGGAAGACGAAGTGCTGCGGTTTCGTCTCGACGATCGCGTCCCAGATTGGCTGCGGCTTGTCCTGCTTCGCACACGAGCCGAAGGCAATGCGCGACACGACAGGCGGGTCGGCGGCCGGCGCGGAGGACGCCCAGAAGACGCAGGCGAGAACGGCGTACCGATAGGTTCGGGCGGGTGTGAACATGGGTCGTTTCCTCGGAGTCGTTTCCTCGGAAGGGTTGAACCGACACTCTCAGCGTAGCACGGCTTCGATTACCCGCCCGCGTGACACTGGCAGAGGTCGCCCTTCTACATCGTGAACCATCGTATCCGGGTGGAAGCCGAGGCAGTGGAAGATCGTGGCGAGGTAGTCGGCCGGTCGCACGGCGTCGTCGGTCGGCTCGCCCGCGTGCCGGTCCGTCTTTCCGACGACCACCCCGCCCTTCACCCCGCCCCCGGCCAGGGCGATCGAGAACACCCGCCCCCAGTGGTCCCGCCCGCCCCTGGCGTTAAACTTGGGGGTGTGCCCGAACTCGGCTACCCAGCAGACGAGCGTCTCGTCCAGTAGGCCGCGCTGGTCGAGGTCCTCAATCAGCGACGAGTACGTCTGATCCATGGCCGGCATCAACCACCCCTTGAGGCTCTCGTTGTGCTTCTCGTGGGTGTCCCACCCACCCCCGTTGGGGAGTTTCTTGTCCGGCGACGCCCAGTTAACCTGCACCAGCGACACCCCGGCCTCGACCAGTCGGCGGGCCAGCAACACGCTCTGCCCGTGCTTTGTCCGCCCGTAGCGGTCGCGGACCGCAGCCGGTTCCAGAGTCAGGTCGAATGCCACCCGTCCCCGCCGCCCCGCGATCAAGTCGATGGCCTGTTGTTGGTAGCGGTCGTGATCCGCGGTCCCGGGGTGACTGGCGAGACGTTGATCGAGTTGGCCAAGCAACGCCCGGCGGTGGTCGATCCGGGCCGCG
>JBGSLF010000031.1:0-22222 GCA_041740855.1 Gemmata sp.
GGTGCCAAGCCCGCGACCGGCGTTAAGCCCGCCGCAGCGGCCGTGAAGCGACCCGCCGCCCGCCCCAAGCACACGCACATCGACGCCAACACGCGGCAACTGGGCCAGAAGTTCATCGACCTCGGGTTCATGGACGACGCCCAACTTGAAGCGATTTACGAAGACATGCGAACGGCCGATGGCACCCTTGGCGAGCTCTCGCTGGAGCGGAACCTCGTTACCGACGATCAACTCTTGCAGGCCACCGCCGAAGTGCATGGCATGCGTGTGGCCAATCTGGAAGAGACGAAGCCATCGCCCGAAGCCGTCAAGGCCGTGCCCAAGAACATGGCCGAGTTATACAAGATCGCGCCGATTTCCTTCGATGGCAGCACGCTAACCGTTGCACTGGCCGATCCCAACAACCTTCAGGCCATGGACGACCTGAAGAACATGCTGGGCATTCCGACGGTTAGCCCCATTCTGGCCCCGGCCAAACAGATTGAGATACTGCTCGCGCGGGCCTACTCGAACGAGAAAGAAGATTCGATCTCGGGTTTGATCTCGCAGCTCGAAGCTTCCAATGTCGGTTCCTCGTCGGTGGGGCGTGAGAACTCGATCGACCTGGACGATGTGGTCGAGATGGCGAACTCGGCCCCCGTTCGCAAGCTCATCAACATGGTGCTGTTGATGGCAATTCGCGACCACGCATCGGACGTTCACTTCGAGCCGTTCGAAGATGAATACAAGATGCGTTATCGTTGCGATGGCGTGCTCTACGAAATGGTGCCGCCGCCGCGCCACCTGGCAACGGCCATCGCCAGCCGCATCAAGGTTATGGCCAACCTGGATATCGCGGAACGCCGCCTCCCGCAAGACGGCCGCATTGAACTGAACGTGGGTGGCAACCCCGTGGACATGCGCGTGAGCGTGCTGCCCACTCTGTTTGGCGAGAGCGTTGTCATTCGAGTGCTAGACCGCACCAACGTGGGCCTGAGCCTCGATCGCATCGGCATGCCGACGGAATTGCTCGGTCAGTTCCGCGCTGTCATCAAAAAGCCTAACGGAATTGTGCTGGTGACCGGCCCAACCGGTTCGGGCAAAACGACCACGCTTTACTCGGCGTTATCCGAGTTGAACGACATCGACACCAAGATCATTACTACCGAAGACCCGGTCGAATACGAAATCGATGGCATCGTGCAGTGCCCGATCAATCACGAAATCGATGTGACGTTTGCTTCCGCCCTGCGAGCGATTCTGCGGCAAGATCCGGACATCATTCTGGTGGGCGAAGTTCGCGACCTTGAAACGGCCCAGATCGCGATTCAGGCGTCGCTCACCGGGCACATGGTGTTCAGCACGCTGCACACCAACGACGCCCCTTCTTCGATCACGCGACTGCGCGATATGGGCGTCGAGCCGTTCCTTATCACGGCCACGGTGGAAGCGATCCAGGCTCAGCGGTTGGTGCGTCGCGTGTGCCAGAACTGCCGCGCGGGCTACGACCCCACCCGCGAGCAAATGATGGAACTTAATCTCACGCCGGAGCAACTCGCCGGAAAACAGTTCTACTATGGTGAAGGCTGCGACAAGTGCAACAACCTTGGTTTCAAGGGCCGCACGGGTCTGTATGAACTGCTGATTATGAACGACGACCTCCGCGACATGGTGAGCCGCGGGGCGAGCACCGATGCGATTCGCCTGCACACGCGAAAATCCGGCATGTCCAGCCTTCGCGATGCGGGTCTGAAGGCGCTGTATGCAGGCACCACCACGCTCGATGAAGTGGTGCGCGAAACCGTTCAGGAAGACGAAGCTTAAGGCGAAGATTGAAACGGAGATGGAGTCGTAACGTCTTAACGTCGAACGTCGTTTACCGGGGTGAAAGTGTCCCGCCGGGCGTTCCGACCACACGACATTCGACCGTCGGACTTTACGAAGCTAGGGGAAGCGATGCCGACTTACAAGTACGAAGCGTTGGACACCTCGGGGAAAGAGGTGAAGGATTCCGTCGAGGCTTCCAACGAGGAAGAAGCCTCGGCCAAGATCAAATCCATGGGCTACTTCGTCACCAAGCTCACCGCAACAGCCGCCGGCGGTGGGGGGAAAGGGGCGAAGAAGAAGAAAAAGACAGGCAAGAGCCGCAAGACCTTCGTCATGGGCGGCGTGAAGACCAAGGAGTTGGTCACGTTCACCCGGCAATTCTCGACGCTCCAGGACGCCGGCCTACCGGTGCTCCGTTCGCTGCGCATTCTCGAAAAGCAGATGAAGCCCAGCGCGCTGAAGAATTCGCTCATCGATGTGGTTGAAGATGTCGAATCCGGGTCGGCGTTATCCGAGGCGTTGGGCAAACACCCCAAGGCGTTCACCAAGCTCTATGTGAACATGATCAAGGCCGGGGAAGCCGGCGGTGCGTTGGAAATCATTCTGCAACGCCTCGCCGAGTTCCTCGAAAAGGCGGCCAGCCTCAAGTCCAAGATCATCGGGGCCATGGTCTATCCGGCCGTGGTCATCTTCGTCGCGGTCTCCATCCTGACATTCATCATGGTGGCGATCATCCCGAAGTTCAAAAAGATCTTCGATGAGTTCGGCCTCACTCTGCCTTGGGCCACGCAAACGCTGATCAGCATCAGCAACTGGATGTCCGAATTCTGGTGGACGATTCCCATCTTCCCGGCGGCGTTGTTCTTTCTTGGCAAGGCGCTCAGACTCACGCGGTTCGGGAACTTCGCCCTGGATAGGGCCACGCTCTGGATACCCGTTGTGGGGCAACTCGTCGAAAAGACGATCGTCGCCCGAACCATGCGAACGCTCGGAACGCTCATCAGTTCCGGCGTGCCGATTCTCGAAGCGCTCAACATTGTTAAGGAAACGGCGAATAATGCTGTCTTCGAGCGAATGTTTCAGCGCGTGCTCGAATCGATCCGCGAGGGCGACACCATCGCCGAACCACTCAAGCAATCGCGATTGGTGGACGACATGGTGGTGAACATGGTGGAGGTGGGCGAAGAAACCGGCGACCTCGACACCATGCTGTATAAAATTGCAGACTTCTACGACGAGTATGTGGACGTGTTGGTTAAGTCGCTCATTTCGCTGCTCGAACCAATCATGATCGTGTTCCTCGGGTTCACGATCGGCGGGATTGTGATCTCGCTGTTCTTGCCCCTGATCAAACTGTTGGAAGGACTTTCGAAGTAACGATGATTGGCAAACGCTGAACGATGGGTCGCAGTTCGCACGGTTTGGCCGTGGCGACCCGATATCGTTCGGCGCGCTTCCCTCTCATCCTTACTCCCAGGAGACGCCGCACATGACAACGACGAAAACGAACCGCCGCCGGTCGGCGTTCACTCTGATTGAACTGCTCGTAGTCATCGCGATTATCGCTGTGCTCATCGGCCTGCTCATGGCCGGTGTACAGCGAGCACGCGATGCCGGTTTGCGAAACACGAATTCCTCTGGCATCTTGCAGATCAGCGAAGCGATCAGCCGATGCAAGAGCGATCTGAAGCTGGAGTACATTCCTTCGCACGCCATGAGCAACGGCGGTTTCACGCTCAAGGCAGCCTATAACCAGAACGACCCGGAAATCGCGATTTTGCGTCGCGCGTTCCCGAACATGGACCCATCGAACACCGGTTTGGTTCCCGTCGGTGCAGATGTGACGCTCGATGCGAACCAGACACTCTGCTTCTTCCTGACCGGCGGAGGCGTGACCAAGAAGGATGGCTTCTCGAAGAACCCGCGGCAACCTTTCTCGCTGGCGCGACCGGCGGAAGAACGCAATGGCCCGTGGGTGCAGAAGAACGAGAAGATCTTCGGCGACGGACCCAACGGCTATCCGTGGCTTGTGGACGCTTACGGCAACCCTTACGCCTACTTCGCCACTGTTGATGGGAAGCTCAACAACTACGGAACCCAGTCTTTCTCGTTTAACGGGGCCGAAGGGCCAAGTGGCCCCGTTAGCCCTTACTACACATCGGCTGGCAAGTTTGTGAGTGAGAATGGATTCCAGATCATATCGGCCGGGTTGGATGAGAAGTTCGGCGTCGGCGGCAACACGATACCCGCCCTCGGAACCGGTGCGGACGATCAGGCTAATTTCAGCAAGTCCGTCCTGGGCGGCGGAATCAACTAACCGGAGGCGACCCTGATGCGCTGGATTCGTACCGACCGCCGCCACCGGGCTGGTTTCACTCTGGTCGAGTTATTGGTGGTGATTGCCGTGATCGGCATTCTCGTGAGCCTCAGCGCTGTCGGCTACTTGCAAGTCCGCAAGACTCGCATGCGAAAGACGAGCGAAGATGTGGTGTCCAAGTTGCAGCTTGGCATCGATAACCAGGTGAAGATCATCGCGGATAACGTGCGGCAAGAGCAGGCCAAACGCACGCCAGAGTTCGAGAAGCTATTCGCCTATTGCGATGGCGATACCGATCGCGCCGCCGCGTTGCTGCTGTATTGCCGGCTGAAGCAGAACTTCCCGCAGGTTTCGGAACTCACGGTGAACGGCAGCCCTTCGACCCCTTCGAGCGGCTTCTCGGTGGCGGGCGTGACCTTCCCGTGGCCGCAACCGTTCCTGGCATTGCGGAGCATGTCCGGAAGTCCGGAAGAACAATCGGCGGCGGTGTTGTATGTGGCGTTGTCGCAGCGTGTGCAGGGCGGCAATGCGTTCGCTTCGGATGAAGCCACGAGCGGCGCGCAGACCGATCTCAACGGTTTCCGCATCTATAAGGATGCCTGGGGCAACCCGATCCCCTTCGCCCGTTTCACGACTCCCGATGATCTGCCCGGCAATCGGAACCAAGACCCGTTCGATCCGCGTGGAAAGCTGGCGAGCTGGAACTCGACCAAGCGCGATGCGGCAGAAGATGTGATTGTGTATGCACCAAACGCGACACCCACGCCACCGCCCAGCCGTCCTGTGGTGTTCAACAATCTGAACAAGGGAATCATCGCGTATTCGTGGGGCGATAACGAGCAACCCGAAGGCCTTAAAGGCGACGACATCGCGGGCTATCGACTCCGTGCGTTGGGCAACATGGGGGTGACCAACAAATGACACGCTTCACAGTCAAACGCTTCGCAACTTTGCCAAACACCGCACGGCCCGGGTTCACTCTGATTGAACTCCTCGTCGTGATGGCTCTGATCGCCTTCCTCGCGGCGGCGGTTATGGTCGTTGCTCCGGGGGCACTCGATAAGGATCGATCATCGGCCGCGGTCACTCAGCTTGAAGGCGCATTGCAGATCAGCCGCGCCCGGGCGATGCGTGATGGCTTTCCGCGTGGCATCCGCTTACTTCCTGGCCCCAATTCGCAGGCGACCGAATACCAGTACATCGAAGTGCCGCCGCTGTTGGTCGCCAACGATGGCGGCCCACTGGCCACGCCGCCGTATTCGACAACGGGCCAGACTGCGCCGTTCGTTCAGTTGAACTACAACGTCGATGCGACAACCGGTCAGGTCGTGGCTCCACCGCCGCCTGCGCCGCCTACGCCGCAACAGCCTGCGCGAACCTGCACGATTGAAGGTTTGCTTCCTGAGCATCAATCGCAAATCGTGACCGGAACGATGTTGTACCTTCCCACACTTGGGACATGGCACCGCATCACGGGAGTGAACGCCCCAACTCCAACGGGAACGACGCAATCGGTTGTTGTCACGCTCGAATGGTACCCGGATAAAGAACTCGGCTCGGCCACGCTGTGGCGAACCTATCACTTTGGCCTGTATCGCTTGCCGCAACCGCTGTTGGGCGAACCCGCGATGCAATTGCCCCGGAGCACGAGCGTGGATCTGGCGCTGTCTTCGCCCAACATTTCTGGCGGAGCCGATATCCTCTTTGCCCCCAATGGCGAACTGCTGGCGACGCCCACCATCGGCGGAGCCGGCCACGTGTTTCTGTGGGTGCGCGATCCCGATAAAGTGCAATCCACCGACCCCAACTTCTTTGAACTGGGTGGCGAGCAGATGATCGTGGCGATCAAGGCGAAATCGGGCGGGTTGGGTGCGGCCCCGGTGGATTGGAACTGGGCCGATCCGTATTCACTCGCCCGCCAGAAACTCACGGGGCACTGAAACCGGGCCGCATGCGTCCGCTTCAACCTCGCTCGATTCGATACTGACGGTGGAGAACAGAACCATGACACGCCGACGAACCGGATTCACACGCGAAGGATTCACCCTGACAGAAGTGCTGGTCACGCTGGCGATCCTGGCGTTCGGCGTGTTGGCCATCTTAACGCTGTTCCCACTGGCCGCATCGCAGATGGCGATCGCGGTGCGTGAAGACCGCAGCGCGCAATCCGCTGCTGCAGCCGATGGACTCATTCGCGCGTTGTGGAAGACCGAGATCGTTGAGAAACGCGTGCCGAACGAACCGTTCTTTCTGGCGCTCGACGACCCGAACAACAGTGTGCCGAGCCAGTTTCAACACAACCTCCCGCAGTTCCCGCAAGTGCAGCCCAACGAAGCGAGTTATCCAGTCGTGGTTGATCCGATGGGCTTCGTGGCGCGGAGTGGCCGGGCGGAACAATACTGGATCGGCGATGGCGGGAACACGAATGTGCCACGGCGCACGCTCAACCTGTTCGGCGGCAACGCGCAGTATGCGTTCCGCCGGTGCAGCTTGATGGATGGCTTCGGCTACGACGAAGACGGGCACCCCGTTGATCCCAACACGAGCGTATCGGACCGCGAACTTCGTTACAACTGGCTCTGGGTGGTTCAACGGCAACAAAACGGCAACCGCTACGCGGCCAATTTAACCGTGGTGGTCTTCGACAATCGCCCGCACTTGTTCGCGCCCACGGGAGCCGAAGCCACCTTCCCCAACACGACATTCAACCCGGGCCAAACGTCCATTGTGGTGACTGGTTCGCCGGATCTGAAGGGGGGCGGTTGGGTCATGGATGCGAGCGTGGTTCCCCCATACATTCGGAACACCAACTTCTATCAGGTGGTGAGCGTGACCGAGAACACGCCGTTGGCTGGGCAAACCACGATCGAACTTCAGAACCCGATCAAGAACCCCACGGACAATAACACCGCCGCGTACACCGGAACTCTGGTCGTGCTTCGAGGTGTTTCCGGCGTGTATCCGCGGGCACCGCTCACGCCAGAGTGAGTAATGCGCGTGGCTCACAGCGGAACATCGAGACAGACTTACTCGCCCCGGCAAGGGCGGGATCAACTTCACTGCGAGGGCGACGCCATGATCATCAACCGCACGAACCGCACGAACAGAACGATGCGTCGCGGCATCACGCTCGTGGAAATGATGATGGCGATGGCGCTTTCGATCGGGATCATGCTGATCCTGACCGAGTCGTTCAAGATGGCGCTGGATTTCGTGCGTGGAGCCAACTCAACCGGAACGATGGTGAGCCAACTTCGCGGTGTGGGTGCGGTGCTGTCGCGTGATCTGAAGGCCGAGCACTTTCTGGCGGAAGACGACAAACCATCGCGCGGCCTGCGGCTCAGCGATCAACGCCTGGATTTGCGTAATTCAACCGGATGGACCGCGCCCGTGGGCGGGTACTTTAGCATCCAAGCGCCAGCAACGGGAATCGAAGGCGCGGATGGCCAGGGCTTCACCGTTCACGCACCGGCGGCGAATCACATATTGCAGTTCACCGTGATCTTGCCCGGCGGGAAAGACCAGGATCGCTTTTCGGTGCTATCGCCCGCGCCGTCGACGCCACAACCACCACCGCCCGCACCGCAACCCGCATTGTATTCCAGCCGCGCCGCGGAGGTCGCGTACTTCCTGGTGGCCACCGGCCAGACAACCGGCGGTGCGAATCCGCAGCAACTTTATAACCTCCATCGCCGCTACCGGCTTGTCGCGCTGACCGACGATGAGTCGCAATCGCTGAGGTCAGCGTTAGGCGATACCGAAGTGATTAGCGTGCCGGTGCCGAATCCGACCAGCACGGTGAACACGCTCGCAACCGTGGCGACGCCCGCGAATCGCATGACGATCACTCCACTTACCGGTAACCGCTTCAACGAAGATATCGTGCTTTCGAATGTGTTGTCCTTCGAGGTGCTGGCCGACTGGACCGCAAGCGGCGGAGTTGTTCAGCCAACGGCGTTCGCGAGCAACACCGAAGCGCCCTTCGATTTTCTCAGCACGGCTCTGGCCGGTGGCGTGTTCGATTCCGCCACGACAACGCAAGCGATTCGCATCAAGGCATTGCAGATCACGATTCGAATCTTTGACTTCAAACTGAAGCAATCGCGGCAAAACACCTGGACCTTTAACATGTGACGCGGCCGTTCGCGCCACACGCACACGCATACTTCGCCCTACACCCAAGACGCCCGCGCACGGAGATTCCGACCATGTTGCGGCTACAACAGCCTTCAGTCCGCCCCGCAGTCCGCCCGACAGTCCGACGCGCCCGTCGCGGGAACATTCTGCTCGTCACGCTCGCCATGCTCGCCCTGATGGCAGTGGTGGGCCTGGCGGCAGTGTACTTCGCGAAAGACCAGGCGGAGCAAAGCCGCATTGCCGGCTCTCCGGGCCGCGATCTCTCGCTCCCGGACGACGGCACCGGCGCACTCAATGCGTTCCTCGGGTCGTTCATCTACGACGAGCAAGACGATCACAACCTCGATAATGGCCGCGGGCTGATAAACGCCATTCGCGGGCATAGCCTCGTCCGCACCATGTATGGCGGGAAGGTTGGTTCGACCAACGCCTGGGATGGCGTCGGCACCTTCGGTTATTCCGAGACGGTCACGGTCAATGGCGCATCGTCGAGCCGACCGCTGTTGGTAAACCACCGGTTGCTGCCGCAAGGCGGAGCCGGCAAAATCTTCGATCCCGAATACACGAACTATCGATTGCTCAACGCTAATGGCACGGTTGGCGCGGTGGGTTCCGGCGACCCCGGCAACGGCGTTACGCAGCAGTTCTTCGGCAAGAACGCACCATACACTTATCCAGATATCAAGGATTTCTACCTCGCCCAGATTTGCCCTGCGACCGGTGAAGTGCTGGTGCCTTCGTTCCACCGCGATCATGTGTTCGGCTCGCTGGACCCCAGCAATCCGAAGTGGCGTGACGGAACCGGTGTTGTGCAAACGCCGCGACCGACACTGTTGCTCAACCCGAACTTCCCGCCGGTTCCGCCGAACGCCGATGGCACTTATTCCGGCGATGTGCAGAACTTGCCCGGTGGCTTCGGCCAGAATGGCGTTGCGCGGAACGATAGTATCTGGATCGATATTGGGCTGCCCGCCATCACGCTCGCGAACGGCAAACGCGTGAAACCGCTCGTCGCGCCGCTCATTCTGGATCTCGACGGCCGCTTGAATCTGAACATTCACGGCAACCTCGGCGGTGGCTTGAATGTGCATCGTTCGGGCGATGGGATCGGCCCGTGGGAAGTGAGCCTGAGTCGCGTTCTGGGAACCGAAGGCGATGAAATCGTCAGGGCACGCGGCACACCGCAAATGCGGGCAGGAGGCGTGTCGGCACTCACTCGTGCGTTCGCCAACCGCTACCCCACCAACGCGCCACTGCCGCAATATGGGCCGGTCGCGTGGAACGGCTTCACGGCGGCACTTCCTTTGCAATTGCCCGGTAATGGTGCGAAGTTGATCTCGATCGCACCGCGATTCACCAACGGCTACGATGCCACGAACGTGCCCGTCTCGGGCCACCCCAGCTTATACAACCCCACAGAGTGGCCGGCCACGAATAACGGAACCACGCAAGCCTTCCCGCTGGCCGACACCAAGATTCTAACTTCGAGCTACGCAGCATATCCGCACGCGGCGGGCCAGTTGTCGTTCGCCAATCAGGCTCCCGGCACGCTTCGCGGCACCGCGAACCCGCCGAACCCGAACCCGCCCAATTCGCTCACGACCAACTTCCATCGCACCGATCCGGCCCACGCGAACCGGCAATTGGTCACGACTCACTCGTACGCACTCGATCGCAGTGCGTTGATGCCTCACGTTCAGAATCAACCTCCTGGCCCGAACGCGGCGATTGGCGCGATCAACCTGAATCGCCCACTGGCGGACTATCGCGACTTCTCGGTTCCGGCCAACCAACTGACGCCGCTTTCGCCAACGAATATCGGGAACCGTGCAGCGGCGGACGCCGATCGCCAGCGATTCGCCATGGATATCTTCGCTCGCCTCATCGTGGCAGCGGGAATTCCCGCGACAACTGCTTCAGTGGATGCAACAACGGGCGACGTGGTGATCCCATTTGGTATCGCGGTACCCCCTGGCGCACCGTACAACCAACTCCGAGATCTCGCTCAACTCGCGGTCAACATGGTCGATTACATCGATAACGATGATGTGATCACACGATTCCAGTGGAGTGCTCACGGCACTCGAACGGACCCGTTTGAAAGTACCGTATTTGGCGTCGAGCAACCGCGGTTGGTGATTAACGAAGCCTATGCAGAGTTGGTCAACCACCCGAACGACCCCGAGAACGGCCCGCCCGATCCGAATGGCGTGCCTATGCCCCCGATGAATCCGGGCCGCGTTCGCTTCTGGGTGGAACTGCTCAACCCCACCAACACGGCTTATCTTGGCGGCACCGGTCCGCTTGGCACCGGAGCCGTGACAGTTGGAGCCGTTGCACCCGGAGTGAACCCGTATCAACTGGAGATCGTCCGGGCCTTCTCTCCTGGCACTTCCACCACCAATCCGGGCGTGATTCCCCGTCTGTCAGAACCAGGAAACACCTTGGGCCAACTTGGCACGGGCCTTGTGTCGTCAGTTGTGCCGGAAATCCGGTTACTGTTCGATTCCTTTCCTGCGGTGCAGATCGGACCAAACGGATCGGATCCCAACAGTGTAGTGTATAACCCCGCCGGGAATCGAACTCAGGGAGTGTTGTTGATTGGCCCCAGTGTGAACAACTCGAAGAAAGACGAGTTCGATCCTGCCAAAGCACCAGCCGCGGGTGGCGGACCGCCAGCTCCGTGGACCAACATGATTCCGGTGCCCGACGCAACCGGGGGCGCGAACCAGTTCCCGCAAAACGGCCTGGGCTACTCCATCGATCTCCCGGCTCAGGGTCAGGAGAATCGCGCCGATCTCAAGCGGCACGTGATTCTGCTGCGCCGATTGGCCAACCCTTACGCGGCCTTCGATGGCACCCCAGGGACGGCCACCTTCAACCCGTACATCACCGTTGATGTCATGGACTGGGTGCCGGCGTTCGATGCGTTGCATCGCGGTATGAACCAGGGGATGAGCCGAGGGAAAGTTGGTGCCGCGAACGCCATGGGCTATTCATCGCCCGATGAACGTTTCTCGGTTGGCAAGGTGCAGCCGTTTGCAGGTTTATCCGTTGGCTCGCTCGTGAATGATCCGAAGCGGCCGTCGTACACGTTCCCGGCCTCGATGGTGCAAAGCCAGGTCACTCCGCAGAATGATTCGGATGGGAACCCGACGGTTCACCACACCTTCGGTCGTCACAATGGCCGTGCGGGCGAACCAGCCGCAGCTACCTTCACCGCACCGGCCGTTGG
This sequence comes from Gemmata sp., assembly GCA_041740855.1. Taxonomy (GTDB): domain Bacteria; phylum Planctomycetota; class Planctomycetia; order Gemmatales; family Gemmataceae; genus Gemmata. The sequence goes on from JBGSLF010000031.1 coordinate 11,496, forward strand.
ACCTCCCACGCTCAGCGATACGCTGATGGTGCCATTCGAGTGGCAACCGCATCTGGATCGCCCACTGATTAACCAGTTGGAGTTGTTGCACGTCACCACCGGGAAGCCGCACGAGTTCACCCAGAACTTCATCCGGGGCAACGCGACCTCGCTCACCAAACACAACGCCGCCATCCAGACGTTGCTATTGGGGAACACGTACCCGCAACTGTATCGCGCACTGGATTTGCTACGGGTGCAAGCGTACGGGAACCAGACGGCGCTGGGCGGCCGCATTCCCGGTCGCATCAACATCAACACGATTCAGGATAAGCGAGTGTGGGATGCGCTGTTCGATGCCCCCGCGGCTGGGATGCAGCCGTTCGACCAGACGTTCGTGGATGCCGCGTGGAATCAGTTGATGGCGAGCCGAACGCGGAACATGAGTAGCCGCAACGATGCCAATAACGTCGCGCACCCCTGCCCCATTCCGGGAGAATCGGTTCACGATACCGGCAACGTCAACGCCGATCGCCCGTTCCTGCCGTTTAGCGTGGGGAGTGTGACGGCGAACCCATCCGCGAACACCTTGCGTGCCGGCACCGGTTTGAACGACACGCTACTCCGGCTGAACACCACTACGAACCTTCCCATCCTCACGGTTACCGCTACCACGCACCCATATCAACAAGCCGAAGCGGCCCGCAAGATTCTCAACAACGTGACCACAGTGAGCCACACATTCGCGGTGTGGATGACGGTGGGATACTTCGAAGTGGAAGCGGAAACGTCCTCGGGCGTTACCGGCGTCCCGGACTTCACGCAACTCGGCAAAGAGTATTTCCGCGACGCCCCGGGCGATACGCGGCACAAGTTCTTCGCGATTGTGGATCGCTCGAACATCGGCCTGGAACCGATTAACCGCGTTCACGCAACCGAACGGCCGTTCTTCACCACCCTCGAAGCCAACGCCGCGATTAACACGAGCTCACTCACCATCGCAACTGCAGGGCCAAGCACGGTCTATACCGATGGGGTGCCGGTGCAATTCGGCGATCGCTCGGTGCTGGTCGTGGGAACCGGACTGAACCAGGAAATCGTTACGATCTCCGGCGTACCAACTTACAATGGCGACGGGTTGACCACGGTCAATCTCGCAGCGCCACTGATTCGCGTTCACTGGGCAGGAGAGAGTGTGTCGAACGTGATACCGGGGAATCCTGGCCCGCAGCCGAATTTCAATGTGAACACCGACATGTATAAGCCGGTGGTTCCGCACTGGTCGCGGCTCCCATAATCCGCGACATGCTGGATGTTTAACTTCAACCGGGAGTCCGCACGATCAGAGACGCCACTCTGGTTGCGCAGGCTCCCGGATCACGTTAGATAGGCTTGCAGAATGACCACCTTGGAACGCTATCGCGGTTGCATGCTCGGTTTGGCTGCGGGCGATGCACTGGGCACGACACTGGAATTCCGCAGCCCCGGCACCTTCCAACCACTTACGGACATGGTTGGCGGCGGGCCATTCCAACTGAAGCCGGGCGAATGGACCGACGACACGAGCCTGGCATTGTGTCTGGCCGAAAGTCTTATCGCACGCGGCGCGTTCGACCCGATTCACCAACTCGAAACGTATGTGCGATGGTGGCGCGAAGGGCACCTGAGCGTGAAGGGGTGGTGCTTCGATATCGGGATGACCACATCCTCATCGCTCGGGAAGTTCCTTTCCGAGCCACAACCCTTTCCCGGTTCCACGTCGCCACAGGCTGCGGGGAACGGCTCACTGATGCGACTCGCACCGGTTCCGCTTGCGTTCGCGAAAAACCCGGCCATCGCCATCGAAGCAGCCGGGCAAAGTTCGCGCACCACGCATGGTGCCGAAGCCTGCATCGATGCGTGCCGCTATTTCGGCGGGCTGCTGCTCGCGGCGATTACGGGAATGCCAAAGGCGGCGATCCTGAACAACGACTACCAACCCGCAGTGAACGCGTGCCTCGAACAGCCACTCTCGCCGTTGGTCGCAGAGATTGCAGGCGGGTCGTTCAAGACCAAAACGCCCCCCGCGATTCGTGGCAGCGGATATGTGATTCACACGCTGGAAGCGGCGCTGTGGGCGTTCCACACCACCGATAACTTCCGCGATGGGGCGCTGGCCGTGGTGAACCTGGGCGAAGACGCAGACACCACCGGTGCGGTATACGGGCAAATCGCCGGTGCGTATTACGGCGTGGAAGCGATACCGACTGCGTGGCGTGAGATGCTGGCGATGCGGGAGTTGATCGAGCAACGGGCGACCGAACTGCACGCGATGGGCATGGAGTGAGCAACCCGCCCAAGCGAGTTGCTCCGCAAACTTCAACAACACACTCCTCAATGAAGTGAGCTAATGCTCAGTTCATCTTGGCCGTGGTGCTCGCTGGTGTCACGAATGCCGCAGCCATTGCGTTGCACTGTTCCACCGTCATTTCGCCTTCTTGCACCCACACGCGATACTTCAACTTCAGCGGCGTCTTGGGTGTAAGATCGAACTCGAAGTAATCGCCGAAGCGGCCATAATCGCGTTCGCTGCCGCGTGTCTCGCCGGGGTTATCCGGGTGATTGATGCGCAACACCGTGTAGCGCTTGCCATCGGTCACGAAACTCAGCGCGTTCCAGGGCAAGTTAATCGCAATGGGGTTCTTCCCCTTCGCGTCCCAGTTGCGTGTCTCGCCGATCTTCCCCTTGCCATCGGGCCGCAAGTAATAGGTGTTCGCTTTGCCATTCTTGGAGACTTCCTGATTGGCTCGGAAGTGGAAGCCGGCGTGCTGTGGGTCGCCATCGAGGCGAACCTTGTCGAGCTTCGTGGAGAGTTCCGTGCTCCAATCGATGAGTGTGCCGCCCGGAACGGCGTACGCGGTCACTTCGCGTTGTTCATTGGCGAAGGTGTTGGCATCGGGGCCATGCCAGGAAATATTCCAGCGTTCGCGGCCAAGCACTTCGCCGGCTTCGCTGTTCAGCATCTTGTCGGCTTGCGAGAACACGTTGTTGGTGCCGTGCCAAATGTCAGCGGTTTGCTTTTCGCCAAAGCTTATGCGGTTGAAGCCGAAGAACAGCCCGCGATGGTGCGGGAACTGGCCGTCCTTCGCCGTCTTGGCGGAGGTGTTGGTGAGCATCGTCTTACCGGTCGCGGGATCGAAGACGTTATGGAACGGCTTGAAGGTGTAGTAATGGTCTTTCGCATCGCGCGGCAGGTTGAAGAACTGCATCACCGGGCGCATGGCGTTCACGGACTTGAAGACGAGTTCACGCGGTTCGCCACTCTTCTCCACAAACGCGAATTGCGGCGGTGCGACCAGATAGTTCACGACGCCCGGCGTCGCGGTGATGGTTTCGTCCGCCTTCACTTTCGGCAGTGTGAACACCAGAAACTTCTTCACGGTCGCATCGTCGGTGAGCGCCGGGCCAGTGAACTGTGCGGGACGTGTGGTGCCATCGGAAAGGTTAACGACGTTGTACGCGAGCGGTTCGCCTGCGGGCATCGGCACGCGAACCACCACGTTCGTCTGATCCGCTTTGCCACCTTTCACCGTAATGGTGAGCGGTGCCGCCGGTGCTGCGAGCGCGGGCACGGCGAGCAACAGCAACGCCAATGGGGAGAGCAATCGTTTCATAAGGAACTCGGGAGTGAGGGAATTGCAACCGGCTCTCGCACACGCGAGAAGCCTGCCAGCCACGATCACGATTTACTGAACACGAACTTGTTCGGGTTACCGGTCAGCGCGCCACCGGTTTCGGGCTTCCAGAGCACGACCTCTTCAATCTTCTTCGCCAACTCGAAATCTTTATCAGTGATGCCGCCGGCGTCGTGCGTCTTCAGTTTCACCCAAAGCTTGCCCCAGGTAATGGCAAGATCGGCATGGTGCCACGCCGCTTCGCACAGGTAACCAATGGCGTTCACCGCCATGAGCGTTTGCGGCCACCCAGCAGTGTTGTACTTGCGGCGAATCCAGCCGTCTTCCACATACCACTCCGCAAGGCCCAACTCTTTGAACTTCGCGGCGATCTCATCATCGGTGTAAGTGTGCGGTTTCGGTTCGGTCATCGTCTGGCCTCGTTTGGGAAAGCTGGCGGCCAATAGCCCCACGCGCAACCGCTGGGTATAACGCACCACACCATCATCATGATCGCCCAACGGGCCACAGACAACCACCGAGGCTGGCGAATGATCACTCCGCACGATCGGCTTAAAGAGCTGTTCCGCGAACGCGCGTTGCAATTCGGCGACTTCACGCTCGCCTCCGGCAAGAAGAGCACGTACTACGTGAACTCGAAGAAAGTGCTCTTCCACGCCGAGGCGATCACCTTACTTGGCGAATTGCTCTACGACGCAACCAAAGATCTGGACTTTCAAGCGATGGGCGGGCTGGAAGTGGGCGCAATCCCCATGGCGGCGTCGGCGCTCACCGCGTTCCACCGTGCCGGGCGACCGCTCGAAGGCTTCTTCGTTCGCAAGCAAGCCAAAGAACACGGCAGCAAGGAACGGCTCGAAGGGCAAGTGAAGTCGGGCGACAAAGTGGTGGTGATCGACGACGTGCTCACCACAGGCGGAAGTGTGTTGCAGGCGATTGAAGTGGTGGAAGCGCTCGGGGCCAAGGTGGTGCGAGTGGTGTGCATCTGCGATCGCTTGCAAGGTGCCGCAGAGGCGCTCGCCAAGTACGACTATCGCCCGATCTTCACCATTCGCGACTTCGGCATCGAACCGCCCAAGTAATCGCAATCGTAATCGCAAGAACCGGACACCAAGTTGCGTGTCCGGTTCGCGCATGTGTCACGCATATGTCACGACTTCGCCACCGGGCGCAGCAATCGCACCGAGTAACGGCCCAGACGAATCAAGAGTACGCGGTTAAGGTAACCGGTCGTGGCCTTCGCGCCCACTTTACCAAGCATCTTGCCCACTACATTCGAACTCACGCCAATGCCAACCGTGCTCATGGCTTCGTGGAACAAGTGATCGTATTGATCCTCCGCGATCTTCTCCCACTCGGTTCCTTGGCCCGCCAGATAAGCGTTGAAGAACACGCGGGTCAGAAGCACCACCGTGCCCGTGCGACCGGCACGCAGGTTATAGATGCGGCACAAATCGGTGAGCATCGAATAGGTGTAGAACATCGACGCGCCCGAATCGACGACCGCATTGGGTGCCACCGCCGTCACCACCCAAATCCGGCTGCCCCAATACTTGATGCGTGCCTCGGCGGCGGCGTCTAGCTCGCCCTGGAAGCCCTCGCGAAAGCGTGCGAACCACTGCTCGGTTGAAGCGAACTTATCGGAGTCCAGCAATTCCGCCCGCACCGCCACGAGCCGCGCTTGCACCTCGTCGGTGATGCCAATCTCGCGCAACGTGCGGCGCTGTTTCTCGGTCTTGTTATCGCCCATCGGGAACTCGCGAAGATAATCTTCCACGCGCTGCCGTGCTTCGTTCGATTTGGCCGCGGCCAGCCAGCGGAGCCGCGTTCGCTTCGAAAGTTCCTCGATCCCTTGGATCCGCATCTGCCGATTTTCACGCAGGCGATAGTAAGTGAACAGGAACCGGAAGAACGCGTACAGCACACAGAACGCGAATAGCCCCAAACCACCATAACCGAGATACTGCACCCACTCCGGTTGGCCGCGAAGCGCGTGCAGCAATGTGATGGTCTGATTCAGGAAAAACAGCCCGAAGATGCCCGCCATGCCCAGGAGAAGCGCCAGCATCAGTGGCGAGCCAAACCAACCGAGCCAGGCGAAGCCAGTGGGGTCCGATGTAATCAGGCGTTCCGCTTCGTCCAGTTCGCGCGCGGCCTGTTCTTCGTCCATTTCCCGGAGCTTGGCCACGTCTTCGGGCGATAGCACCGATAGATCGGTTGGCGTTTGCGGCGGGCGACCGAGTTCCGTTTCGCCAGGGCGAAGCTCGGCGTCCGCGTGTGGGTCCAGACGTGCAGACGACGTGAAGCCCGATCGTGGCGGCATTGTTCGGCCCGACACCGAAGGAACGCCAATTCGCACGTCGTCGTCGTAGGCTTGCGGATCGGAACTCATGACACTCTCCCACGAACAACCGGCCCATCTTCGCGGGCGGTTTCATTATTGGATATTGTACCCGACTTGCTCCGACGCTACGCGATACCTAGGATTGACTCGTACTCTATTCAGTCCGAGACATAACGGAGGACCGCCGTGACCGGCGACCCCAAACAGCCGAACGAACCGCGATTCAAGCCGATGACGCTGGCCCTGGCCGGGTGCGCCATCCTTGCCGCCGGAGTCACGCTTCTGCCCGAATCGTATCGCCCGTGGAATCTGTCGCCGCTTGGCGCGCTGGCGTTGTTCGCCGCGGCTCGCCTCGGGTTCTGGCCCGCTCTGGGCATCGCAGCGGTTGCGGTGCTGTTCAAAGACCTCGGGCTTTATCTCACCCGCGGCTGGGAACCTTACCCCTTGCTGTGGGTGTGGCTTACGCTCTACGCCGCACTCGGCTGGGCGTTTCTGCGCAAAACCGAATCGCCCGTTCGCATTGGCACGGTCGCACTCGCCGCGAGCCTACTATTCTTCTTCGTCAGCAACTTTGTGAGTTGGCTCGCGCAAGCCCTCCCGTACGGGTATTCGCTCGCCGGCCTCGCAGATTGTTACACCGCCGCCATTCCGTTCTATCGCGGAACACTCGTCGGCGATCTTCTCTTCACCGCGAGCCTTTTTGGCGCACATGCCGTGCTGAGCCGCGTCTATTTCCCCGCTGAACGCGTGACATTGCACACGGAGAACACCCGATGAAGTTCGCCGCCATCATCGAGTACATTCCGGATGAAGCGGTGGTTCAATCGCACCGACCGGCGCACCGCGTGTATCTCACCAGTCTGCTGGAAAAGAATCAGTTGGTGGCCGGCGGGCCGTTTGAAGACGGCTATGGTGCGCTGATTATCTACGAAGCCGATTCCGCCGAAGCCGCCGAAGCACTCTTGAAGGCCGACCCATTCCACGCGGCGGGCGTATTCGTTCGCTGGACAATGCGCCCGTGGAAGCAAGTGTTCGCGAACACCAAGCTCATGCCTTGAATTGTTCCGCCAAGCCAACGCTCACACCCATAGCAACAGGGTGTGAGCGTGCGACATCACTTCCGCAATCCTGCCACCGCGGCTTCCTGAAACGCTTGCCGCATCGCCGAGGCATCGCCGTTCATCAACCCGGTTCGCTGAATCAGCAAGATCACGAACATGTCCTGCTTCGGGTCGATCCAACCCTGCGTGCCGAACGCGCCGCCGTGGCCGAACGTGCCCGGCGAGAGCATCGCCGTCACGCCCTTGGGTTCGCGAACATGCGCCCAACCATAGCCGAAGCCCATGCCATCGACGAAGCCGGTTTTGATCTCGCCCGTTTGCAATTGCGTCATCTCCGCGACCGCCTTCTCACTCAAGATTCGCTTACCGTTAAGCTCGCCCTTATTGAGCATCATGCGGTAAACCTGCGCGAGATCCGCACCGGTTGAATACAGCCCGCCCGCTGGCACCGGATGTTTGGGCTTCGCCGGCACATCCAAGAGCACATTGGGCGACGCGAACAGCATGCCATCCTTGTTCTTGCCGTAAGTGGTGGCGGTGCGGGCGAACTGTTCCTTAGTGGGGTAAAACGTCGTCGATTTCATGCCAAGCCGATCGAACACCCGCTTTTGCAGGAAGTTCTCGTAACTCTCGCCCGAAACCACTTCGATAATGCGGCCCAGCGCATCGATGCCGGAATTCGAATACGCCCACTTTGTGCCGGGTTCAAACGTGAGCGGTTGCAGAGCGGTGGCCAGAGCCGTTTCGGCAAGGGTGCGGTTCCGCTTGGTATACACATCGTTCACGCCAACCGGATAAGCCGCAACGCCCGATGTGTGTGTGAGCAGATCGCGAAGCTGGATCGGGCGGCTCGGCTTCTTCAGAGTGGCAGGCGTTCCCACAGATCCCGCTGTGGACGGAGTAGCCGGAACCAGAAGCATTTGCCCGGTGAACTCCGGGAGATACTTCGCCACATCATCTTCCGGGCGAAGCTTCCCTTCGTCCGCCAGAATCATGATGCCAATCGCCGTGATGGGCTTGGTCATCGATGCGATGCGAAAGAGTGTATCGGCTTGCATCGGAGCTTTGGCCGCGAGATCGCGAAGCCCGAACGCCGACTCGTGAACCACGCCCTCTTTGCGGCCAACCACGCACACCGCACCCGAAAGATCGCCGTTATCCACGAACTTTTGCATCACCGCTGGGATGGCGGCGAGCTTATCCGGTTGCGGCACCGGCGGAGCCGCGATCAACGCAGAGGTTGCAGAAACAACCAGCAGAAGTAACAAGCAACGCATGGGAGAAGGCTCCAGGAATTGAACCGGAGGGCATCGGCCCGCCGAGAAGTTCCCCGACACTACGATAGCGAAGTGAACGGGTCAATCGGGTAGCGAGCTAACCGCGCTGCGGTGCCATCAATCGATGATCTTGTTGAGCGGATACTCGACAATGCCACACGCCCCGGCGGCCTTCAGTCGCGGGATAATGTGCCGAACGGTGTCTTCATCGATAATGGTGTTCAAAGCCATCCAGGCGGGATCGGCCAGCGGCGATTCCGTGGGCGTTTGAAGTGCGGGCAGCACGCGCAGCACATTCTCGGCATCGGTTCGCCGCACATTCATCATCAGGCCAACCTTCCCCTCCGCCGCCATCGCACCTTTAAGCATCAGCACCAGATCGTCCATCTTCTCGCGCTTCCACGGATCGGCCACCGCTGCCGGGTTGGCGATGAAGCGAGTGGTGCTTTCAAGGATATCGCAAACGATTCGCAGGTTGTTCGCCCGCAGCGAACTGCCCGTTTCGGTAACTTCGACAATGGCATCCGCGAGTTTGGGAGGCTTCACCTCAGTGGCTCCCCAACTGAATTCGACCTGTGCCGTCACGCCGTGCGAGGCGAGCCAGTTGCGTGTGATGTTAATCACTTCCGTGGCGATGCGTTTGCCTTCCAGGTCTTTTGGCTCACGAATCGGTGAATCGTTGGGCACCGCCAGCACCCAGCGCACTGGTCGCCGGCTTACTTTGCTGAAGACCAACTCGGCCACTTCTGTTACCGCGCCAACCGCGCCGTTCTCCACCACCCAATCGTGGCCAGTCAGCCCGCAATCGAGCGAGCCATCACGCACATAACGAGCCATTTCTTGCGCGCGAATGAGCGTGCAGTGGATCTCCGGATCGTCTACCGATGGGTAGTAACTGCGAGATGGGAACGTGATCTTGTAGCCTGCTTTGTGGAACAACTCCGCGGTCGCCTGTTGAAGCGAACCCGCCGGAAGCCCGAGTTTCAACACCTTGTCCATCGCGAGAGAATCCTGGGTGCGGTGAAAGCGTGTGGTGTTGTTGAACGGTTGAAGGGCGGGAACGTCTACTCGAATTGAACACGCCCGCGGAGTTAACCGCGGGCGTGCACGTGGGACCGGGAGATAATCGAACCGTTTACCGTGCTGTTAATACCGAACGCTGAACCCGGCCGTTAGCCCCTGGAGCAGGAAGTTATCCTGCAGGAACAACGCTCGGGCCACCGGCACACTTCCATTCGCTCCATAGTTCGGATCGAAGGGAATGGTCGCCGAATCAATCACCGGGTTCAACTGCCGACCCGGCCGAATCACGTTATCGATATAGATCGCGTTATAGCCCAGATACATGCTAATCGACCGCGTCAGGTTCATTCCCAGAGTCACGTTGATCTCGGGGATGATGGTCGACTTATTCTGGCTAAACGTTCCGATGGTTGCGGAGTTCGCATACAAACCTGAGACCGAATAGCCGTTGATGCCGGTAATCGGGTTCTCGAAGTAAGTCAGGCCACGCACTCGCAACTGCTGATACATGCTACCCGCCGCGATCTTGGTCGTGGTGGCCAGCGTGAACATCCCATAGCGAAGCTCAGTCCGGAAGCCAAAGTTGGCCCCGTTGAACCGATTGATCGCGGTGAACTGATCCGAGATGTTCACCATAACTGGGGAGGCCGTTCGAATGCCACCCACGCCAACGGGCACGGCTTCAACCCGCGTTCCCACTTCGATCGGGAAACCAAACGGCCCCGGTGCGAAGATCGGCGTTGTGATCACGCCACCGTTGAGAACGCTGGAGCTATGGATACCGAGCGATTCCTGCAATTCCAGGTGCTTGTAGCCCAGAAGGAAGTCCGCAGAGATCCAGCACTTGGACTCGGGTTGCGAGCGATACAAGTTCCAGATGCCGTTGGGTTCAACGGACCAAGTCTGCGTGGAACTGGTCACATACGCCCGGCCGACTGTGCTCCCACCAATGCGGGGATCGGTTCCCGTAAGGGTTGGGCTAACGACCACGATGCTGGAAGCACCATTGTTCGGGTCGATGAACGGCCGAGCGATCACCGGGATGCCGGCCGAACCGGTTGCATCTGCGATGAAGGAATCGAAATAGCTTCGCTGCTCGCTATAGAAGCCGTTCATCTCGAACCCGATACGGCGATCGTGGTCGCCATAGAAGCCACCGCTTAACAGCATGCCGTTAATGGTGCCGTAATCGAACTTCCCGGCTGGAATCAGATCGATGGTCGTGGGCTGCCCAATCAGACCTCGCTGATTCGGCGAGCTGGTCGTGAACAACGGGTACGGTATGGGTTGATCCTTGGCGAATAGCAGCATGTATTCGCCTTTGAACCACACATGCGGTGCGCCGCCGTAGCCGGTGCCGCCGTGGCCTCCA
>JBGSLF010000032.1:0-7567 GCA_041740855.1 Gemmata sp.
CATCCGGGGTGGTCTCAAACAGATCCACCAGTCGGCCAACCTCGGCGTCGGGCAAGGAAATACGGATCACGCGTTAATCCTCAGTCGGTCAGAAGTCATCCCGAGGACAGAATAGACAAAAGCAACCGGATCGTGAATGAGGGGGGAGTCGATGAGCAACTTACACGCCCCGCTCGGACCTAACCCAGTGTGGAAGTCGAGGTGGGCGACACACTTGCTCCCCCCGAGCCAACGCGGCAGATTCTCGGCCAAGAGTTGCTGCACCCGCGATGGACCCGCCCCACCGAAAAAGAGCCCTTGTGGGTAACGGTATTGACCGCCGGCGATGGCTTGTCGGAGGGTCGGCATCCCGTGCCGGGCTATGTGCCACAGGGCCTTGAGGGTGAACGGCTCCCACCGCGAGGGTGGGCGGCGCGGGTTCAAGAACGCATCGAGTTGGGTGTAGCCTTCGGGAGCGCCCTCGAATCGTTCGCCGGGCAAAAGGAAGTTCCGGTTCGGATCGACGTTGTTCTCGTCGAACCGTCGAAGCCAGGAGAATCCGAACGGGTTCAGACCGTGGAGGAAGACGCACTTCGTTACCGGCGGAGTCGCGGATGCCCACTGTTCGAGTACGGCGACTTGCACAGCCGACCCGAAGAATCCTTCAACGCCATGTACGCCCGACGAAACAACCAGCACCCTCTCGGGGTCGCCCCCCGAGGAGCACCCAACATCGATGGTGAGTTCCTCTCCACCTTGTCCGGCGACACCGATGGGGTGAGCCTCCAACTGCCAGCCAAGGTTCGATGCCGCCTGTCGAAACCGCTGGCGGGCGGTCGCATAGTCGGAGGAGAACGCTGCGAGTTTGCTCAACTAAACCTCCAGATCCGCCGCCGAATAACCAAACCCCTCTGCACCAGCCGCTCAGGGAACGATGACTCATGAAAAGCCTACACGCACCCGTTGTCAGGTGCCACGCCTGCTTCGGCAGTTTCTCGCCCGCGTGAGTCGCTACTTGCCCAGCCCAGACGGCCACACGAGGACACCGCCCTCCACGACGCTGGCGACCAGCGACCAGTCCGGGCTTGGGACCGAGTAGCCGACCTCGTGACCGCCCGGCCGGTCGATCACGCGCTTCTCCTTGCGGGTCGCCAGGTCGATCTCGACGAGGCCGTCTCTGTCGCCGACGGCGACCAGGGTATTACCGGCATCGCGAAACGCCACCGCCGTCGGGTACTCCGGCTTACCGAACGCGGCCACCGACTCGTCTCCTTGGTCCGGCTCGTACAGCCTCACCCCGTTCCCTCCGAGGGCGAACGCCAAGGCTTCGCCTCGGAAAGCCACCACCGGGTCGAACTGGCCGAACATTTCGAGGGCGCGCCACCGTTTACCGTCGGCCGTGTCCCAGACGATGAGGAAGCCGCCCGACTTCATGTACATGAAGTCCGCCGCCACGTAACGACCGCCGGGGGAGAAGGCAGGGGACTGGGGCGCGCCGTCCACCCGGGTATCCCGCTCCCAGCGGACCTTTCGCTCTTTCAAGTCGTAGAGCACCAGGCTGCTCGTGAACCCGACCGCCAGGAGCCGTCCGGTCGGATCGACGGCCGCCCCCTGGGGGTAACGCCCCTTCGAGGCGTAGACCATCTCGACCGCGCGCCGGTGGACGTCGTAGAAGACGCACGCTCCGTCCGGCTTGTGCCGGACGCCCAGGAGTTTATCCTCGAAAAACTGGAACGTGCGCATGTCGCGGAGCCGGACCTCGTCGCCGAGGCGGGCCACCTCGTGGCCGTCGGCGAGGTCGAGGACGACCGCGACGTTCGCTTCGGACGCCCCGACCGCGAGCAAGCTGTTCGCCGCGTTGAACGCGAGCCGGTCGGGCTCCGAGACATCGACCTTGAACAACTTCGGGGAAGCAAATGGTTCGGCCATCTATCCGCCCTCCGACCCGCCGAACATCGTGTCAGCTTGCCAGTCTTTCGGCACAGTACTTTGCCGGACTCGCCCAAGAACACAGGAACATCGATCTTGCAGGGAACTGCGTTCCCGCCGCCTGGCGACCCCGTTCAGCAGCGGCGGGGCACCGGTGAGCTATGAAGCCCCAGAAACGTATCATGCCCCGTCGTCTGCTTCGGGCGCCGCGTAGAGAATCGATCGGTGCTTCACGGAACAGCGGGCCAGGCCTGCCGTCCGCGTCCAAGGTCTGCGCGCCGACGCGCAAACCATACCACTTCACACAAGCCTACCGCCCCAACGACTCAGATGGAGTTCCTAGGGCGGACTCTTGCTTATCGTCGGGTGAAGTTGCGGAGCGGGGATTCACTTCGGCCGCACCCCCGCCTCCAGCTTGTTCATCTGCTCCGCCTTTGTCACCTTACCGGTCTTGTCGTATGTCAGCGTCACGGTCAGGTCGCCCGAGCCGCCTTTGTAAGCGGTCATCTGGGCGGTCGCCGTGTTGCCGCTCACCTTCGTCGCCTTGTCGTCTTGCTTGAACACGAAGAAGCCGTCGCGGTTCAGTTGCACGGCCAGGGTGGCATAGGCGGTCACGGCGTCCTTCTTCTGAGCTTCGCTGCTGCACTTCCCGGCCGCCTCGACGAACGCGGCATCCAGATCCTTCTGATCCTTGATAACCGTGACCTTGCCCATCTTCACTGCGAACAGCGTCGAGTGGGCCACGCCGGCGGGCAACTTCTCGGGCGGGAAACGGTTGTAGAACACGACCACAAAGGTCGTGCCGGGCGTGGCGCGGCGAAGCACGTCGGACATCATCTTCTCGGTCTTGCCCGTTGCAGGAGCCTTAAGTTCCGCGAGCTTCGCGGCTACGAGTTTCTCGGGGTTGTCGTCCGCCCACGCGGGGGTGAGCAGCATCAGGACGAACAGGAACACGACGGACGCACGGCGCATTGGTGAAGTCCTCCGGTAGGTCAGGTGGAGATGACGGGCGAGCGCGCAATGGCGGGGAAACGCCATATCAGCCGAGAATCAGTCTAGAAATTCCTGGTCGATCGATCAATTTTCAGTCGCTACACAGCGCCCGCAACCGCCTGAATCGCCTCGCGATTTCAACGCGATTCGCCTTCTGGTGCCGAACGAGCAAGCTCAGCAGCGGCCGCGACACACCTACACCGCTGATGCTGAACACAACTCATGCCTGACCGCCCGGTGCAGCGCCGGGTCCAGCTTGTTTGCGACCCGGAGGAACCCAGACACAGGCCGCATACCCCAACACCTGCTCGCCATCGCATGTGGCGGTCGGCGTCGGCTTCCACCCGCGTGACAACCGCTCGTCCAGCAAATCCTGCTCGGACGGCCGGTGTGCCCAGACGGCGACCGCCGTCACCACCCCGAATCAGGATGTGTCGTAACTCAGGTACAGCCCGCCAGGGTATGGAACTAGCAGGTCATAGCTGAACTCGTCCTGTGGGATCAGGTCTTCCGGGGTGAGCGGCGGATTGGCGGCAAAGAACCAGCCTAGCGCTCGCTCAATCGAACTCTGCCGACACAACGCGTGGCGAAGCGGCTCGAACCGCTCTTCAGGGAGAGCTGCGCAATTCGCTACTGGGATAGTGGCAGACATCAAGATCCCCCGTGCGTTGCTACCGCCGAACTTGGCCTTAGCTTGCAAGTCTTTCGGCACGGTACTTTGCAGGAGTCGCACAATATCACATTCGCCTGTCAACGGCAACAACTACCACCACTCCGCACGCCTTTGATTCCCTCGCTAGAACGGTCATTGCGGGAACGAATTCGCAGGGGGCGGCAGGAGCGGTTTCGGCGTTCGTTGGTGCGGCCATGCCCGATGGGGGCGTTCCTCCCAAGATAATTTCACCCCACCAACATCTGGTGGGCCGAATGATCTTGGTTTAGCATGTCAATTCGAGAGATTGCGTGATTGCTTAACAGCCATGATACCCGATCCCTTCACTAGCGAAGTCGTGCCACCCGCGATGCCTGAAACGCCAGGCGTTTTGGCTCGTTCCGGGCATTGCACCACGCGTTCGGCGCAAGTGGCCTTGGGTGTGTTCTTCGCTCTCACGATCGGGTTGCTCGGCTTCCGTGGCTACGGCGGCGGCATTGGTGCTCGAGCGACCGTTTCGGTGCCGCCCGCAGCGCTTGATTTGAACCGCTCCGATCCTGCCGCGCTCGAACAAGTGCCCGGCATCGGTCCTTCGCTCGCCCGCGAAATCGCAGACGATCGGGCCAAGCGCGGCCGCTTCAACTCTGTTGAAGAATTGCGAAGAGTGAAGGGAATTGGGCCGCTCACATACGACAAAGTGCAGGCATACTTCCAGGTGCTGCCATCGCCCGATGCGTCAGCTACGCCAATCGCACCACTCGCAGACCCGCTCGAACCGGTGCTTCTGGAACGCAAACCCGCCTTGCCTTCGCCCGCTCCTTATCCGCGTACCAGTGTGGGTGCGAACAAGATTAAACCCGGCGACGCACCCATTAACGTGAATACTGCGAATGGCGACGAGTTAATGCGGCTCCCCGGTATTGGCCCCGTGACTGCGAACAACATCCTGATTGCCCGCGCGCAGAAGCCTTTTATTTCCGTGGCCGATCTGGATCGCGCGAAAGGAATTGGCCCCAAGACGCTGGAGAAAATTCGGCCGTTCGTGGTGGTGAAGTGATGCGTAACTCGCCCGCACACGCGAACGCTTAACCCGCCGGTTGATTCTTCTTCCGCTCCGCGATTTCGTCCGCGAACAATTCACGCACGGTTTTCTTCGCTTTCCAGTCCACGAACCACGGGCAGAAGCGATTCACCAGTAGCAGCATCTTTCCTTTGAGAGTCAACGTCACGTCGCGGCTCCCCTTCTCGATGGCGCGCAGCGTGGCGGCGGCGACTTCTTCGCTCGACATTCCTCGCATGTGGTCCAGTTGCATCTTGGCCTTCTGTTCCAGCATGTTCTGCGAGAAATTCGTCTGCGTTAACCCTGGGCTAACAACGATCACATCGATCGCATCTTTGGCCAGTTCCGCCCGGATGGCTTCGCTAAAACCCGCGACGGCGAACTTGCTCGAAGAATACAGCGACCGCGCGGGAAGGGCACGCTTGCCCACAACAGACGAGATGTTCACGATGGCGGGCGTTGTGCCAGCTTTCAGAAGCGGCAGGAACACGCGAGTCGTTTCCGTTAGCCCGAAGAAGTTCGTCTCGAAGATTCGCCGCAGCACGTCCGGTTCGGAATCCATGAAGTGACCAGTGGCCCCGATCCCCGCGTTGTTCACCAGCCCATCAAGCCCGCCGAAATGCTTCACCGCGGCATCCACCATCGCCGCGCGATCATTCGGGCTGGTCACATCGGCTTTAACCGTTTCGATCGTGCCGCCGGAACCGCGCACTTCCGCCGCCAGTTGATCGAGCAATTCCTGCGACCGGGCGGCGGCCAGCACTTTGCATCCGCGCTTCGCCGCATCAATCACCAGTGCTCGACCGATACCCTGAGACGCACCGGTGACGAGCACCCGCAAACCCGCCAGCTTCCGCCGTGCCATGATCGCTCTCCCAACGTGAATTAGGATTGTTTTACCGACTCGGCCCACACGATGCGACGGCAACAGTTAACATGATTCCGGCCAACACAAGGGTGAGTAATGACTACAACGATTTTCGCGAACGCGACACTAGTGCTGCCCGATCGACTGGTGCCGGGAGGAACGCTTGAAACGCGCGGAGAGCGAATCGTAGCCGTGGGTTCAGCGGGACGAACGGAATCGGAGTCCGTCGATCTTCAAGGAATGTATCTCGTGCCGGGGTTCGTGGATATTCACGTTCATGGCGGCGATGGGGCGGATTTCATGGATGGCACCGCCGATGCGTTCCGCACGGTTTGCCGCTGTCACATGCGTCATGGCACCACGAGCCTCACGCCTACCAGCACCGTTGCCCGCATGGATCAATACCTTCGCTTCCTGCAACTGTGCGGCGAATGGCATGGCGTTGCAACCGGCGGCGCTCGCATCGTTGGTTCGCACTTTTACGGCCCCTACTTCGCGCGACCGGCTCGCGGTTGCCACCCCGATCAAGACTTCCTGACACCTGGCCCCGCGAACGCAGAGCTGTTCATGTCACTGGCCGATGCGATGCCACTGGTGGTGACCGTGGCTCCCGAAATCGACAACGCCGAATGGCTAATCCGAACGTATTCCGAACGTGGCGTGCGGTTCAATGCCGGTCACAGCTTCGCCACATTCCCGCAAGTGGAGGCCGCGTTGCACTGGGGATTGCGGCACGTGGATCACCTGTTTTGCGCCATGTCCGATCGTGCTCGCCTGCGGCAATCGCAGACATACCCGATGCGAGCCGGACTGATGGAAGCGACACTATTCTTCGATGAACTGACCACGGAAGTGATCGCCGATGGCAAACACCTTTCGCCGGAATTGTTGCGATTGGCGTACAAATTGAAAGGGCCAGATCGCCTTGCGCTCGTCACCGACTCGATGCGTGCCGTTGACCTTCCCGATGGCGAATACTGGTTCGGCGCTGAAGGCACCGGCGAGCGTGTACGCAAGCGCGATGGTGTGGGTGTCACGATCGAAGGCACTGCGCTGGCCTCGGGTGTGATGGGGATGGACACTGGCGTTCGCACCATGCACCACATGGCCAACGTGCCACTTGCGGAGGTGGTGCGCATGGCGAGTTTAACTCCGGCTCGCATCTTGGGAATCGACGCGGAATGCGGCAGTCTGGAAGCCGGGAAGCGGGCCGATTTGGTGGTTATGGACGCCGACTTGAACGTGAAGCAAGTCTACGTTGGCGGGCAACGTGTGGTTTAAAGCGGCTGGTTTAACGAGAACTGGCCCGCTCGTGTTAAACGGGCGGGCCAGTTTCGTGGGATCAACTTGTCACAGCACATCGCAGCATCAGTCGGAGATGTTGGCGAGGTAATCATCGAATTTCTTGCGAGCGGTGAACTCTTCGGTCATCAGCGACTTCTGCTGGGCGGTTAACGTGTCGATTTCCTTCTCTTGGTCGCTGAGCTTCTTCAGGTAGGTCTTGTACACATCGGCTTCGGGCGGCGTTTCACGTAGGTTCTTGCGAATCCGCTCCTGATCCTGGTTCAACCGTTGCAGGTCCGCCTGCACCTGCTGCAGTTCTCGGCGAGTCACGTCCCATGTCGCCTTGATCTTCAACGCTTCCTGTAACTTCTGCTTCAACGCCGGGCTAGCTTGCGCCAGGTTGATGAAGTAGCGAATGGTGTCGTCCGCATTGTTGGTCAGCGTGATGCTGGCCGACACATCCTTCTCTTCCTTCACGGTGAAGGTCTTGGTCTCGCCCGCAGTGACAGCGGTTTCGAAGCGATAGACTTCGGGTGTGTCTTCGACGGGCTTGTCGGTCTCAACAAGTTTGAACTGCTGATTGGTGCGGTTGGCGTGTTCGATGAACAGCGTGCGATCGGTCTTGGACCGATTCACAATGCGGTACTTCTTCTCTTCGGTGAGTTTGGTGATGGTGGTGATGATGCCACGCACGGCCTTGACGCTGGTGATGCGTTGGGTGCCCGGGCCGACTTGCGGATCGACTTCGGTGCCCAGATCGATGGCGTAAGACACAAGGCGTTCTTCGTCAGGTTGCACATCC
>JBGSLF010000033.1:0-13655 GCA_041740855.1 Gemmata sp.
GCTCGAACATACGGCATTACATCCGCCGTGGATAAGAGTGCAATTAAGCTGATGTCTCTTGGCGGGGACAGCAGGTTCGCCAATCTCAGTCTCATCAACTGAGGATAAGAACCGGAAGATTTGCTAACTTCCCGCAGTTGAAAAACTGTTGTGCTGGCCCTTCGAGCTGGATTGCCACGAGAGTGGCTCGTCCAGTTCAATGGAGGCTCGTCGGAGTAAACTCGAAAGGTCCGTTTGCCTTTGTTTCGCAACCACGACATCGAAGTAATACCGGCGTTCTATCCAATAAGCAGAGTGTAACAACTGAGTTTGGGAAGTGCGGGCGACGCGGACATGCCTGACTCGCTGAGCGAAAGCTTGGCAGTCAGGTCGCGTCGGGGAAGTCGAACATCTGTACCGTTCGACTTCTGCTTCGATTGCGATCGAAGCACAAAGCAGGTGTGGCATAACTGCCAAATCCTGCACGTGGGGTTCGGGCTTGCTGCGGCGAGTTCGTTCAACGCGTCTGGCGTAGGGAGCTGTTATCTGGCGACAGATGACACCGGGGCAGACCGCCTCGGCGATCGAGCTAAACACTCGACGGTGAAAAGCTCAACTATAAAAGGCCCAACCGAATAGGTAAGGGAGGGCTTGCCAGTAAGATTCTAAGGAGACGGTGCCCAACCGTGAACCTTCACTTGGGAGCGATACCCCGAGCTTCTGTTTTCGTAGGGGGAAATCGAGCGGTGACAATCATCGTTCGGAAAGTATGGCTGGCCGGAAGGCAGTACATACCCAAGTGAACCGGGCAGTAACTTGTCCTAGCGACGTGACCTTAGAGTCGAAGCCCGACGATAACGCGGGAACCACTGCGGCCTCCGGGTGTAGCAACTCGGTGCTCTGCTTGGTCGGCAGAGTGGAATTAGTGCGAGCGATCGCATGAAAAGCCGTAGTGGGGGAGTGTGGCCTGATTAGAACTGGCGCGGAAGCGCCAACGGTGTTTTGAGCGAAGGCTCAAACATGTGTGTGCCAAAGTTTGGGTACACGATGCGCGGCATGGCAGTCGCGACCCGTCTGCAAACGACCGGAGTGATGACCCGTTCACCAGCCCTTCTACTTTTTGGATGGGCTGGAAGCAGGAACGAAAGGGCTGAGGGGCATTCTGGCCTTGTGCCAAACACCCCGTCGGAAAACGTATGGTCGATGCTTGTTGGCATCGGCTTCCTTGATTGGCAGCACCTGCGGCTGAAGGTGATTCCTCGGAAGAGGAATCACTTTTGGCGGCGGACAGACGACAGACGCTACCCGTGCATCTTGTGCCTGGGATAGCGGCTGTTGGAGGTTTTAGTCTGCGGGCACTATGAATTGGGCGGGTGCACTGGAGAAAACAGTGCACCGACGGTTCAGAACTGTTCGCGCACGTCGATTCGGTCGTGGCATCTGGGGCATTCCCGACAACTGTTGTCAAGTTGCGGGCCGGGATTCCAGGCGGTGTCGTCGTGCTTTTGCAACAGGATTTCCTCAAAAGGAAACGGCGTTCGTGGGGTTGGCCGCCATCAATCCCACACCTTTTTTGCTCAACGGTTGTCTTCAGTATTGGGACGTACCGGGAGAGTGGCTTTCGCACGAGGGCACGATCCCGGATTGATCTTTGGCATCAGTCGCTTCGCTCGATGGTCGAAAGCGACTTTCGTCGTGGAGGACTATGCAGTATCGTTGTGTGGCGAGTTCCCCCGAAGGGCTCGTTCAGCAAGTCGCCGTGAGCTACTTGCGGCATGGGTATTGGTATTACGTGACCGGATATCTGAAACCAGGAACCGATCTGGCCGCCCTCGACCGCAAGCTCATCGAGAAATACGGGATTGCCACGGGGGAGCGAGAGCGAACCGCCCGCAAGAAGCGAGGCCTGGCCAACATGCAATACCTCCGTTACCAGAACTGGTTTCTTCTGCTGGCCACCGAGGGGCATCACCCGTTCAAGCAGATCGAGAAGAACGTGATTCAAGACTGCCGCCGGGTGCCGATCAAGTTCGAGGGGTATTCCATCAGCTACCGCCAGAGCGGAGTGACTCCCGTCGGGGGCGGCCCCCGCACCTGGCATGCCTGCGTGCGGATCGACAAACCGACTTGCAAGCAACTCAAGACCTTCTTCCTGGATCGGGCTACACATCGCTCGGTGGAGAACCTATCGAGCGACTTCGCCCGCGTGCCGTATGCTCGTTACGCTCCAGTGCGAAGGCAGCTTCTGACGATCCTGAAGGCGGTGAATGCGGCCCGGGCGAGAACCGGATACGATCCGGTGCCGGTCTCGGCGTTGAAGCTGCGTCGGGAGATCGTCAAGCCGTTTGCGACGGCGGAAGTGGCTGCACCGGTATCGAGCCAGAGACGGGCAGCAGGGTGACTGGGTCTCGCGGAACGTGGGATGGTTGTTACAGCAGTCCTAGCTCCTTGAAGCTGACGTGGCCCTCGCGGGTGAGGATCAGGTGGTCGAGCAGCGGGATGCTCAGAATGTCGCCAATGTCCTTCAAGCGATTGGTCAGGGACCGATCGGCGGTGGATGGTTCCAGGCTGCCGCTCGGATGGTTGTGGGCCAAAATGATGGCGTTGGCTGCGGTCTGAAGCGCGACCGTGAACACCACCCGCGGATCGACGGACGCCGAACTCATTCCACCACTGGAAACCTTGATCCAGCCCGTGGCCTGATGGTTCCCATTCAAGCAAATCACCAGGACTTCTTCGAGCAACTCGATGGTATCACTGTTCCAGATCGCCCGAAGATAGCGAACCACATCACCGGGCTCGGCAATTCGTGCCCGTTCGTTCATCTGGGTACGGCTTTTGTAGACGGCTTTCACCTCGGATAGTTTGGCACAGCGTTCAAAGTCGGTCAGTTTCGTCATGATTGTATTCTTCCATTCTTGGTTGTTCTACTCGAGAACGTGTTGTTCCCTGGCCGCCCCAACGTCCGGGATTCCCCCGTGCATGTTTGCGGACGGCCAGCATGAGCCTCCACGGCCAGTCCAAGGTGGAGCCTTGGCCAAAGGCCAAGCAGCAGCGAACACCGCAGGTGAGAGCGGACCTTGACGCCGTGGTACGATCAGAACTGCTGGCGAGCGAACCCCTTCGCGCATTGCGTCCCCGCGTTAGGGATGCGGAAGGTGCGCAGCAGTCCGGGGAACCCGGACCGAGCGATAGCGGAGCCTGGAGCAAGCCCGGCCCGCAGGGCAACGCCCAAACTAAGTCGGCAGAATCAGAAAATTGTTTCCGGTTGCGAAAGGGAAACGGAAGTAGCAACGCTTTACACGGGGTGAGAGGCGAGAATTGAATTTTTTTGATCTCAATAAGTGAAATGCGATGAAACCGGAGCACGAATCCGCCAATACTTGTTTTTCGGGATAGAATGATCGGAAAACCGAAAAGCGACCCAGTTGTTGGCCAATTCACCACGTAATTGATGTTGCCGGTGGTCACGAGTTGCTCTTACTTGAACGTGAGTCAGGGCATGCTCCCTCGATAGCCGGCGCTCAACCTACGAGACTACAGTCATGCCAGAAGCTCCCCATAATTTGCGCGATGTTTTTGGAATCTCCCGAGATGTACCGCTCACGTATGTTGTGCGGGATAAGGTCGACGCAAAGCTAAAAGACAACCTCGGACGGTCTCGACATCTTGTAATTCACGGAAGCTCCAAGCAAGGAAAGACTTGTTTACGAAAAGAGTGCCTTGACCCGGCGACCTACATTGCCATCCAATGCTCAAATAAGTGGACGATTTCCGATCTGAATGCAGTCGTATTGAAGCAGGCTGGCTTTGAGATCACGCAATCTGCCAAGCAAACTTCATCCGGCAAATTCAAAGTAAATGCGAAAGTTATCGAATTCGAGACGGGCTCGGGGGGGGAGAAAACTACTGCCCCAATGGAGCTCGAATTGGAGGATGTCAACGATATCATTACGGCGCTGAAGCAGATCAAGTTTAGCCGCTATATCATTCTTGAGGATTTCCATTATCTTCCGATTGAAACCCAAAAAGACTTTGCAGTTGCTCTCAATTCGACTGATGCCGATTTTCGGGTGTCAGAATCGCTCGGTTTCCAAGCGATTCCGCTGGGGTGGCGGAGTTTTTGGACACCCCACCCTCCCGCCCGGAGATCGCAATGTTGCGAAATCCCCTTGTTTTCGCACAAACCCGACTCGGCCGACGACCAGAATCGGCATCAGTCGAGCTCAGGTTGCCGCTTGATACTCCAGAACGCCACATCCGGACCACGCACGGTATCCGGGTCGCGTTCGAGCAACACACCGGCGTCATTGGTTGTCACCCAGCCGAGCTTTTGCGGATCGACAAAATTTCCCAGGAAGCGCCCCATTCGCTGGCAGACGATTCCATGTTTTCCCTTTGGTGGCGGCACGACTACGATCTCCCCACGAACCAGTTCCAGGATGGAGCCATCGTCCGGATTCGGCATCTTCTCGAATTCGCTCAGGGTGATGAGGGATTGCTGAACCGTTGCCATCTCTATTCGCCTCCGATTTGAACTGTAACAGGCGAGCTTTAAAAGGCGAGCGGCCGACTTCATGTCGGCCGCCGTTCGTTCAGTCACGGGCGACGTTGACCCATTTCTCGCTCTTGGCGGACGCCAAGACCGCATCCAGAACGTGTTGCGTTTCGAGTGCGTCGCGGAACGTCGGGCTTTCGGGCTTGCCGGTTTCTAGCCCCTTGATGAAATCCGCCACCTGGTGCGTGAAGCTCGCGTCGTAGCCAATCGAAAGCCCCGGCACCCACCAGTTGGCCATGTACGGATGATCGGGGCTGTTATCGGTCACGTGCACACTCTTCCAGCCGCGAATCTTGCTGTCGTCCTTGTAATCGAACACTTGCAGGCGTTGCAGATCGTGCAGATCCCACGCCAGCGACATATTCTCGCCGTTAATCTCCAACGTGTAGGCCGCCTTGTGCCCGCGTGCGTAGCGGGTGCTCTCGAAGTTCGCCAGCGAGCCGTTCTCGTAACGCCCCATGAAGGTGCAGGCATCGTCGATGCCAACCTTCTCTACCTTACCGGTGAGGTTGTGCATCCGTTCTTTCACGAAGGTTTCTGTCATCGCGCACACGCTCGCCATTGGCCCGTTCATCCACAGGCTGGTATCGATGCAGTGGGCGAGCAAGTCGCCGCTCACCCCGCTGCCCGCCGCGGCCACATCGAGCCGCCACAGCCCTTGGCCCCCTTGCGGCAGATCGGCCTTGATCGTCCAGTCTTGCAGGAACTTGGCGCGATAGTGGTAGATCTTGCCGAGCCGGCCTTCGTCGATCAGCTTCTTCGCAAGCGTGACCGCCGGAATGCGGCGATAGTTGTACCACACCATGTTCGGCACACCGGCCTTCTCCACGGCCGCGACCATCTCGCGCCCCTCGATGGCGTTCATCGCCAGCGGCTTCTCGCACAGAATCGCCTTCTTGTTGGCCGCCGCCGCAAGGGCGATTTCCTTGTGCAAGTTGTTCGGCGTGCAGATGTCGATCACATCAATGTCGGGCCGCTCGACGAGTTTCCGCCAGTCGGTTTCCGTCGATTCATAGCCCCATTGATCGGCGAACGCCTTGATCTGTTCGGCGTTGCGGGCACACGCCGCCTTGAGCACGACTTGATGTTCGGAAGGGAAGAACTGGCCGACTTGCTTATACGCGTTGGAGTGGGCACGACCCATGAATCCGTACCCGATCATGCCGACGCGAAGTTGCTTTTTAGCCATGGGAAAGGGACTCCGGTTAAGTGGTCTGTTGAATAGATATGGTATGCTTCCGAAACGATACCGGGGTTCACAGTATTCGGCCATCGGTATAGATCAGAGATCGCGGGATTTCGGGGGTTCAGCATGTCCACGCTTTCTGCCCATCGGTATTCATGGCTCCTCCCGCTGGCATTCCTCGTGGCCGCGGCATTCTGGGGTTTGGCCGCGTCTTGGCCGTACCGCACGCTCGAATCCGACCTCACGCAGGATTATATTTCCGCGAGATCGTGGTTCGACGGAGGCTCAATCTACGCATCACTCTCGACTCACCTCGCGCACCCGAACAACGACCCCGACCGGACCCGAGTCAACGACCACCCACCGCCGTACATAGTCGCACTCTCGCCCCTGGCGTTGTTCCCATTCTCCATCGCGCACACGCTCCTTGCAGCGCTGAGCCTGGTGGTGCTCGCCGGGGCTGGAGTCCTTGTCGCACGCGAGATGGCGTTGAACACAAATCAATCATTGCTGCTGGTCGCGGTGCTGCTTCTCCACTCTGGGGTTCGGAGTTGCACGGTCGTCGGGAACACTTCGCTTCTTCTTGCTGGACTGATCGTGCTCGGCTGGAGAGCGCTGCGCCGCGACTGCGAGATAGCGGCCGGTGTGTATATCGGACTTGCCACCGCGATGAAACTCTACCCAGGCTTGCTTGTTGTCGGCTTCGGGGCGATCGGTCGGTTTCGCGCCGCGGTTTCGGCCGGCATTACAGTCGTGGGAGTGTGGGCGGTATCGGCTGCGCTCGTCGGGGTCGATGAGATAGAAACCTATATTTCGATCCGAGCTGGCGAGAACGCGAATCGGGAAGTCACGAATCCGCACAACCTGTCCCTCGCTGGCGCAGCGCATCGGCACCTCAGATCGCCTGATCACCCACAACTTGTGGCGGCTGGTGTGTGGGGTGGGCGAGCACTTGTCCTTACGATTGTCGCGGTTGGGTTCGCGTGGCGTCGGTGGGAGACGAGTCCGGACACGATGTTCGCGATGCTGATTCCCGCGATGCTCCTGCTCAGTCCGATCACCTGGCTCCACGCCGTACCGATGATGGTGGTTCCCGTCGCGATCCTCATTCAGTCCCACCCTAGGAAGTACCGTTTGCCGCTGATGGTTGTCGTGGCTGCGCTGTATTTCAGTAGCCACTCGGACTCGCTGCTGGGTTACACCACGATCCTCCCAATACCCACCTGGGGCATGCTCGGCGTACTCGTTCTGGCTGCACTTCCTCGGTGCGAATCAACTCCGGCGGCCGCAGGTTCTCCACCTTCGGTTACTCCTTCTTCTTGACCGGTGTGAAGGGGTAGGCGTCACGAAAGTTGGTAGGAATTGCGTTCGGCTCAATGCGTATTTGATCGTTTGCGGGAATTGATTCCGGCGGAAGGTCATCATGTTCGAGCCATAATCCCCTGAACAGAAAGCGAAAGCCCAAGAACTGGCCGCTCGCATCAAAGCCCGATCATGCCGACGCGAAGTTGCTTTTTGGCCATGGAGAGACTCCGTTGATGTTTGAGTGGTGACGGAAACGATACCAGGCGCGCGAGCCGCTGGCTACCATCCATCGCGTGGCTATTCTTTCTGCTTCTTTTCTGCTGAGTCGTAGTGATCGAAGACTTCACAGGCAATCTTGCCCATCAGCACCTGCGCCGCGTTGTCCGCAACCCAGCGTTGATCCTCGTTGGCGTCGGTGAGCACGCACAGCGCGATCGGCCCCGATTGGGTATACATGATGCCCGCATCGGTCCGGATCGCGTTCACCGAACCGGACTTGTGAGCCAGCACGGTTCCCGCCGGGAGCAAGCGTGGGAACTTCTCTTTGTCGTCGCATTTCTTCAAGTGTTCGAGCATCTCTTTGCACGCCTCGGGCGACACCACTTTCCCGGCATCGATGAGTGCCAGTAGTTGCACCATTTCGCGTGCCGTGGTGCTACCGAGGCCATATTTCTTCCCGAATTCCTGATCGATCCGCGTATCGGCACGGAAGACCTTGGCGTTGATCTTGGTGTTCTTGAAACCGAGTTTGGCCATGCGCGTGTTGGTGGACGCAAGGCCGATTTGATCGAGCACCATGTTCGTTGCGGTGTTGTCGGAGAACACGATCATGAGTCGCATGGCGTCTTGAAGTGGGAACGTTGCGCCATCGGAGAAGTGCGAAGTCAGGATTCCGCTACCCGGT
Source organism: Gemmata sp. (assembly GCA_041740855.1). Taxonomy (GTDB): domain Bacteria; phylum Planctomycetota; class Planctomycetia; order Gemmatales; family Gemmataceae; genus Gemmata. The sequence goes on from JBGSLF010000033.1 coordinate 7,933, forward strand.
ACTTTGTCTTCTTTCTTCAGTGTCAGCGTGGTGTCGAGTTTCACCTTTCCTTCGGCCGCCTGCCAGTATGTCTCCACCATCACAGGAAGCTTGATGAGGCTCGCCGTGGGCATGGCCGTATCGGCATCGAGATAGAACTCTTCGCCTGTCTTGAGGTTCTTGACCGCCACCGCGACCTTCCCTTTGTGGGCTTTCGCAAGCGGCGTGATACGGGCTTCCAGCGTGGGAGCGGGTTCGGCAGCCAGAGCGAACACGCACAGTGCCAGAGCGAACATGATGAACTCCGAATCGAAAAACCCACCCGTCGCATACGGACAGGTGGGCGGGTTTGAAAGCCTTGCGACACCATCGCATGCACGCAGCGAACCTTTACCCGTTCAATTCAATCGCTTCTTCCCAGTGCTGGTACAGCCGCGCGAGTGCGTCCTTGGATGTCTCCAGATCTTTCATGGTGTCGCGCAGGCGGTTGGCATCCTTGTACACATCGGGCGTCTGCATGGCGGCTTCCAGATCCGCAATCTTCTTCTCGGTCTTCGCGATATCGGCTTCGATATCTGGCACCTTGCGATAAGGGAACTGCCGCTTGCGTTTGGCGGGTTTTGCGGCGTTCGCATCGGTGGCGCGATCACGTTCCGCGCTGGGCTTGCTATCCGAGCGAGACGATGAACGCCCCGGTTTCTCGTCGCTCTTTTCGCGTGCTTGTCGCAATAACTCGTAGGTGTCGTAGTTGCCATACACCACTTCCGTTGTGCCGTTGGCGAACACAATCAGCAGATCGATGACGCGGTTGAGGAAGTAACGATCGTGGCTCACCACGATCACGGTGCCTTCGTACGCCTTCAGCGCTTCTTCCAGTGAATCGCAGGCCCAGATATCGAGGTGGTTGGTTGGCTCGTCCAGAATCAGCAGGTTCGCGCCGTTCACAGTGAGCTTGGCAAGTGCTGCACGCGATCGCTCTCCGCCGGAAAGGAACTTCACTTGCTGCTCAACGATCTCGCCCTGCAAGCCGAAACTGCCGAGCAAGTCACGCATTTTCTGTTCGGTGTGCTCGGGTTCGTCGTCCGGCCACACGGCCCGCATCACGGATTTCTCAGAGTCGAGCAGTGCCAGATGCTGATCAAGATAACCCGGAAACGTGAGATGCCCGCGTTGCACCAATCCGCTCGTGGCCTTCTCTTCGCCCAGCAAGATCTTCAAGAGCGTGGTCTTCCCGCAACCGTTCGCACCCATGATGCCCAGGCGTTTGCCGCGTGGCACATCGAAGCTCAGATTCTCGAAGAGCGTGAGGTCGCCGAACCGCTTGGTGAGATCCTCGACGTGGAACACGTTGTCGCCGGAGCGTGTCACCTCGCTGAACTGAATGTTTGGCCCGGAAACCTTCGTGGGTTTCTCGAACCGCTCCACTTTGTCCAGCGCCTTGGCCCGCGATTGGGCTTGCTTGGCGAGTTGCCCATAGTTCACGCGGCGAATGTATTCTTCCTGCTTCTCGATGTACTCGCGCTGCGATTCATATTCCTTCAGTTGCCGCTCGAAGCGTTCATCGCGCAGGCGAACATACTGATGGAAGTTGCCGGGGTAGCTCGTGATCTTCCGTTGATGCAGTTCGAAGATCTTGTTCACCACGCGATCGAGGAAGTAGCGATCGTGGCTCACGATCAACATTCCCTCGGGCTGTTGCGAGAGATAATTCTCCAGCCAGCGTGTGGTGTCGATATCCAGGTGATTGCTGGGTTCATCCAGAATCATCACGTCCGGTGCGGAGAGTAGCAACTTGGCGAGAAGCAATCGCCGCTGTTGCCCGCCAGAGAACGTGGCCACTTCGCGGAGGAAATCCTCTTCCTTGAAGCCAAGCCCCGAGAGCACGTTCTCGACTTTGTGATCGAGTTCAAACGCATCGTGATGGCGGAGCACTTCGGTCAGGCGATCGAACTTCGCGCTGAGTTGCTTGCGGCGAATCTCATCGCTGCACCCGGCGAGTTCCTCCGCGACTTGTTCGAACTCGCGTTGCGTGGCCATGAGTTCATCGAACGCGCTTTTCGCTTCATCGAACAGCGTGCGACCAGCGGAGAATTCAGCGACCTGTTGCAGAATTCCCAGTCGTGCGCCGGCGTGCAGCGTAACCTTGCCCGAATCCGGTTCATCGATCCCGGCCAGAATGCGCAAGAGTGTGGTCTTGCCGGCACCGTTGGGGCCAACAAAGCCGATCCGCTCGCCGGCGTGGATTTCGAAGGCCACATCCTCGAACAGAGGAGTGGCATCGTAACCGCGAGACAGGTTCGTGCAGGAAAGCAACAGCATCGTGAAGTGCGCGGCCTTGCGGAGTTCGGATGGCGGAAGTGCGGAACCGTTCCGCGCTTCGCTTAAAAGATGTTGTAGCTGTTGCGTTGGCAAGTCGGAAGGTGGAAGCCACTGCGAACCGGTTTGCAACTCGGAGTGGCACGCCCATTCGAGGCCCATTCGAGGCTTGGTTAGCACCCGGGCATGAGCGCTTTTTCGATCACCGCACGCACCTGCGACATTGGCACGCGCTCTTGCTTGAGCGTGTCGCGGTCGCGAATGGTTACGGTGTCGTCCTTGAGTGTGTCGCCATCGATGGTGATGCAGAACGGCGTGCCGGCTTCGTCTTGTCGCCGATAGCGCCGCCCCACCGCGCCCTTGTCGTCGAAGAACACGTTGAAGTACGGCTTCAGTTCGCGATACAGTTGCATCGCTTTCTCGGGCATGCCGTCCTTGTTTACTAGCGGGAAGATCGCGGCCTTGATGGGCGCGAGCCGCGGGTGGAACTTCATGACGGTGCGTTCTTCCCCCGGCGCGCCATCCTTGCCCGGCACGTTCTCGACTGTGAATGCCTCGCACAGCACCGCGAGCGTGAAGCGATCGGCCCCCGCACTTGGCTCAATAACGTGCGGCGTGAACAGATACTTCTCGATGTCCGCAGCGGGCGGATTTCCCTTCATCCACTCCTTGAACGAATTGGTGCTGCGGCCCGCGCTATCAGCGTTCCAGCGCTCTTCATCGAAGTACGCGAACTTCTCGCCCATCCCGCTATGCTTGGCGTGTGCCATCAGGTCGAACGCGCCGCGGTGCGCCACGCCCTCCAACTCCTGCGGTTCGTCCGAGAACGGGAACATGTATTCGATATCGGTGGTGCCGATCGAGTAGTGCGCGAGTTCTTCCTTCCCTTGCTCGCGCGGCACGAGGTTGTCCGACTTCACGCCGAGCGTGCTGTACCACTTCTTGCGCAGATCGCGCCAGTATTCGTACCACTTCATCGACTCATCCGGATGGCAGAAGAACTCGATCTCCATCTGCTCGAACTCGCGACTGCGGAACGTGAAGTTTCGCGGGTTGATCTCGTTGCGAAACGCCTTACCAACCTGCGCGACCCCGAACGGCAACTTCAGCCGCGTGCTGTCCAGCACGTTGCGATAGTTGACGAAGATCCCCTGTGCCGTTTCCGGACGAAGATAGGCGAGATTTTCCTCAGACTCAACCGCCCCCGCGTGAGTCTTAAACATCAGGTTGAACGCTCGCGGTTCGGTCAAGATGCCGGGGCAGTCATCGACTGGACACGGAAACTTCTCCTGAGCCGTCTTAGCCAACTCGACCAGAGGCATTGCTGGCCCCGTCTTCAATGTCGCATCGACCTTCAGCTTCTTCCTCAACTTGTTCCACTTCGCTTCCAGTTCTTCCCGTGCAGAACTCGCGTCCGAGCCTTCCACCGTCAAGGGTGAAATTGCGTAATCACGGGTGTTTTGACCGGGGGCCACCTCACGGTATACGCCCGAGCAGAAAACCTTGTCCGCCCGAAACCGACGTTTGCAGTGAGAGCAGTCCACCATCGGATCAGCGAAGCCGCCGACATGGCCGCTGGCGACCCAGACCTTCGGGTTCATGATGATCGAGCAATCCAGCCCGACCATGCGGATCTCCTGGCCGTCCGGCCCGGGCGGCGGGTTGCGGACCATGTCTTGCCACCAGGCGTCCTTGATGTTCTTCTTCAGTTCCACGCCCAGTGGGCCGTAGTCCCAGAATCCGTTGATGCCCCCGTAGATCTCCGAGGACTGGAAGATGAAGCCCATGTCTTTGCAGAACTTGGCGAATTTCGCCATGTCAATCTTGGTCGGCATTCGAGTCTCCTGCGAAGTTCTTGGCCTGAACCCCGCTGTTGGTGAAAATAACCTTAAAAACTAGCATCTTTCGGCGGTGGATGCACGAAACGTGCATGGAATCCACGGCCCCAAACACCGGGTTCACGTGTTTCGCACAGGTCTGACAGGGCTACACTACGCTTGGCGGGTAGCAGATCAAGTTTGATGAGGTGGCAGTGAGGATGAGCAGCGTTGATTACAAGCGGAGTTGATCCGTTAAGTGTGTCTCCGGCAGAAAGGTAACGGGCTGTCGGAATTTAGTGCGACCCGACAATCTGCGTCTCACTGTTCGGGGTTCACGTTGAGCATTCGGGGGAGTAGTCATTTACCACAACCACTCCGGGGAACTTCTCGGCCATCCGGCGATTACCACCAAGTCTGAATCCGCGTTCCATCAGTTTTTTCGCCAACTCCATCACAACACCTCCATCCTTCGCCGGGCTTCATTGTCCATGTGAGCGGAGATTAGAGGAACGTTGTTCCTCGCGCAAACAGTTTCTTTCAGCGCAAGAAGAAACCCCGGCTTGTGGCCGGGGCCGCTGACAGTGCGTGAAGGCTCAAGCCCCATCATCGGGAGCGTAGAAGCCGATAGTCCGTCGCGGCTTCTCCGGCTCCGAGCGCTTCATGGCGACAAGGAGGAAACTGAGCTGTGAAACGTGCTGAATAAGTTCAACCGGGTTGCCGTTCTCAAGAACCCCGCGAAAGACAATCAGGCTGGGGTTGTGGAACCCGACGTTGGTGACATGAAAGGTAATCGACTGCCCGAAGCTGACGAGTTGAACACCGACATCCTGAGATGGATCGAGTGCCGCCTCGAACGCGCGGATACGCTGGGCAAGGCGGGAGTGAAATTCGCTCGCCAGATTCGCGTTGGCGATGATCCCGAGCCTGATGAGAGCGTCCTGACTGTCGCGCGTGCCCCGCTCTTTGGCGATTCGCGCGTCTTCAATCGCTTGAATCGCGCGACTCATGTCCGGGATGTCACCGAAAGCCATCGAAGTCCTCGATCAAGGAAAGGAAACAGTTTTAGAGTTCCGGCGCGGTCAATCGCCGGATGCTTTTCCGCAGCAGTAGGTGCACTCGCCCGCGTACTCGGATTGGATGTTTTCGATCGCGTCGGTCATCGCCTTGCGGTCGCCCCCGAACACCGCGACAAGGGGGTCGTTCTGGGTAATGAGGTGGTTCCCGAACTTGTAGGCCGCCGTGATGTCTTCGCCGGTGTCGTACACCTGGCCGCACGCCACGCACCGGGTCAGGCACCCGGCGCGGATCGCGATTTCCTCAACCGCGTTATCGAAGTTCTGCTGCTCGGCCAGCATGTCGTCGTGGTGACGGCCCATCGGGGGTGCCTCGGGATTCGATGATGTTGCTCGAATTATTATACCTCGACCATCCACGATCCGTCGTTCTTTCCACAAATGCCGCCCCCGCCCCAATAGTGTTCGGCACGGAAATTGCGCACGGGTTGTGTGGTGGGCAGGCGCTGGGTCCGGCCCGCCAACTTGACACCCAATCCTCCGTGCCGCCATGCCCCGCCACAGCAAACCGGCTCTTGCCGCGAAGTCCGTCGGC
>JBGSLF010000034.1:0-36551 GCA_041740855.1 Gemmata sp.
TGCTGGGGTAGAAATCCTAAAAAGTGATCGGCACAACGAAATAAACGGCTTGAATTGCGAGAAGGCTGGGGTAACGCGATTTTGCGACTGGCAGCAGCACCTACGATTCCCGCCAAGGGCGAAACGCGCAAGAACCTCACCCCGCAGCGGGTGGGCTTTATTTGTTTGCATTCCTGTCGCTACAATCCCCGCAGGTTTCCTGTTCTCACAACGGAGTCCGCGGGTGTCATTCCGGGTTGGCAGTGGCCACGATACGCACCGGTTAGCCGAAGGGCGACCGCTGATTCTGGGCGGGGTTACGATCCCACACACCAAAGGTCTCGTCGGACATTCCGATGCGGACGCGGTGCTGCATGCCGTAACCGATGCGCTTCTGGGGGCGATCGCGCTGGGCGATATCGGCGATGCGTACCCGGATAACGATCCGAGATGGAAGAACGCGGATTCGCGGCTATTCCTCACAGAAACGCTCGCCAAGTTGCACCAACTGGGCTGGCAAGTGAGCAACCTGGACGTGACGATCTTCGCACAGGAGCCGAAACTCGGCGCAGTGAAGGGAACCATTCGCGAATCGCTGGCGGCGTTACTTGCGGTGCCAATCGATGCGGTGAACGTGAAAGCCAAGACGGGCGAGAAGGTTGGCCACATCGGTCGCGGGGAAGCAATCGGTTGCCACGCTGTTGTGCTGGTTAAGAGGCTTAAGAGGTTATCCGCAGATTACGCAGATTACACAGATTAGAAACCAAAGATAGAGAGAAGAGAGAAGAGAGAAGAGAGAAGAGAGAAGAGAGAAGAGAGAAGAGAGAACAAATAGCAAACAAAAACAGCAAACATCCCGACTTATGATTTCTGCTCTTGGTTTTGAAATCTGCGTCATCTGCGTAATCTGCGGATGAACTCTTCTTGCTTTAGTCTTGTTTCATCTGCGGATCAAAAGGATTTGTCATGGCTTTGCAAGTGTATTCGACCTTAACGCGGAAGAAGGAACCCTTCCACAAGAAGCCGGGCGAGTCGGTCTCGATGTATGTCTGCGGGCCAACGGTGTACAAGCCCAGCCACATCGGGCACATGGTGGGGCCGGTGATCTTCGACACCATCAAGCGCTATCTCACCTACCTCGGCTACAAGGTGACGTGGGTCGTCAACATCACGGATGTGGACGATAAGCTCATCGTGCGGGCGCGCGAGTTAAAGACCACCGTGCCTGCTCTCGCAGCGCAGATGACCGAAGACTACTTCGCGTGCCTCAAAGCGCTGAATGTGACTGGCATCGATCACTTCCCGCGCGCAACAGAATACGTCACGGGCATGATCGAGGTCATCCAGAAGCTGGAAGAAAAAGGCTACGCCTATCAGGTGGATGATGGCGTGTACTTCGATGTGTCCAAGGACAAGGACTACGGCGCGCTTTCGAATCGCGACCCGGAACAGATGGAGGCCGGCGCGCGAATGGAAGTGAACGCGAAGAAGCGCAATCCCGGCGACTTCGCGTTGTGGAAAGGGGCCAAGCCAGACGAACCGCCCGAAGTGCAATACGCAAGCCCGTTCAAGTGCGGTCGCGGGCGGCCAGGCTGGCACATCGAGTGCACCTGCATGGCGATCAAGATGCTGGGCGAAACGCTGGACATTCACGGCGGCGGCCTCGATCTGCAATTCCCACACCACGAGAACGAACTCGCACAAAGCGAAAGCTGGACCGACAAGCCATTCGCCAGGGTGTGGATGCACAACGGCCTGCTGCAACTGCGCGACAAGGAAGGCAAGCCAACCAAGATGGCCGGCTCGCTCGGCAACGTACTGAACGTGGCCGACGCGCTCAAGCACCTGGGCGGCGACTCACTCCGATACTTCATCTTGAAGACGCAGTATCGCTCGCCGATCGACCTCGGAATGTGGGACTGGAAGAACCCCGCCACGCCCATTCCGGATGGGATGGTGGAAACGCGAACAGCATACGAAGCGTTCGTCCGATTCGGGGAACGCGTGCAGCGGATCACCGGGAAGCCCCTCGCGAGCCTCGCGGCACCGACCGTCGCGCAGCCGGATCGCACGTTCACGCACGCGGCATTCGCAGAGTTCTACCAGCAGTTCCGCGAGCACATGGACGACGACTTCAACACCGCGGGCGTCGCGGGCGTGCTGTTCGATCTGGTTCGGGCCGTCAACCGCGCTGCCGACGAAGGGAAGCTCGAAGACCCCAACACCAACAACCCCGCAGCGAAGGCCGAGTTCCTGGAAGGCGCGACGTTAGTGAAAGAGATCGCCTACGTTCTGGGTCTGACATTCACAGTGGAAACAAAGGAACTCGGCGGTGGCGATGCCCTCGTCGCGGGGTTGATGCAATTGTTGCTCGATCTGCGGAACAACCTTCGTGCGACCGCAAAAGAAGCCACGAAGGATAACCCGCTCAAGAAAGCGTTGTTCGACCAAACAGACCTCATCCGCACGCGGCTCGCCGAACTTCGCGTCACGCTCGAAGACCGCCCCGGCGGCACAACCTGGCGTGTCGGGTGAGAGGAAGACAAGCCACCTTCATCCGTGGCTTCTTCCTCTTTGTTCCTTCGTTCCGTGGCCACTCTTCCGGTGTTCCCATGAGAATCCTCGGTCTTGATCCCGGGTTGCAGGTCACCGGTTATGCCGTTCTTGAACTCGCGGACACTGGCCCGAAGGTGTGCGAAGCGGGTGTCATCCGCTCGGCGGAAGGGCGCGACACTCCCGACATGGCACGCCGTATTCATGTCCTTTACGATGGCGTGTGTGAAATTCTCGATCAGTGGAAGCCGACAGCAATGGCTATCGAACAACTGTACGCTCACTACGACCATCCGCGAACGGCCATCCTGATGGCGCACGCTCGCGGTTCGTTCTTGCTCGCCGGCGCACAGCGGGGCATTCCCGTGGTCAGTTATGCGGCAACGAAGGTGAAGAAAGTGGTGACCGGAAGCGGGCGGGCGGGCAAAGAACAAATGCAGCATGCCATCGCGCGCGAACTCGGGTTGGCTGGCCCACCCGAACCGCACGACGTGGCCGATGCCCTTGGCGTCGCGCTGTGTCACTATTTCGCAAGCGGTAAGGGAATCATGGGCGGCAAACTCGGAGCCACCTTCACCGGCATCAATCGCGAAGCGCTGTTCGGTTCAGACCCAGACGATACCACTGAAAGAACCGACGAACCCGACTCCACGGACGACGCGGCATGATCACCAAGATGACGGGCTTGCTCACTCGCGTGCTCGATGATGAGGCCCGAATCCAAATCGGCGCTTTTGAATATCAGGTTCTGTTGCCCGAATCGATTCGCCGCGTGATTCAGATGCGAACCGGGCAAGAAGTGACCTTTCACATCACGGAATACCTCGAAGGCAACTCCGGCGGCAACCGCTTCGTCCCGCGTCGCATCGGCTTCAACACCGAAGCGGAACTGGAATTCTTCGAGTTATTCTGCACCGTGGAAAAGATCGGCGCGAAGAAAGCACTCAAAGCGATGGCCCGGCCCGTGAAGGAAATCGCGGATGCCATCGCCCGGCAAGATTCGCGTTGGCTCAGCACGCTTCCGGGGATTGGTGCCACCACCGCCGAGCAGATCGTGACCACGCTGAAACGCAAGATCACGAAGTTCGCCATGATGAGTGTGCCCGCAACACCCGAAGCAACTGGCCCGGATGCTGTGATCGAAGAGAAGTCGCAAAGCAAGAAGCCAGGGCGAGGGCGCAAGCCCGCAGAGGAACCCGCAGCCGAACCGCTCGCAAGCGCCGCAGATGGCCTGCTGATCGACGATGTGTATCAAGCGCTCATGGGGTTGGGGCACAACCCGTTCGAGGCCCGCACGAAACTGGACTCGTTGCTTACCAGTGGCAAACCATTCGCGAACCTGCAAGACGCGTTGACCATCATCTATGCACAGAAGGAGTAAACTGATGAGCAGCGTGACATTTCCGGTCGATGCCAAGAAAGCGGAACAATTGGCCAATGCCGCACGCGCTCGCGGTGTAACTGTGGAAGACTTGCTCCAACAGATAACTGACGATTTCTTGACGAAGCTAGATGAGTTCGAGGTAACGTCCAAATATGTGTTAGCGAAGAACGCGGAACTTTACCGACGGCTCGCGAAATGAGATACCTGACGACCGAAGAAGTCCTTCAACTTCACGAGATGCTCATCCAACAGTCGGGCGGAATGCCGGGCATACTTGATCGTGGGAAAGTGGAGTCTGCAGTTGCCCAACCCAAGGCGACGTTTGGCGGGCATGAACTATACCACTCTTTGCACGAGAAATCATCCGCACTGGCGTACTCACTGGCCCGAAACCACGGATTCAACGACGGTAATAAGCGAATCGCACACGCGGCCATGGAAACATTCCTGATCCTTAATGGCTTCGAGATCGACGCAACTGTTGACGAGCAAGAAACCCAGTTTCTGCGACTAGCCGCCAACACCATCACTCGCGACGAATTCACCACATGGGTGCAACAGCACATCGTGCCGCTGACGAGTGATAAGGGAACCGCAAATGGGTCGTGAGAAGGTTATTACCACTGGACCGAGCGACGACGGCGACGGAAAGAAAGTCGATGCCGCGTTGCGCCCCAAACTCCTCAAGGAGGTGATCGGGCAACGGAAAGTGGCAGAGCGTCTTGAGATCGCCGTGCGTGCGTCGAAGAAGCTCAAAGAACCGCTCGGCCACATCCTGTTCGATGGGCCGCCGGGATTGGGAAAGACCACCTTCGCCACGGTGCTGCCGAACGAACTGGGCACCAGCATTCAGATGACCAGTGGCCCGGCTCTTGCGAAGCCCGCCGATATGCTTCCGTTCCTCACGAACCTCGAAGAGGGAAGCATTCTGTTCATCGACGAGATTCACCGTATGCCGCGCATCGTGGAAGAGTTCATCTATCCCGCGATGGAAGACTTTCGCATTGATATCGTGCTGGGCGATGGGATGAGCGCTCGCACCATTTCCATGGCTCTGAAGCGATTCACACTCATTGGGGCGACCACGCGCAGCGGCATGCTGAGTGGCCCGATGCGCGACCGGTTCAAGATCCACGAGCACCTGGAGTTTTACAGTGTCGAGGAGTTGGCGAAGATCGTCACCATCAATGCCGGGAAGCTGAACACGCCGATCACACCGGAAGCCGCGCACGAACTCGCCCACCGCAGCCGCGGCACGCCGCGCGTGGCCAACAGCCGCCTGTATTGGACGCGATCGTACGCCGCGGCTCAGCACGAAGGTGAGATTACCGAAGAGATCGCGCGTGCGGCGTTGAACATGGCGGAAGTGGATCGCGACGGACTCGACCGCAACGACCGCAAATATCTGGAAACGCTCGTGGATGTGTTCGGCGGCGGGCCAACCGGCGTGGAAGCGTTGGCCGCTACGATGAACCTCGCGGCCGACACCCTTTCCGATGAGATCGAGCCATATTTGCTTCGCGAGCAATACATCATTCGCTCGCCGCGTGGCCGTGTGGCCACGCCGCGCGGGTTCGGCGTCATTGGCCGCTCACCGCCCAAACCCAAGCCCGATGATAGCTCGCATCCGCGACTATTCGACTGATGGAACCGCACTCGGCCCCGGCTGATGCTGAGCGCCAGATTCGTGCAAATTCGGACTCGGTGTTCCCTCGTGTCGTCCTTGATTCTCCGCTATCTCTCGCAATCGCGCTTTCCGCTTCCGATCGTGATCGACCTCTGCTTCCTCGATGGAGTGCGAGCGGGTTAAATCCTCTTCCTGCCGCGCGAGTTCAATCAGTCGGTGAAAGTGCCGGTGGAGAATCCGTACATCGTCTTCACTCATATTCTCGGCATTGATCAGGCGGTTGCTCGCTCCCTGAATCGATGCGACCAGCTCGTTCAACTTCAGATGCACAGCCCGCGAATCCTTGTTCTGCGCTCGTTGAATGAGAAACACCATCAGAAACGTGACGATGGTGGTACTGGTGTTGATGACGAGCTGCCAGGTGTCCGAGAAACCGAAAAGCGGACCAGTGGATATCCACAAAAGGATGACCCCTGCGGCGATTGCAAACGCGGCGGAACTCCCGGTCCATTCCGTTGCCTTTCCGGACATTCGTTCGAGCCAGCTTCGTTTCGCAGACATGAATATTCTCGTTCCATTGGGTCACATCACGACCGGTTCGTCTATCACGACAAGTCGGTCTTTCACCACGGGTTCATCCTTCACCGTTGGCACTGCGAAAAGAATAGTGCAGACGCCCACAGCGGAGAATGTCGCCGTCGCGCACTTTGCCCACAAGGGCAGCGGGCCGAATGTCATCGTGAGCGACACCACAACCAGCACGGATATCACGGCGAAGATCTTTACGGGTTTGCGAATGCCGCGATGTTGGTTCCAGTCGCGCAACATCCGGCCGAAGATCGGCGAGCGAAGCAACCATCGGGCTAACCGCGGCGACGACTTGGAGAAACAGTAACTTGCCAGAAGCACCCACGGCGTTGCCGGTAACCCGGGAATCAACACGCCAAGGTAAGCCATGCCAACCGCGAACAAGCCCGCGCCGGCGAACGCTAAGCGCACGGGCGTGGCCAGCGGTCGCGGTTCACCAACGTGTAGACGATGCACCGGTGGGGAATGCGGCATCTCCAGCGCGCACAACGGCGGGCACGTCACGAACACGGGCACGAACGTGTGCGATACTGCAATCGGTGCGGTGGCACTTACCACACTTGGGGCTTCAACAGTGGGCGTGCTTGCGGGCTGGCTAATCAAATGCTCTCCGTGCTTGCGAATCACTTCCCACCCTTGAGCGAGTCTTTCAGTTTCACCAGATCGATTTCTGCGTCGATGCGGGCTGCTTTCACAAGGTTCAAATGCTGAGGAAAACTAGCGCCTCCACTCACCCGCGTAGCAATGAAGCGTTCGGCTTCTTCGAGCGCTGCCACTCTCATTTCGTAGCACTTGATCTTGTCGGCCGCCGCATCCTTCAACTCGGCGAGGTTTTCGGCCAGCACCGCCTGAACCTTCTGATACTCCACAAACTCCGTTGCGTTGTACCGGCCAACTTTCATCACTTCTCGAACACGAGCGACATACTCCGCCCGTTGACGAACACGCTCCTTCTGCAGTTTACGCAGTGGCGTGTCGGTCGCCGCGGGTTCGATCGCACTCGCAATGAACGGGTCGAGCTTCAGCGGTTCTGTTTTCGGTGGCTGGGCCAGAAGCGTGAGCAAGAGGACGGTGTACACAGCGACCTCCAGTAATGGAAGAAAGCGTGACGGTCGCATGAACCGCCACGCCTCAAATGATAGCCGGAAGTCACCGCCCGGTCACGCCATCACGGGCTGCGTGGGGCGTTGGGTAGCTTGATTTCGGTTCCCGCTGGCACCAGTCCGGGGTCGGTCACCTGTGGGTTCAAGTCGTAGAGTTCACGCCAGCGTTGCTCGTTGCCAAGCACATCCTTGGCTATACTCACCAGGCTCATGCCACCTTGCGGAACGCGGTAGGTCTTGTCGCCAACCGTGCGAACCGGAGTGGAAGCCGGCCCCCATTCCGCATCGGGGCGCGGATTCGCACTCGCACCCGGATTCCCTTGCGGTGCGGTGCTTTGCAAATACTTTCGGACAACGTGCAACGGCGGCACATCTATCGGCGTATTCGCTTGAAGTGGGCGATTGCGATTATACGCCTGCAGCGCGGCCGCATAGCGGGTATCGCTATAGTATTCGCGGCTGATCGCCTCATAGCTGTCGGCGGCTTTGGCGTAGTGAATATCCACATCGAACGATGTCGCGGGCGGGCGTTCCACGGCCGGCGGCTCTGTGGGTTTGACGAACGAAGCGGGCGTGCCCGGCGTTTCGACAAGTGGATTCCGTGCCGGTGCAGCAGGTAACGCCGCCCCGCCCGGTGGCTCGATCGGCATCAGGACAGGCGCTGCAGGAACCACAGGCGTAACCTTTGGAGCTTCCACCGGCGCAATCGAAACAGATGGTGCGGGCATGGCAGGGCTGCCAAGGCCCATTGGAGCGGGTGGCGGAATCGCAGGCACTTCAGGCGCTGCGGAAGGAGTAACAGGCCCTCCCGGCACGGCGGGTAACGCGACAGGCGGAATCGCTGGCGTGGCCGGTGGCACCGCTGATGGCGCTTCCAAAGCAGGCGGCACCACGGGAACCACGGGAAGCATGGGGGCCGCAACAGGCCCACCCGGCACACTCGGCGGAAGCGGCAACGCAGGCGGTGCAGGAAGCGCAGGCGGTGAGGTCGCAGGTGGTGCAGGAAGCGCAGGCGGTTGTGCCGCACCGGCAGCGGGAATAATCACTGGCGCTTCGAACGATGGCGGCGGTGGCAGCGATACTACCGGACCGCCGGGAATCACAAGATCGGGTGCAGGTGGCGTACTGAATCCCGCAACAGGCGCAGCCGGTGCAGCGGGCGGAATGGGCGTGCTGCCCGAAGGCGGTTCCATCACAATCATTGGCGTGGTCGCTTTGGGTTGCTCGGGCACAGGTGCAGGTGTCCCAAGTGCAACAGCCCCAGGTGCAACAGGTACAACCGGGTTCACGGGCAGACTCGCGGGCGTGTTTGGCTCTTCCGCCAACAACGGGTGCGTGCCTTCATCCTTGATCGGTTTGGCGTAGTCCCCTGGCTTGGAATACTCTGCGGGCTTGACGCCTGCCTTGGCCTGCGATGGTGGCGGCTCGGGTGGCGTGGAAGGTTGCACCGCTGCGGGCGTAGTCATTTCACGCAAGCCGGACAGTTCCACACCCGCAACACCCGCAGCCATGCTCAGCAGGATGGAAGCTCCCACTGTGGCATTCTTCTTGGTAACCATACCCATGATTCGTCCTGTAAGAGACGTTGCCGAAGCAGCAAGGTTCTCTGCCGCGGATGTGACTGTTGCGGCAGATGGCGTCGGCAACGTTGCAGGAGAGGAATCTTTGTCCTTGGTAGTTGGCGCAGCGGATCGCGCGGGTTGCGAAGTCAGTGATGGGAACGATGGAAGCGATGGAGCACCCGGACGCGGAGCCGCGACGGGCCTCACGGGCGCATCAACAGTAATGGGTTCGGTCATCCGTGACCCCCAGTTCGTAGTCAAGGGATAGTGGAGATTAGCCGTGCATGTGGATAGCCAAAACGGGCCACCGCTCACGCCATGCGGGCCAATCCAACTCGCCGAGCGACCCGCAACTTGGCACTGCGGCTGCGGGGGTTGCGGGCGAGTTCGGCATCGCCGGCTTCAACCGGTTTCTTCGTCAACTGCTCCCACACCGCCGGTGTGCGGAACGCCTGCTTCACCCGCCGATCTTCGAGCGAGTGAAAGCTGATGATCCCCGCCCGGCCGCCCGGCTTCACCACATGCGACAACGCGGCGAGCAGGCGTTCGAGTGCCCCGAGTTCGTCGTTCACCGCGATCCGCAACCCTTGAAAGGTCCGCGTTGCCGGGTCGATTCCGCCCGAGCGTGGCACGCAACTCCGCACCACACTCGCAAGGTCCGCGGTCGTCTCGAACGGTTTCGTCTTTCGTCTCTCAACAATCTTTCTCGCCACTCTTCGGCTATGGCGCTCTTCGCCAAACTCAAAGAACACATCGGCGAGTGCGCCTTCGCTCATCGTGTTAATCAGGTCGGCCGCAGTGCTTCCAGCAGTGGGGTCCAGTCGCATATCGAGCGGGCCATCTTCGCGGAAGCTGAACCCACGTTTCAACTCATCCATCTGGTCTGAAGCGAACCCGAGATCGGCCAGCACGCCATCGACCGCATCAATCCCCAGATTGGCCAGCACGCTGGCGAGCTGATCGAAGTTCGCGTGAATCAGCGTGACCGGAAGCCCCGCCAGTCGCGGCCGGGCCAGTTCCAACATCGTGGCATCCTGGTCCAAGCCAATCAGATGACCTTGCGTTCGCTGCGGATCGGGTGTCGCTTCCCCCGCCGGCCGCGATAAGCGCGCGGCGATGAGCTGCGCATGCCCGCCGCCGCCTGTTGTGCAATCGACCCAGGTTTCACCTGGCTTTGGGTCCAGCAGGCGAATCACTTCCGCCGAGAGCACGGGAATGTGTCGCGGCTCATGGGGTGCGGACATAGGCGGTTCCGGTAACCGGGTCAAGGCGAAGCTGGCGTGGGCACGTCAGGTAGATTGTGGTAAACGCGGGCCGCGATGGCGCGACCCGATCAGTTTGTCGCTTGCGTGTTCGGCACCTTTTCGATCCCGCGAAAGCTGTTTGCACGAGATGAAGCTTATGAAGATCCATTCATTACAGTTCACATCGATCGTCGCAGGTTTGCGGGAGCGCTTCCAACAGATGAAGTGGCCCGCTATCAATCGGCAACGATTGGAACTGCTTGTTATTCTCGTCGTCATCTTCAGCATTGCCACGCTCACGATCGAAATGGAACTGGAAGGGATGGGGCAATGGTCCGATTTTTTCTACCGAGCTGAATGCTTTGTCGTCATCTTCTTCACACTGGAATACATCGTCCGATGGATTGCGTCGCGTCGGCTGGCGTATCCGTTGCAGCCGATGGCGATTGTGGATCTCCTCGCCGTTCTGCCATTCTACCTGGGTTTCCTGATCGATCTGCGAACCCTCCGGCTACTCCGCGTGATGCGGGTGATGCGGTTGTTCAAGCTGTATCGTTATACCACCGCATTGCAGAGCATCATCAATGCGTGCTACCGCATTCGCTACGAGTTCGGCGTAATCGGGTTCGCGGTGTTCACACTCGCGTGGATCGGTGCGGTTGCGCTGTATGAACTGGAGCGCGACGCACAACCCGCCGTGTTCAGCCGACTCTCGGATGGACTCTGGTGTGTGCTTGTCACACTCACGACGGTGGGCTACGGCGATAAAGTTCCCATGACTTCGGGCGGGAAGTTCGTCGCACTGTGCATTATGTTGGGTGGTCTTGGGTTGTTCGGCACCTTTGTGAGCCTGATTGGTAGCGCGTTTCTGGAAGAGTTGCGGCGCAACCCACGACCGCAAGAGGCTTCGTGGTTTTCACCTCACCCAGATGCACAAAACCCGGAAGAACCACCGAGGGAATTCGAACCAACCGAGGTGTTGCAGCAGATCCAATCGGGCCACTTCAACGGAGGTGGTAGGCACACGAACCGCGACTTGCGGCGACTACTGGCAATCGCCTGCCAACGGCTCGAAACTGCAGGTGAGTTGAAGCAAGATCAGCAACGCGAGAAAAGCAACGAATAATTCTCGTCGATCGTGCGATCGAAGCGGTGGCGCATCTCGCGGTTGGGTCGCACCGCTCAAGCGGGGTTCTTGCCGGCTTGATGGCGTTTCAGCAGTGCGTCGTGCGTGGCGATTTTGTACAGATCGCCAAGCGTGGGGTAGTTGAAGCAAGTATCGAGGAACAGATCCGCACCGCCGCCCGCCATGAGTGCGGTTAGCCCGATGTGAACGAGTTCAGTCGCTTGCTCGCCAATCACATGCACGCCAAGCAGTTTCATATCCGAGCGTTCGAAGATGAGCTTCAAGAAGCCCGTGTGGTCGCCGATGATCTGCCCGCGTGGGTTCTGCGAGTATTCCCCCACGCCGACGAGATAATCGATCCCCTTCTCTTTGGCTTCCGGTTCGGTCAACCCCACGCTACTCACTTCGGGAATGGTGTAGATGCCGGCAGGTATAAACTTCGCGACGCGTGTTTTCGCGTCGGATTCGCACGCATGGCAAGCGGACACTCGCCCTTGCTCGGCACTGGCACTGGCCAACGCGGGGAAACCAATCACATCGCCGATCGCGTAAATATGCGGGACCGTAGTGCGGAAGTGCTCATCGACGGGAATCAGCCCGCGTTCCGATAAGCCAATCCCAGCGGCGGCCGGATTGAGCGATGAGGTCGGGCTGGTTCGCCCCGCACACACCAACAACTGATCCACAACCACGCTATCGCCGGACGAAAGCGTGAGTTCCAGCGCACCCACGCGCGGAGCGTTCACTGCGGTCACTTTCTGTTTCCAGTGGAACACAATCCCCTGGCGAATCATCGCGGCATGCAACGCCGAGGAAACGTCGGGATCGAGGAACGGAAGCAAGCTATCGCGGCCATCGATCAGGTGTACGCGGGTGCCCAGTGTGGCGAACATGCAGGCGTATTCACTGCCGATCACACCCGCACCAATCACGCCCAACGAACGTGGCATGCGCGTGATGAACAGGAGTTCGTCGGAATCGTGAACGCGATTGTGCTCGAAAGGAAACAGTGTTGGGCGACTCGGTGCAGACCCGATTGCGATGATGATCTTGGCGGCTTTGAGTTGAATCGTTCCGCCCGGTGGCGTGGGGCAGGCAACCTGCACGGTATTCGCGTCGATAAAACTTCCCGTGCCTGGAATCACGGTTACACCGAAGCGATCGAGAAAGAGGCGAGCTTGTTTCGATTCGACCGATCTCACTTGCCGTTCATGACGCAGGAAATCATCCACACTGGCTTCACGCCGAACCGAGAGATCGATACCGAACAGATTGCGGGCGTGCAAGCCGGCCAACGTGACTGCGGTTTCGCGAAGGGTTTTGCTCGGGATGGTGCCCGTGTTAATCGCCGCTCCGCCCACGACGGAGTTCTTCTCAACAATCGCCACCTTCTTGCCAAAGAGCGCCGCGGTGTTCGCCGCACTGCATCCGGCCGGCCCCGCACCAATCACGACAATATCGAACTCTTGGACAGCAGACATGCCTGGAACTCCGGGTGTGGTGCTTCGGTTTCCACATGTTACCCACAATCACGCCCGTGTACCTGCAACACTTTCCGGGCGTAACACGCGGTCGCACACAAACCCTTCACCCGGTTCGCACCAACGTTTACCCCGCAGGAGCGAAGAGATTATCGGCGAAGGGGCGAAGCTTCAGTTCGGGTGCTTTCCCTTGAAGATAGCGAATGGCGAAAGCATCATCGGCCAGGATAACGGCTCGCCCGCGTTGATCGAGAACCAACTTCACGCCAAAGGCCGGCGGGCGGCCGTTCATCTCGGCTGCGGTCGCCCCAACCCATGCACCCGCCCGATAGGGTAGCGCGCGGATCTCGGCCTTCACTCCGTATTCCGATTCGAGCCGGTATTTCACCACATCGAACTGCAATTCTCCGACCGCCGCCAGGATCGGCTCGCGTGCGTTCTCCGGGTCGGTGAACATCTGCACGGCTCCTTCGTCGGCCAACTGCCCAAGCCCTTCGGCCATCTGCTTCCGGCGTGCGTTATCGGCGCAAGCCACCACCGCGAAGCACTCGGGGCTGAACTGCGGCAATCCCTCGTAAGGAACCGTTTCGCCATCCGAGAGGGTATCGCCGAGCCGCACGCCCTTCGTGAACGCCAGCCCGATGACATCGCCCGGGTAGGCCGTCTCGATCTCTTCGCGTTCACGGGCGAACAATCGGTGCGAGCCTTTCATACGTAATCGCTCGCCCGTGCGGGCCACGACCGGTTCCACATCGGGCGTGAACACCCCGGAACACACGCGCAGATACGCCACGCGGTCGCGGTGCTTCGGGTTCAGGTTCGCCTGAATCTTGAAGACTTGCCCGGCGAATTGCAGGCGATCCGGTGGTATGGAGCCAGTTTCCGCCGATCGCGGGCCAGGTGCCGGAGCCATCGACAGGAACGCATCGAGAAACGGCTCGATCCCATAGTTCGTTGCCGCACTACCAAAGAAAACCGGCGTTTGTTCGCCACGCAGAAACCGCACCGGATCGGGTGCGGCCCCGGCACCATCGAGCAGTTCCAGTTCCCCGCGACATCGCGCCGCCGCCACCGAACCGAATGTCTCTTCCATCTCGGACATGGGAGCGTAGCGAATCGGCACGCGCAATTCGCCTTCGTCGTTCGATTCGAAGATGAGCATCTCGTTGCGATCGCGTGCCACCACGCCGCGAAACTCTTCGCCCAACCCGATGGGCCAGTTGGCAGGCACCGGTTCGATGCCGAGCACCTGCTCGATTTCGGCCAGCAGTTCGAGCGGTGGTTTCCCGAGCCGGTCCATCTTGTTGATGAACGTGAGGATCGGAATCTTGCGAGCCACACACACGCGGAACAGTTTGCGAGTTTGGGCTTCAACCCCGTTGGCGGAGTCCAGCACCATCACGGCGCAATCGGCCGCCGCCAGCGTGCGATAGGTGTCCTCGCTGAAATCCTGGTGGCCCGGCGTATCGAGCAAGTTAATGATGTGCCCGTGATACTCGAAACTCAGCGCGGTGGAGGTGATGGAGATGCCGCGTTCGCGTTCCAAGGCCATCCAGTCCGAAGTAACCGCTCGCCGCGTCTTTCGGCCCCGCACCGCACCGGCTACTTCGATCTGCCCGGCATACAGCAAGAACTTTTCGGTGAGCGTGGTCTTGCCCGCGTCCGGGTGAGAGATGATGGCGAAGGTTCGCCGACGCGCAATCTCGGCCCGCAAATCGCTGAGATCCTGTACGCTCACGAAGAACTCCCGATGCAAATGAGAATGGTGCAACGCAGTACGAAGCCGGGAAAATCCGGGTGGAGAGATGTTACGGCGGCGTCGGACGAATAAGCGGCATAGCGTTATTATGGCTCACAAGCCAGCAGAAACAACCAGTGCCAGAAACCGCAGCCCGAGCCGCGTGCGTTCGCCAAGACGTAAGCATCGCCACACGCGAAATTCTCTTGCCGGTTCTGGTACGCTCCGGGCAATCTCGCGTATCATGTTAATGAAGAATCCGATTGTCTGTGGGTTCACCCTCCGCCACATAAAAAACAAGGGAGCTGCGCCATGCCCGCTGTTCTCGACGATGTGTCTGCTGAAATTCTCGATCTGAAGAAGCAAATCGGGGCCACCATTCTGGCCCACTATTACCAGGAAGGTGAGATTCAGGCGCTCGCCGATATAACGGGCGACAGCCTCAAACTCGCGCGCGAAGCCACCAAGGTGAACTCGCCCGTTATCGTTTTCTGCGGCGTACTCTTCATGGCCGAGACGGCCAAGATGCTCAACCCGTCGAAGAAGGTGCTCTTGCCGGACTTGAAAGCCGGTTGCAGCCTCGTGGATGCGTGCCCCGCCGACAAGCTCGAACGCGAGCAAGAGCGGCTGCGAATCAATGGCCGCAAGTTCCAGACGGTGTGCTACATCAACAGTTCGGCCAAGGTGAAGGCACTCTCGGACTGGGTGGTGACCAGCGGAAACGCAGAAGATGTGGTGCGGAACAAGGTGCCACCGGGCCACGAGATCCTGTTCGTGCCCGATAAACACCTCGGGGCGTATCTGCGCGATCTCACCGGCCGCGATATGATCCTGTGGGACGGCTCCTGCATGGTCCACGAGATCTTCAGCCTCGGCGACTTGCTGAAGATGCAAAAGCAACACCCCGACGCCAAAACCATCGCGCACCCCGAATGCCCGAAGAACATCCTGGACCACTCCGACTACGTTGGCGGCACTGAAGCCATGCGGCAGCACGTTGGCGGGTTTGTTGAGCCAACCACGTTCCTGGTGGCAACCGAAGCGAACATGATGTGGGACTTGAAGCGGCTGTATCCGCGGCACACGTATCTTGGCGTGCCCGGCGTGAGTTGTGCGTGCAACAAGTGCCCTCACATGGCGCGGAACACGCTGGAAAAGGTGCGAGATTGCATGAAGTATGGCACGCCCGAAATCACCTGGCAGCCCGAGTTCGACCGCGCGAAGGAAGTGCTCACTCGCAGCTTGTTGAACCCGCCCGTCGCCGTTACGCCGGTTGTGGAAACCGAACCGCACGGCGACTGAACAGGATCTTGCTTCTTCTGCTATTACTTATCTGGCGAGCCGTGCCAACCATGGCACGGGTTTTTCTCACTTCTCACGCCGTTCACGGTGTCGTGGAAGGCAGAGCGTCGCTAGTCGTTCTGATGTCGGCCGGGTTCTCGGGTTGCGGAGTCGCGACCGGATCGGGGACGAGCTTGCCGACTTCGCTCAAGAGCATGCCCGCCCAGCGATAGATGTTGTAATCTTCCACGCGGGCACGCATCCGCCGCATACGCCGCTCCTGCTCTTCTGGCAGCATCGATAACGCCGTCAAAAGCCCTTCCGCCAGTTCATCCACATCGAACGGGTTCACCAGCACCGCATCTGTCAGTTCTTTCGCTGCTCCAGTGAATTTCGAGAGCACGAGAACGCCCTGTTCATCGTCGCGGGCCGCAACGAACTCCTTGGCAACGAGGTTCATGCCATCGTGAAGCGAACTGACCACGCAGCCGGTGGCCATGCGGTAAAGGAGGTTGATCTCGGCGGCTCCGAAGTGCTCGTTCATGAACACCACCGGTCGCCAGCGATCCGAACCGTGCCGCCAGTTAATCCGCTCAGCGAGTTGTTGCACTTCATCGGCGAGGTCGCGGTAGGCGGGCAAGTGCGTGCGACTCGGCGCGCCCACTTGCAGGAAGTGGAACTTCTCCTTGCACTCCGGGTGCTTCTCCAAAAGCCGATCCACGGCGCGCAGGCGTTCCGGAATCCCCTTGGTGTAGTCCACGCGGTCCACGCCCACGAGCAACGGACGATCCGCGAGGCGATACTTCTTGCGGATGGCGGTCGCACGGCTTTGCCAGTCGCCCTTCAAGTGCTGCTTCGGCAACTCCGTATCCACGCTAATCGGAAACGGCCGAACGGATGTGGTGTGGCCGCCGCGCGTCACGGCGAAGTGATCGCGATCGATGCGGCATTCCAGCGTTCGGTCCACGGTTTCCAGAAAGTTGTTACAGTGGTATTGCGTGTGAAAGCTCAGGAGATCGTTGCCAAGCATGCCATCGAGCAGTTCCTTGGCCCATGGGCAAACGAGGAACGTTTCGGGGTTGGGCCAGGGGATGTGCCAGAAGTGTGCGATCACCAGATCGGGGCGTGCCGCCTTGAGCAACCCCGGCAGAAGGGCGAAGTGATAATCCTGCACGAACACGAGCGCCGGGCCGCCTTCCGCTTCCTGAAGGACAGCTTCGGCGAAGGTGCGATTCACGCGATGATAGGCGTCCCAGTGGGCGGGATCGAATGTGGGCCGCGCATACACCTGATGGCAAAGCGGCCAGAGTGTGCTGTTGGAGAATCCGTAGTAGTAGCCTTCTTCCTCATTGCGAGAAAGCCAAACCCGGCGAAGGCTATAGCTGGGATCATCCGGGGGAACACCCACGCGGCCGAAGCTATCGCAAACTTCCGAATCGGCATCGCCAGAACCGTGCGCCACCCACACCCCGCCACACGCCCGCATCACGGGATCAAGAGCTGTCGTTAAGCCGCCCGCAGGACGAAACCAGGAAATCTCGCCGTCGCGATACTTGTGAATGTAAGGTTCTCGGTTGGCAACCACGATGAGCTTCGCACCGCCGAGTCGAGTCTGTGCGACTTCCTCGAGGCGAGCTTTATTCCATGCCATACAGGTCGATCCTCTGGAGGCGAAATCACGCCCGAAAGTGGGGAAGAGTGCGAGTCCACCCACTCGGGCATCACAGTTGCACGGGATTGAGTCGCAAACGAAGTGCCACAAAGTGACTTGCATCGTGTTGGGCCAATGGAGTAGCACAACCGGTTCTTCACAATCCGGCACACATTCGTTCGTTCGGAGCGACTGTGCGGGGAACAGGTTGCGGACAATTGCTGTTCAGAGTCGATAAGGACTTGCGTACTCTTCACATGCGTGCAGAAAATCGAACGGCGAACGCCGCGATAGGCACCGAGCGTGTGAACTTTGTTGTTCAGCCTGAATGTCTGACAGGGCGAAATCGCCAGGAACTGTTCACGCACTGAACAGTCGATCGGAATTTGTACATTTGGCGCGATTCGCGTGCCGCGTTTCGCCAATGAGGATCAACCACAATGGCACCTCGCGTCGTGGCGAGACTGGCAGCCCCCATCGCCGGGGTGAGTGTACTCTTGTTAGCACTCTCCGTGGTAGCGGCGTGGTCGGTGCGCGACATGCAGGAGCGTGCCAGTGGCCCCATTGCCATGAGCGTCACCAGTGTGACTGCGGCTCAGGAACTGGAGATCAGCATTCGCGAAGTCTCGTCGCAGTTTCAACGCTATCGCATCGATCTGAAACGCGACGATCTGAAAGTGATTCCCGAACTGAAAGCCCGCACGGCCGCAGCGCTGGCCAACGCCGAAGCCGCGGCCAGCAGCCCACAAGAAGAAGCGCTGATGAAGCGCGTGCGGCAAGGGTATGAACATCTCTTCGCCGAATACGACAAGATCCTGACCGAGAAAGACCCGCAGCAAGTTGTGTATGCGGAGATTTCCAAGCTCACGGATAACGTGCTGCAGAAGGAAATTCTGGAACCGGCACACGAATACTTGCGACTCAACGAGGCGATGTTAACGCAGGCCAGCGAGACGAACCAACAAGTGGCACGCCGCCTGACAGTTGGCCTCGTGGCTGTAGGGATGTTCGGTTCGGTGGGTGGCTTACTCGGCGGATGGGTGATTGCGGCGGCCGTTCGCAGAAGCTTGGTGAAGACGGAAGAAACGCTTCGCACCACGGCGGAAGAACTGGACCGCGCCGCCAAGCGTGGTGTGGCCACCGACCGTGATCCGCCCTCGGACACACTTGAGCGAGTGAGCGTGAGCGTCTCGGCGGTGTTACGCCGCCTACGCGATACCGAGCGCGACGCATTGCGAGCGGAACAACTCGCATGGGTCGGGCAGATGGCAGCCGGCATTGCACACGAGATCCGCAACCCGCTCATGGCGATCAAGCTATTAGTGCAAGCCGCAGGCGATCGCCCGGGTGGCCCCGCACTGCGACCGCGCGACTTCCAGGTGCTCGAAGAAGAGATCATTCGCCTGGAACAGATCGTCTCGGGCTTTCTCGATTTTGCTCGCCCGCCCCGCCCCAATCCGCGGCCGGTGGATGCCGTTGATATGGCGGCGCAAGCGATCGATGGTGTTCGCGCTCGAGCCGAGTTGCAGGGGGTCGCTCTTGAGCTTCATTCAGCACCTGGCCCACTGGTCGTTTCCGCAGACCCCAACCAACTGCGGCAAGTGTTGCTGAATTTGTTGATCAATGCCATCGACGCGCAGCCCGATGGAGGAAAGGTTGATGTCGGCGTGCAGTTGAAGCCGTTCTCGCGCGGCCATTGCCACTTGATCCTGACTGTGACCGATCATGGCGCAGGAA
Organism: Gemmata sp.; assembly: GCA_041740855.1. Classification (GTDB taxonomy): domain Bacteria; phylum Planctomycetota; class Planctomycetia; order Gemmatales; family Gemmataceae; genus Gemmata. The sequence continues at coordinate 19,055 of JBGSLF010000034.1, forward strand.
TTGCGCCAGGGTTCACGGATCAGATCTTCGAGCCGTTTGTTAGCACCAAGGAATCGGGTCTTGGCTTAGGGCTTTCTATTTGTCGCCGCATTGCGGAAGCTCATGGCGGCACACTCACGGTGTCGCAACCGGCGGATAGCGGGGCGATGTTCACCCTGCAAATCCCGGCAGGAGTGCCTGAACCGGCGGTCGCGCTCAATGGATCAGCCGTACACTAATAGATCATGCGGCCCATCCGCAATACCCCAGACCACGGGTGCCCCTTGCCGAAGCTGCTGATTATCGACGACGAATCGAATGTGCTCTATTCGCTTCAGACGGGCCTGGAAACCGATGACCTAACCGTGGTCACCGCCAAGACCGGCAAGCGCGGGCTTGCACTGGTTCCGAAGGAAGATCCGGATGTGGTGATCGTGGATGTGCGCTTGCCGGATATGTCTGGGTTGGAAGTCTTCGACAAGATCAAGGAGATTGCCCCGCGCGTTCCGGTGGTGATCATCACCGCGTTCGCTGCTACCGAAACCGCCATCGAAGCGATGAAACGCGGCGCGTTCGAGTATCTTCTTAAACCGGTCGATCTTCACCACCTGCGTGAAGTGATTACGCGAGCGCTCGAACTGCGTCGCATGCAGTCGGTGCCCGCCGTGTTTGATCGCCCCGAGGATGAAAGCGGAGATGACACCGGCACCGATCCGATTATTGGCCGCTCGTCGGTGATGCAAGAAGTGTACAAAGCCGTGGGCCGCATCGCGCCGCAAGACGTGACGGTGCTCATTCTGGGTGAAAGCGGCACGGGCAAGGAACTGGTCGCGCGGGCACTGTACCAACACTCCAAGCGAGCCGAGAAGCCGTTTCTCGCCATCAACTGTGCCGCGATTCCGGACACGCTATTGGAAAGCGAACTGTTCGGTCATGAAAAAGGTGCGTTCACAGGAGCCGATCGGCAACGCGTTGGCAAGTTCGAGCAAGCCCACGGCGGCACGATCTTCCTGGACGAAATCGGCGACATGACGCCAACCACGCAGGCCAAAGTGCTGCGTGTGTTGCAGGATCAGCAGTTCGAGCGGGTGGGCGGCCGCGACACTTTGAGTGTGGATGTTCGCGTGATCGCCGCCACCAATCGCAATCTGGAATCCGAAGTCGCGACGAGCCGCTTCCGGCAGGATCTGTTCTATCGGCTTAACGGCGTCACCATCACGTTGCCCCCGCTGCGTGACCGGATGGAAGATGTGCCGCTGCTCGTCGATCACTTCGTTCGCGTGGCCAATCGCAAACTCGATATGCACGTGACAACGGTGGCACCCGAAGCGCTGCGCATTCTGAGTGGGCACGACTGGCCAGGAAATGTGCGAGAGTTGCAGAACGTGGTTCGCTACGCGGTGATTCAGGCGGTTGGCGAAGTGATGACCGCCGAATGCCTGCCCGCTTCCGTTCGTGGCGGCACGGCACCGCAACCGGGGCGTTCGCCCGACGATGGCCTGGATGTGCGGAAACTCGTGCGTGATCTGCTCGCGTTTGGCAGCCCGGAGGTTTATCGCCGCGTGATTGCCGAAGTCGATCGCGTGGTGTTGGCGGAAGTTCTGCGCCACGTTGCGAACAACCAGGTGCATGCCAGTGAACTGCTGGGCATCTCGCGAACCACGTTGCGGGCAAAGCTCGCCGCCGAGAAGACGCCGCAAACCCCGCCACCCGCCGCCACAGACGTTCCGCCTTCGGTTGTGGACGTGGAATGAAGTCACCGCGGTTCATGCGTGCCGTACCCAGAAGCCAAACGATACCGCGATTTGGCTCTGTGCAATTTGGCGTGCGAAGTTTTGGCTTGCGGGGGAAGGTGCGGCCTAGAATACCCTCACGCGATTGGATTGAGATCGTGCTGAGCTTTACTGGAGTTCTCCCTTGAGCACCGACCGCCGACCCCCGACTGCGGCCGCAACGACTCGCGCCACTACGGTGTCGATCCATGACCCCGTTGTGCCGCCCACTTCACCGGTCGCAGGGTTCACGATCGACCACGAACGGATTCGCAAGGCCGTTCGCGAGATTCTCATCGCGGTTGGAGAAGATCCGAATCGCGAGGGATTGCTCGAAACGCCCGATCGCGTTGCCCGCATGTACGCCGAGGTGTTCGCGGGGTTGCACACCGATCCAAGCATTCATCTGCAAAAGACGTTCACGCAAAAGCACGACGAAATGGTGCTGGTGAAGGACATTGAGTTTTCGTCGTCGTGCGAGCATCACTTGCTGCCATTCATTGGCAAGGCGCATATTGCGTATCTGCCCAATGGGCGGGTTGTGGGCCTCTCGAAGCTGGCTCGCGTGGTGGAAGCCGTGGCGAAGCGGCCACAAGTGCAAGAACGCATGACCGAGCAGATTGCCGACTTGATCATGACGCACCTGAAACCGCGTGGTGTCGCCGTTATTGTGGAAGCGAGCCACAGTTGCATGACGATTCGCGGCGTGCGTAAACCTGGCGCAATGACCATCACCAGTTCCATGCGTGGCGGATTCCTCGATCATCCGCCCACACGCGCGGAACTGATGGCGCTGGTATTCGGTCATCGCGGCTAGCATGCCAGGATTTGGTGTGTATTCTAAGGATACCCTTACTCACACCCATCTCGGTTGTGCTCGACGAACATCAAATCACCGACGACCTCCGCGGCGTGTTCCGCGGTGTCATTCACTTCGACACCCTCACGCGCGGGTTGTATTCGACCGATGCCAGCCCGTTCCAGGTTCAGCCGCTCGCGGTGGCCGTACCCGAAGATGCGAACGATGTGGCTGCCCTGGTGCGTTACTGTTCCGAACACGCCATTCCCATCATTCCGCGAGGAGCGGGCACGGGTGTCGCGGGCGAAAGCCTTGGCCCCGCAATGATGCTCGATTGCAGCGTGAAGTTGCGCGGCATCGGCGAAGTCACACGCAACACCGTCACCGTTGAAGCGGGCGCGACCTGTGCCGCGGTGAACGCGGAGTTGGCGAAGCATGGCCGTTGCTTCGCACCGAATCCGGCGAGCGCTGCAACTTGCACGATTGGTGGAATGATTGCGACGAATGCTTCCGGCGGTAACGCATTCCGGCATGGCTACACGCGCGATCATGTCGTTGGGCTTCGCGTGGTTCTCGACGATGGCACCGCCGCGGAGTTCATGGGAAGCGATAGCAAAAGCCTATCACCGGAAGGTTCGCGTGCCGAACAACTCTCGCTCGCAGTGGGCGATTTGCTCAAAGCGAACGCAGCGGCGATCGATCACCATCGCCCGCGAACATCATTCAACCGCTGCGGGTATTTGCTCCACGACATTCACACGCCCAAGGGGCCAGACCTCGCGAAGTTGCTCGTTGGGAGCGAAGGAACGCTGGCCGTTGTCACCTCGGCCACACTCCGAACGATTCCGCTTCCCGGCGGAACCGCACTTGCTCTGGTTGGTTTCCCCACGCTGGATGCCGCCGTTCGCGGGGGATTGGATCTGCGACAGTTCGATCCCGTGAGTTGCGATCTGCTCGATCGCCGCTTGCTCTCGGTGTCGCGGCGAACCGGCTCTGATGGGATTGGCAGCATTCCGCCATCCGTTGGTGCGGCGTTGCTCATCACATTCGAAGGCGATACCGAGCGAGAAGCGACAGAGCACGCCACCAACGCGATTGAAACACTGCGGCGAACGCACCTGATGCGGTTGCTGGCGGAACCGAGTTGCCAGCCCGATCGCGTGGCGCGAGTGCGGGGCGTGCGTGAAGCGGCTGTCGCCGGTTTGTATGGCCTCACACGCGGATCGCGGCCGCTGGCGTTCGTTGAAGATATTGGCGTTCCGCCAGAGCAAATCACGGCGTTTCTGGCCGGCACGCAAGATGTGATCAAGCGATACGAACTCACGGCATCGTTCCTCATTCATGCGCTCACAGGCCAAATCCACACTCGCCCATTCGTGAACTTGGACGACCCCGCCGATCGCGCGAAGCTCTGGCCAGTCGCCGAGGCGATTCACTCGCTGGCGTTATCACTGGGCGGCACGGTAAGCACGCAACATGGCGTTGGGCTGGCACGCACGCCCTGGGTGGAACGGCAATATGGTCCGGTGTTCGGAGTGTTCCGCGAGTTGAAACGCGTGTTCGATCCGAAGAACTTGCTCAACCCCGGCAAGATCGTTGGGCCAGACCCGAGCCGGGAAGCATGGCCACTTCGCAAGGCGGAACACCAGAACGCAAAAGCCACGGCTTCATCAGGCGAAGAATCGCAACCCGCGCCGCCGCTGCTCATCTGGAAGGAATCGACTCCGGCCGATGAAGTCGCGAAGTGTTCCGGCTGTGGCGATTGCCGCACCGCAAGCCCGGCACGCCGCATGTGCCCGGTGTTTCGCGCGACGGGCGAGGAAGCCGCGACCCCACGAGCCAAGGCGAATCTGCTGCGTGTTCTCAGCGACCCCGCAGCCGCAACTCCGGACGAAGTGAAAGATGTCGCCGCGCTCTGCGTGAATTGCAAGATGTGCCGCGATGAGTGCGACGCCCGCGTGAACATTCCCAAGCTCATGCTGGAAACCAAAGCCGCACTCGTGGCCGAACATGGCATGGATCGAACCGACTGGGTGCTTGCACGCGCGGAAGGATTCGCCTCGCTGGGAAGCAACTTCGCACCGCTGGTGAATCGCTTGCTCGGTCGCCGATCGGTGCGGTGGATGCTCGAGAAGTTGCTGGGTGTATCGCGTTCTCGCCGGCTCCCCACCTTCGCACTTCGCAACTTCTTTCGCCGCGCACGGGGGCAAGGTCTCAGCCGCAACACCGCAGCGTTAAACTCGGCCCAAGGTAATGGTGCCGGTGCGTCGCAAGAACCGAGTGCGGCTTTGCGTCGCCACGACAGTGCCACCTCTCGCGTGGTGTACTTCGTCGATACGTTCGCCGCATACAACGATCCGCTCATTGGCGAGGCGACCGTGGCCGTGTTACGGCACAACGGGATCGAGGTGTTCGTTCCGCCGCGGCAGATCGGATGCGGCATGGCGGCGCTGGCAGTGGGCGATGTGGATGCAGCACGCGAAGCAGCCACTCGCAATGTTCGCGTTCTCGCCGATCTCGCACGCGAAGGTTATCGCATCGTTTGCTCGGAGCCAACCGCCGCCGTCATGCTGTCCCAAGATTACCTCGATCTACTCGACGATCCAGACGCCGCCGCCGTCGCTGCGAACACGATCGAGCTAACCACATTCCTTGGCGAACTCCACGCCGCCGGGCGACTCCGCACCGATTTCTCGCCGCTCAATCTCTCGCTGGGCCATCATGTGCCTTGCCACTTGAAGGCACTTCGCAAGCCACCGGCCGGTCCGGCTTTGCTCGCACTGATTCCCGGCGTGCGTGTTCACACTGTGGATGTGGGTTGTTCGGGCATGGCGGGCACCTGGGGATTGAAGGCCGCGAACCACAAACTCTCGCTGCTCGCCGGCGCTCCCGTGCTCGCCGAAGTGGATCGCCCGGGCCTGTTATTCGGCTCGACGGAATGCAGCACCTGCCGCATGCAATTGCAAGATGGCACCGGCAAACGCACGCTTCACCCGGTGCAATACCTGGCCTACGCCTACGGACTGCTGCCCGAAATCGAAGCCCGCTTGCGTCAGCCACTCGGAGCGTTGATCAGCGATTGATTCCGCTCTTAAACACTAGCGATGGTTCGTCATGCTCGTTCGCGTTCTTCTGTTCGCCGCCGCCCGCGATTTCGCCCAAGCCAGCGCCCTGTCGATCGAACTTCCGGAACGCGCAACAGTGGCGCAACTGCGTTCGGCCATCGCCCGTGAACACCCGGCGCTGGCCTCGTTGTTATCGCGATCGGCGATTGCGGTAAACCACGATTTCGCCGACGATCATCATTTGCTTGAAGCTCACGATGAAGTCGCGGTCATTCCACCAGTGAGCGGCGGCTAATGCCATTGCATTGGCACATCCGCAACACTTGCACAGTTCGCGCTGAACGCTTAGTTTGATGAATACCTCTGCCCCAATGCGAACCATTATGCCCGATCTCGTCCGCGCGTGTTCTGAACTCATCCGGCACAGGCATTCGCACACCCGCCCGCGATTCACTTCGCCCATCATCGCCCTGGTATGGCTCCTGTTCGCTTCGCCGTTCACCCTCGCACAGTCCGACGCATTACCGGAACCCGACCGATTACTGAACCTCCGATTGGACTGGAAAACGCAAGTCGCCCGGCAAGAAGTGGCGGACTGGTTGGGGAATGTGGTATCCGCGCCGCGGAGCGGCACATCGGTGAGCAACTTCGAAGACCCTTCGATCATCCTGAAGGAACTCGGTCCCGCCCTGGCCGATGATTACCGCGCTGCGGGCAACTCGTTGCGAACGCTCGCCGAGAAGACCAAGGCGAAGAAGAGCGATGTGCAAAAAGAGTGGGCCGAGGTGGTGCGGCAGAAGGCCGCATTTCGCGACTATGCGGAGCAACAGCAACGGGTGTACGGATTCAACTTCGACGCGGGCACCCATGCGGGGTTTCGCCCCGGTCTGATCGATACATTGCTGGCGCTATGGGTCGGCCTCGCGGCGGTGATCGCCTGGCGACTGCGTAATCAGGAACAGCGGTTGGAACGGCGGCACCTGCAACGTGCGAGTGCGATGGCGATTCTGCTGAGCGTGGCGTTGCTTCCCGGTTGTGGCAGTTCGGGCACAGAAGATAACCGCCCGTGGGCCGTTCGCGAAGAAGCGCGCCTGACAGCGGCACTGACCGAAGCGACGAGCCGCGCTGCGACCGCCGAGACCGCCGCCGACGCAAAGTGGCAAGCTACGGCCAACGCCTGGGCCAAACTGGTTACCGTTCCGAAAGCCGCCGGAAAAGATGATGTGGCCCGGGTGGTGAAAGAGGGCGAACGCGAGATTCGCGACACTCTGCAAACCATCGCCATCGATGCTCGCCTCGCAAATGACCTGGCAAAAGATGCCGCCGAATTGCAAAGCCAATTGACGGATGAACGAGCCAAACTCGATGGGCTAATCTCCGGGGCACGCTTGCGTTTGCAAGTGGGTGCCGCAGCGCGAATGGCGGCCGCCACGCTGCTGTTCGGGCTAACGGTTGCACCCTTCTGGTTCGCCCGCCGCGCTCGCCGCCAGCGCCTCCGCCTCGCTGCGCGAACCTGCCCACGTTGTTTCCGCATCGACACACTTAAACGCGAGAAGCATGGCGGGGAAGACGAGCCGACGCCTCGCTATCGTGGTGGCAAGAAGAGCCGGAAGAAAGTGGAGGAAGACGAAGAAGAAAGCGAAGAAGATACGCGCGATGAAGTGCGTTGCGTCAAGTGCGCGCTGCGCATCCGCAAGAGCTATCTCACCGTGCCGCGATTGTGCTTCCCCACCGTGGGCGTGCGTTCCAGCGGTAAAACGCACATGCTCGTCACCGCCTTCGATCGCGTCCGCAAGCGCACCACGCCCACCGTGGCGATTGTGCAACCCGCTCCTTCTGGCAGCGATGTGGATCGCCGCTTCGATCAACTCGTGGATGAGGTGTTGCATCGCCGTGGCGTGGCCGGGGCCACCGACCTTTCACTGCCCGACCCGATCCTCATTCATGTGCGCGACGCCGACCGCACGGCTTCTTCGTCCGCGTTGGTCAATCTCTTCGATTACTCCGGCGAACTGATCAACCCAGATGTCGATGTGAACATGCTGAAGGCCACCGCGGTTCGCATGGATGGCTTCATGCTGTTCCTCGATCCGACGCAACTTTATGGCGATGGCGCGAACGTCACGCTCGATCAGCAACTGGCAATGCTGGATGAATTCCTCGCGCACATGCGCAAGGAACGCAAGATCCCGGTCGGCGAAGTGATTCCGGTGCCCGTGGCCATCTGCGTGCCCAAGTTCGATCTGCTCATCTCGGATAACCCAATCGGCGGGCAATCGGTTCATTACATTCGCGAGTTGCTCGAACACCTCAACCCCGTGCCCCGACAGGTTACACTGGACGTGATCCGCAAGCGGAGCGATCTGGTGGAACAGATGCTTCCGCTGTTGTTTCCCGGTGTCGAGATTCGCGGCGTGGTGGAAGGCTACTTCGGCAAACAGGTGATGTTCTTTCCGATGTCGTCTGTCAGCCTGAGCGAACACGAACTGGGAGTAAAGGAACTGGATCGCCGCACCATGGCCCCGTTCGGCGTCGCCGAGCCAATGATGTGGCTGTTGCACATGCACGGGTACGAGATGTTTGCCTGATAACCCGCGCAACGGTGAACGCCGAACACGTGCACCCAAGACGAATTACCCAACACCAAACGCACGATCATGCCGAGTTGGCCCACGCAATCGGATTACAAGGACTCGCTCCAGAACCCGGACACCGCGTTCCGCGACCCGGACTTGCGCGTGAGCCAGGCCGAGCGCAGCCCGATGGGCGTTCCGCGCGCACGATCCGGCGCGTTTGCCAGCGTCTACAAGATGAGCCGCGGGGCAAAGGCCGTCGCGCTCAAGCTGTTCAACTTTCCCAACGACGATCGCGCGGCCCGGTATCAAGCTGTTTCCGACTATCTCAAAACGCTTGGCAACAAGAAGCCGGGCGCGCTGGTTGGCTTCGAATATCACCCAGAAGGGATTCGCGTTGGCCGCGTCTGGTATCCCACGCTCACCATGGAATGGGTGAAGGGGAAATCGCTTGGCGAATGGGTGCGAGAAGCCATGGAGCGGCCGCGACCCGACACCGCCGCGGTTCGCAAGATGGCCGATGCCTGGGCGCAGTTGGTTCTCGAAATTCAAGATTCCAGAATCGCGCATGGCGACTTGCAGCACGATAACGTGATGGTGGTGGGCACCGTTCCCGTGCTGGTGGATTACGATGGCATGTGCGTTCCCGCACTCGCGGACCCGCGAAACCCGCTCGAACAGCTTGAATTCGGCAAGCCCGCATACCAACACCCCGGCCGCCCCATCGAAAAACTCGGCCCGGAACTCGATCACTTCGCCGCCTGGATCATACTCATCGCCCTGCGTGCGGCCGCCAGCGATCCCGCGCTCTATCAACGATTCGTCACCAAGACCGAGAACGAGAACCTCCTGTTCACTCCGCCGGATATGGTCGCTCCTACTCAGTCTGCGTTGTGGGCGGAGCTGCTGCGTAGCAAGGATGCGGAAGTCCGCGACTGGGCGAAGATCCTTCGCGAATCGCTCGATCAGCCGTTCGCTCAGATTCCGCGCTTCACACTCGATCCGTTCCTCGCCCTTCGCAAGTTGGTGGTCGCCGTTCCGCGTGATTGGTCCGGAATTGCTGCGGAAACTGCCCGCTTAACGAAACTCGGCAAGAAGCTCCCGCCCGATCTCGTTGCCGCTGCGAATCCGGTTGGCCGGCTCGAAGAACTGTGCAAAGCCGCGAAGCTCGATTACCCCGCGATTGCCACAGAAGCCGACGCGCTCACTCGCAGCGGCAAATCGGTGCCCGATCGCTTGCGGCCCATCGCCGCCGACGCGGTAAAGCGCGTAAATTGCCGCGACGCCGTGCAACGAGCGCTCGCCACGCGCGATCCACGCGCGGTGAAGAATGCGTTCATCAAATCGCTCCTCGAAAGCTGGGCCGATCGCAGGCTCATCGCCGATGCGGAAGCCGCCGCGAACCTGGTGGGAGCGCTCGATCGCCTGAAGCACGCCAACGCTTCACCCGGCGATGGCAAAGCGTTCGCGAAGCTCTGGAAAGACGATGGGCACAAGCTCCGCGACATTCCCGAAGCAGAGAAATACAAGACCGAGGCAGCACGCTGGGAACGCCAGATTGCGACCGCCGAAGACTTCATTAGGTTGTTCACTGCAAAGGCAAGCGAACAGGCGTTGGCCGAAGCATGGAAGAAAGTAATCGCGGCGGGCGTGCATCCCACACTGCTGCAACCAGAACACCGCACGCGCGGCGAACTCGCCGTGAAGCGGGCACCCGTGCTTGCCCGACTCGTGACCATCTCCGTTGCAGCGTCGTTCGCCAACGATTCCGCATTATCCACGGCATGGGGCGATGGCAAACTCCTCGATGGTTGCGGCGAAGCGTTACCCTATCTCACGCGCGTGAACACAGCCCGCGAGCGGTTAAGCAAAGTCGCCACGCTGAAGAACGCCATCGATGCGGCCGATCGCGGCACCGGTTCGGAAAAGGCCGTGGTGGACGCGGCGCGTTCGCTCGTGGGCTACGATCACCCGCACATCGATCGCGTGAAACTCGGCGCGAAGACAATTGAAGCGCTCGCGGCACTCAAACAAGCGGTGGAACAGCAACCGCCCTCGGATCGGAATATCGCCGCCGCACTCGATGCGTTGCGAGCCACCAACATCGAACTTCTTGCCCGACTCGACAAGGTGGACGCGAACCTGGCGAACGAAGCAACAGCCGCAGGGCGACGACGCAAGGCGCTCAACGAATTCGCCGAGATCGATCGCAAATACTCGCAGCCCGACGAGCAAGATCGCAAGTGGCAAGTGCTCTGGTTGAAGCACAAGGAACTTCTCCACGGCCGCCGCGATACCGAAGAACTCCGGGAGCGGCTCACGCTCGCGGTGCATCGCACACGCGCCGCCGATGCCATTCTTAAGGCGCTCGATGCGCGCGAGATGTTCGAACTCCGCAAGCTATTCGATCAGCATGGCCCAAGCCTCGCGAACTATCCGCCGCTGATGGCCCGCAAGGCGGAACTCGGCGAACTGCGCGCGCGGGCGGATCGCGTGATCGAGATTCAAAAGAAGCTGGAAGCCAGTTCTGCCACGCTCACCGAAACGGATCTGCAATTCCTGAGCGACAACCACTCGGCGTTTCGCAAGCGCGACAAGGCCGCGATCGTGCAGCACATCGAACGCAAACTGGCAACCGATGCGCGATTGCTGCCGGGCGTGCCACCGGTGCGTGTGGCACCCACGAGTGTGGGAATCTCGGTGATTGCAAACTGGGCGTGGCCGGGGCACGGGTTGGTGTCGCACTGTCTGGTTGCGGTGGATAAAGGCCGGCATTTGAACACGCCGGATGAAGCCGATCGCTTCGGGCTTTCGAAGTGTCGCCCGCGCGATCATGTTGGCGGCGGCAGGCACGTGGCCCCGCCGCCCGGTGCGAGTCAGGTGTTCGTCACGGTGTGGGCTGTCGTCGAACTCGGGTGGACGACGGTATACGGGCCTCCGCTCCACCTTGGCCCCGCCGCGCTCATGGTGGCAACTTAAGCACGGGGAAACACCGAGCGCTAACGCAACTCGGCTCACTAGGGTTTAGCGGTGAGCCGACGAGCGTAAGCTCGCGGGTCTTCTAAACAAGAACCCGGCTCCTTACGGAGCACGGCTCACCGGAATAACGACTCGGCTCGCCGGAATAACGACTCGGCTCGCCGGAATAACAACGTGCTTGGCCCAACGGTTCGATCAGCGATTACACGGGGATCTTCACGGTGTCAGCACCAGCGCATGCCACAGCGAACGGAGAACAGTTCTATGTCACGCATTGCACCACTGCGGACAGCGTGACCAATTCACCCGGCTATAGCGTGCGAGCAACCTCGGCCGTCGATGATCCGAACCTGTTCCGCCGCGCGCTGGAATACCCGCCGTATGAACTCCCGCTCGAAATGTGGCGCGAGAAGCCAACCCAGGCTCAGACTCCGCGACGACTCGCACGCACGCATCTGGCTTCCGGCGGCGTGTGGGTGGTTCACACGGTGTACCTCGAAAAGGACACCATGGGCCGCGACCGTTCATACTTCACGCATCTGCTTCACTTCACCGCACCAACCGACCCTGCCACGGTTCTGGAATCGTGGGACGCAGGCGATTGGGTGAAGGGCTACGCGGCGGGCGCAGCCAAATCGCTGCAGCGTGGCCCGCTTCCGCACGGCACCGCCATCTCGCGAAATGCCTTAACGGCGTTCCTTTCCGACTCGGCTGCCACAACAGGCGATCTCGCTTCGTGCGTCTGCCCGCCGCGATTGCAAGCTGATCCAACCGCTCGCCGCTCGCTGGTTGGCCGCTTCCTCAAGGCGGTTGTTCTGGCAACGGACGCACGTGAGAGCGGGCAATCGCGTGGCCGCGTCTACGTTCACGCCGAGCCAGGGCTAACGGCCATGCTGCTGTACGCCGCGGCGCGTCTCCTCCCCGCTTCGTATGTAGACGATCTCACGTTCTCGACCTTCGAACCATCGCATCGCGGCATGCGTGATTACAAGCTTGCGATGGTAGTGGGAACCTATGTGGGCGCTCCCGGCAAGGGGCTTGATCCCGATCTCGCTACCGTGCGCGGTTTCGGGCTGGATACCATCGTGCCCGAGCGATCGTCCGCGGAACTCACCGAAGCAGCCGCGTTGCCGCCAGGGCTTGCGGATCTCGTTGAACTCGGGGCGGCCGGCGAATGGGAATTGCTCGATGCGGTCCATCGCTTCATCGGGCAGGAAACCGGTTCGTTCGCGAAGGTGGCCAGCACGGTGCCACTGGCGCGCGCGGTCACGCGGTTAACTCGCGGCGGGCTGGCCACGGCCGATCTTCTCGCACTGAAAGCCGATGGTCGCGGGGCCGCGATTCTCGCACAACATGCCGACAAAGTTTGGGCATTCGTAAAGGACGAAGCACTGCGGAACGCAGCCTTGCGAACCGCGTTCCGCGATTGGCTCGCCGAGCCGGCGCGGCTGGCCGACTATCGCCATGATGCTTGCGAAGCTCTGCGGCGTGGCGATCTGGATGGTTGGGAAACGCGCTGGGCGGTGGTGCGCGAAGTATGCAGTGCGGAGCAATTGAAGCAACAAACCGATAAGGCACAACAAGAACTCGATGATGCGTTCCCCACCTTTCCCCCCGCCGCCCGCAACCGCTTCCGCTCCGCGTGCGCAATCGCCGGGCTTCGACCCGATCACCACTTGCTCGCCCCCACGGGGCCAGAGGAACTCAACGCTCTGCTCACGCCCACCACGCCGGCCGACTGGCAAGGTTATGTTTGCTTCGCGGTGATGGGGAAGGACGAAAACAACTGGCTGCTCGATGCCACCAAACCGGCCCGCCCCGCAATGCGTGATCGCGTTCGCAAACACTTGATCGCGGCCCCCGCTCCGGTGCTGGCGGCCTATCTGAGCCACGCCCGCGACTTCCTCGCGCGCGAACCGCAATTGCTTTACGATCTGCTGCAGCCGTTTCGCCCAGAGTGTCGCGCGTTCCTCGGCCGGGCCATCGATGCCGGCGCGAGCACGATCGAAGCCGGCGACTGGGTGCGATTGCTCGGCGATCTCGATATCTACGGCCAAAACAACAAGAACTGGGAAGGCTTTCTCTTCCAGAACGATTACCTCGCCAAACTCCTCGCCGGCTTCAAAGCCGATGAGGCTGCTGCGCCAATCTGGGAATCGTATCTCGATCTACTCAGTCTGGATTTGCTCGAAGGAGATGCGTGGGAAACGCGATTGTACAACCAGCTCGATCAAGCGCGGCGGGCACTCGGCAGTGCGGGCGTTCCGTTCAAGGCCGCAGCAAAGACCGGCATTCGCAAGCTCAACGCCACCGACACACTTCTCGCAATCTGGGCCGATCCGGAATCCGCGGAGGCGACCGACACCAGTTCGCTTCTGGAAGCTTTTCAAGCGTTCCAAGTCGATCCGCTCGAAGCCTTGCGGCGGCTCTATCTGTTCAAGCGATTCGATCAGTTCGATCTCAATCGCGATCCGGAAACGCTCAAGCCGTTCATCACGGTGTTCCGTGCGTGCTACCCGATTAGCCACGAATACTTCAGTGCGCGGACGGCGGTCACGCAATGGCTGGCGCTCTCGGAGTCTTGCCCCATCGCCACACGAGCCGCTTTTCAGGAATACTTTGTCCGCAACCATATCCCTGAGGGCTGGCACACGATTATCCTGGAAGAACGCACGCAAGTGCGATTTCAGCCCGAAGCCGAGGCCCGCATTCGCGAAGGCTTGGCCAGCACCGCACGGAAAGCGGGCGAACAATATCGTCCGCCAGCGGGCACGCGTCGCAGTAGCAGTGGCAGCAGCAATAGTGGCAGTGAAGAGGATCTTTCGTTCGCCTCCGAGGCCACGAAGCGAGCCAAGAAATCGCGCGGCGGGCGAACCTATCGCAAGGGTCGCGGCGGTCGCCAATCGGGCGGCATTCCGGCGTGGGTCTGGCTGGTGGTCGGCAGCGTGATCATCGCGATTCTCGTGGCCGTGGCGTATACACAATTGCGCAAGAAGAAGATCGCCGTGCGCGCGGTGGAAGAACTCCGAACTCTCACGATCGCGGCTGGTTGAGACTGTAAGAACTCCGTTGGCCGCAGGTGGAGCACAACATGACGCGAATGAAAAGCGGGGCGATCCTGCTTCTGTTAGCCATACCGTTCGCCTTGTATCTCGCCTGGCAGGTGCAAGCCGCGACGCGACCGCAGCTTGTTGGAACCAGCGCGCCATCCGAGAAAGGTTTGCCCAGCAAGGAGCAACTCACGGCATCCGTGGCACAAACGGAAAAGTGGGCAAGCGATGTGCAACGCGTTGGCACGGTCGCATTTCAGTATCGCCAACCCGGCGCGAGCGATGCCACCGATTGCACCGATTGCACCGCGACCACCAAGGCGGTCGCCGCTCGATCGGCGGACCTGATCGACCTGGAGACGTTTCTCGCGGACCGCGATAGCCCCACGTTCACGGGAACACTGCAAGCCCGCTACACCGGTTGGCTGCAATCTCGCAAAGAACTGGATAAAGCATCGGACGCAATCGAAACCTGGCTCCGCAACCCGCTGCCCAACGCGATCGATGGCGGACCGGCCGCCACGCAAGCGCTTGGCGCGTTCGATTCGCTCGTTACGGCGTACCGCAAGGATTCCAAGTTCGCGAACTCGTCGCGCGTGACCGCCTGGCGAATGGCCGCGCGAGTGAAAGTGATTGAAGCGCTGGAGGAAGCGGGCCGCAAACCGTATGAGGAAGTTCTCGCACTGCCGCTCCCGTTGCCCAACGGCAAAGAAAACAAAGTGGTTGAGAGGGCCGTTAGCATTCCCGCCGCGATTCGCGATCAGGCGCGACAGCTCGATACCGAACTTCGCCAGGCCGAGAACGAGCGACAGGAACTCCCCGAGTTCGTTACCAAGGCGGCCAGCGCAACGCTTCGCCGGGCCGACGAGTGGGCCGCGAAAGAAGAACTCATCGGTCTGTTCGCCGACCCCGAATTGCTCACCGACCCATTAAAGGCCGGGCAATGGCTGCCGCGAATCCAGGAGCAATACAACCGCACGCAATCGCGCGAAAGCCGAGATATGATCCGGAAGAAGGTGCAGCAGTTCTGCACCGCATACGTGCCCAAAGCATTGCGACTCGACGACCGCGTGCTCATCAAAGGGAACGAGGTAATGCGCGCGGGCGTAACGATCGTGTACGATTCCGATGCGAAATCGCAACCGCTGACCGATCACCCCAACCGACTCAACGAATTCAACTTTCTAACCGCGTTCAAATATCCGGATCAGATCGTGTGGGCGAACGGCGGGAAGTATGCGGGCGTGAAGGACAGCGCCAACCTGCAGCCCACGCTTGCGAGCCACGTTGCCCGCGACTACAGCGCAGCACGCACGGCCGTCACCATCTGGACGCAGGAAGCAGTGCAATCGCTAAAAAAGATATGCGAGGGTGATGCGGCACCGGTACAACAAGAGCGGCGCAAGCACGCAGATCAATTAGTGGGGGCGGAACCCGCGCCAGACCTCAAGACCCCAGAACCGCAATCGGCGTGGACGCGAGACAACACGCGACTCTGGACGCGACTCGCGACACTTGAAGCCGCGATGAACAAACACCCAGGACTTTTCGAACCACAGCCGTGATCATCGCGTGCTAGCCCGTCTGAGGCGGACATGAATCTGCTATCTGCCTGGAAGAAAGTTCTCCTGTTCGGCCTGTTCGGGGCCGCGGGTTGCCTGATCGGTTGGGCAATCGGCGAGCCGTATCTCATGGCTGGCTCTGCCCTCGCCAACGCCACCGGTGCCGGCCAAGGGCCAACGCTGATTTCAAAGCCGGTTCCCACGTCCGCAGACGCGCCACCACTTCCCAACGAATTCCGCGAACGTCTCGACAAAGCCGGTGCCAAAACCGGCGATGTGCAAGTCTCGCTCATTTGGTTCAACACCAACGATCTGGATCTCCACTGCGTCGATCCTTCGGGTTTCGAAATGTCGTGGCGAAACCCGCGCTCGCCAACCGGCGGCCATCTGGATGTCGATCGCAACGCGGGCTGCGAAAACCTGACCGTGGAGCCGGTCGAGAACATCTACTGGCCGCACAACGGAGCCTCACGCGGGCACTACAAAGTATTCCTGAACTACTTCGAACGCTGCCCCGGCGCGCCCGATAGCACCGATTACAAGATCAATGTGTTGCACAGCGGCGAACGAAAAGAGTTCAGCGGCACCATTACGAAAGCCGAAACGCGTGCGGCGAAGCGACTGATCTACGAGTTCGAGCTGGAACCCAAAGTCGAGGTGTTCGTTCCTCCTGAATTCACACTCAATCGCGGAACAACAGTTAACTTGCCCGTCGCGGTGCGCCGCTCGTATTACAATGGCGAGCTGGAATTGAAAGCCGAGAACTTGCCCGAAGGAGTAACCGCCGTGCCGGGCAAACTGGCGACGGGAATCAACGAAGGAACCATTGAACTGAAGGTGAGTGAAACTGCGGAAGTCGGTAAGAAGCCGATCAAGATCCTTGCCACGGCTTCAGCGGTAACAGGCACCGCCGATCCGCAACTGGAAGTCGCGCGATCGGGCGGGTTATCGCTCATCCAAACTCTACTCATTGGCATCTGGACGGCGTTGCTCGCGGTCGGGCTTTGCCTGGCGTTGCTCGCGGGGCAGAACCACTATCTGAAACGCCCACTGCTCGCAGCAGGGCGCGTTCCGTTGTGGGTGATGATTGGCGGGGCGGCGCTGGCGGGCTTGGTAGCGGGGTCGATCGGGCAAACGCTCTATTCGCTGCTTGTCACGCTTGGCATCGGAAGCCTCGGATTCCTGATCGGCTGGGTGCTGCTCGGCGGGTTGTTGGGTCGCAGTGTGAGCTTTTTTGTCGCGAACCTGGATCGCAAGCGAGCCATGATCGCCGGGCTAACCGGTGGTTTGCTCGGAGCCATCGCGTATCTGGTATGGTCCAACGCATCGGACTGGCTCGGGCGCTTCGCGGGTGCCGCCGTGCTTGGCTTTTGCATCGGGCTGGCGGTGGCAATTGTCGAAGCCGCATTCCGCAGCGCCTGGCTCGAAGTGCGCTATGGCGAACGAGAGACAATCCGCGTGAACCTGGGGCCTGAGCCGGTGAAAGTTGGCGGAGATGCGCGAGCCTGCACGGTGTGGGCACGCGGTGCGGCCGATGTGGCGTTGCGGTACTTCGTTCGCAATGGGCAGGTGATCTGCGAAGATGCCCCGACACGAGCGGAATCGGTTGTTAGCGAAGGTCACACGCGATCGCTCGGAACCGTCACACTCACCGTCCGAACAGGCGGAACAGTTACACCGGCAGGGGCACCGGCACCAGCCGCGCCCGCCGCGCCCGC
>JBGSLF010000035.1:0-11834 GCA_041740855.1 Gemmata sp.
GTGCGAAAACAAGGGGATTTCGCAACATTGCGATCTCCGGGCGGGAGGGTGGGGTGTCCAAAAAACTCCGCCACCCCAGCGGAATCGCTTGGAAACCGAGCGATTCTGACACCCGAAAATCGGCATCAGTCGAACTTAGTACAGCTCCCCATAAATGGGGGAACAATCGAAACAGCCTGAAAACCAAGGGAATCGTCGTCGCAGACTAGATTCCCAAACTGTTCCCCTACTTGCGGGGAACTCTACTTAGTTCTCGGCATCGGGGCTGGCGGCGACAACACCGGGTTTGGGCACGTTCACGGCACGTTTGGCCATATCGGCTTTGATGGTTTCAAAGTCCTTGGCGTCGGCCTTGGCCCACACCCGATGGGCGAGTTTCAGGTAGCGGGCGGCTTCTTCTGTTCGGCCTAGGCGTTCGCACAATGCCCACATGCCGAGCGCCCCTCGTACGCTTCCGGAATCGTGCGCCAACGATTCCTGAAACGCCTCTTCGGCGTCGAGGGCATTGCCGGCTTCCAGAGCACCGATGCCCCAGGCTTCCATGTGAACGGCACCGTTGCCCCAGGCGTGATGGCTGAAATCGTTCTTGCTCGAATCGACGAGCTTGCGAAGCAACTTCAGCCCCGCGTCGCCGTCGCCCTTCTGGCACAAGTAGCGGCCTTGCACTTCCTGCAATCGCCGTTCCTTGAGCTTATCGGTGGTCTTCCGGCCCGCTTGTTGCGATTGGCGGATCGTATCGACTTCGCGGCCCGCTTGCTCGGTGTCGCCTTTTTCCAGGCACATCAGCGCGGCGTAGTAGGCTCCGCCCGCTTTATCGAGGCGGCGATAGTAATCGACGATCTTCTGCGCTTCCGCCCAGTCCTTTTGGGTAATCGCCATGCGGAACCACTCGGGGCGATACGCATACTTGTAGCCTTCGGCCTTCGCCTTGATTGCTTTGGCCTCGGCATATCGGCCATCGTGAACGAGGCTGCGTGTCAGCGTTTCCATGTGGTGATTGAACTGGTGATCTTCACCCGGTGTCACGCCCTGATTCTTGTGGTAAGCAATCTGGAACTCGATGGCCTTTGAACTGTAGTCGCTCGTGCTCCCCCACTTGCCGATCCGCATGCCGAGGTGCGCTTGCATATGGAAGGCGTGCGGAATGCCAGGCGACGATTTGATGTAGCCTTCGGCGTATGGCCAGCCCAGAGCGGGGCGGCGGATGTTCTCGAAGTAGTGAACCAGTTCGTGATTCGCGCCGGGGTGAACTGGGTTCAGCCGCAGAAGCGATTTGTAGTATGGGGCGGCGGCGTGTTGGCCATCGCCCACCGCGAGTTGAGCACGCCAGAACCAGCCTTCTTGATCGTCGTCGTACAGCGTCAGGAGTTCATCGAGCGATTGCTGCGCCTTCTTCTTTCGTTCATCTGGCCCCACGTTGGGCCACATTCCCTTTTCTTGCAATCGCGATTGAATCAGAAGTTGCTCGCGATGGCTGGCACGCGGCATCAGTTTGCGAGCCATTTCCAGTGAATAGTCCGAGGGCGACTTGGTGAACTTATCATCGAGCACGGTATAGCCCGGGGCACCAAGAATGCCCGCCAGGCCGGAAGTCTTCGGGGTGGTTTTCCCGCGGCCCCACTTATCCAGCGAGCGGTGCAGCACGAGCCAGGCGTACGCACATTCTGGGTCGTGCTTCAGGGCTGTTTCGGCAGCGCGGGCGGCTTCGATCCACACATACGAGTAATACATGCCCAACGCCTGATCCACGAACGCCTGGCACTGCTTGCTCGCGGTGCCCACGCCGTAGCGATACACGCAGGCGTCGAGCATTGGTTTGGCGACCGCTAAACCCGTTAAGGGCATTCGCGGTCCGGTAACCGGGGCTGCGACAACAGCGGCAGGCGGTTTCGCTCGTGGGGCGGGGGCAATGTCGGCCGCGGGCACGAGTTCAACGGCCAAAAAGATGATGGCGATACAGCCGAGGGAGCGGCGCATGGTTTGTTCTGCTCCAACGAAAAGGAATCTGATGGTGGGACGATTCGCAAGGTATGTTCCAACACTGAAAGTTTACTCCGCAACTGGACAATCCGGAAGGGGCAATCTGCTCGAGTTCTCAGAACCGCTCAAACTGCGTCCGCCGAACCTGCTCTGCGGTGGGTTGGTCTGGTAGAAAGACTGTAGAAGCCCCGAAGGAGACGGCATGACCGCCAAGCCCCGCTGGTTCCAAACCACCGCCATCGATTACCCCAACAGCCGCCCACACATTGGCACGGCCTTCGAGAAACTCGGCGCGGATGTGCAAGCCCGCTATCGCCGGATGGAGGGGTACGACGTCTTCTTCCTGATGGGGAACGACGAGAACACCGTGAAGGTGAGCAAGCGCGCCGCCGAGTTGGGGCTTGATACGCAGGCGTACTGCGACGACATGGCCCGGCAGTTCCGCGAAGTGTGGGACGCCCTCGACATCAGCTACGACACCTTCGTGCAGACCAGCTCCGAACGCCACAAGGAGTGTTGCCGCAAGTTCATCCAGAAGGTGTACGACAACGGCCACATCTACAAGGGCAGTTACGAGGGCTGGTACTGCGACGGTTGCGAGGCGTTCAAGACCGAGAAGGAACTTGAAGCGGGGAACTGTCCCATCCACAAGCGGCCGGTGGTGAAGCGGTCGGAGCCGTGCCACTTCTTCCGGCTGTCGGCGTTCGCGGATCGCCTGTTGGCCTTCTACGAGGCGAATCCGGACTTCATCCAACCCGAGTCGCGGAAGAATGAGATCATCAGTCTGATCAAGAACGACGGGCTGTTCGATGTCAACATCACGCGGCGTGGCGAGACGTGGGGAATCCCGGTCCCGTTCGACCCGGAGTTCACGATCTGGGTGTGGTTCGACGCGCTGCTGACGTACATCACCGGCATCGGTTACGGCGACGAGCGTGCGACGTTCGACAAGTTCTGGCCGGCGGATGTCCACTTCATCGGCAAGGACATCACCCGGTTCCACTGCGCGCTGTGGCCGGCGATGCTATGGGCCGCGGACGAGCAACCGCCGAAGAAGGTGTTCGGCCACGGGTTCGTTAACATCAAGGGCGAGAAGATCGGGAAAGCGCTCGGCAACGTGGTCGAGCCGATGGACATCATTACCAAGTTCAACGTCGATGCGTTCCGATACTACTTCCTGCGGGAGTGCCCATACCCTGGCGACGGCGACTTCAGTTGGGAGCGGTTCACGGAGGTGTATAACTCGGAGTTGGCGAACAACCTTGGGAACCTGCTGAGCCGCACGATCGCGATCCCGACGAAGAACTTCGATGGCGTGTTCGGCGGCACCGCGGGCAAGACGCCCGAGTCGGTTGTTCCGGGCCTCGACCTCGCGGAGTTCGTCGCCACCGTGCGCGGGCACGTAGAGGGGTGCCGGTACAACCTCGCGCTGCAAACGATCGTGCAAGACTTCCTCACACCGACGAACCAGTACCTCGAAACGAATGCGCCGTGGAAGCTGGTGAAGACGGATACGGAAGCAGCAAAGAAAGTGCTGTTCAACGCCACGCAGACGCTCCGCATCGCGAGCATTCTGCTGAAGCCGTTCATCCCCCGAAGTTCCGAGACGATCTACAACAGCTTCAACTTCCCGAAGCCGTGGGCCGACGTGACGTACGCCGACGCCGCCGAACTGAAAGCGCAACCGGACGACTTGCGGGTGACGGCCGAACTTATCGGCGACAAGGTGAAACCGCTGTTTCCGGCGATCCGCTGAAAAGCACGGGCGACATCAAATCGCCCGCTCGCCCGGCGGAGTTGGAGTTACGATCCTAACACCTTTTCGTAGGCTTCCTCGCTGAAACCCACTACGAGCGTCTTGCCGATGCGAGCGGTGGGCGCGCGCAGATTGCCGGTTGGCCCCATCAATCGCGAGAGAAGTTCCGTGTCGTCCGGGCGGGCCTTCTTCAGATCGAATACTTCCACTTTCTTCCCGCGTGTTACCACGAGCGAGTTAATACTCTCCAGCAGTTTCAGTGCTTCTTCCCCCGCGTAGCGAGTCTTGATCGCGTCCACGATCTCGGCGGTCTTGGTGCCGTGTTCCTCGCGGTAGGCTTCAGCTTTCTTGCACGTCGTGCAACCCCTGCGGTGATAAAGCCAATCAATCTTCTTCGCCATGGAATAATCTCCTGTGGGATACCCAACCGGATGATAATCGGCCGCAGCGTGGCGGAACCAACGGATTGTGTGCCTTGCGAGCGCGGAGGCGACTCAAGTTGTTCGTCTCTGCCAGCGGCACCGGTTTTTCGGTCGCGCTCTTGTCGGTCGGTCAACCGGCTGCCATAATTACTTTCCATGAATGGGCGGCCCTTCGAACCGGGCCGCTCTCTCAATTTCCACCGGAGCTAGCGAGGGTAGCGGGTTAGTTCACACCAATCCGCGAGAGTAGCAGGCTCCAGAGGACCGCATGACGGAACAACTCACACTCAAGGCCACGCCACGCACCGGCAAAGGCTCCCGTGCCGCATTCAAGCTCCGCAAGCAAGGCCTCGTGCCTGGTATCGTTTACGGCCACAAAGAAGAGAATGTGGCGGTTGCGGTTTCGGCCGAGGAACTCGACCGAGCCATTCGCATTCTGCACGTTCGCATGCTGAACCTCGAAATCAATGGCAAGCCGGAATCGGTTCTCATTCGCGAACTGCAATGGGATCCATTTGGCAAAGAGATGATGCACGTCGATTTCGAGCGGAAATCGGCAAGTGAACGCGTGAAGGTGACCGTTCCCGTCGAACTCCGAAACACGCCCAAACAAACCGGTGGCGGCGTGCTCGATCAACCGCTTCACTCGCTCCACATTGAGTGCCCACTCGGAGCCATTCCCGAAGCGGTTCGCCTCGATATCACCGACCTGACTCTGGGCCGCCCCATCCACGTCTCGGACTTGAAACTGCCCGAAGGCGTGAATGTGCTGGAATCACCGGAACTCGTCGTGGTGCAACTCAAGTTGCCAGGTGCCGAAACGGTTGTTGCCCCACTTGGTGGCGAAGCCGGAGTTGGGCCAGAAGTGATCAAGAAGGAAAAGAAGGCCGAAGACGACGACAAGTAATGGTTGGCCTGTGGATAGCGATTGCGTCCAACAGCAACACCCGAACCGGGCGAACTTCTGTGGCGTCCGTTGTGATGTGTGCTTGAACTGTTGAATCGCTATCCACTCGATACGAACACTGACCGCCATGAAGCTCATTGTTGGTCTCGGTAATCCCGGCCCCAAATACACGGGTACCCGGCATAATGTCGGGTTTGATGTGATCGATTACCTTGCTGCCGGGCCAGGGTGTTCGGCGTTTCGCGAGAAGTTCGAGGCGTTCGTCGCAGAGATCAAGGAAGGCGACGAAACCATACTGCTGATGAAGCCACTCACGTTCATGAACCTGAGTGGCAAAGCGGTGCGAGCGGCCCTCGATTTCTACAAGCTTTCGGTGGATCAAGTGTTGGTCGTCTGCGACGATTTCAACCTGCCACTGGGTAAGCTGCGATTGCGGATCAAGGGGAGCCACGGCGGGCAAAACGGGCTACGCAACATTCAGGATCAGCTTGGCACCGATGGTTACGCCCGCCTTCGTCTTGGTGTTGGCCAACCTGGTCCGGGCGATGCGATAGACCATGTGCTCTCGAAGTTTAAACCGGGAGAACGCAAGGCGGTCGAAGACGCAATTGCAACCGCAGCCCAGGCTTCGATCACCTGGGCAAAGCAAGGGGTTGAGGTGGCCATGAACCGCTTCAACGGCCCCGAAGCCGGTGCCCCGAAGGAAACAGGAAAAGAGAAGAAGGAAAAACCGAAGCAGCAGGAGCCACAATCGCCATCAGGCGGCGAAACGGCACCCGCCAAGGAATGAGTCCTTCACCGCTTCATTAAACGACGAACGGATTGTTGGTTGCCCCCTTTCCCACGGTGGGATGGGGTCGCCGGGTGTTGCAACAATAGCCCGGATTGATCCATGGTAACCACCCCACCTTGTGGGGTTCACCAGAGGTTGATTATGCCAGTTGTGACTTACGAAACCATGTTCCTCCTCGACCCGAACAAAGTCTCGGCCGACGCGGACGGAACCAAGAACCAGATTCACCACATTCTGGAGCGGCACGGCGGCGTTGTGCTCATCAGCCGCCCCTGGGACTATAACCACAAACTCGCCTACCCGATCGGCAAGCAGAAGAAGGGCGCTTTCCACATCATCTATTACACGATGGAAAGCACCAAGCAGGGTGAAGTCGAACGCGACTTCGCACTGCAAGAAGGCTTGATCCTGCGGCAGCTCACGTTGAAGCTCGATCCCAAGTGGCAGGAATCGATTCTGCAAGTTGCCACTGAAGACACCGGTAATGGCTTCGCGATCCGCGGCATGAAGGACGAAGCCACAGTGTCGACCGATCCCTCCGCCATTGGTGGCGAAATGATGGGCGGCGATGACGCCCCGCCTCCTTCGCGCGGTCCGCGTGGTCGCCGACCCGAGATGTCCGATAAGCCCGAATAATTGCGACTTTGCGGTTTTGGCACAAAAGATTGACCCGAACCCAACCGACGGAAATCCCACGCTCCCGGATGTTCGAATTACCGACCTTGCAAGAGATAATCGCGATGGTTTAACCTCCACACACGGACCGCGCCCAACACACTTACCCCAAGCTTAACTTTAACCCTCTTGGGGCGGGTCCGCACGGGAGGTCGCATCATGGCGACGTTGAACAAGGTAATGTTGATTGGTCGGCTAACCGACAGCCCAACAGAAGGGGCCATCCCCAACGGAACTCGAGTTGTGAAGTTCCGGTTTGCGGTGGGACGAAGCAAAAAGAACCCGGCGACGGGTCAGTGGGAAAACGACCCAAACCCACTCTACATCGACTGCGAGGCTTTTGCCCGACCGGACGCCCGACGAGATCTGGTATCACTGATCACCCAGTACGTGAAGAAAGGCGATCCCCTCTATATTGAGGGTCGCCTGGTTCTCGATCAGTGGGAAGACAAGAACGGTGGCGGTAAACGATCGAAGCACAAGATTGTCGTCGATGGTGTGGAGTTTCTGACCGGTCGCGGGGAAGGCGAAGGTGGCGGTGGTGGTGGAATGGGTAGCGGCGCTTCCCGTTCCGGTGGCTATGGCGGTGGCAAACCCGCCATGGGAGGCGGGCGACCGTCTGCACCCCCATCCGACGACGACGGCGAGGAATATGGCGGGGGCGCGGCCAGCAGTGGCGACGACCCCATTCCATTCTGATCCATGCGGGACAACCGCCGGTCCCGCGGTATGATTAACCCACCAGGCGGCCAGTACGCTGGCCACCTGGTTCACTCGCTTATTACGGGACCATTGTCATGGCCAAGACCGCAAAGAAACCGGAAGCGAAAGGCGGCGCAACAACTGCCACCAAGAAGCTCCCTACCAAGAAGATCAGGAAGCGGAACCAGATCAAGAAGGGCAAACACGGCGGAACGCTCGTTGTGCTTGTCAACGATCTGCTTCACGTCGGCAAGCAAGGCGACCTCGTCGAGGTGAAGCCCGGCTACGCCCGAAACTACCTGATCCCATACGGGCTTGCAGTTATTCCCTCCGAAGAGAACCTGCGAACGCTGGAACAATACAAGATCAAGGTGCAGAAGGCGCGCGAAGCCCGCGTTGCGGACCTCAAAGTGCTCTCCGAGCAACTCTCACGTCTCCCCGCCGTCACGATCGAAGCGAACGCAACCGACGAAGGCCACTTGTACGGTTCGATCGGTCCCGTTGAGATTAGCAAAACGCTCAAGGGGAAGAACCTGTTGGTCGAGGCCGACATGGTGAAGCTGGAGCACCCGATCAAGGAAGCGAACACCCTTACCGAAGTGCCGCTGTCGCTTGGCTACGGGATCGAAGCGAAGATTCAGGTGCTCGTCGTTGCTCTCGCACCGGGCGGCAAGAAGTAAGAGAACACGCCGGGCACGCTTGAGCAAGCCAAGCTAACTCCTGAGCCAGAAACAACAAAGCCCATGCGGCATGCCGCATGGGCTTTGTGCTTTGCGTTAGTTTCTCCCACGTTATTCCAACTATTCCTTCCCTCACTTCAAGCGCGCTGGGGTTTCCCTTTCGGCCGCTCTTGGTTATGAGTCAATAATCTGCTGGTATACAAGCAGACACTCCACTCAGCCGAATGCCATGCGGGATAATCGATGTCTCCCGACCCGATGACCGATCGCCTGCCGCCGCATAACCGCGATGCCGAACGCGGCGTCATTGGTGGCGTGCTTCGCGACCCCGACACACTCCCCACCGTTCAACAAGTTCTGAAGGCGGATAACTTCTATTTCGACGCGCATCAGAAGATCTATCAGGCCATCTCGGACCTCGCCAACGAGAACCAACCATTCGATCTAGTGCTGATCCATGAACGGCTGAAGCGAAGCAAGCAACTCGACGACATTGGCGGGGTGATGTACCTCACCGAATTGTGGGACTCCGTGCCCACGGGAGCCAATGCGGAATACCACGCGAAGATCGTCCGCGATACCGCGATGGTGCGGAACCTGATCCACGCCGGTAATGAAATTCTGCGTGATGCGTACGACCGAACGCAATCCGCCGATGAACTGGTGTCGCAGGCCGAACGCAAGATCATGGATATCGCGAAGGCGGGGATGGTTGGCGAAATCAAGACGCTGACCGAGACGCTGCACGAAGCGTTCACCCGGCTGGATTCACGCATCGGCAAAGATAATCTCGCGGTCAGCGGCTTGCCCTCGGGGTACGTCGATCTCGATAACCTCACGGCGGGGTTGCAGAAATCGGAATTGGTAATCGTGGCCGCACGGCCTTCGGTGGGGAAAACGGCCTTCGCATTGAACATGGTGCGCAACATCATCACCAGTCAAAGCCCGAGTGAACCGCCGCCCGCGGTTGCGTTCTTCAGCCTGGAAATGGCACGCGTGGAACTGGCCGAACGCTTACTGTGCTGTCAGTCGCGGGTGGATAGCCACAAGGTTCGCAAGGGGCATCTGAGTTCGGACGATATCCAGAAGTTGATGGATGCGGGCGATGTGCTGCGTAAAGCTAGGCTTTACATCGACGACACACCCAGCCGCAGCATGATTCAAATCGCCGCGACCGCTCGACGCATCGACAAGAAGCACGAGAAGGAAGGCGGGCTGCGATTGGTGGTGATCGATTACTTGCAGCTCATCGAACCGGAGAATCGCCGCGACCCACGCCAGGAACAGGTGGCACAAATCAGCCGGCGACTCAAGTTCCTGGCACGCGAGTTAAACATCCCGGTGATCGCGCTGGCACAGGTCAACCGTGCCTCGGAAGATCGCCAAGACCACAAGCCGCGGCTCGCCGACCTGCGTGAATCCGGTTCGATCGAACAGGATGCCGACACCTGTATGATGCTGCATCGGCCGGGGAAGTTCGATGGCACGCAAGACGATAACGTGCTGGAAGTGATTATCGCCAAGCAGCGTAACGGCCCCACGGGCGAGATCACGCTAACCTGGCGAAAAGACTACAACCGCTACGAGAACTACATCGCTGATGCGGGCTATGGCAGCGGGGATTAGATCGAACTCAATTGTTCTTGGCATGGCCGCGGCACGCGTGTTCAGCCCCCCCGGAATCATCGGCTTGATTCAAGTCGGTTCGCAATGAGAGCGGTTCAACATCTCAAGAACCCTCCGAATCCGTGCCTCCGTCGCCCGGGTTACCAAGCATCCGGATAATTCGTCGGGCGAGTGGCTCCTTGACCTCGCGATGACGTGGGACCGCCTGGGATACGCCGGTGGCCGGATTCCGATACCAGTCGTGCTTGGCCCCGTGCCGGACCAGAACACACCCGAACTCTTCGATCGTCCGGATCAGGTCCACGCGCTTCATGGAACGACCAACTCCCCGACCTTGCGGGCACCCGGAATCAACCCCCCAGCCAGGTCCAGATAGAGATCCCTGAGGTGATCAAGCAGGTCGTCGAGGGTATCCCCCTGAGTCCAGTAGTCGGGGTAGTCCTGGAGGTATCCCAGCCAGGCGTCATCTTCCTGCCAGTGGACATACTTGACCGTCTGCATCGCCCGGCCCTCCGTTGGTGCCGCGGTTATTGTACCCGACATCGTCGCTGGCCGGCAAACGGGGCTTCCGCCGAAAGATCAAGCGTGATCGCACTGTCGGCGACGGGGCTTCAAAGTGCTTCAGGACAGGCGTTCAGCCCGCCCCGGAATCTTCGGCTTGATTCAAGTCGGTTAGCCATCAGAGCGGTTCGGCGTCTGCGGCTCACCCCCGTCGGACGCGGTTGCGGCGGCGGATGTTGGCCAGGCAGCGGAGGCACACGATCTTGATGCCGGTCACCGCCTCAAGAAATTGTCCCCAAGAAACTCCTCCGCTGGAGCGCAGGAGCGTCGCGTGCGCTCCAGCGGAGGAGTTTCTTGGACAGGCCAGCGTCATTCACCGAGCACATCCACTGACTTGAGATAGGAGCCGGTAAACCCGCGCCACGGCGCCCAGCATAGTGCCTGGCGATATCGCATCTTGACCCGCTTTCCTGATTCCTGGGCCGCCATTACCTTCTGCACGAGGTCTTCTTCCTCGCCGCGCCGCAACGAGAACGCCCATAAGTTCGGCACGACTCCACCCTCAGTCGGCTTGACCCCGCCCAGTTGCATCTCGCCCTCCCAAGACTTCCAGATCACCCCCTTGTGCGAAAACTTAACGATCACCCCGACGCGCTCGCCCTCACTGTAGGTGACGTCTGACCACCATGGGAAACCGCCGCAGACCAAGCACAGCGCGAGCAGCAAGATGCTGCAACCCACCGACAGTTCCTTTTGGTAGTCTTTTGCTGAGGGTGTCGGCTGCTCACCGAGCGAACTCTCGTCGGTCTTCGTGGGCGTTGGGGGGCTTGCGCCCGACGTGTGGGCCGAGAGCACGGCTGCCTTGGCAGCCGCGAATTCCGAATCGGTCAGCGCGCCCTTCTGGTGCAGGTCCGAAAGCCGCTGGATTTCGTCGGCGATGTCCATTGGGCTTTCTCGCGAGATCGGAACTAAGTTGCTTGTGCCGAACATGGGTTTAGTTTGCGCGAGCAGATCACCTGCTCATTGCGCGGCGCGCAAACTAACACCGGGAAAAACCTGTGTTAGTTTGCGCGCCGCGCAAACTAACACAGTAATAACGAAATTGCGCCAACAACGCCAACCGGTCACATCGCGTCCAGAGGACTCTTCACCCCGCGTCCGCCCTTGTTCAGCACGTGCGTGTAGATCATCGTCGTTGCCACGCTCGTGTGGCCCAGCAACTCCTGCACCGTTCGGATGCCGTACCCGGACTCGATCAGGTGAGTTGCGAAACTGTGACGGAACGAGTGGCTCGTCGCATGGTTGGCGATCTTCGCGGCTCTCACCGCCTCTATCGCGAACACAAGTTGGTGTGGCACAAATTAACCGACGAACGCGAGGGCGTCAAACGGTAAGCGGAGAACAATTCGCAACTTGGCGGCGATTTCGATTTGACACATCTCGTGTCGTGGCTTTTCCTGGCACTTCACCGGGTTTCATCGGGCGAGCGCTATGAAGTGCCTTCGGCTCGCCCTCGTGAGCAACCACATAATTGTCGCAACGCATTAATCAGTTGACGCTTGGAGTAAGAGTTCTCACTCTTAACTCGACTGATGCCGATTCTGGGTGACCGTCCGTGGTGAGGTAGTATGAGGGTTGCTGAAGCTCCCATGGTCCTCGCCCACGGACGGCCGCCATGATTCTACCACCCGAGGCGCACACGCTGGTCCAGGTTCTCGCCGTCCACTTCACCAGCCCCACCTACCAACGCTTCTCGACACTGCTGGTCGCGGCCCTCGTCACCACCGGGCGG
>JBGSLF010000036.1:0-28216 GCA_041740855.1 Gemmata sp.
CCGACTTTTCGACACCCTGGCCGACCTGAAGACCTCGATCCGGAACAGCCTCTGCTACTTCCAGACCGTGAGGCAACGGGTTAAGACCATGCTTCATCACCGACCGAGAAAAAAGACACAATCAACCGGTCCGTGAATCAGCCAGCGTCAGCGCGGTTGGCTGACGGAGTGGTTCGGGGCCGACTCATTCGAGGTGAGCGATTCCAGCGGGATCGCCTACGATGCCAGGGGAGGGTTCGGGCGCTGGTGCGCCTCCAGCGGTCTGGCCGCCGACTACCTGTTCGCCTGCGCGGAGTTTGGGACCTACAGTTCGGTTCAAGTTCTCGCAGGGTTGCGGGCCGAGAACCAATCCCACCACTGGGGAGCACCTTCCGCGGCCTCCACTGTGCGGGCGAAGGAAAAGCTCAAAGAGTTGTTCTGTCCGGCTGCGCAAGATTGGCGATTGCAAGTTCTTAACCGGAGTCTGGAGTTGGTAGATCAAGCGCATCGCGGGTTGCTTGCCCTCGCTCCCGCCGATACTGGGGCAGTCCCGCCGAACCGCTCTCATGATCAACTAGCTTGAATGAAACCGAAGATTCCGGGACGAGCTGAACGCTCGTCCCGGAATCTGTCGAAGCCCCAGCAACTCGCATTCACACACCACAGGCATCCGTGCCGGGCGGTGAGCATTAGATGCGGTCTGTCACTTCTTCTTGGCTTCCGGTTCCTTTTCTTTGGTCACCATTCCAGGGCTGGCGTTCCAAAGCTTCACAGTGCTTCCGTCGGAAACCTTCCACACACCCACCGAGCCATCGTAGCTTCCGCCCGCCACCAGTGCGCCATCCGCACTGAAGGCCACGGCATAGACATAGTCCGTTAACCCGGAGAGCGTTTTCCCGGCTGTCAGGCTCGTTGAGTCCCAAAGGCGAACCGTTTTGTCCGCGCTGGAAGTGGCGAGAATCGGAGCCTTGGGAGCGGCGACAACCTTGAACACTTCATCGCTGTGGCCGCCGGCCGATTTCACTTGCTTGCCTTCACCGTTCGGCTTCCAGGTGCGAAGGTTCTTGTCGGCTCCCACCGAGAAGCCCGCCGAGCCGTCGTCCTTCACCGCCACGCCATAGACGATTTCTTTATGTTCCGGGAAGGTGACGACAGACTCCTTCGCCTTGATGTCCCACACCTTGGCGGTTTTGTCGCGGCCAGCGGTAACGAGATACTTGCCATCGGCGCTGAGCGCACAGCCCAGAACCCAGTCGGCGTGGTTTTCCACGGTCTGTTCCAGCACGGCCTTATCCAGCCCGCCCGAAAGATTGAAGATACGCACGGCGCGATCGCAGCCGCCCGCGGCCAGCGTGTTCCCATCCGGTGACACTGCCAAGCAGAGCACTGAGTCATCGACATCGAAGAGATGCTTGATCAGCACTTTCGGGTCGTTCACACCGTCAAGAATCTCGACGCCATTCTCGCTCTTCCCCTTGGCGTTGATGTCGTAGATGCGCACGTCGCCTTCTTGACCGGGGCGACCACCTGCGACGGCGAGCTTGCCATCGGGCAGGAACGCCAGGCCGTACGCCCGTTCCGCGCGGGTGTAGAGCCGCTTCACGAGTTTGCCAGTGGCGATTTCCCACATGGTGAGTTCGTGGTGCCCGCCCACGATGAGTTGCTTGCCATCGGGCGTGAACGCCAACGCATTGATGACCGTGGGAAACGGATAAACCTTCGGCGGTGCGGGCGGCTTCCACCGGATGCGGAGTTCCTTCACAAGGTCCGCGTTTGGCGTGAGTCCGCCATCGAGTTTCGCTCCGTCTTTAATCCAGCGAGCAATGATCGCGGCTTTCTCTTTGGGAACCGCTTCGCCCTTGTCGCGTGGCGGCATCCGCCGTTGGTCTGCGGTCACGATCAGATCGTGAAAGTCGCTATCATCGGGCTTGCCAGGAACGATCGGCTCGCCGTTGGAACCACCCGCGAGGATTTTCTCGAACGTGGTCATGTCGTACTTGCCAGACTTCTTTTTCGCATCGTGACAGGCGAAACAGTTCTCCTTCAAGATGGGCGCGACATCGTTAATGAAGCTAACGGGTTTGCCCGGCGGTTGGGCGGAAGCCGTTTGCGGCGCGGAGAGAAACATCAAGTACGCGACAATCGCGGCACCGGCGCACAAGATGCAAGCACAAAAGCGGGGAGGCATGAGACAGCTCCGAAGTGCGAAACAGGGCAGGTGAAGGTAGTGTATCGTGCCGCAGCGCAAGTAGGAAACAGAAAGATGCGAAGGCCGGAAGGTCGTCTCTGTGTCCGTTCGCCCTGCGGGATAATCGCACGGCGAAAATCGGGCGTTGTCGGCAATTGCGGATCGCCCTAAGATATACCCATTAATCGTGTGTTCTCCGGAGCGAGTCGAGTCATGAAAAAGGGCATTCACCCCAATTACCGCACCGTCGTGTTCCAGGATGCAGCTGCGGACTTCTCTTTCCTCACGCGGTCGTGCGTTGAAACCAAAGAGACGATCAAGTGGACCGATGGCCAGGAATACCCGCTGTATAAACTGGAAATCTCCAGCGCCAGCCACCCGTTCTTCACGGGCAAGATGAAGCTGTTGGACACCACCGGCCGCGTCCAGAAGTTCAACGACAAATACAAGAACTCCAAGTATGGCGCGAAGAAGACCGAAGAGCCCAAGTAAGTGTGTGCCGCAAGCGCGGGCGGGTGTTTCGTGCTGGGCGTTGAGTAAGGAAGATATGCCACTGCGATTCCAATCGGATGTCTTCCGTTAGCGTCGCCACCAATTGCGTGGCCACTCGGGTGGCTGCGCACCGCAGTGGAATTCGTTACACCCAACACCTCATGCCAAACCGCCACAATGCTTGCCGCACTCGAACAAAAATTGGCCCATTATCGCGCTCTGGAAGAAATGCTGTACGAGCCGGAAGTGGCAACAGATCCGGTGCGTGCCTCAGCCATCGCCAAAGAACGCGGCGCGCTGGCGAAGGTTGTCGAGCCTTATCTGGAACTCGTTAAACTCGATGCCAGCATCAAGGATGCCGAAGCGATTGCCGCAGGCGATGACGCCGAGATGCAGGCGATGGCGGAAGATGAACTCGCCACATTAAAGCCCAAACGCGAAGCCCTGTATTCCCACATCGAAGATCAATTCCTCGTCGATCCCACGGAAGACTTCTCGAAGCTCATCGTGGAAATCCGGGCGGGCACCGGTGGCGACGAAGCCGCGCTCTTTGCCGGCGATCTTTACGACATGTATACCCGCTACGCCCGCGCGATGGGCTGGAAGGTGGAAGACATTTCCCTCAGCCCCGGAGAAGCCGGCGGCTTCAAGGAAATCACCTTCGGTGTGGAAGGCGACGGGGTCTATCAGTTCCTGCGTTACGAATCGGGTGGCCATCGCGTGCAGCGGGTTCCCGAAACCGAGACGCAAGGCCGCACGCACACCTCACTGGCCACGGTCGCGGTTCTCCCTGAACCGGACGATGTTCAAGTCTCCATCAACCCCGGCGATATCGAATGGGAAACCATGCGAGCGGGCGGGGCCGGCGGCCAGCACGTTAACAAGACTGAAAGCGCCGTCCGCATTTGGTATCGCAAAGGCACGCCCGATCAGATCGAGGTGAAGTGCCAGGATGAGCGGAGCCAGCACAAGAATCGCGAACGCGCCATGCGCGTTCTTCGCACGCGAATATTCGAACGCCAACAGGCGAAACTTCACCGCGAACGCTCGGAAGTCCGCAAAAATCAAATCGGTAGCGGCGACCGCAACGAACGCATCCGCACATACAACTTCCCGCAAAACCGTTGCACCGATCACCGCATCGAACTCTCGGTCTACCACCTCGACGCCATCATGGCCGGCACTCTGCACGAGATGATCGACCCCATGCGCGATTACGCCAAGAAGCAGCGTTTGGCCGCCGCCACCGGTTGAACGCGCGATCTCGCCGGTTGGCAATGGGTTGGCATGAGTCGAAGGATTTACCCCACGGCAAGGAATTGGCTCATGGCCGAACCGGCAACATCACCCACCATCTGGACGATCAAAGAACTCCTCCGCTGGACGACAGATTTCCTGGCGAAGAAAGGAATCGAGAATCCGCGCGTCGATGCGCAAATTCTGCTGGGCCATGTTCTCGGCTGTAGCAAAGTCGATCTGCTGGTTCGCTACGATGAGCAACCATCGGACGCAGACCGCACGCGATTCAAAGA
This sequence comes from Gemmata sp., assembly GCA_041740855.1. Taxonomy (GTDB): domain Bacteria; phylum Planctomycetota; class Planctomycetia; order Gemmatales; family Gemmataceae; genus Gemmata. Next base: position 4,192 of record JBGSLF010000036.1, read on the forward strand.
ACTCATTCAACGCCGCGTCGCCGGATGGCCGGTTGCGTATCTCGTGGGTGTTCGCGACTTCTATCTCCTGGCGTTCGAGGTTTCCCCCGCCGTGCTCATCCCGCGCCCCGACACCGAGACACTCGTTGCGGAAGCGCTGGCTTATCTGAAGCCGATGCAAGCCCCCGCAATCCTCGATCTGGGCACCGGTTCCGGGTGCATTGCGATCAGCATCGCCCACCAGAAGAAAGACGCGCGTGTGACCGCAGTGGACATTTCGCCAGATGCTCTGGAAGTCGCGAAACGCAACGCGGCGAAGCACGCCGTCGCGGATCGCATTCGCTTCGTGCAAGGCGACCTTCTTACCCCCTTGCCGACGGATGCGAAGTTCAACTTGATCGTGAGTAATCCGCCCTACATCGCACATCACGAGTTCGCGGAGTTGGCCACGGATGTGCGCGATCATGAACCGCGAACCGCCCTCGATGGCGGAGCCGATGGGCTGAACTTCTATCGACGCATTGCGACCGGTGCCGGTTCGTTCTTGAATGCGGGCGGCAAGTTGATGCTGGAGATCGGTTCCACTCAAGATGCCGATGTGCGGGCGATCTTCGAGAGCCTGCCGCAATGGGAATTAGGGCCAACGGTCAAAGACATGAACTCGCTGCCCCGCGTGGTGTGCGTCAAGAAAGTCTAAACATGTAGTTGGTGTTGTGTGCCGAGTTTTGACGAGCCGGAAGCGTCAGTTTTGACGAGCCGGAAGCGTCAGCGACGGTTCCGGCTCGTTAAGAGGGAGAGTCAAGAAGGAGTGTCAAGAGGGAGAGTCTGCCAACGCCCAGACTATCGCGGCACGCACGCACCGCGATTTCTTCGCACCGCGATCACTTCTGAAGGATCATCTTCCCGCGTCGCGTAATGCGCAGGCGATAGCGCACGCCATCGAGCACAATCCAGATTTCGCGCGCTTCGCCAAACAATTCCGCCGCCTGCAATTCCTTTGGGATTTCTTGAGACGATGTCTCTTTTCTCGGCTCCCCTTTGGGTTCGTTCTCACTCACAACAACCTCCGAAGCCCGGAATTCAAGGCAATTCATTGCAACAATGGCTCGATCCGGAATCAGCACTGATTCGGGACATTTTTGCGGTTCAGACTCTTGACAGTAGCCGAAAGGTACTTAAAGTAAAGTCATCTTATTGAGATTTTGTCTCATTAAAGAAGCCAAGAGCAATGACCGTCGTTGCTCTTGGCGAGACTGCTCCGCCTCCGTTCGGGACGCGACCGGCATCGCTCAGCACACGGAGTTGCCCACTCCGTGCTCGCTCGCCCCGGTTGCTCACCTTCCGTCGCAATGCGTCTCACTCTTTTCCCGGTTATCCCTGGATTCGGAGTGGTGCTATGCGCTCGCGTCTGTTTTTTGCGCCTCGTTTTGCGACACGTGCTCGCCGAGGTTTTACCCTGATCGAGTTGTTAGTTGTGATCGCGATTATTGCGATCTTGATCGGGCTGCTGTTGCCCGCCGTGCAGAAAGTGCGTGAAGCCGCCGCACGCATGAAGTGTTCGAACAACCTGAAACAAATCGGGCTGGCGTTCCACAGTTACCATGACTCTCACGAGCGGTTCCCGACCGCGAATAACCCCGTCTTCGGGAGCGCTTTCACGCAGATCTTGCCGTACATCGAGCAAGCCAACATTCGCAACTCTTACAACCCCGCCCTTCCGCCAACCGCACCACCGAACAACACTCTGACTCGCATTCCGATCCAGATCTTCCTGTGCCCATCGATGGCACCGCCGCCAGCTCCGCCGGAAGCGTATAGCACGCAGTTCGCCAGCTATGCCGTGTGCGCGGGAAGCAACGACGCCTGGGCTTCGCCGCCCGATAACGGCATGGTGGTAAGAGCTAATGCCAATGGTGGTGCGGTGATCGATTGCGGAAAACGAATGACCGATATCGGCGACGGCACGTCCAACACAATCCTGACTGGTGAAATGGGTTTTCAACTCAAGGACTACTTCTTCACCAGTGGGACTTTCGCCGGCCAACTGCGCGGCGGGAACACGAGTTGGGCCTTCGGTTACACGGGCTATACCTTCGGCAGCACGAAGGTGAAGCTGAACACCATCGCCGCGCCAACCACAGTGAACGATCGCCTGCAAACCTTCCGGAGCGACCATGCCAACGGCGTGAACTTCGTCTTCGCGGATGGCTCTGTTCACTTCGTCACGAACTCGATCGACGCTCCATCGTACACTGCGCTGGGCACCCGCAACGGTGGCGAAGTGCTTTCCGGTAACGGATACTAACTCCGGAACCTCATCATTGGGGCGACAGTTGAAGCCATGATTTCTGCAACGCACCCCGATGTCTGAGATGCCCAATGATTGTTTTGGCCATGATTTTTCACCGAAGGTGTAACTCGATAAACGCTTACGCGATGATTTCAGTTTGGGGAATTGTTTCGCGAAGGGGGGTGCCACTCTTGAACGAATCAATCCGCACTCACTCAACCAAGGAGACTTATGCGAACGACCGCTCTTTCACTCGCTGGCTTTTTGTTGATCACAGCGAGCACGCTCGCCGCAGACACCAACACGCAGGCGACCTTCCCGCCACTGCCAAAAGCGGTTTCAAGCCTGGGGGCGATTGCCTGCGACGGCTATCTGTACGTTTATGGCGGGCACGCGGGGAAGACGCACAGCTACGACAACGCCACAGTGCTCGGCACGTTCCACCGACTGAAACTAGCTGGCGGAACGAAGTGGGAAGAACTGCCCGGCGGGCCAATCGCACAGGGGTTGAACCTCGCCACGCACGGCGGCAAAGTGTACCGCGTGGGCGGCATGCAACCGCAGAACAAACCGGGCGACGCCGCCGATAACGTGTCCCTTACCGAGTGTGCACGGTTCGATCCAAAGGTCGGCAAGTGGGAGCAACTTCCGCCACTGCCGGTCGCGCGATCGTCGCACGATGTTGTTGTGGCCGGCGACAAGCTCGTGGTCGTCGGTGGCTGGCAGATGAAGGGGAAGGAGGCGAGGTCCGAATGGCACGACACCGCGCTGGTGCTGAATCTGGCGGCGAAGGAACTGAAGTGGGAAGCGATCCCGCAACCGTTCAAACGCCGGGCACTCACCGCGGCCGCATTAGACGGCAAGGTGTATGTGATAGGTGGATTGGGTGCGGAGGGCGGCGAGAAACGCGTGGAGATTCTGGACGTGGCAACAGGTAAGTGGTCGGAAGGGCCGGAACTACCCGGTGCCGAACGTGTCGCCTTCTCACCGGCTTCCACGGTCGTCAACGGGCGCGTGGTCGTGAACACGTTGGCTGGCCCGGTCTTCCGCCTCACCGAGAAGGGCGAAGCCTGGGAGAAAGTGGGCGAAGCCACGACGAAACGGATGGTCGCACGCTTGGTTCCGCTTGGTTCGGACGCACTCCTGATTGGCGGCGCGGCTGCGGGCGGAAACGTGGAGGAACTCGAAGTAGTGAAGCTCGCCACCAAGGGCGAACCGGTGACCGGAGAAGAGTGACAGCTCGCTGAGCAAGCGCCGCTGCACGCGACGTTGAGGCGCGACCGAAGCGGCAAAGGCCGCAAACCAAGTGTGAGGCAATATGAGTCTTGCTGAAGCAACACCACCAGCATCGGGAACGCCGGACCCGGAAGGGTTCCCGTTCCCCACTCGCCCGGATCTCATCCGCCGGCCATTCCGTAAACGGTTGATGCATGTCGTCCGCCGCGGGCACCTGTACCTCGGGTTATTCCTGCTGCCGTGGGCCATTCTCTATGGCGTCACCGGATTCCTGTTCAACCACCCGACCGCGTTCGCAGATCAGCAAACGGTAAGCGTCGAACGCTCGCACCTTGTTGGAACGCCGATGGAAAGCCCCACTTCCCCGGCAGAAGTCGCCGAGCAAGTCGTTGCGGCCCTGCGAACGCGTTCCGAATCACAAGCCGATTACCGCCTCACGCAACCCGAGAAGGCGAAGTACACTCGCGAATTCGCCTTCGCCACCGTGAAAGCCGATGAGCAAGATGTGTCTGTCTTGCTTGCCGTGACCGGTAACGGCGGCACCATTCGATCGAGGGCCGCAACACCGCCGCCGAAACCCGAGGAGAAAGCCCCCCTCGCTATCGGCGCGAACGGCACGAGCGGCAAAGCGGAAGTCAAGCGAGAGAGGCCAACGGGTGAACGCCCCCGCGGGCCAAGCAATGCCATCGCACTCGATTCTCCCTTGCCCGATCGTGTCAGGGCAACCATACCGGTGGTGCTGGAACGCAACGGCTTGCCCACCGGGGAAGTCACGGTCACCAGCGTGCCCGATTTGAGCTTCTTCATGTCGGACGGCGTGAAGGAGTGGCAAGTCACATTCAACGCTCAGAGCGGAATGGTTGCGGGGAAGTCGGCGGCTGACCTGGCGACGACCGAGGAACTATCAACCCGTCGATTCCTCACGCGGTTGCACCTGGCTCATGGCTATCCCGGCGAACAGAACGCCCGCTGGTTCTGGGCTGTGATCGTGGATGCCATGGCCTTTGTGATGGTCTTCTGGGGCGTCTCCGGCCTCTTCATGTGGTGGCAGATCAAGGCGACACGAAAGTGCGGATTCCTGATTCTGCTCGTGAGCCTCGCGGCTGCCACCGCTCTGGGGCTTGGTATGCACGACATCCTCACAACGAAGTGAAAGCCACCGCAAACTTGGCGGTATCCAGTGGTGTCACCAATAGGCATCAGGTGACACCACTGGGTTTACCAATGATCACGATTCGCAAAGGGATTGATCGCGGCGTCACGGATTTCGGCTGGCTCGATAGCCGACACACCTTCAGCTTCGGCGATTACCAGGATCCCAAGCATCATCAGTTCCGCACTCTCCGCGTGATTAACGACGATCGCGTTGCTCCGGGTGCGGGTTTTCCCACGCACCCACACCGCGACATGGAAATCCTCACTTGCGTGCTATCCGGTGCGTTGGAGCACCGCGATAGCATGGGCAATGGCGAAGTCATTCATGCGGGCGAGTGGCAGGCCATGACGGCCGGAACCGGCATCACGCACAGTGAATTCAACCCGTCCGACACGGAGCCGGTTCACCTGCTGCAAATCTGGTTATTTCCTGATCGCCGCGGCCACACACCCGCTTATCAGCAACGGCTCTTCACCGACGCGGAGAAGGCCGGGCAATGGCGACTGGTGGCATCCCCGAACGGCGTAGATGGCTCACTTGTGATCCATCAGGATGCGAAGGTGTATCAGGCGAAGATCACAGCATCGCAAACCGTGACGCACGAACTCACGCCGGGCCGGGCGGTCTATCTCCATGTGGCCACCGGGGCGATCACGGTTAACGGCGTCGCGCTTGGTGCAGGCGATGGCGTGGCGATTGAAGACGAAGCAGCCGTTATCGTTAGCGGAACAGAACCGGGCGATGTGCTGCTATTCGATCTGGGATAAGTCGCGGTAGCCAACGCCGCTCGGCTCGCCTCGGTTTAGCGGTGAGCCGAGTCGCATCATCTTGCAGGTCTCCTGAACATATCGAAGTCACCCGTGCGTGCCGGGTTCCACAAACGGCAGCGCAGTTGACCAGTTCGGCCCGGTTTTCTATCATCCACCTTTACTACAGGTTGTAACGATTGTGCCGGCATTCACCGGTTTCGGAGCCTCATGATGAGCGCCGAGCAGAAGGAACTTGAGCAAAACGCCCTCGCCAGCAAGCTTTCGAGTGCGTGGACGGATTTCAAGCAGGGCCGGCTCATCAGTTACAAGATGATGGCCTTGCTGTTGTTGCTCGTCGCGGGCATCGGCCTTTGGTGGTACATCTCCAGCGAGAAGCGCAAGGCTGCATCGCAACAATGGATGGAGTTGGACGAAGCCAATTCGATCCAGAAACTCGAAGAGATCTCTAAAACGGCTGGAGCCGCACCGGTTGGCCGGTTGGCAGATCTGCTTGTCGCCCGCTCTTTGCTTGGCCCGCAAGGGATCGATCAATTGAACGCCACCAACCCCGAAGTGCGAACCAAGGCGATTGAGAACGTCAAGAAAGCGCGCGAAATGTTCGGCACACTTCGGGAGCAGTTCAAGAACGATCCGGTGTTCTATGCCGAGTCTTTGCTCGGGTTGGCGAAGGCCGAAGCAGCGTTGGTTGGTATCCCGGTTAAGCCCGATGACCTGACGAAGTACGAAGGCGAGATTCCCAAACTGATCGAGTATTTGAATCAGCTTTCCGAAGCCGCCGCCCCAGATACGGCATGGGCTACCGAATCGAAGAAACTGGCCGAGGCACTCACGAAAGACCCTGCGGATTTCACCCGCATCCAGCGTTCGCTCACCACGCACCAAAGTCCACGGCTGCCCGGTGGCCCAGATATGTTTAGCCCCACGGCCCCAGGCGGCTTCCCGCCAAACTAATCGCTAACGGTTTGCCAGAGCGAGCGGATGTTCTGCAGGCTTCACGCCCACCGCTCGCCAAGAAGTTGCCATGTCTGATGAACCCGAAGATGACCTTGTACCCGAACCGCTTCCGCTCACGCCGAGCGTGCGTTTCCGCGAGCCACTCGATCTGATCGTCATGGTCAAATCCGAGGGGATGCGCCTCGATCTGTACGTCTTGCTTCACCTGGGCGCGGACTTCAGCCGTTCCGAAGTGCAACGGGCGATCGATAACGGCGGTGTTCGCATCAATGGGAGTGTCGCGACCAAATCAAGCTACAAGGTCCGAAAGTACGATCGGCTGCATGTCGAGATGCCGGAGCCAACACACGATATCCCCGTACCCGAAGATATCCCGCTGGACATCCTTTATCAGGACAACTGGCTCGCGGTTGTGAATAAGCCGCACGACATGGTTGTGCATCCAGCGAAGGGAAACTGGTCGGGCACGCTGGTGAACGCCCTTCAATGGCACTTTCGCGATCAACTCAGCAGCGGTAACGGCCAACTGCGGGCCGGGATCGTTCACCGGTTAGATAAAGACACCAGCGGCGTGATCCTTATTGCCAAGGACGACCAAACGCACCGCGACTTGGCGATGCAATTCGAATCGCGAAAGGTCTTCAAGGAATACGTAGCCCTCACGGCCGGCGAACTGGAACGGGACTCGGACTACATCGAAGGTGCGATCAAGATGCACCCGCACGACCGATTGCGGATGATCGTTTCCAGCGACGCAGACGCGAAGCATTCACTGAGTTACTACGAAGTTCTGGAGCGGTTCCGCGGGTTCACATTGGTGAAGGTGCAACCGCGAACGGGCCGCACGCACCAAATCCGCGTTCACCTGTTGCATGTGGGCTGTCCGGTGCTGGCAGACAAAATCTACGGCAGCCGCGACCAGTTTAAACTCTCGGATGCCGTTGCCAGTACACCGGCGAGTGAAGATCAGGTCCTGATCAACCGGCAAGCACTCCACGCATTCCGGCTCCGCTTTCGTCATCCACGCACGGAACAGTGGATCGAAGCCGAAGCCCCACTACCGAACGACATGCGCACGCTGTTAGACGCATTGCGACTCCACCGCCCGTACCGAACCTGATTGATGATCCTGTTTGGGATTCGCCAGATTGCAATCAACCCAACCGGAATCCGCAAGCTCACGGCTTCGTGACCGGAGCCGTTTCGGCGTTCTGTGGCGGAGGTTCGGGAGGCTTGGCCGGACCATCCGATTTGATGATCGCGACAGCAATCGTAATGAGCACAAACGCAACTCCGGTTCGCCAGGTGGGAGCCTCACCGAAGTAAATCCAGGCGAACGCCAGGAACACAGTTAACGAGATTGCTTCCTGTAACACCTTCAATTGTGTGGCGGTGAAAGTTCCGTACCCCATCCGATTGGCGGGCACTTGTAAGGCGTACTCCGGCAGAGCAATCAGCCAGCTCACCATAATCGCAACAAGGAGCGGCTTTTCCTTGTATTTCAGGTGACCATACCAGGCGATGGTCATGAATGAGTTCGAAGCAATCAGAAGCAGGATGGTGTAGATCATGAAACTACTGGGGTAAAGCGAAGTAAGCTCGCGGGAGTTCCCGCGAGCTGATGAACTTATACAACCCGCATGGCGTTACTTGCCCGGAGTCATGGGGCTTGGGCTTGGGCTTGGTGTGGAACCGGGAGGCGGGGTCATGGTGATCTGAGCCTTGGGCTTCATCTGATTGATCACCGCCTCACGAAGCCGCATGGCGTAGAGCATACGCACATCTTCCTTCACATCCTCGAATTTCTTGGGCGTGCCCTGCTTGCGGGCCGTTACCAGGATGAGGTGATACCCGAATTCGGTCGGAACCACATCGGTCATCTCGTAGAGCTTGAGGCCGAAGGCGGCCTTGGCGAATGGCTCGACCATGGCACCGGCACGCGGGAAGTAATTCAGATCGCCGCCATCCTTCTTGGATGGGCACACCGAGTATTCCTTGGCATAGGCCGCGAAGAGTTCTTCCGTCTTGGCCACGCGGGTCTGTTCTTTGGCCAGGGCATCGGCGGTTGCCGGCAGAGCCGCGACGGCTTTGGTCGCTTCCTGCTCAACCATTTGCTTGATACCGCGAAGCTTCTGCGTGGCTTCCTTCTGCTTGGTCTCGTCGCCGCCCGGAGTCAGGAGAACGTGGCGAGCACGCACCATCGAGCCATCGAACACATCCGGGCTTGTGTCGAAGAGTTGCTTCAGGGCCGCATCGGTTCCCTGCTGTTTAACGAACTTCTCCCACTTCATTTGAGCGCTGACTTCGGTGCGGAACTCGGCCTCGGTGAGCATCATGGCAGCGAGTTCATCTTCGTACTTCTTCTTGGCCATCACGAGTTCGGCCTTCAACTCGTTAATCAAAGCCTCGACTTCCTTCTCTTCACTCGCAACCTTGATCGCCGTCAGATACTGATCGATCAACACGTTCTCAATCAGGTGTGCCATGATCTCTTTGCGGGCCATTTCCTGCTGTGCGGGCGGGAACTGTCGCAAGGCCCGGTAAACGGCGACCTCTGGAATAACCTGCCCATTCACGGTTGCAGCCGTGCCGGTGGGCCGCGGTTCGGCCTTCGTCATCGGTGTGGCCGAAGGCACAAGTGCGGTGCCCGGTGGTGCTGCCGGTGGTGTTGCTGGCGGAACTGCGGCTGGCTGCTGAGCCGATGATGTCGCGGCCAAAGCCGATCCGAGAACCAGTGCCGCCGCCCCACGTGTGATCTTGCGCATCGCGTACTCCTTACGGGCGTCCGGGCATGCCTCGCCCTTCCCCCTGGGCGGATTCGGTTCCCGGTACTAAGGCCGGGAGTGATAACGTGGCCCAAGGGAATGTCAAGAGATGTCGCTAACAGATCTGTGGCAGAATGTGGCGGACTCGCTTAACGCACATGCGGCGGATGGATTGATTCATTCACCACTGGCACCCCCCTCCGCGAAACAATTCCCCAAACTGAAATCATAATGCCACAGCATAATTATCGCACCAGTGCCGAATCGGGCGCGATGGGCGTAAAGGTGAGCTTCGCGAATGCGGTGTGACAATCGCGGCGACTCTTGTTCCCCGACACACACAACGTGCGGGGCTTACGTGTGGATCATATCGAACGAGACAATCGCAACCGGGCCATAAATCATCACGGGAAGCCATGCGGCCAACGGCGGAGAGACGAGCGTGGAATTGCCCAGTGCGGAACAGCCAAACAAACAGATGTAATAGCCCACCACAATTCCCATGCACAAACCCGCACTCAGGGCGATGTGGCGATTGGGGTTCCAGAGGATCACGCTAACGCCAACCATCACCAGCAGCATGCCGATAAACGGTCGCGTGATGCGACTGTGAAACAGCACCGCCATCTTCACTTGTCGCCGGGGTTCATCTGAACCGAGCAACTCACGCAGGCGAACCGTGGAAGCATACACATACCACGTTCCTCCACGGCGAACGGTGTCGTAATCGGCATTCTCCGTCTTGAGGAACGCGCGACCCGAACCGAGCGGCACAATGTTCGTGGGGAGTGGATAGGTGAACGTCTGTGGCGACGTTCCCGTTAGCATCCACCCGCCAGAAAGCTCCGCGGTGCCCGGTGCGATGTAGACCGCGTCTTCTGCGGTGAGGTGAATCATCCCGCTAGGCGACGACTCGGGAAAGGTGGCACAGAAGCGTTCAACGCGGCGATCTTTCCGATAGCCCGCCATCCCTTCGATATGCACGCCGGAAAGATCGTACGCACCCATGAGCAACTGCGCCTTGGCCCCTTCCGGATCGTCACGCGCCGCCATCAATTCATCCGCGACTTCCGGAATCACAAACTCGGTGTTCAGTGGTGCGAGCGTGATCGCAAGCGCCGCCCCAATTATGACCGGGCGAATCGCTCGCCGTGTTGGAATGCCAGCAGAAAGCTGCGGAAGTAACTCATTGTTCCGCTGCATCCACGAAACGGTAAAGGTGGCCGCCAACAGCGCGATCGGTTCTGCCATCAGATCGAAGACCTGTGGCACGCGATACGAGTAGTAACCGATGATGTACGCCGCGATGGAAGGGAACCCGCCCGGGCGATTCACAAATGAATCCAGGTGCGTGAAGAGATCGATGACCACGAACAGGCTGATGAGGCTCACCCACACAATCGCATAGGAACGCAGAAACGCGAACAGCACCATCCGGTCGAGCGTGGTAATCACAAGCCACCGCCTTCGGGCGTGGTCGTCGCCCGTGCGGGTGCGGGGCGCGGAGCCCGTGCGGGTGCAGGGCGCGGAGCCGGTGCGACAGGCACGCTCGCCACACGATCTTTACGCGGCACATAGTTCTTCAGGAACTGGATGATGTACTGATCGGCTTCACTCGCCATGCGGAAGCCATAGCCATTCGCCCGCAGTTCGCGAAGCGCCTCGCCTTGCGACCAATCCATGTACTCCATCCGGTAGATCGCCGTTAATCGGCCGGTGCGGTGCAATCCCGCTTTGCAATGCAGCAGAATGGGATAATTCGATTCGTCGTCGAGCAACGCCAGAAACTCTTCCGCCACCGGCGGCACGCAATCGATGGGCAATCCGGGCGGGATCACATCGGGCGTCAGCAGGATGTACTTGATCCCCAATTCGCGGCACAACTCGCTTTCGCGGATTTTCCCTTCACCCATGTAGTAATCGGGAAGCAATGGGTCTGGCGCTTCGTGCTGTAGGTTGATGACTGTTTTGATTTTGTGGCGTGCGGAGATTTGGCGCAAGCCATCTGCGGTCATCTGACCGGAACGATAGAACCGGCCGGGCGTGACCTCGCGGAACCGCTTGGTGTGGTTATAAAGGTGCCGGAAATACGCATAAGGCGGCGCGATTGCCACGAGCACCACGAACGTGGCCAACACCCATCGCACCAAATTAACCATGCGTTATGCCAGCGAACTTTCGGTCGCCCCTCGCAAGGTGGCCGTTATTGCAGAAACATTATCGGCATCCCGGGAACGCGACACTAATACATAACGGCCGAAGTGTGTCAATCGCGTCTTATTTTCGACTGCGGTTGCGGATTGGACATCTTGGCGAGTTGGCGAGCCGATGTGCGTGAGCACTCGGGTTCTTACAAGGCGAGCCGAAGTGTGTGAGCGACCGGGTTTCTTGCTTTCTTGCCTGGCGGCGATTTTCTGTTTGCAGACTTACATGAGAGTTGATAGCCTTACCAGATGTAGCGCAGTTAAACGTCCTAACATCCGCGCGGTTAGGCAGATTCGGTTTCTGTTCAATTACGAGTTCGGCGACGGAGGCGGACCCACAAGAGTCGGCGCGAGGTTAAATCGAGGGATGCTCCTCCCCCATTCCAAGTAGGTGGCTCGGGCCGTGACGACCCCTGCGACGCGAGCGGAACGGGCGACTCTCAGCAAGCAGGGTTTCTGAAGCCGCGTATTTTATTTGGACACCTAAACTTTCTTCAAACACCCCCTCACCTTGGAAGTACATAGTAATGCGCTACGCCCACCCCCTCGCCCTAGCGGTTGCTTTATCAACCGCCATGCCTTCACAGGCGACGGACTATTCCTGGAACACGACGATCGCCGGCACGACTTGGAACACGGCCAGCAGTTGGACGCCCACCGGCGGCCCGCCCGGCGCGGCAGACAACGCCACGCTCGGCACGTTGAGCGGCGCATACACGGCGACGCTCAACACCAACCAGAGCATCACGAACCTGACGATCGATGCGTCCAATGCCACGCTCACACAATCGGGTGGCAGTCTAACGTCGAGCGGAACAGTCGCGGTGAATAGTGGGACGTACAACCTGAACTCCGGCACGCTGACGGTTAACGGAAGCCTGACGACAGGGGCCGGGGCGAACGTGAACTGGGCCGGGGGGACACTGACGGGAAGTGGAACGCTTAATGGCACGATCACGGTCACCGGCGGCGGGTCGGTGACGGGGACGACGCTGACCAACGCGGGGACGATCAACTGGCAGGCGGGCACCATTACCGCTCCCGGCACCATCTCCCAGCTCACCAACTCTGGCACCATCGATTTCAAGGCCGACGGCGTCGCTTTCGGGACCAGCGCTGGCGGCAACGGCACCCTGGTGAACACCGGCACCCTTGTCAAGTCCGGCGGCAACGCCTCCAACTCGAACACCAACATTGCATGGGTGACACAGAACTCGGGCCTGATCGATGGTCAGATTGGCACCCTGGCCTTCACGAACGGCACGCTGGTGAACAACGGCATCGTCAACGCCGGAAACGGGGCGACGATCAGCGCCACGCTCACGTCCGGGGAGAACGGCCTCGTCCGTGGGGTGGCCCAGGCTACGGGCAACTACACTGGGAACCAGACCTTCAATAGCGGCAGTACGCTCGCCGCAGGCGGGACGGGAGCGGCCGGCCGGCTCATCCTCACCGGTAACTTGACGATGAACAACGAGTCCACGTTCCACGTCAACTTGAACGGGACGACCCACACCACCGGCTTCGACCGTGTGCAGGTGGTGAATGGGACCGTCACCCTGAACAATGCCACGCTTGACGGGGCCATCGGAGCGGGGTTCGCCCCGACGGCCGGACAGAATTTGTTCGTCTTGGTAAATGACGGCACCGACACGATCACCAACACGTTCAACGGGTTGGCCCAGAACGGCACTGGCACGCTCGGCGGTTGGAACTTTCAGATCAGCTATCTCGGCAACTTCGATAACGGCAACCTGACCGGTGGAAACGACATCGTCCTTTACAACTTCAGCCCGGTGCCGGAGCCAGCGTCGGTGCTGGCGATAGCCGTGGTCGGGATGGGAGCAATCGGGATCACTCGCCGATGGCGGCGGGGTGTGGTTCCGACGCAGTACTAGAAGAGGGTTTCCCAGGCAGTTGCGATTGGCGGTGCTGTCAAAGATCGGGTTGGAATGGTGTCGTGTGCCGCCCGGGGCGAGTTGAACGCTCGTCCTGAAGCCTGTCGAAGCTCGATCCGCTCGCATTCGTTCACCACAGGTTGTCCTCCTTGACACACCTGGGCGCACCGGGATGCTTCTTTCGCTGGCCTCTCCTCTCACGACCACGACACCCAAGTGTCACACAGCCACACAGCCATACCCGCTCGCAGATTGAGATTGGACAATTCCGCGCGGGCGGTTATAGCGGGCGGCATGAAACGGCTCCGCATCCTATTGCTGCTCGCCTTCATCGCCGCTTGCGCCGGTTCGACGGGTTGCAGCAACTCGCCGATCGCAGGGTTTCTCGATCTCGCATTCCCCAGTAAGGCGAACGCACCGCGACCCATAACACCCGCGCCCAATAACAACCTTCCGCCGCCCGAACGGATTCCGCCAACTGGGCAACTTGGCCCGCCTGTTGGCCCCGCTGTGCCCGCTGGCCCGGTGGTGCCAGGAGGAAACTGACGATCATGGCTTCGTTTCTGCGGTTTGGGTGATAACGGAAGCGACGGCTTGCTTCGTGGCGTTAATCTGCTCGTTCCAGGCTTTGCGCCACAACTGGAACGCCTTCCGCCCGGCCGGAATCTTCGAGCGATTCGAGTGTAGCAGTGAATCGAAACCGGGCTTCAACCGTTCCCATGCGTCGGTTTCGCAGAGCAAAATCATGTCGCTCAGGGCGATGAGCCGGTCGCGGCCCACAACAGCATCTTGAACTTCGCCAAGCACTTCCTGAGCTTGCTCAACGGCAGGATAAAGCGTGTCTTTCAGCTCCGGCGGAAAGCATTCGGCGAAGATTTCCAGAGCGTAGCGGAGCCGCTTGGCGAGGATGCGGAGTTGGTGGAGTTCCGCAGGATCCGTGGGGTTGGCCGCAACGGCTTGCTCAAAGGTGGCCAGCAGTTCGCCAATACGAACACCCGCAAATGTGCCTAGTTTCTCTGCGGGCTTATGGCTGTGCGGATCACGCGCCAAAGCGGGTAAATCTTCCGCAATCGCTTCGAAAACCGGGCCAAACTCCAACACAGCTGCTTTGAGCCGAACTTGCGCCGCAGCTCGCTGACCCATCGCATACCCGGTAAGGAAATCGCGAGCCGGTCTCCCGTTCCCGTTGAGGATTTTGGTCTTGGCGAGAGCGAGCCGGAACACATCCCAATCGCGTGCATCACCGGCGGCCTGACGAATGCTGCGAAGGCAGTTCTTCGCGGCTTTCGCCTGTTTGCGGGGGAAGCAATTGGCAAACATCTGAAGCGCCGCCCCGCTTCGTCGCGTTCCCACGCGAAGTTGATGGACATACTCCGGGTCTTGGTCTGCCTGTTCCGCAACCAGCGGCAAATACTGCTTTACCACCGCGAACCGCGTTGCGACCACCGCCCGCGCGGCATCGGCAATGGGCATATCCGCTGTCAGCCCGGTGATCCACTTTCCATCCGCCATTGGTTCCTCCTGAATGGCGAGTCCGCTTCTTCCTTGGTTCTGTTCTATGCCCCGTAGAGTTCCTTCACCTGCGTCGCTGTCTGCTGAGCTTCGAGCCATGCGGCCACTTCGAGCGTCTCTTTGTGAAGTGCGTCAACGCGCTCGCGTTCATCGCGCAGTGCCTGAGCGATGTCGGTTGGCACCGTGAGATATGCCTGCGCCATTTCTTCAGTAAGACGCACACCCAGTTTTTCCCGAAATCGCTCGCGAATGTTCTGCCAGCGAATGGGGAGCAGCAACAGGTTGAGAAGGTGAACAACGATTGCCACGACGAGTGGAATGAGCACAACCAGGGACATCTCGAACAGGCTTGGCGGTATCTGCTGCACAATGAAGTTCCAGAGCAGAATCCCCGCCGTCACCACGAGCGAAAGCTCGGGTAAGGTGTTGGCCAGCGCTCCCAGCGTGCCACGAATGGCACGCCGAATGCCAGTGGGGTGTGTGGCTTCCAGTTCCACTTCCGCCAGGGCATCCATTACGGTGCGGGTAATGCGCTCTCTCCAGTCCAACCGGCCCACGGCAGATGTGGGTTCGGTAAGGAGTGTCAGCGGCATTCCCTTTTGCGTGCCTTCCACAAGGAGGCGGTTTACCAGTGCGGCGGTCCGCTGATCGATCACGCGCTCGCCGGCGGTGCGGGCGCATTGATGCACGAATTCCCCGAGGTTCCATTCCACTGGTGTTTCAACGCGTGAACCCGGTAGCAACTTCCCCGCAAACGGGATGCGGTCGCGCAGGCTGCTCCGGGCGTAACGCATTCGGGTTGTGAGCCGGAGATAGGCCGCCATGAGTCCGCGGTAACGCTGTTGATCTTGCACGCTGAAGTGGTGCTCGATTTCCATCTGATAAGGTTCAAGCGTACTCAGTAGCACATCGGCCTGCGCATCCGCTTCGTCGCTCAGTGTGCGTTTCCACACCTGTTGCACTTTCTCTGCTTCGGTCGTGAGATCGGGCGGGCGAAGCCCATCGACCACGCGGGCCAGCGAAGTAAGCAGTTGCCCCACGCCATGCGCCTTGACGGATTCAATCTCCAGGCGAGTTAGTCCGAGCTCGAGCCAGTTCCGCAACAGGGTGAACTGTTCACCTTCGGGTAAGTCGGCGGGTGTTGGCGGTGGCCACTGCCCGGAGTTCTTGGCCGAATCGACCCAGAGTTGCGCGGTGGTGCGAAACAGTATTGGGTTGGTGAAACCTTCTTCCTTGAGATCCTTCAGCAAATCCTCATCGGGGCGCATCCCGCTTTCGCCGGTGTTGCAGCGATCCCACTTGTTCAGCACGAACGCGAATGCCCGCCGGCGGCGCTGCTCCTTGAAGAGTTCCCACCCGAGGTGATCGTGGTATTTCTCTTGCGATCCAACGTAAAGCACAATGTCGGCGATCGGGAGTAACGCTTTCAACTTCTCGCGGTTCTCGAGATCGTTCGAATCCAGATCGGGCGTATCGACAATAACCTTCTGTTCCAGCCCAGCGCGATCGTGTTGGGTGAGCCGGCAGAGTCGCAACGCCGGGTCGAGGCGATCAGTGCGAACGGAGTGATGAAAGTACACAACCGGGTCGCGAGTGGTGGGGCGTGTGTACGCGGCCTGCGCGATGGGAGCACCGGCCAGCGCGTTCAGCAGCGTGGACTTGCCCACGCCGGTTCCGCCCATCAGCATGATGACAAGCAGCGGCTTATCAACGTCCAACGATTCACTCTGCCGCCGGAGATCTTCGGCCAACCCTTCCAGTTCGGCCCGCTGCAGCATCGAAAGGGGATACCGGCGACGTGCATCGAGCCAAGAACGCACCTGCCCATCGAGGGCACGCAGCAGCGGCGAAAGCGTCCGGAGCAGTGGCTGGGGTTCCGGAACCGGATGATGCGATGGGCGTGAACTAGCACCGGCCGCCTCGACGGGTTCATCGTTCATGCATCCTCCGAAGCGGGCGGTTGGGCGGGCGGTTGAACGGCTGCGGGTATTGCGGCTGGCGGTGTGCTGGCGGGTGTTGTGGGCACCGGTGCCATGGCCGCCACCTTGGTTCGCACACGTTCTTCGAGTTGGCGAATGGTTTCCGGCACCCGAATGAGCACTTGTCGCAACTTCTCGATCGAAGTGCCACCGGTTGCGGGCCAGTCCGACATCCAGTTGGTCAGTGGGTTTGTGAGAGCCGTGGACACCAGAGTCTCTTGTTGCCGACGCACGCGGCTCCGTGCTCCTTCGACCACACCACGCACGACAAGCTCCGCGAGTTGGTGCGTGAGCGAGACCACGAGGAAAAGGATGATGAAGTCGTACCACGCCGGCACCCATGTTAGGTATAGCACGAGCGCGATTGCCGCGAGATCGAGGACAAACTTTCCCACGCGGATTGTGTTCAAAAGAGCGGGGTTATTGGTGAGGCTTTCCACCAGGCCCTTGCCCGCGCGTTCGATCTCGTCGGATTCCTTCAACTCGAATGTTCGCAATTCTTGCGTGAACCGTTCGCGAACTTGTGGTGCAAGTTCTGCATCGAATTGCGTCGCGATTCGCTTCCACATGGGGTGCGTGTCGGCTCGCCGCAAGGCTTCCGCGTGAAGCGAATCCAGCCAGCCGGCCAGCGACGCAGTCAAGACGGTTCGCTCGGAAAGATTCAGGCTATTCGGCCGCGAAATGAGTCCGGAGATGTATTCGCGTGCCCAGCGATACGGCGAACGCAACGCCCAGATCAGGCCGCCCAGCAAACGCCCCGCACCGGGCATCTCCAGTAAGTCGATCATCTCGTCGCGGTAGCGGTCGAAGCGGCTGAATTGCTCGCCGGAGAGGAACTCCCGGCGATAGCGTTCTTCGAATTCCGCTTTGCCCGTGTTGACTGCTCCCTTCCAGATATCGAACTCCGCGAGGTCGCGGCGTGCCACATGAAGCAAACCATCGCCTGCGGTGTTCAAATACTTCGCGGCGTTCGTGACCGAGCGCACGCGAGAAGCAGTCTCCGATTCGGTCTGAATCAGGATTTGGTTGAGCAAGGGCACACGGTGCTTCGCCCCGGCCCCCGCCGGATCAACGCGCTCGGCTTGCGGCATGAACGGGAAAGGAACAACCGGAACCGCAGGCACTTTGCCATCGGGTAGTTTGGGCAACCGCCCGAGAATCTCGCTGCGGAAGTGGCTGGCGAGCGCGTCGGCGTCGGCGGGCCTTACCTTTGTTAACGCCACGACCACTGCTTTGCCGGCTTTCACGACCAGATGCAAGAACTGCGTGGGGACTTCGTCGTTGTAGCGTTCGTCGGACGCCACATACACCACCACATCGGCCAGTGCGGCCACTTCCATCAGGCGGCTCACGTAATTGGTCGAGGCCCAGGTTGTCATGTCCGGGCAATCCCAAATGACGAAGTCGGCAAGTGGGTCCGCGTTCCCTTCCTTGGGTGCAGGGCGACGTTTAACCTGATACACGTCTTCATCGGCATTAGCGGGTTTATCGCCACTCAGACGCAATAAGGGGCCGAGAAAGCCGATGGAACTCGGCCATTCGGTCGGGGTGGTGGCGGGAAGGAAGGCTGTGGGATGGCGCGTGTAACCGGCCTGCGGGTTCGCCTCCGCGACAACCGACCCCGCCAGGAAGTTCACAATCGTGCTCTTCCCCGCACCCGCCCCGCCAACCACTGCGATATGCAGCGGGCGGACCGGTTGGTTTTCGAGGAACGGGCCAATCACGTTGCGGGCTAGCGCGGACGCCAACCGCAGCGAGCCGGCTTGCTCGGCCAGATTGGGTTGCTTGCGACAATGTTCTTCCAGCCAACGGAGATCATCCGCCAACTTGCCGACTGCGGACCGGTGTTCAGTGGGTTCCATGAAAGCCATTTCAACAGTTAATGGAGATAACTTCCAGTTTCTGCGTCCCGCCCAGAAACGTTACGTTATGCGTGGAAACGCGGAACCCGAAATATGCGATTTCTCGTTACGACCGGAATGCCGAAGGGCCTCCCACTTGCGGCACTCGGTCGAGTGCGAAGGCTTCAACGGGCACGCAGGTGGGTTGACCCATCAAGAGTTCGGTTATCAGTTGTGCGGTGCCAATCGATAGTTGAACGCCCGCGCGGAAGTGCCCCGTGGCCACATAGACATTCTCGCAGCCCGCCACCGGCCCGATGAATGGCAAGCCGTCGGGCGTTCCCGGTCGAAGCCCCGCCCAACACTTTACCAACTCTGCGGATGCGAGTGTGGGAACCGTGCGAGTTGCGAGTGCGATTAAATCCGCAATCGCCTCGGGTGTGTTCGCCTTTTCGAAGCGTGCTTCGGGTTCCTCGGTCGAGCCAATCAAGATGTGCCCATCGATCCGCGGAACGATGTAGCGTTTGCCAAGCATGAGAACGTGTTTGAGTACTCGCGAAGCCGTCTTCAGAAGGACAATCTGCCCGCGAACCGGGTGAATGCCTGGCCCGCGTTCGTTGGGCCTGGCGAGGAAGTCGTTGCTCCAGGCTCCGGCGGTGATTAGAACGCGGCCGGCAGAGTGGCGAACGCCTTGAACTCTCAGCACTATTGCACCGCGTGGGTGCGGCACGTTCGGCTCGATCGGCTCGATCGGCTCGATCGGCTCGATGTGCGTGTGCGGGCGAAGCGTTACCCCGAGCTTTTCGCATGCCGCGATGAGTGTCTGGAGATGGCGTGGATTGCGAACCTGGGCACACCCGGGCAGTAAGACCGCCTCGCCGGGCACGTTGCCCAGAGCCGGTTCGATCGCGTGCAGCGCATCGTGTTTAAGCGATTCGAAGGCGATCCCTTCCTGCTTCCAGATATCGAACACATCGCGGGCTTCTGCGGGGTCGAGGAATTCAAGCCCGCCGCACGGGAGATAGCCGTTATCCAGGCCGGTGAGTTCTCGGAGTTCCGCCGAGAGGTGTGGGAATCGCACCGACCCGATGGCGCGAAGTTTGTCGATCGGTGTCGCGGCTCCGGCGGGGTTGCCCGGTGGCAAGATACCCGCACCGGCCCATGACGCTTCCTTGCCCAGATCGCTCCGATCGAAGACTTCGACCGATAACCCCGCTTTTGCCAGAAAGTAAGCGCACGTGAGGCCAATAATTCCGCCACCGATCACCGCGACATCCGGATGCTTGCTCATGGGGGAATTGTAGGATTGCGCACGCAAAGGGAATTGTTGGTGCGATTCCGGGGTTGACGTTTTGCACGACGAGCGGCATAGCCACGCAATCCAATTGGCCCGTACTCGATTCATGGAGCGCCCAATGGGCCGAAGGCTCCGGCTTGCGTGGGTCGCCTGCACCCTGGCTGCCGGGTGTGCGACCGCTCCGCCGCTCGATAACCCGGTCGCGGTTCATCATTCGGCCTCCGAGATCGAGAACCCCGTTCTGGTCTCGCCCGGTGCGCCAACGGCGGCTTCGTATCATGAGGTGTTCGAGAAAACCATCGATGTGCTCGATGATTACTTCGAACTGCTTCCGCCCAATCCGTACGATGGCCGCATCGTAACCAAGCCGCGCATCGCCCCAGGATTCGAACAGTTCTGGAAGGCGGGCAACCCCGATCACCGAAACCGCTTGCTGGCCACAACGCAGACCGTGCGTCAGTCGGCGACCGCCGAGATTCGCGCCGGAGATCGGGGCGGGTATCTGGTATATATAGTTGTTGAGAAAGAACTCGAAGATCTGGATCGGCCCAGCCAGGCGCGAACGGGAGCCGCGATCTTCCTCGATACGCCTTCGGTCGATCGCCAACTCGAAGTGGTTGGGCCGCAAGCGCCAACGGCTCAAGGCTGGTACAAGATTGGCCGGGATTTTGCGTTAGAACAGCAGATACTGCGTCGTATCCGGAATTGTCAGTGACTTCGGGGCGGCGGTATTGCGAGACAGGTGATATCTCATGGCCGAGCGTGGCCTGCGACTAAAACTGGGACTCTTTGTCGCGGCGACATTAGTCGCGCTCGCCGGCCTCGTCCTGTTCTTTGGCCGCGCTCCGGATTGGTTCTCCAACGACCTCCGCTATGGCGTTTTGTTTACCGAAGCTCCCGGCGTCGGACCGGGAACGCCGATCCGCAAGTCAGGCGTTCGCATTGGCGAAGTCGTCGCGATCGATCTCGATCCGGAAAGCGGCCAGGTCCGCGTGCGCATTCGCGTCGATCCGAAATTCGCTCTGCGAACGTCTGAAGATGCGATCATTACACGCGGATTTCTCAGCGGCGATACCGCCATCGATTTCATTCCACGCACCACGGAAAGCGGCCAACAGGTTGCGCGTGGCGAACTGTGGCCGCCCGGAGCCGATATTCCCGGCATCCCACCCATCACGCCGCGAACGTTGCTAACACCCGCTTCGGGGATTCTGGCCAACGCGCAATCGTCGCTGGATCGCGTGGCCCTGGCATTCCAGAGGTTGGAGAAGTTTCAGGCGATCCAGCCCAAACTGGAACGCGCGCTCGATGAAGCCACCGAGACGTTCATAGCCTTTCGCACTCTGATCCCTGAAGGGAAGAAGACACTCGAACGCATCCAGAATTTCCTGGGTGCCGATGTGCCCGAACCGCCCAATGGCGTGGTGCCTGCGGGTTTGGTGATTGCTCAACCGCTAGAGCCGTCTAACCTTCGCTCGGTGATTCGCGATATCCAGGATGTCGCCCGTGCGGTGCGGCCGGCGGTCGATGATCTGCGTGCGGTGATCCGCCGATTGGAGCCGGAAGTTGTGGGCACGGTGAAATCTGCCAAGCAGACGTTCGATAGCGTTAACGAACTCCTCAGCCCGGCGAACCGCAAAGAAGTCACGGAATTGATTCGCAATGCGAATGCCGTCGCCGTTTCGATCGTTCGCATCGCCAACGCCCTGACCGATATTCTTGCCGGTGCCGAGAAGACACTCAAGAACATCGATACCGTGATCGACTCGGCGGGTTTGGTGGTCACGGATGTGCGCGGTGTTACCAAACCACTGGCTGCCAAGTCCGAGGTCATCGTTACTGGCGTGATCGAGTCTGCCGATCAACTGAACAAAACCCTCACGGAAGTGCGAAGTTTGCTTGCCACTTTCAGCAAAGGGAATGGCACCGTTCAGAAGTTGCTGACCGATCCGGCGATTGCTCAGAATCTGGATGAAGCGGCGGGATCGCTCGCGAATGTCATGCAACGGGCCGACAAGATCACGCGCGATCTGGAAGTGTTCGCGGACAAGATCGCCCGCCGGCCGGAAATCATCGGGTTGGGCGGCGTGGTGCGGCCCAATTCCGGGCTTAAAGATTTACCGGGCACGCAACTGCCTGCGTATCGCCCGGAGTGGCCGCCATCTTCTTCCGCACGCCCCGTGGATGCCGGAACGGGCACGGGGCCAACGTGGCTGCCGCCGGCGCAAAGGACGCAGTATCCGCCGCCGGTGCAGGGCTTGCCGCCACGCTAAGGGGTCACGCGGTTGCTCCTCGTTCATCTCATGCGATGACGGTGAGCTTCCGCCGGCCAATCCCTTCCGCGTCCGCTTTGGGCAACTTCCCTTCGTGTTCCATTTCCCAGCGTGCGACTTCTTCCATCAAAGCATCCACGATCTGCGCTTCGTCCACACGCCGCACAATTTCGCCGTTGCGGAAGATCATTCCTTTGCCGTTGCCCGCCGCGATGCCAATGTCCGCTTCGCGTGCTTCGCCCGGCCCGTTTACCACGCAACCCAGCACACTGATCTTCACCGGCAGGCGCTTTCCGCTTAGCCGCGTCTCCAACTCGGCGATGATCTTTTCCAGATCGATCGCCAGGCGGCCGCAAGTGGGGCACGCGATGAGTTCCGGCCTGCGGACTCGCCGCTGCGTGGCCTGGAGAATATCGAACGCCGCTGCGATTTCGGGCACCGGATCGCCCAACAGCGAGATGCGAATGGTGTCGCCGATTCCATCCAGGAGTATCGGAGCAAGCCCCGATGCACTCTTGGTTACGGCGTAAGGCGGCTTCCCGGCTTCGGTGATGCCGATGTGCGTGGGATAATCGCACAGTTGCGCATACAACCGGTACGCCTCCACCGCGACGAGAACATCGCTCGATTTCAGCGAAACCACGATGTTGTGGTAGCCTTCGGCCTCGGCGATTTCGATGTAGCGCAGCGCGCTCTCGACCATCGCGGGCGGGCACGGGAACCCGTACTTCTCGCACAGATCGCGTTCCAGGCTTCCCGCGTTCACGCCAATTCGCATGGGCAAACCGCGTTCCTTCGCCTTCCGCACCACCTGACGGAAGCGATCGTTGCCGCCGATGTTGCCGGGATTGATGCGGATCTTATCAATCGGGTGATCGAGGGC
The DNA here is from genome assembly GCA_041740855.1 of Gemmata sp. Classification (GTDB taxonomy): domain Bacteria; phylum Planctomycetota; class Planctomycetia; order Gemmatales; family Gemmataceae; genus Gemmata. Next base: position 27,229 of record JBGSLF010000036.1, read on the forward strand.
GGCGAGCGCCATCTTGTAATCGAAGTGGATATCGCAGATGAGCGGAATGCCGATGCGATTGCGGATCTGCGTGAGAGCGCCGGCGTCTTCCGGCTTGGGCACCGTCACTCGCACCAACTCGCAGCCTGCCTCTTCCAGCGCGAGAATCTGTTTCACGGTTCCATCGACATCGAATGTATCGGTGGTTGTCATCGATTGAACCACCACGGGGCTCGCCCCGCCAATCACGACGTTCCCAACTTGCACTTCTCGCGTCTTGTGTCGCGGCTTGCCGGGCACTCGCGGGGCGTTTTCCAGCACGCGCAGATCGAAACGGGAGGTGGTCATCGGTTGCCCCTTGGGTGTGGTCACACTCACATGCTATTTGAGGAACCGTAATCGCGGCAACGCCAACACACTTTCCGCACCCTCGATACCACACCCAACGATCAAACTATCGCGCTGCGGCCAGGTGATCCAGGGACGGATGCCTGTGGTGAGTGAATGCGAGTGGATCGGGCTTCGACAGGCTTCAGGACGAGCACTCAGCTCGCCCCGGAATCTTCGCTGTTACTCAAGTCGCTTAGCCATGAGAGCGGTTCGGCGTGCCTTTTCTGCCTCGGCGTACGACTCGTACTCCGGGGCAGCGTGCCGCCGCAGGTAGTCGCGGACGGCCGCGTACAGCCGGTCGTCCGAGGTAAGCCAGTCGCCGATGTCGCCGTGCCGAGACCAGAAGCACGGGCGACCATCCAGCAAGAACCAGTCGGTCGCCGAACGCCCGTCGTGGGTGAGGTGCGCGACACACCAAGCGTCGATCACCGCCTGCTCGTGGCCGAGGACAACGAATGGCCCGCTACCCCGCTGCTCGACAGCGACTCGATCACCCGGCGCCACGCGGAACATCAGCCGTGCGATGTGGTGCGGGATGCGGGCCGGAACCTGCTCGCCGGACTCAAGACGGACCTGGCAGGCGAAGCCCGGCCCAAACTCGGCGATCACGCCGCCCCGC
>JBGSLF010000037.1:0-11093 GCA_041740855.1 Gemmata sp.
TTGTGCGAAAACAAGGGGATTTCGCAACATTGCGATCTCCGGGCGGGAGGGTGGGGTGTCCAAAAAACTCCGCCACCCCAGCGGAATCGCTTGGAAACCGAGCGATTCTGACACCCGAAAATCGGCATCAGTCGAACTTAGCTCAACAGGTCGGTTACCACGTTCCCCTTCTGGCCATCGAGAATGGAGAGTTCGGAACTTGCGCGCTTATAGACGAGCTTGTTCACATCCAACCCGAAGAGGTGCAACAGCGTGGCGTGGAAGTCGTGATGTGTAACCACACCCTCCACCGCGTGGTGGCCGAATTCGTCGGTCGCACCGTGCGCGATGCCGCCTTTGAAGCCGCCCCCCGCGAACCACCACGAGAAGCCATATGTGTTGTGGTCGCGGCCAACCTTGGCAGTGCCGGTGTCGTTCTGAATCACTGGCAATCGCCCCATTTCGCCGCCCCACGAAACGATCGTGCTATCGAGCAACCCGCGCTGCTTCAGGTCTGCGACAAGTGCGGCAGAAGGTTTATCGGTCTTGCGGCAAGCGGCCGGCAGACTGGTGCGAATCGAGCCGTGGTGGTCCCAGAGTTGGTTCTGCGTGAACACCTGAACGAACCGCACGCCGCGTTCCACCAGTCGCCGGGCGATCAGGCAACGGCTGCCATACTCCGCCGAAACGGGATCATCCATGCCATACATCGCCTTCGTCTTGGCGGTTTCACGCGAAAGATCGAGGGCTTCTTTGGCGGCGGTTTGCATCCGTGCAGCCAGTTCGTAGCCAGCAATACGTGCTTCCAGATCGAGTTCGCCTGGGTGCGATGCGAGGTGGTCGCGGTTCAACTGATCCAGGTATTGCAAGAGTTCCGTTTGCGGCGCGCCTTTCAGGTGCGGCGGCGGATCGAGGTTCGGAATTCGCGGCTCGCGCGAGCGAACCACGGTGCCCTGGAACACCGACGGAAGCCAACCGTTAGACCAGTGACTGACGCCGCCAACCGGGTGGCTGGCCGGATCGGGCATGGCAACGAACGCGGGCAGTTCTTGCGACTCCGAACCGAGACCGTAGCACACCCAACTGCCAAGCACCGGATGCCCGGTCACGATGCGGCCGGAGTTCAGAGCATAGACCGACTGACCATGATTATTCACGCCCGTGTGCATCGAGCGGACCACGGTTACATCGTCTATCACGCGCGCGAGGTGCGGCAGAAGCTCCGATACCGGTGTTCCGCAGGCACCATGGTTGGCAAACTTCCACGGCGATCCCAGCACCTTGGAGCTCGCCTGAGCGGCGTTATCGTACTTGATCTGCCCAGGGTAGGGCTTGCCATCCAGTTCGCTGAGCCTTGGCTTCGGGTCGAGCAAGTCAACGTGGCTGGGACCGCCTTGCATGAACAGCGAGATCATCGCCTTCGCTTTGGGCGTGTGGTGTGGCGCTTTGGGCTTGAGATCGAATTGCCCCTTCTGCAACTCCGGCTTGGGCGGAGCCGCGAGGAGATGATCCTGGTTTAACAAGTACGCCAGCGCCACGGACCCGATACCAAATGTGGAGTGATGCAGTGCCTCACGCCGGGTCTGAAGGTGCAAAGCCGGTAGCGGCGTTTGTTGCGAAGGAGCAGTGCCCATCTTGAAAACACTCCCGGAAGAATTCATTGCGAAGTCGTGATTATTGCACTTCAAACAACACCAACTCCAGACATACACATCATTCGACGTAGAGAAAGCGATTACTGCTCAAGAGCGCCTGGCAGAATGTGGCCAGCGCACGTTCGCGTGGTGTGGGAACTTCCACGGCCTTAACCCCGGCCTTGGCAGGCGATGGCGGTGGTAATTTGCGGAATGCGTCTTCGGCGTTGGCCAGGAATTCGCGCGCGTCCGACAGTTCTTTATCGGTCGGGGTTCGCCCGTATGCCAGTTGCCAGGCGCGCTTCACCTGTTCTGGTTCTTCTGGCCCCGCTTCTTTTTGCACACGCTCTGCGAACGCTTGCCCCTGTTCCACGTTGAACTCCCCGTTCAAGAGCATCAGCGATTGTGGGGTGGCGGTGGAGCGATCGCGCACTTCGCAATTCGGCTCGGGGTTCGCCCAATCGAATGTGCTTAACTCGCCAAGCGGCCGGCTGCGACGAACTTGTACATACACGCTTCGCCGGTATTCATCACCAGCAGGCAACGGAATTACGGCCGTGAATCGGCCCGCACCATCGGTGTTATCGATGCCAAGCACGAACAGGCCGAACTCGTTTTCCTTTACCGGCACCGGCGGGCCAAACGCCTTGACGTTGAGCTTCCCGCTTACCGACAGCACGCTATCGCGGATCGCTTCCGCATCGAGTCGCAGCAATGGGAAGCGGCCCAGCAAGCGGTTATCCGGGTCGATCTTTTCCTTCGCCGGTTCGCGAAGTGAAGACTGGCGGAAGGCCGCCGAGGTGAGGATGAGTTGGTGAAGATGTTTGACGCTCCACCCCTTTTCGATGAACTCCGCGGCCAACCAGTCGAGCAACTCGGGATGCGTCGGGCGTTCGCCTAGGAAGCCCAAATCGCCCGGTGTGCCAACCAGCCCGCGGCCGAAGTGGTGCATCCAGATTCGGTTCACCAACACACGCGCGGTGAGCGGGTTCTTCGCATCGGTTAGCCATTTCGCAAACGCTAGCCGCCGACCGGTTGTGCCGCTTGCGGACGCACTTGGTGCCTCCATGGGGAAGGTGCGTTCGAGCACAGCAAGCGTGCCGGGTGCGACAACTTCCTTGGGTTGATCCGGGTCGCCACGATGGAAGAGGAATGTTGTCGGTGGCTTCTTGGTTGGGGCTTCGGCTAACGCCCGCACAAACTGTTCGACTGGCTTCTTCTTTCGCACTTCGGCGGCTTCATCAGCCATCTTCTTGAGTACGGCCGCTGCCTTGCTGTCATACAGGTACAACGACCCCGCCGATACATTCAGGCTGGGGTTTTCTTGCATCAGCTTCTTTTGTTCGGCGGTGCGCTTGGCAGCGGGTGTGTCGCGAGCTGCACGCGCTTTATCGCGCATCTCGGGCGGGAGTTTCGCCAGTTCACGCTCGAATGTCGCTTCGATCAACTCGGCCTGCTTCTTGAGTCGCACCTTCTCTATGGTGGCTGCTTCGGCCTCGACTTCCGCCGCAACTTTGCGATCCGATGCGGAGTAGAGCGATACCTGCCGACCAACGGGCGGCTTCCAACTGGTCGGATCGAGGGCAGGCTCGAATATCGCCCGAAGGCGGTAAAAGTCGGTCTGTGGGATGGGATCGTAGCGATGATTGTGGCACTCCGCGCATCCGACCGTGAGGCCCAAGAACGCGCTGGCCGTGATCTTCACAGTGTCGGTAAGCACCTGATTGCGGGCGAGCTTTTGGTCCACTCCCCCAGCGCCGGTGCCATCCGGGGCATTGCGAAGGAAGCCCGTGGCAATCAGCGCGTCGAGATCGGAAGCGGCAAGGTTCGGGTAAGGCGGTTGCACAAGTTCGTCGCCTGCGAGTTGCTCAGTGATGAAGCGATCGAATGGCTTGTCGGCGTTGAAGGAGCGGATGACGTAATCGCGATACTTCCAGGCGTCGGTGCGAATCGGATCGGCGGGCGAACCGCCCTCGGAGTCGGCATAGCCCGCGACATCGAGCCAGTGGCGGCCCCAACGCTCGCCATAGTGCGGGCTGGCCAGCAACCGCTTGATGAGCTTCTCGGTCGCATCCGGCGAAGCATCCTTCACGAACGCCTGAACTTCTTCAGGCGTGGGCGGCAAGCCAATGAGATCGAAGGACAACCGACGGATGAGTGTGGCGCGATCCGCGGGCGGAGCGAATGACAGCCCCTTGTCACGCAGTGACTTCAGCAGAAAAGCATCAATCGGGTTACCACTAGCGGGCGGGGCGGGGCGTTTGATGGGCTGGAACGCCCAATACCGGCGATCGTTCTCGGTGATGGCGAACCCGACCGCGAGCGTCTCCGGCTCGGCGGCTTCCACCTTCGCACCGCCCGCGATCCACCTCCGCAGGGTTTCGATTTCACTTGCGGTCAGCTTCTTTTTGCCCGGCGGCATTTCTTCGCTTACCACACGTTCGATGAGCGGGCTTTCTTCCGGTTTGCCGGCAACAACAGCGGGGCCAGATCGCCCACCCTGCAACGCGAACCGTTGCAAGCGGAGGTCTAGCCCACCCTTGGGCTTGGCTTCCTCGCCGTGGCACTCGGTGCAGTACGCTTTCAAGATGGGCCGCACATCGGCATTGAACGCGGGAACTGCTTTCACTGCCGGCTCCGCACAGAATGCGGAATCGCACACGAACAGCAAAAGGCCACTTAATGCGATGAGTTGGCGAGTCATAAGTAATTCAAATTAGCGGGAATGAAAACCGAGGCGGGCGTGGCAGGTAAGTTTATTGTGCCCGATCATGCGGTTCACGGCAACAACGATGGGTAGAATCTCTTTCGATGTGATGTTACAGCACAACCGTTCACAGGTTGAACCCGATGAAACTGATCCTCGCGATTATACCTCCGAACAAGCTGGACGCGGTCAAGGTGGCCTTGAACAAGGTTGAGGTGTTCCGCTTAACCATTGTCGATGTGCTTGGGTTTGGCCGGCAGAAAGGGCATACCGAGGTTTATCGCGGGCACGAACTGACCGTGAACATGCTCCGAAAAGTGCAGCTTCAGATAGCCGTGAATGAAGATTTCGTGGAGCCGACAGTGAATGCGATTATTGAAGCGGCTCGAACCGGCCCCGAAGGCCGCATCGGAGATGGGAAGATCTTCATTCTGCCGCTCGAAGACTGCATTCGAATCCGAACCGGCGAACGCGGCCCGGAAGCGATCTGAAAAAGGTCGCCAAAGGTTGACCGCGTTGATGGCGAGGGTGTGCGGGCCGGCGTGTGGTATTGTCCTGACACCAATCACCACGCAAGCCCGCATGCCAACATCAACCCAGGTTCCACGGCTTGCGATATTCTTTCGTTAGCATCGCGCTGGCTTCTTTGTCCCCGACGAGTTGCTCGGTCTTGGGATCCCAGGTGAGCTTGCGGCCGGTGCGAATCGCAATGTTGCCCAGGTGGCAGACGGTGGCGCTGCGGTGCCCAATCTCGACATCACAGATTGGCAACTTCCGCGTCTTGATACATTCGATCCAGTTCGCATGGTGGCCATTCGAGACGTACAACTTCACGTCGCCGGTCGGGAGTTTGTACGGATCGGCTACTTTCTCACCGTTAAGCGTGACCGTTAGCCCGCCGCGGCGAACGTGGATCGTTCCCTTTTCGCCCTCGAAGGTCACGCCGCCGGGATATCCGCCGCTACCCAGACTGCACAACACCGAGACACCATTGGCATAAGTGAATGTTTGCTTGGCGGTTTCCGGTGTTTCGAACCACTGATCCTTGTTGAACGTACCGCTGCCTTCGATGGTCGTTGGCCCGCTGTCATCCATGCCAAGGCCCCACTGGGCGATGTCCAGATCGTGCGCACCGAAGTTGGTTTGCTGCCCGCCGGAGTAATCCCAGAAGAAGCGGAAGAGATAATGCACGCGGTTGGCGTTGTATTTCCGCTCGGGTGCTGGCCCAACCCAGAAGTCGTAATCGAGTTCCGCTGGCGGCACGGAATCGGCTACGGGCATCTTGGCTCGTGCCACCCAGTTTGGCCCCGGCAAGCCAACCTTCACTTGCTTCAACGCACCAAGTGCACCGTTGCGAACCAACTCGCACGCCTGGCGAAACTCCTTCGCGGAACGCTGTTGGCTCCCCGTCTGCACGATCCGATTGTGCTTGCGGGCCGCGTTCACCATCGCCCGGCCTTCCGTCACAACCAGTGAAAGTGGCTTTTCGCAGTACACATCCTTGCCCGCCTGGCATGCGTTCACGACCGGCAGCGCGTGCCAATGATCCGGCGTGCTAATCAGAACGGCGTCGATGTCTTTCTGTTCGAGCAACTTGCGATAGTCGGCGAAGGTTGCGGTCTTGGTGCCATTCTTTTCCATCGTGGCAGCTGCAGTCGCAACGTGGCGTGTGTCCAAATCGCAGACCGCAACCACATGCTTCTTCACCGCGTTCATGTTCGAACGCCCCTGCGCACCCACACCAATGCAACCAATCCGGACCACTTCGGATGGCTTATCCTGTGCTAACAACGCGGCGCGGTAAGTGCTGGCGGGGAGAGCGAGCAATGTGCCTGTTGCAGCAGTGGACTTGAGGAACGTACGCCGTGATACGTTGGACACGGTAAATCTCCGGGAGAGTACGCGAGGATAAGTGGCTTCCCTATTGTTGTCGCATTCTAAGATGCCAAAAGCAACAGCCCAAGTTGCCCCTGCGGTTTTTGGCGAGCCGCGGCATGTCAATGCCCGGATGATTATAAATGGCGAGTCATGATGTGGGTTGTGCGCGAAACCCACGTGTTCACACACGGTTCCCCAAGGTGCCTACAATCGCAAGACCGATTACGGTTATGCTTGTGATTCTTCTGTACTATGGTGGAATGCTGTTCGTGCATTCCCGTAGGGTGATTGATGAACCCGCCACACGCCCAACAAGACACCTCTGCAAAAAACAACACTGCGGTCCAACCCAATTCCACTGCGGACGATACGGCCTTGACTCCGGAGGCTGATCCATTTGCTGTGCCGAGTTTCGGACAGCCTGTTGCGGTGGGCGAGGTCGGCACGCTCGGCCCGTATCGGCTTGTTAAAGAACTTGGTCGCGGTGGTATGGGGGCCGTGTATGCTGCAATAGATACGCGGTTGGAACGTCGCCTCGCCCTGAAGGTGATGTTGCCAAAGTATGCTGCGGATGCTGCCGCGAAAGATCGTTTCCTGCGCGAAGCTCGCGCTGCAGCCAAGATTAGCCACGACAACGTGGTTACCGTTTATGAAGCCGACGTGCGTGACTACATCCCGTACATCGCCATGCAGTTCCTCGAAGGTTATGCGCTGGACGAGTATCTGAAGAAGAAGGGAAGCCCCAGTATTTCGCAAATCGTGCGCATCGCGGCGGAGTCTGCGGCGGGCCTGGCTGCGCCCATAAACTCGGCCTGGTTCACCGCGATATCAAACCAGCTAATCTTTGGCTCGAAGCGCCGAACGGGCGAGTGAAAGTGCTGGACTTCGGACTCGCCAAACCCATTGATGCCGAAATCGAACTGACCAAGTGCGGTGCTGTGGTCGGCACACCTGCGTTCATGAGTCCGGAGCAGGCGCGGGGCGAGAAGGTCGATCACCGAACGGATCTGTTTAGTCTTGGCGCGGTCATGTACAAGCTGTGTACGGGAAGGCTCCCTTTCAATGGCCCAACCACCATGGCGGTGCACATGGCGTTGGGTACGCAAGAGCCGCAGCCCGTGCGTGAACTCAATCCTGCCGTTCCCGAGTCGCTCGCCAACTTGATCCATCAGTTACTATCGAAGAACGCGGCGACTCGACCCGAATCCGCCAGCGAACTTGTCAAACAACTCCGCGCGATTGCCGAAAATGGGGCTGCCTCACGAAATCGATCCGCAGAACAAGTCCCCTCGCAACCACAACTCATGCCGCCCAATGTTGTGTACGTCCCCATGTCGGTGACCGCAATGCCCGAAGCCAATCCCTTCGCAGATATCGATGTTTCGGACTCGGAGTTGCTGGAACCCACATCGCCAGGCACCCGCACGGTGAGCAAACCGACCCAAAAGCAACCTGCGGGAGTGTGGCCGTGGGCACTGGGATTCATGGCGTTCGCGGCGTTGGTTCTGGGCGGCGTGATCATCATTATCAAGAACAAGGATGGCACCGAAACGAAGATCGAAGTGCCAGACGGTTTGGGCATCACCATCAAAGACAAGGGCGGAAAGACTCTGGCCAAGGTTGAGCCAAAACCGGAACCACCCGTGCGACCTGCTGGCACGCGTGCTTTGCAATTCGAGCCAGGAAACACGGTGGTGGCCACGAAAGTGCCCCACCGTGCGACAACCGAACTAACCATTGAAGTGTGGGTCGCGTTACAACCATCCACGGGTGATAACCCCGAAACTATTTGCAGCGTGCCGAACGGTTATCTTTCGGTGATGGGCAATCAACTCAACCTGTACACGTTCCACGGTGGATCTGTCACGGACAAAGCATTCACGCCGGGCCAGCGAATGCACGTGGCGGGAGTGAACGATGGCAAACAGCGAAGACTCTACGTCGATGGAAAACTCCTTGCGAAAACCGATGATGCGGGCATTCTTTGGCCAGAAGCGAGCAAGCCTGATTTTCAGGGGCAACTCGCGATGGGTTCGCATAAATTCGCGGGCACCATCGAGATGGTGCGTATCTCGACCACCGGACGCTACGACAAGGAGTTCACTCCGCCGGCGAAGTTCACAAAAGACAAAGATACCTTCGCACTCTACCTCTTCGAGGAAGGTGTGGGTGACACACTCAATGACTCTTCCGGCAACGGTTATCACGCTAAAATCACTGGTGCGAAGTGGGTTAGCCTCGACCCGGACCGCAAGGCCGCCGAGTGGGTGATTGAGCAAGGCGGTAGCGTGCAATGTGAAGGATTGCCGAACGAGATCAAAGTTATTGCGGACTTGCCGAAAGTGTCGTTCACCGTCACTAAGGTAAATTTGGTCAACACGCCGGTGGGCGACGCAGGGCTTGTTCACATCAAAGAACTCAAAAGCTTAATAAACCTCGTGTTACACAGCACAAAAGTGACGGACGCGGGATTGGAACATCTCAAAGAAAGCAAAAACTTGACAACCCTTGATTTGACCAGCACGCAGGTGAGCGACGCGGGTTTGGTTCACATCAAAGAACTCAAGAATTTGATATTCCTCAGTTTGAACGGTACGCCGGTGGGCGACGCGGGACTGGCTCACGTCAAAGAACTCAAAAACTTAACACAACTAAATTTGCAGAGCACGCAGGTGACGGACGCAGGGCTTGTTCACATCAAAGAACTCAAAACTCTAGGGCTTATCAACGTCAGTAACACAAAGGTTACGAACGAAGGACTCGACGCATTCCACGCGGCATTGCCTGGCTGCAAGATCGTACACGACGGCGGAGTAATTGAGCCAAAGAAATGATTGCGATGAACGCAAGTGAGTGCCAAGACGATGACGAACTCCGGCGAACGAGCCTGGCCGAACTGCTGCGACTGGTTCGAGATCACACCGATGACGTTGAAATGTTTGGGTATCACGATTTCAGCGAGTTCCCGCGCAATCTTCGGCCCATTCCGGTAGCAGGCTAAACCGTTCGGCGTATCCACTTTTCGCTTGCCTGTATGTCGTGCATCGGCAACCGCTGCTTGCAGCCACACAGGCCCATTCGTTCACGGCCTTTCAAACTTCAACGGGCGGCTTGACAGTCAGAACGGGGCAAGGTGCTTCGCGAATGATCCGCTCCGCTTGGCTCCCCAAAATCAAGTGAGCCAACCCTGTGCGGCCATGTGTGCCGACACAAAGGAGATCGGCCTTTAAGTCGCTGGCCGCGGCGACAATCTCCGCCACGGGCGATCCAATCCGGACTTCCACGCGTGGCTTGAGCCGGGCGAGTTGTTCACGTTCAATCAGGCTTTCAAGCCCCACTTTGGCTGCATCGGTCAGTTGATTGAGATCAGGACCGGGAACGGGCGTTGGCATCACCGCGTCTGGCATGGCCAGGGCCAGATCCTGAACAACGTGGAGCAAGAGCAACTCCGCGCCAAACTTATCCGCCAGTTCAGCTGCCAGTCGAACGGCCGGAGCGGAGCATTCGCCGAAGTCGGTCGGCACAAGAATGCGTCGGATCGGTAGCATGGCAAACCTCCATTCACATCAAATCACTCGTATTGTAACGCATTTCATGCGATGGCTACGAGAGAATACACACACCCAAGGCTATAGGGCTTTTGCCCGTTAGGTGGATGGCAGCAATCGCGTTGGTGAAGGTGAAGTTCCCCAAGAAACGTGGAGAGTGCGGGGTGTTGAAAGCCGAGTTGTACATTGCGGCGTGATGTTGAAGATCTGAGCCTACTTGTTCAGCAGCGCGCCAGGGCAGATCTTCGCACAGTGTGACAGCAAGTCTTTCACACGTTGATGGCCGCAATGTGTTACGCGGATGTGTACTATTGGCATTTATAAGAAAACGTCGAGATGAAATCACGATTCAATGGGAATTGAAGCGGTTAGCACTCGTTTGGATCGCAATACTTCAACATGTATTAGGGTGACTGACGGGGCTTGAACCCGCGGCCTCCAGATCCACAATCTGGCGCTCTAACCAACTGAGCTACAGCCACCAACTTCCATTTATTTCTTACCGTTCATCTGCCTGCACGTCAACAGGTGAACGGAATTCGCGCCACCATGCCAGGGCCGTTGAAAGTATCACATTGGCAGGTTTAGTGAAGTTGCGATTACGGACGCCCCACCACTTGGGTAGGCGTCTCATACCAAGTTGCGGTGTTCAGCTCCCATAGATTGGTTGTCCCTTTGGGAACCATCATGAAGAAGCGATTACCGGTCGTCGCCCACCTGTCCGCCCGAACCCTCCTCCTGCGGTGGAACGCCCACGGACCCGACGGACTGGCCGACTGACGTTCCCCATTCAAATGGACAGGGTGAACGTGGTGTAAATTGAGAGCACCCAGGAGATCCTGATGTCCACGAAGTATACGCCCGAGTTCAAACGCGAAGCCAATCGGATGATGACCGAACAAGGGTTCAGCGTACCCGAAGTTTCCAAGCGTCTAGGTGTCACCGAGAACCAACACTACACCTGGCGTAAGAAGGCCCAGATCCAAAATCCGGCGGCCTTCCCAGGATCGGAGCATCTCACACCCATCGAGGTCGAGCATCAGGGCGACGCGGCGTGACTCTCGTCGCCGTCATTCTCGGATTCCGTACTTTATCCTGGAACAGAGAAAAATTGCGGTCAAACTGATCCGTGTGACCCTTGGCGTCCCACCCCGCTAGGGATCGGAACGACCGGCGTTCGGCCGTGCCACCCACCACGCCGAACGCAGTGCCTCCGCCCGCATCCGACGGTCTTCCCGGTAACCGACCGCGCCTTCCATCGGCGTGTGACCTCCACCCGGACAAAGCCACCCATGCGAAAGTGCGTTATTCCGCGGTCGAACTCCCGCCTGTCGCCCCGAACGCCCC
>JBGSLF010000038.1:0-6886 GCA_041740855.1 Gemmata sp.
ACTTGGATGACGAGGTGATCGACCGGCTCATCGGGTTAAAGTGCGACCCGAACTTACTGCGGAATCTGTGGGATGGGTCCGACTTGCCATTCCCACAAGCGAGGCGCGGTAAACAGGGTTCACTACCTGCGGATCAGTAACCGCATGTTGCGTCGTCTTTAAATTGGTGAGCGGGATACGATCCATATGTGCAATAAAGTGCGGCGTCCTACCCAAAAGACGAATTATGCGGGTTGAATAAGCGAAGACAGTGGAGTTACGAGATTGGTAGCCGTGGAAGCGGAAGGCACAGGAATTGCGACAACCCGTGAACGTGCGCTAAAGTCGATCCTGTTCATTTCCCGCAAAGTGTGCGGTTATAATAAACGAGAGTGCTTTGGCATTAGCTGTTGGTTTGGGAAAAGTCGTTATCCTCACCCATACCAACTTTGGGAGATCGATATGGCAGCGGTCGCGGAACAGAAGAACGATGCTGTCACCAAACTTGCTACGCGAGTCGATGAGCAGATTGCCCAGGCAACGAGCCGCATCCGCATTCACGATCTTTCGTTGGGTGCGCTTTCGCTTGCTGCAATGCTGAGTGTTTACGCCACCCTCATGATCGTTCTGGACCGCTACCTTAACCTGGCGGAATGGGTGCGGCAACTTGGCCTGGTGGCCTTCTCGTTGGGCTTTGCCGCAATCGCGTATGTGTTGGTGCTGCAACCACTGCGAAAACGGATCAATCCGCTCTACGCTGCCGCCCGCGTCGAAGACACGATCGAGGACTCCAAGAACAGCATAACCGGATACGTGGAAGCACAGGATAACGATCGAACGCCGGCTTCGGTGAAAGCGGCGATGTCCGCCCGGGCTGCTAAATCCGTGAGCGAAGCCGATGTGAACCAAGCTGTGGATCACCGCAGTTTGTTGGTAGTCGGCGGCGTTCTGGTTCTGTTCCTCATCACGCTTGCGGCACTGTTCCTCGTATTTCGGCCAACTCAGTTCACCTCGCTGTTAAGCCGGGCGTTCTTGCCATTCACTTCCACCGCCATCGCAAGCCGCACGCAAATCACGCTCGTGAAGCCCGAGAACCCGGAGCCAACACTCACCGCAGGCCAGACAATTACGGTCGCGGTTTACATTAGTGGCAAGGTGCCGGCGAAGGGCGCACCCAACCAAGCTCGCCTGTTGCTCCGCCATAACCCGGCTGACCCAAACTACGAAGAAATTCCGCTGGAAGCCGGCGAAACGAGCCGCGACTGGCAATTGAAGATCCCGGACTACTTGGTTCAAAACGGCTTCTGGTACAAGGTGGCAGCCGGAGACGCGGAAACCGCGGAATACCGCGTCACGGTGCGATCGTTGCCGTTGTTCACCGACTTCGATGTGACTTACGAATACCCCAAGTACACCCGCTTGCCCAACGAGAAAGCAACCGATCCGAATCTGCGTGCCTATCCTGGCACCAAGATCACGCTCCTCGCCCGTGCAAATCGTGAACCTGCGACGGGGCAAATGAAGTTTGAAGCGAACACTATCGCACCGGTTGTTGGTAAGCCCGTCCCCGGAAAGCCCGACACGTTGGCGTTCGCCTTCACCGCGGTTGAGTCCACGCGATATCGACTCTTCATGACCACTCTTGAAGGCGAGACCAACACCGATCCGCCGCCGTGGCTCATTACACTCGATTCAGATGCGCCTCCACGTCTGGAAATCACGCTGCCCGAGGAAGCAGAAAGCACTGCACCCGCGAACGGGCAATTGGCGGTTAACGGCACCATCAGTGATGATTTCGGGATCGATAAGGTACGCCTGCGGCTTCGCGTCGATCAACGCGACCTGGCCCCGATCTTCTTCGAAGGTGGCAAATCCTTCCGCCGTGAAAAGGATGGCACTTGGCCCACCAATCTGGTTTACAAAGGCTCTGCCGATCTCACGAAACTCATGTTCGCCGACGGCCAGAAGTTTGAGCCCAAGGAAGGGATGGCAATCGAATTCTGGCTGGAAGCCATCGATAACTGCACCGAGACGAAGCCGGTCGAGGGTTGGGGCGACGTGGCACAAACCGGGCAAGTGGGCCGCTCAGACGTGCGTCGCGTGCAACTCACAGCACCGCAAACGCAGCCCGAAGAGAAAGAGCAACTTAACCAGCGCAAGGACCAGCGGAAGAACGAAGAGAAGCAACACAACCAGCAACAGCAGCAACAACTGGACAAGGAAAACCGCGAACCCAAGCAGCAACCGCAAGACCAAACAGGCGAACAGCAGCCGCCAAAAACAGATATGAATCCCAAGTCCGACCAACAGAAGAATCCAGATAAGAACTCGGATGAGGGCGGCAAAGATAGCAAAGATGGCTCATCGCAACCGAAGAAAGCAAACGGCACCGATAGCAAAGACGTCAAAGATGGCATGCCTCAAGATGGCATGGGTAATCCTCAAACCGATAGCAAGAAGGACGAGAAAGGCGATAACACCAAATCGGGTGCAAACGATCCGAACCAGAAGCAAACCCCCAAAGATGGAAGCACACCACCCGACAAGGGAATGAACGATAAGGGAATGAACGACAAGGGAATGAACGACAAGAGAATGAACGACAAGAGAATGAACGATGCGACTCCAGGTGGCATGAACAACACGCAGCCGAATCAACCGGATCAGGCTCCGATGCCACGATCGGAAGAAGAGAAACAAGCCGAGGAACAGGCCAAGAAGGTTCAGGACGAACTGAACAAGAACAAGGGAACCGGCGGGGACGCCAAGCCGAACTCATCGGCGGCTGAAGAGAAGGATCGCACCGAGCCAACCGAAGCCAAGCCGCAACAACCGATGCCAGGCGACGGCCAACCGAGCGAAAGCAAAGCACCGCCCACGCCGAAGGATGGTACGCCCAACCCAATGGGTAAACAGGAACCTGCGGCCGAAACCAAGCCAGAGGGTGATCTGCAAAAGCCCGCGGACCCGAACCCGCAAGCGAAACCTCAGCCCGACACCAAGGCAGAGCCTTCCGAAAATCGTGAGGCACCACTTGGCGGTTCGGCTGGAGAGGACAAGCCCGAACCGAAGCAGAGCGACAAACCGCTCGAACCCAAGGGAGGTAATCCACCCGAACCCAAGGGAGACGATAACCAGAAGCCTGGAACAGATCCGAAATCGGGTTCGAGTGGCAAACCATCTAGCGAGCAGAAATCTGGTGAGCCGAATTCCGAACCCAAATCGACTCAAGACGAGTCAACTGGCAACCCCGGCGAGAAAGCGGGCCAGGCGAAACCCAACGTCGAACCGACTCGTGGAGAAGACAAGAAGAGCAAGCCCACAGAGGGGAATAACAACCCGAGCGAGCCCAAGCCGGATGCTAAAGCCGGCGATGCGAAGCCGCGTCAGGCTCCGCCCAGCGGAACCGGCAAACCCGAGCCGAAGGACGGCGATCCCAATGGGACCAAGCAACCCGAGCCAAGTAGTTCCAAGCCCGCACCCACAGATGCCAAAGATCCTACCGGCGAACCCATGAATCAACAGGGCGGCAATGTAGCCAATGCCAAGCCCGAGCCGAAAAAGCCGATGAACCAACCGGGCGGCATGGGCGACGAGAACGCCGTGCAACCGGGAATCGACAAACCAGACCAGAAAGGCGATTCGCAGAATCGCACCGATCAACCCAAGCCCAACAACAACCAGGCGGGCAAGAAACCGACACAAGAAGACCTCAAACAACTTGAGGACGCTGCACGCAATCTGAATAACCCCGATCAGGCCAAACGCAAGGACGCACAGGATAAACTCGATCGCGCCATCGGCCAGGACAAACGCAAAGAACTGGAGCAGATGGCAAAGGACTTGGAATCCAAGGACGACAACACACGCAAAGCCGCCGAGAAAAAGCTCGAAGAGATGAAGAAAGAAGCTGAGGCTCAGGCCAAGAAAGATAGTCAGAACAACGGCGAAAAGAAGAGTGGTTCGGGCGGCGATCAGACCAAGAAAGATGGCCAAGCGGGCGACAAACTTTCGCCGGAGGAAGTCGCCGATCTCAAGAACAAACTCGATGACCTCGCTTCTCCGGATGATGCCAAGCGGGAGCAGGCCGAGAAGCAATTTGACGAGAAAGTCGGCAAAGAGAATCGCGAAAAGCTTCAAGAAGACCTTCGTAAGCAAAAGGACGCGGCGGCCAAGGAAGCGGCGGTCAAGAAGGAAGGCATGCCCGAGCGGAAGTTATCAGAGCAAGAAACACGCGACTTGCAGGAAAAGGCCCGCGATCTGGACTCACCCGATGAGGGCAAGCGGCAGGCGGCCGAGCAAATGTTCGATGAGAAACTCGGTAAGGAAAGCCGCGAGAAGATTCAAAATGAAGTGAAACGGCGCAACGAGGAGCTTAACAAGCGGCTTGGTGGCCCCGATGCCAACGAACTTCCGCCCGCCGCGCCGGACAACCCGCAGAACAAAGCCAAGACGGCCCAACTGCAACTCGAAGAGTTCGAGAAGAACCGTTACAACAAAGATCTGCAAGAGAAGCTTGGCTGGAACCAACAACAGATGGATGAATTCCTCGAAGCCCAGCGTCGGCGCGTGCATCAACTCGAAACCGAGAAGGATGCACACGAAGAGGATCTTCAAAAGCGATCTGTTCCGGCCGGACCTCCAATCATCAAGGCCGGCGGTGCGGGCAAGGTGGAAACGCGGCCCAGCATCGGCAGCGGCGAGGGGGCTTCTGGCAGTGGCGCGGTCTTCGCACCGCCCGGATTCGAAAAGGCCGCACAGAAGTTCTTGGAGGCCAAGTCCAAGCTTCAGCAGAAGAAGTAAGTCTTCGCGACTAACTCCGTTCCAATCTTCAACCCCCGCCAGTCGGGGGTTTTCTGTCTACACTAATGTCATCTCTTCACTTACGCCCGCTTCGGACTCATCATGTCGGCTAATCGCTATCTCGTTTCATTTGATGCACATAACACATTTCACCGGTTTACCGACATCCTCGTCATTGGTGCGGGAATCGCCGGACTCCGTGCCGCGTTGGAAGTTCCCAGTGATCTCTCTGTGCTGGTCGTCACCAAAGATCGCATCACCGAGAGCAACAGCTCTTACGCCCAGGGTGGTATCGCAGGTGTACGCTCGCCAGAAGACACCTTTGAAAACCATGTCGATGACACGCTGATTGCGGGCGATGGTCTTTGTGACCCAGCCGTGGTCGATATGGTCATTCGCGAAGCACCCGCTCAAATCGATAAACTCGTGTCGTGGGGCACGCAGTTCGATACCGAAAATGGCACGCTCGCTCTCACGCGTGAAGGTGGCCATAGCCACCGACGAATCGTTCATGCCTTGGGTGATTCGACCGGCTTCGAGATGATGCGAGCCGTCATTGCGACCGCTCGAAGCACGCCGAATCTGACATTGTGGGACGATACCTTTACCATCGACTTACTCACTCACAATGGAGCATGCGTCGGAGCCATCGTGTCTCGAAATGGCATGGGAAAGTTCCTGGTCTGGGCGAAACAAGTGATTCTCGCGGCGGGTGGTTGCGGAATGGTGTATCGAGAGACAACGAACCCACCCGTGGCAACCGGCGACGGAATGGCAGCCGCGTATCGTGCTGGTGCAGAATTGCGGGATATGGAATTCATGCAGTTCCACCCGACGGTGCTCTACGTGGCGGGTTCGGCTCGCTATCTGGTGAGTGAAGCGGTGCGAGGTGAAGGTGCGTACTTGCGTGATGTGAATGGCGTGCGCTTCATGCCCGATGCTGATCCGCGCGCGGAACTGGCACCTCGTGATGTTGTCGCACGCGCGATATTCCGGACCATGGAGCAAACCCAACACCCTAATGTTTACCTGGATCTTTCGCACCTCGATTCAACGATGGTTCTCAATCGCTTTCCCGGCATTAACAGAGTCTGCCGAAGCTTTGGTTTGGATATCAGAAAAGATCCGATCCCCGTGCGACCGGGAGCACACTACATGCTTGGCGGAGTTACGGTCGATTTGGAAGGCCGAACCACATTGCCCGGCTTGTGGGCTGCTGGCGAAGTAACATCCACGGGTTTGCATGGTGCGAATCGCCTGGCATCCAACAGTCTGATCGAAGGGCTAGTTTACGGCACTCTCTGTGCTCGCGGGGCGAGCGAGGAAGCCCGAAAATCAACGCAGAATCTGCGGGCATTCCCGGAAAAGCAGGTGATCGAATTCGCTGACCACGATGACAGGCTCGATGTGGCCGATATCACGGCGTCCTTGCGTAGTCTGATGGTGCGAAAGATGGGAATCGTGCGCGAGCGATCGCGTTTGAATGATGCCGAGCACGACGTATCATTCTGGTGCCGGTATGTGCTGATACGGGAGTTCGAGAACCGCAGCGGTTGGGAATTGCAAAATATGCTAACCGTTGCAAGGTTGATGATCGACGCAGCGACACTCAGAACGGAATCGCGAGGAACGCACTTCCGGAGCGATTACCCAACTCGTAATGACTCAGTATGGAAGCAAGATCATGTCGCTGCACCCACGATGAAGAAGATGGGAATTTAAGAGGTTCTACGGTTGAGTTGACGCTGACAAGGCAACTGACTGACTTCGCGAATGCCCGCAGGTAGTTCCGCTTCTGTTTTGATAAGCACTGGCAATCCTTGCTTCACAGGAAACTGGACCGCACAGCGAGAGCATGTCAGATGCTGCTCCTGCTCATGCTCTCGCAATAGAGTGGCTTCACGATCAGGATCGAAAGGGCAACGAAGTTGTGCGAGGAGATCGGGATTCATGATAGTGTGTGAGTTCGACTGATGCCGATTTTCGGGTGTCAGAATCGCTCGGTTTCCAAGCGATTCCGCTGGGGTGGCGGAGTTTTTTGGACACCCCACCCTCCCGCCCGGAGATCGCAATGTTGCGAAATCCCCTTGTTTTCGCACAAACC
>JBGSLF010000039.1:0-49821 GCA_041740855.1 Gemmata sp.
GCCAAAGCACAGCGTTATGAAGGCTCCTTCGGAACAATGAAACTCTCACCCATCGCGAAAAAATTACACGAACTCAGCGGCGAGGGTGGTTCCGAATCGGCCAAAGTCGGATGAGCGGCCGCCCCACAGCGCAACCGCCTCATAAACCCCATTACGAACTACGCAGAATGCTGAGCGCTTCCGCGTGAACTTTGCCATTACTTGCGATCGCATCCGGGCGGTGAATCGTGGAGTGATCGTCCCAGTCTGTGAACCGCCCACCCGCTTCTTCCACAATCGCTTTCGTAGCGGCGACATCCCAGGGATTCACACCGTGTTCCACCATCAGATCGGCGGCACCTTCAGCAACCAGAACGAAGCCGTAGAAGTCGCCATAGCCACGTTGGCGTGAAGTCCGATTCGCCAGCTCAATAAACGCTTTCTCGCGCCCGGATCGCGTGAACCAGCCGATGCTCGAATAACAGAGAAGTGAGTCCGCGAGTGTGGAAACATCCGACACGCGTATGCGCCGCTCGTTCATGAATGCTCCGCCGCCGCGGACTGCTCGATAGGTCATGCCAAACACCGGTGCGAAGGCCACACCCGCGATCTGCTCGCCGTTGTATTCGAGGCCAAGCAGCGTCGCCCAAATGGGAATGTGCCGGATGAAGGACTTTGTTCCGTCAATGGGATCGATGATCCAGCGGAATCCACTTGAGCCAGGTTGATCGCCGAATTCTTCGCCAAGAAAGCCATCGTGCGGGAACGCACTCGCCACCATGCTGCGAATCAGTTCTTCGGCACGTTTATCTGCAATGGTTACGGGGCTGGAATCGGCTTTGTGCTCGATATCGAAGGTGGTTTCATAGTATCCCAGCGCGAGATTCCCCGCTTTGTGTGCCGCCTCGATGGCGAGTTCGTAACGGGTACGCCATTCGGTATTCATGCTGCATTCCGGCTTGCGTCGTTCGATGGTCGAGAATCAAGCCACATCCATAGCGGCTCAGATCGGTGGGTGAGCTTTGGCGTAGGCTGCACAGCCAAGAATGCCAGAATCATCCCCCAGGGAAGCGGCGACACACCGTATTCCGTTGGCAGCACCGGGTAGGGCGTATCGTTGGGCGATTTCCCAGATTCGCTCGATAAAAGTGTCGCCCAGAGCGCCGGTCACTCCGCCGCCGATAACGATGACTTCCGGATTGAGGAAGTTGACGAGGCCGCCAATTGTGGCTCCGAGCGCACGGGCGGCATCGTCCACAAGTTGAACCGCGACCGGGTCATCTTTTTGGTAGAACTCAGCGAGTTGCGAGCTGCGGACGCTGCTGAGGTCGATTCCCTTCCATTCCTTGCGAACGCGCTTGGGTGCGTCGTCCAGGATTTCCTTGGCCCGCTTCATCATGTATTTGCGGCCCGCGATGCTTTCCAGTTCGGTGCCCTGTCGCCAGTGAGCGATGAGGTGGCCAATCTCGCCTGCGTTTCCGTTAAACCCCGAGTAAAGATCGCCGTTAATGATAATGCCGCCACCCACACCGGTGCCGACGAACACGCCCAGCACATTCTTTGCTCCCACAGCCGATCCGTGTGCGAACTCGCCATAGGTTCCCATTCGCACATCGTTCTCGACAATCAATGGCCAACGCCACGAGGCAGGCATAAGCGGGCTAAGATCCACATCGCGCCAGTCCAGGTTTGGGGCAAACTTCACGCGAGTCGTGCCGAGTTCGATCTGTCCGGGAATGCCAATCCCCATGCCGCAAATTTGTTCTGGGGCAACATTCGCTTCTTTCAACACAGCCTCGACACCTTGAACAAGCCTCCCGAACACAGCCGATGGCCCACCTTCGGCCGCTGTTGGTTGCTTGGATCGCGCGAGCAACTTCAGGTTGTCGTCAAACAATCCGGATAGGATCTTGGTTCCACCCAGATCGACGCCCAGCCAGTATCCCGCACTCATGCCCTGTTCTCGTGGAGGTTGCATTCGAGGCCCAATAATTGTGCCCCCGTCTGTATTCGCTGCTCATTGTAAGACTGGAATTGCTCCGCTCAACGACATTTGTGAGTTGGAAGCAAATCTACACATTTCGAGCGCTCTTCACAAATTGGGCAACCTTGGCGATATCTTTGCGGCCAGGAGCCGATTCGACGCCACTCGCGACATCAATTCCCCAGGGTCGAACCGTGCGAATCGCCTCTGCAACATTTTCCGGAGTTAAGCCGCCGGCCAATATCACTGGCACCCCGGGATCGAACCCCGATAACAAATCCCAGGGTGCCTTATGGCCGGTGCCGCCCATTTGCCCTTCCGTGTGCGAGTCGATGAGCACAGCGGCGGGTCGGCGATTGGCAGCAGTCGCACTTTCAATGAACGTATGGATGTTCTGCAATCCGGTCTCATCTTTAACGCGAAAAGCAGGTATGTGCGCGAATGGAAACGTATCTTCCGTTGGCGGGTGGGCATCGTAAGTCTGCACGCCACGCAGCCCGAGTTGGAATGCCATCGCGCACACCTGGCGCAACGGCATGCCCACAAACACCCCGATGCTTGCGGTGAATGGCGGCAGGGCACGAACGATCGCAGCCGACTGGGGCGGAGTCACAAATCGTGGCGATTTCGGGTAGAAGTTCAGACCAATCGCATCGGCCCCTGCTTCAGAAACCAAGCGGGCATCTTCAACGTTTGTGACGCCACAGATTTTGATGCGAATCATTCGGGTAGTTTACGCACCCAGCATCTGACAGGCCAACGCCAGCGCGCCATGCACAACCACTTCTTCTCCCAACGCCGCCGGCACGATCTCCGTCAATCCAGCCAGTGCGGCCATCCCGCGATCGGCCACATACTTCCTGAGCGGCTTGAACCATAACTCTTCACCGATGAGCGAAAGCCCGCCGCCAATAATGATCCGGCGTGGGCACAGGAGCTTGATGACCGAGCAGATTCCTTCCGCAAGAGCCTGAACCGCTTCGTCCAGAATGCGCAGCGACACAGGATCGCCCGCCCGCGCGGCGTCGGCAATCACCTTACCGTTAAAGGGGCCGCCTCGTGCGAAATGGCGGATGCCAGAGATATCGGCCCCGCGTTGTTCCATCTGTTCGGGCACTTTGGCGATACCAGAACCGGCGGCGTAATCCTCAAGAATTCCATCGTGTCCGTGGGTGGGCGATAGCGGGTACACCGGTCGCAGATGCCCGATCTCGGCGGCTCCGCGACCGGCACCGCGATATATCTGGCCATCGATAATGAGGCTTCCGCCCACGCCGGTGCCAACGGTGATGTAGAAGATCGGCGAGAGGCCTTTCCCGGCACCAAAACGGGCTTCCGCCAGTCCGGCCACGTCCGCGTCGTTACACAACACCGCAGGCACACCGCAGAGGTTGCTGATCCAATCACGCAACGGGAAGCTATCCCAACCGACGATGTGATGCGATTTCACGACTGTTTGTGTTGGGTCGTCCGTGGGTCCGCCAAAGCCGATACCGATTCCTTGCAAGTCGCTCTTAACTGCACTCGCAGTTGCAAGGAGTTCGGGTATTGCGGCGACAATCTGCTTTCGAATTCCTTCGCCACCTTCAGCGGGGTTCACCACGCCACGCCAAACTGAAGTAAGAATTCCGTCGCCACGGCCGAGTCCAAGTTGGAGTTTCGTCCCACCAATTTCAATTCCCAAGAACATGCTCTCTCCTGGCAGGTGCGCAACCATCAGAATAAGGAGATATCGTAGTTGTTGATCGATAACAGTTCCGTGGGAGCAAGCAATGAATGCGTCCGATGCTGTGGTTTTTGAAGCTGTTGCTTTCGCCGCCCGTGCCCATCGCAATCAGTATCGCAAAGATGGAATCACGCCTTATGTGAGCCATGTGTTCCGCGTGTGTGTTGTGGTGCGTCAGGTCTTCCGGTTCGACGATCCGCAGATGCTCGCCGCGGCCTTGTTGCACGATACCATCGAAGACACCACAACGGACTTCGATGATATCTTCGAAGCGTTTGGCCCAGACATCCCCCGATGGGTGTCGGCGCTGACAAAAGAAAAGCGATTGGCTCACGACATACGAGAAGACGAATATGCTTCGCGGCTTCGCAAGGCCGAATGGCAAGTGAAGGTGCTCAAACTTGCGGACATGTACGACAACCTTACGGATTGTTGCAATTCATCGCTCGAACAACAGAAGAAAACGCTCGCAAAATCGCGGTTTTACTTATCGGCTGTGCGCGATGCGTTACCGCCCGAAGGCGAGCGAGCTTTGCATATTGTCGAGCAGCGCATACAAGAATTGCAATCGCGTTTGACAACGTAAAACCTTGCAACACTTCAGCTTGTTGCTTGCCGTTTCCACATGATCAAGGGAATAATGACGGTGTGCATTGTCTTACCCGGAGGCTTCTCATGCCTGTTCGCTGTTCCGTCTTGGCTCTTATTGCCGGGCTTCTGTTGTGGGAGACACCAGCCACTCAAGCATGCCCATTCTGTTCTCCTTCGGGAACGACCCTGACCGGCGAAGTCGCTCAGGCGGACTTTATCCTGTTTGGCACACTCACGAATGCCACGCGCGACCCGAACGATCCCACTTCCTTCAACAAAGGAAGCACCGAGATGGCGATCGAACTGGTGATTAAACCGCACGACATGGTGAAGGATAAAAAAACCATCACCATTCCGCGATACGTGCCGCCAGATGGGAAGAACTCCAAGTACCTGATCTTCTTCAACATCTTCAACGGTCAACTTGATCCGTATCGTGGCGAAGCCGTTGCGGTGGATAGCAAACTGCCGCAGTATCTCAAGGGTGCTATGGAAGTTCGCCAGAAGGATGAAATCACTCGCCTGAAGTACTTCTTCAATTACCTCGAAGATGCAGATATCGTCGTGAGTTCCGATGCGTATTCCGAGTTCGGATATGCCGAATACAAGGAAGTGCGACAGGTTGCCAGTAAACTCCCGGCCGAAACGCTTGTCAAATGGCTCAAAGACCCCAACACCCGTGGGAGCCGTTTCGGTTTGTATGGCTTGTTACTGGGCCACGCCGGCAAGCCAGAAGATGCCAAGACTATTCGCGCGCTGTTAGACGACAAAGAGCGATCCTATGCGAGCGGGCTTGATGGTGTGGTGGCAGGTTATATCTTGCTCGATCCCAAAGGTGGTTGGGATTATCTCATGGGGTTGATCAAGACGCCAACGTCCGACTTTCCGGTGAAATACGCAGCGTTGAAGACCGCGCGATTCTTTTGGGAATACCGTCCCGATGTGATCCCAAACGCACAAGTTCTTGAAGCGATGAAAATCTTGATGGCCGACGCGGATATTGCGGACATGCCGATTGAAGATCTTCGCAAATGGAAGGTCTGGGATCTCACACCGGCGATTCTCGAACTGGCCAAAAAAGAGTCGCATAGTGGCACGCCGATTGTCGCGCGTGCGATTCTGAAGTTCGCAATCGCGGCTTCCTGGGCCGATCCCAAAAACACCGCAGCCACACAGCACGTTGAAGCGGCGCGAGCAAAAGATCCCAAGCGCGTGCAGTTCCTGGAAGAAGTTCTGAAGGACGAAATTAAGCCCGCGACTCCTGTTGAGGAAAAGAAGAAAGCCAGTACTCCCAACGGCTGATCTTTCGCCAATAACCCTGAATCGGTTATCACAGCGGTTGGCGGGGTTTGATCCCTGTCGGCCGCTGGTTTGTTTGAAGCCCGACATCGGATCGAAAGTCGGTCTTTTAAGGAGAGCCGCCATGTCTCGAATCGCCTTAATCCCTCTAGTGATATGTGTCGCTTGGCCCGTGACGGTGGTTCATGCGTGTACTTTTTGTGGCGGTGAATTGCGATCGAAACAGACGCTCCGCATGCACTACGCGGCGGCGAAAGTTGTGCTTCATGGCCAGCTCAAGAATCCGCGATTCGATTCGAAAACGGATGAAGCTTTCACGGATTTGCGAATTGGCACAGCCCTAAAAGATGATCCCGCCCGAGCGGGGCAAGAGGTGATCACACTTCGCACTTACTTGCCCGTGATCGGTGACACACCGCCGGAATATCTGGTGTTTTGCGCAGTTAAGGATGGCAAGATCGATCCGACCTTTGGTGTTCCCGCAACAGCATTGGTTGTGGAATATCTGAAAGGTGTTGCTCGCCTCGATGCCACAGATCCGGTTGCGAAGCTGGAGTTTTACTACAACCATATCGAATCTGCTGACGCAACTGTTTCAGCGGATGCGTTTTTCGAGTTTGCCCGCGCGCCAGACTCCGAAATACTGAAGGCCGCCAAGAAGTTCGATCCGGTGAAACTCCGCCGATTGCTTGACGATAACAATACTCCCGCTGAGCGCATCGGCGTCTTCGCATTCTTACTTGGCGTGGCAGGCGGGCCAGACGACGCCGCTTACCTTGCTGGTTTGCTCGCACAACGCCCTTTGCCCGAACGGATTAGCGGGGCATTCGGCGGCTTACTTGCGGGCTACATACTCCTCACACCCAAAGAGGGTTGGGCGTTCACTGAACAAATCATCGGCGACGTGAAACAACCGTATGCGGTGCGGTTATCGGCGATTAGCACGGTGCGATTCTTCCAGGCCACCAATGAAAAGGTTTACCAAACCCAAGTCTTGAAGTGTTGCGCTGCCTTGCTTGGGCACGGCGATCTTGCCGATCAGGCAATCGAAGACCTCCGCCGTTGGGGCTACTGGGAACTCACCCCGGAAGTGCTATCGCAGTATTCCAAACCCAGCCACTCCGCGCCCATCGTCCGGCGGGCCATCGTGCGTTATGCTCTGTGCTGTCCCCGAGAAGATGCCAAACGATTTATTGCTTCCACAAAACAGACGGATCCCAAACTTGTTGCTATCGTGGAAGAGTCGCTTGAATTGCTGGCCCCTGTGACCCCCGTTAAGAAAACCCCGTGACTACTTATCCCCAGAATTTAATCGAGATTGCTAACCAAAGCGCGACTTCCATCTCGGCCGATTGGCTCGTGGTAGGCGTTTGGTCCGACGCACCAACGAATGGGCAAGTTGGTGCGATCGATAACGAGACCGGAGATCTACTCACGAAATTGCGTGAGTCGGGTGATCTCACCAGTAAGCACCTCGAACTGTTGCCGGTCTGGAATCCCACTGGAATCGCGGCCAAACGATTGCTTGTGGTGGGTCTTGGCAAGCGAGGCGACGCGACCCGAGCGACCATTCACGATGCCGCGGCCGCAGCCGCACGCATGATTACGGGCAAGCAAGTGGGCACGATCGCATTCGTAGTGCCATCGCCCGAGTTCACGCTCGCCGCCGGAGTGGGCTTGGTGCAGGGCTGTCAGGGGCCAGGAATCCGGAAGTCCACGCCATCGCGCTTTCTTCCCGAACGAGTTGTGCTAGTTGGTGGCAATGCTTCAGACCTTCCGCGAATTCGGGCCGAAGCCTCTTCGATATGGCTGGCTCGCGAACTCGTGAACGCCCCGCCATGCGACCTTTACCCCGAGACATTCGCTGCCATCGCCGCCGAATCGGGCCGGGAACATGGCTTCGAAGTGGAAGTGTGGGATGAGTCCCGCCTCGCGGCTGAACGAATGGGATCGCTGTTGGGAGTGGCTCGCGGATCTGTGCGTCCGGCGCGGCTCGCCGTCCTTCGTTACAGCGGAAATCCCGGCGCGCCCATACTCGGACTGGTGGGCAAAGGTGTCACCTTTGATAGCGGTGGTCTGTCGTTGAAACCGACCGATGGTATGGTCGATATGAAGTGCGACATGGCAGGGGCCGCCGCTGTGCTTGCCGGCGTACAGGCCATTGCCGCTGCGAAGTTGCCTGTGAATGTGCTTGGTGTGTTGGCGTTGGTGGAGAATATGCCGTCAGGGACTGCTTTGAAGCTCGGCGATGTTCTCACGGCTCGTAACGGCAAAACCATCGAGGTGTCGAACACGGATGCAGAGGGGCGGCTCATTCTCGCCGATGCGCTTTGCTATGCCAGTGAGCAAACGGACACACTCGTGGATTTCGCCACGCTTACCGGCGCGTGTCTGGTTGCTCTGGGCACAGAAACCGCAGGACTGATGACGAACAACGATGCCTGGGGCGATGCGGTGCTCTCGGCTGTTCGATCGGCCGGCGAGCGTGCGTGGAAATTGCCCATGGATTCCAGTTACGATGGGCTGATTAAGAGCAAAGTGGCAGATATGCGCAACACTGGCGGCGGGCGGTGGGGTGGTGCCATTGCGGGTGCCAAGTTCCTGGAACAATTCGTGGGAACGGCTCGCTGGGTTCACCTTGATATTGCCGGCCCTGCATTCGCCGAAAGTGATAGCGTTTCAATCGATGCAGGCGGCACAGGAACGATGGTGCGAAGTATTGTGGAACTCGCGAAAAGCTTTGGCAAATAGCCATGATGGGCCAGAGCTATTTGCCGCCATGAACTTGCAGAATGCCGATCACTTGCCCGCAATTGAAAGCTTGACGCGATAGAGACTTTTACCTGCGGTGATGTACAGTGTTTTGCGATCAGTCCCGCCAAAACAGCAATTGTTTGGGTCTTCCGGAGTGGGCAAGAAAGCAAGTTTCTTCCCTTCCGGATTAAAGAAGTAAATACCCCCCGCTGTCTTGCTTCCAGCAGTGGCGACAATTGTCCCATCCGACGCGATTGTCATGCCGTCGATTCCGCGTTCCTTGCCGAAATCATAGAGCACCTTGCGAGCGCCTACCGTGCCATCCGCATTGAGTGGATACGCGATAAGAGCACGGCTTCCTTTTGCATCGCCGCTATGGTCGGAAATGTAAAGTGTTTTACCATCGGGTGCGATCACCAGGCCGTTCGGTTTGGTAACGTCTTTGGTTAAGCGTGTAACTGTGCCATCGGGGTCGATTCGGTAAACGGATTCGTGATCGAGTTCGCGCTTCTCACTCCCCACATAACGTGGATCGGAGAAGTAGATTCGCCCTTTGCTATCGAGTGTGAGATCATTTGGTGAATTGAACTGCTTCCCCTCAAAACCGGTGGCGAGTGCTTTCACGCTGCCGTCTTTCTCGGTGATGCTGATGCGGCGGCCGCCGCCTGTGTTCGCGCCTTCACAGGCGATTAAGCGGCCCATTGCATCGAACTTCAAGCCATTCGCTCGACCACCTGGGTCGCGAAAGACCGTTGTTTTCCCGGACTTCGGATCGTACTTCATGATCCGATTTCCGATGTCCGAGAAGTAAATCGCCCCATCTGGCCCCTCGGTTGGTCCTTCGGTGAACTCGCCCTCGGACCAAAGCTTTTCGATCTTTTCTCCGGGTGCAACGAAGGTGGTTTCCTCCGCAATGGGCAGCGTTAATGCGAACAATAGCGTGAACATAAGGGAACTCCACAAGCCTTTCGGGCGAGTCGCAAAACAGAAACTGACCAGCCACAGTATTCAGGACAAACTTACGAACGAATTCGTTGAGTCGATCACTTTCCTTTGGCGAACTGCCAGTTCTCATCGAACAAGCCCGCCGCAACAACTTGGTACGCTGCGGGTGCTTTATCGGTGGGCGTTGGTTTCAGCACTGCCCAATCTCCGAGTCGCGGATAGAGCAGGGCGTTCGTCCCCTTCAAATCGGCTTCGCCAAACGTGTGCCCGCTGTTGATGACGACATAGCCTTTGTTGCCGTCGAGTGGGTTGGGGTAGATCAGCACGGGCACATGCGTTGTCGCGTCGTACTCGATTCCGTTGACAATAAGCTTTTCTGCTGTCCATGTGATCGGCAGTTTGGGTAAGACTTTGGCGATCATTGGATTGCTTTGTGGGTCGCCAAACAAAACAAGATTGCCGTGCTGTTTGGGATCGTATTCGCTTGCTTTCACGATAGGCAACGCGCTGCGGAAATAGTGATCCCACAATGTGGCGAATGCGTTGAGAGTTGCCGCCGAGAAACTCCCTTCCTTGTTACCAACAACGACTGTGAACCGTGAAGTAAAGGCATCATCGATGGGTCCAGAAAGGCCGGTTCGTTTGTCGGGCTTCGTGCCAAGCTTGGCGGCGTCTTGGTTGTAATCAACTGCGGTCCATTTCCCGTCTCGCTTTTCGAACCCCGTGCGGACCTGCAGACAAGGCACTTTCGTACCGTCAATGGTTACGGACGCGGCTTCTCCGATCTGCGGGTGATCGAGCAGTTCGAAGCGGCGAACGTTGTTAGTTCGCACCTCGAAAGTACCATTCTTGAAGGTGGCGTCGATCTCCGCGCGATCGTAGGTGCGTTCCAACGCATCGATCGCAACCCAGTCGCTTAGGCCGAAGCGTGGCGTGTACGTGACGAAACGCACGCGAGCCGGCGTTCCTCTGCCATCGGTAGCGTATTTGCGATATTCCGCTTCCGCTTTCGCTTGCCACTCGGCTGGCATCTGATGCTCGAGTCCTGGTGCAATTAGGTGCGTGAACCGGAGCTTTTCCGGGAATGATTTCAGTGCGTTCTCGATGTTGTCGGCTGCCTTCTTCTGCGCATCCTTTTCGCCGCTATACGCGACAACTGGCACGTTGAATGCGTTCTCGGCGTAGCGATATGCGTCGTAGATGTTCAAGCATTTCTCTTGGTACTCGGGAAGTTCCTTAGGCAGATTGCTGATGTAGCCATGCGTGGTGGTGAAACCCGCACCCGGACCAATCACGCTGAAAAGCGACGGATGATGTAATCCGATGTGCCAGGTGCCAGCCCCGCCCATTGAGAAACCGCGTAGCACGATGCGATTGGGATCGATGGGATCAGTAGCGGGTGCTCCGCGGAATGCGGCCATCGCTTCGAATACGTCAGTTTCGCCCGACCACCGGTATGCGTTATTCCCGCGACCGTAGACTTCGAGCTGGACAAACTCCTGATTCTTAGGTGCTTCCTTGGCGGTGGTGCCGTGGGTGGCGATAAACTTGGCCTCGGTAATGGAGCCATCGCGGCCATGCAACACCACATCGAGCCGGCGCTTTTTCTTCAAATCTTGGGCGTAGTCGTGTGGCAACAGCACAGCGTAGGGTTGGATCGAATCGTCCACTTTGGAGCGGTATGCCCGCACCACCCATTTGCCGGGCGCGTCGCGCCACACGGCCTTGCCGCCCTCCGCTTGTTTGGCGCGTTCGAGTCCCTGGTCAAGCGTTTGAATCGCCCACTTCGCACTGCTGGCGTTAAACCACTCCTCGAACCGCACGATGTTCTCGGCGGCTTTCAGGTAAATGGCCACTTCCACAAATACATCATCCGGGAGTTTCTTCACCTTCAAGGCTTCTACGGCTTTGCGAAGTTCCGCCGTCTTGTCCACGATCTGCTTGAGCGTGGCCTCATCGGGCTTCACCAACTTCGGGGGAGCAAACTTTGGCTGAGCCTTCTTCACGGGCTGTTTCGCTTCCTGGCCGGCTGGCGCAGCGCTCACAGCGAGGGCACAAGAGATAGCGAGAATGGAAGGACCGATGATGAGACGCATGAGGAGACTCCGGCAAGTGGATGAACAAACGCTATCCGCTCTTGTTGTAGCTCGCAAGTACCCGAGCGTTGACAATGTGCTGCACATTTCCGAGAGTGAAACGGTCAGCGATCCTGTCAGGAGAAAACTGTTATGTGCATTCGGTTCTGGTTCGCATTCGCGGTGGCGATGATCGCCTCACCCGTGACGGCCGACGACGACATCGTTCGTGCCCTCGCTACGATCAAGCAAGTATCGCGTGAAGGGAAGGGGAACGACGATGCTGGCCCGGCGTGGAAAACGCTCGTTACCAAGGGAACAGCAGCCCTGTTTCCCACGCTAGAAGCCGTTGACGATGGCAATCCCACTGCCGGCAACTGGCTGCGCACCGCAGCTGAAGCGATTGCCGATGCGGAAACTACGGCAGGCCGCAAACTTCCAGCCGACAAGCTAGAAGCGTTTGTTACCAATACCAAGTTCGCGCCATCCGCACGCCGCACCACCTACGAATTGTTATTGGCACAAGATCCGTCAGCGAAGGATCGACTGCTTCCGAAATTCGTGAACGATAAATCGCTTGAACTTCGCCGCGACGCCATCGCACACCAACTCGACATTCTGGAGAAGGTCGCCCGCCCAAGCATAAAGGCGGATCTCGAATCGCTCTTTTTGGCCACGCGAGACAAGGATCAGGTGGAACTTGTTGCCAAGAAACTTCGCGAGAATGGCGGCAGCCCAAGTATTACAGAACATTTAGGATTCGTGACGTTTACTTCACTCGTCGGGCCATTCGATGCACCCGAGAGCAAAGGCTTCAGCATCGCTTTCCCGCCAGATGTTGCGGACGACAACATTGGCACATTTAAGGGGAAAGACGGCTTGGAATTGAAGTGGAAGCCCTTCAGCACCGTGGACCTCAATGGCAAGTTTGACCTCAATAACACGCTTGGCAAGCACAAGAATTCGGTAGCATACGCTCTGGCATACATCATTGCACCCAAGGAAATGCCTTGTGAAGTGCGTGTCACAAGTCCCACGGCCGTGAAGATCTTTCTCAACCAAAAAGAACTCTTCGGTCGCGACGAGTATCACCATGGCGATCGCTTCGACGCGCACACCGGTATTGGGATGCTAAAAGCGGGCGAGAATGTACTCGTGCTGAAGGTATGCCAGAACAACCAACAAGAGAGTTGGGCACAGCGGTGGCAGTTTCAAATGCGGGTCTGCGACGATACCGGCGGGCCGCTTCCACTGATGCAAAAGGTAACCAAGGGCGACAAAGTTGAGGTCGTGAAACTTGGCTACATTCCGACCGCTGAAGCCAAGAAAGAGGAAAAGAAATGACACGCTTTGTTATAGCAATTGCAATCGGCTCAATGCTCACGTCCACGATCCACGCCGCAGACTGGCCGCAATTTCGCGGGCTGAACGCCAATGGCGTAACGGAAGAGAAGAACTTGCCTGAAGAATGGTCGAAAACGAAGGGGATTAAGTGGAAGGCGGAGTTGCCGTCACGAGGGATTTCTTCGCCCGTTGTGGCCGCAGGTAAGGTGTACATCACCTGCAGTTCGGGCGTCCGCGACGATCGCCTTCACGTCCTTTGCTTCGATGCTTCTACTGGTAAGAAGCTCTGGCATCGTCAACTGAATGCGACCGGCGGCACGGCTTGCCATCAGAAGTCGTGCATGGCAGCGAATACTCCTGTAGCCGATGATTCGGGTGTGTACGCGCTATTCGCCACGGGCGATCTTGTCGCGTTCGATAGCGATGGCACGCTCCGGTGGTATCGCTCTCTCGTTAAAGACTATCCAACGATCACCAATCAGGTGGGCATGGCTGCGTCGCCCGTTCTGGCGGCTGGGAGATTGATCGTACCGATGGATAACGCGGGGGAATCATTCCTCGCCGCGCTGGATACCAAATATGGCAAGAACGTTTGGAAAGTAGAACGGCCCAAAACCATTAACTGGACGACGCCACTTGTTCGCACGATCGGCGACAAAACGGAGTTACTCTTCAGTGCTCCAAGTGGTTTGGTCGCATACGACGCGGTGAACGGCGATAAACGATGGGAATTCAAGGAAGGCAGTGGCTTCATTCCGTCGGGCGTGCTCGATGGCGAAGCACTGTACTTACCGGTGGGCGGAGTGACGCGGTTCCGAATTAGCGATAAAGGTGTGGAAGAGAAACCCGTTTGGGATGCGCGACAGATGCAAACTGGTTACCCATCGCCACTAGTGTTTAACGGGAAAGTGTACACCTCTGGAAGCCAGGGATTTGTTACTTCAGTCGATGCGAAAACCGGCAAGGAGTTTTACAAGGAGCGGCTCAAAGGCGCATTCTCCGCTTCCCCTGTTGCTGGCGATGGCAAAGTGTATTGTCTCAACGAAAGCGGTGTTTGCACTGTAATTGACGCGACCGACGACGAGTACACCGTGATCGCTGTGAACGAACTTGGAGAAGAGACGATGGCCACCCCAGCCATTGCCAATGGGCTGATTTTCATTCGAACGGATAAGGCGATCTACGCGATTGGGCGATGAACCTGAGCCAATAATAGCTTTGGAGTTGGCAGAACGCTTCGCCAACTCCAAAGTTCAGCTTCAGAACGATTCACTTTAGGCTTATTCCACTCGCCACCAACCCACGCCTTGGAAGAGTGTTGTTGGGTTCAATACTCGTGGGTTAACGGGATTGGTGGTATCGTTCACAAAAACCTTCAGGTTATTGCTCACAACCATGTGGCGGTCGAGTTGCCAGAGCGGAACGAAGGGCACGCACTCGTTAAACAGTTTGCTTGCTTCGGCCGCCCGTGGGGCGAGTTGCCCCGCGACATCGCGATAACCACGCAGTTCCGTCAACATCTGGCCGAGTCGCAAATCGTCGGGGTCTGGTTTGGTATCCGCAGTCAGGAAACCGAACCAGTTCCGACCACCGCGCCCCGCCGCTTGCGGATCGAGCGCTGCACCTAAGCCATACGGGTGCCAGTCGTCGGGGTAGTCGAAGGGAACATACGCCAAATCGTATCCGCCCGGCCGCTCGTCCTGAACCTTTACAAATAACTCCCGGGTCGGTAACTCCTTCAAGTTGATCGTGAGACTGCGACCTTGTGGCCCATCTTTGGTTAGCTTTTCAATCTGGCTTTTGATTCGTTGGCAAACCGCTTCCGCCTTGGGATCGCCACTGGGGTAAGCGAGTTCAAAATCGGTCTTCGGTGCTGTTCCCTCGAGGTATGTCTTCAATCGCGCCACCGCCAGGTCGCGGTTCATCAGTGGTGGTGAGCCTCCGAGTACTTTCGGCTCACACCACGAATTAGGCGGGTATGGCCCGGTCATAGATCGGTGGAATTCGGGCTTTCCCGCGCGGAAGACTTCGCGAAGAATCTCTTCTCGATCAATGGCCATCGAGATTCCCTGTCGCAGGGATTTATTCTGCAGATAAGAGCGACGCAGATTCATCGCCAGAATATGCACCCGCCTGTTTGTGGTCGCCGTCACAACTTCGAAGCGACTGCCCGGTGCCGATGTGTTGCTGTACTTCTCGATATCGGAAGTGGAGATATCCGGGAGTAAGTGCAACTTGCCAGTGCGGAAAGCCTCGACAGAGTCAAGCTTCGAAACATCGACCAGGCGGATCTCTCTGAGACGTGGCAAGCTCGTGCGATCACGCCACCGGCTGTAAGCGGGATTATCGACAAACACCCATTCACGCAGTGCGCCACCCGTTTTCGGTGGTGTGGCATATAACCGGAATGGCCCGGTTCCGAATGGTTTCTCGGCGAACCCCACATCACTTAGATCTTTGCCGTTCTCACTCATCCAGCGCGTGGGAAGGATCTTGAACGTGAACAGCGCGCGGGGGTCTGGGTGCCCGAGGGCAAAGGGAATGCGGATAGCATTGATGGACGTTGGAGCAGGTAGACCGCCGATCCAAGGAAGGGGATATGCAGGCCAGATATCTGGCCGGTTTCCGAGAAGTCGGATGGTGCCCGCAACATCCTGGCTATCGAGTCCAGAACGACCGGTGGAATCTCTTTCGAACGCTCGGAGTTGAAACTCGCGACCCGAAGGCATGATACTAGGCAATTCAACCGCAGCACCTGGTCGATATGTCACAGCACCATTGGCTTGTGGAACCTCTTCGAGCAGTCCTTCGAACATCAACTCGACTGCTTGTTTTTCGCTATCCAGGCGTGCGGTAGCAGGCGACATATTCACCGGTAGCTGCCGCACCCCGACGTAAAGTATTGGGTAACCGGTCCGGAGTTCCCGTTGCATTTCTCGCAAGCCTTCAATGCTCGGGTCGAGCGCACCGGCACGGGCGAGTTCATCGCGAGCCGTGATTAAATCGCCGACGCCTTTTTTTTCTCCTGCTCGTGTAAACGCTGCGGTCGCCATTTCGCGCAGCTGTGTTCGTGCTTGCCGAACGGCATCGCTGGAACCCGGAAATCGAGATTCAAAATCGTCGAGCAATGCTCGAGCGCGTAAATGATCCGCGTGGCTGGCGGAACCCAGTAGCCGTGTGGCTTCATTGATGCGAGCCGTAGCGACTTCTCGGGCAATCGAGGCATCTTTTGGATACGCTGCCATTAATCGGTTCGCTGCGTCGCGTGCCCGCGCGGTGTCGTCCTTCGCAATCGCACTTCGAAATACCTCTAACCGGATTTCGCGAAGCCGGGCTTTCAGGGGATCGGCGAGTTCGTCCCAAGATTTCCCTTTGCGGATCTGTCTTTCGCGTGCGTAATCGTGAAATCGCAGCGCGGCCGAAAGCAACTTCTCCGACGCGTCATAGTTATCGGATGAAACAGGAGCATTCGCAGGCTGCTTAAGCAGTTCCTCAACCGCCGCCAATATCATGCTTTCGAAGTGTTCCGTGCCTCGAATCGACGAGACCTGCAAGACACGAGCGTCACGCGGTTTGTTATTCGAATCCAGCGGCACCACACTCACCGCTTGCTGATCCTTTGGCCATTCCTCCCTCCGATACGAAATGGGTTTGACGCGAGTAGAACCACTCGCTTCAATCATTTTGTCGAACGGAACCACATAACTAAGAAAGAGGGCTTTTAAGGGTGCTGTACGGGCTTCGTCTGCGGCACGCGTAAGTTCATCAAGCTTCGAATCCGGTGGGTTTCCTGCAGGAATAGCTCCGCTTTTGGGCAGGGTGAAGCCATCGTCTTCAATGACGATCCGTTTCTTTACCGAACCTTTGGTGTTGGCCTCTTCCTCCTCAACCGGTGGTTGAGCAACGGATACAAGTGCCATGCCAGTCAACAGTGCGACGAGTGTAGCTGTCGCCGCAATTCGATTGGGACTTGAGTGTTGCCAGTCATGCATGGGAAGAAATCCAGTCAATTCTGCGGAACCAGAGCGGCTAGTCAGGGTTAAGCATAACATGCGGGTTTCGTTGCGCCAGCTACAGACCAATGAACAGCACCGAAGGTTACGCACTTAATTGCTTGACATTGGTTATTCTGCTGAGTGGAATACCCGTTACCTGGTGTTTTCCAGGGACACTGTTGCTCGGCATTTCGCCACTACGGTGTGCTATCGCCATTTCACATTTTTGGAGTGACTCGCCATGAGGAAGTTGCTGCTCTCCCTGCTCTGCCTCCTGTTCATGACCGGCGTTGTGCTGTCGGCCGATGCGATTTTCGTGAGCTTCAAAGATAGCAAGCTCACGGTCAAGGAAGGTGATGCCGAGAA
Source organism: Gemmata sp. (assembly GCA_041740855.1). Classification (GTDB taxonomy): domain Bacteria; phylum Planctomycetota; class Planctomycetia; order Gemmatales; family Gemmataceae; genus Gemmata. The sequence goes on from JBGSLF010000039.1 coordinate 17,059, forward strand.
GACCTACACCGTCAATGACTCCACGAAGATCATCATCACCGACGCAGACGGCAACAAGAAAGATGGCAAGCTCAAGATGTTGGAAAACATGAAATCTGGTAAGAGCAAGATGGTAATCACAACTGAGAAAGACGTTGTTACGACCATCAGCGTTAAGGCGGGCAAGAAAAAACCCCAAGAGTAATTCGGATCTGAATGACTCATTCGATTCAATCGACCCAGTCAGAAGCACTCTGGCTGGGTTTCTCTTTTTGGGCTTTGCGTCTGGCTTGCGATAATGCAAAGAGAGAACTACCATAACCAGATTAAGAGTTTTTACTAACACCGGGGAAATCGCATGGCCCGGAAGTCCGAGAAAGATAAACGACCCGGAAAATCTCAGATCGTCGCTTTCAAAGTTGAGGACGATCTCGCAGATTTCCTCGATAAACTGCCGAATAAAAGTGAATTCATCCGTAAAGCGATTCTCGCTCAATTCGGTATGACGTGCCCGCTTTGCACGGGTACGGGTGTGGTCGATAAAGGTGTTCACGATCACTACGTTCCTGTGATCTCCGCGACGAACACCCACCCATGCGAAAAGTGCAAGACGCCGGTTACCTTTCCACTAACGGTGGAAGCCGCACAATCTGTAGATCGCGATCGAATTCGCCAGTTCCTGCATGGTGGCCCGCTATATTGCGTGAAATGCTACCCAAACGTGCCTCCCTGCCATGATTGTGGTTGGCATGTGATGATGGAGAAAGTGGCCGAGCACTTTAAGAAGGTGCATTCGCACTAATGACGAACAAACCCACTCGGGATGGGCGAGTGGGTAGCGTTGGCTTCTTTTCTCAGCGATTAGAACTGATCCAGCCAGAAGTGGTTTCCGCGATAATACTTCATCGGGGTCCACAGTTCGTATCGCCAGCCCGGTTCCTTGAATGGCGGGAAGGCTTGATACGCGGGTGGCCGCACGTAGGGATGGCCTTTGGGCTCGGGCCACTGTGGCGAGTTCTGGGGCCAATAACTGTGCGGATAGTAGTAGTAAGGGTAGTAGTAGAAGCGGGGCAGCGGTGGTTCGTCTGCGGCGTTGGCCTTACCGGGCGATCCGGCGAAAAGAGCAATCGCTAACGCCACGCAACCGAAGCGCGGCAGCCAATCCTTTAGCATGGTCGTACTCCTTCAACACCCGACCGGAGCGGCGGGACTTCCTGTACCGAAGCATGCGCTATAGCTCTGCGGTGTGCCGAACCGGAGCGGACGGAACCGGCCCAAAACATAGAATTACTGCACGAATCTGATGATCCTGAATATCTCACGCTATGATCGGACTTTAACCCGGCCAAAACGCAAATCTGGCCCCCATTTCCCAGAACGATTCAAGATAAGACCATGCCGAACGACGTGTACGATAATCCTCTCATTGGCCGCTATGCCTCGCGCGAGATGAGCGAACGATGGGGCCCGCTCAGGAAGTTCCGCACCTGGCGACTACTCTGGCTCTGGCTCGCCGAATCGGAAGCCGAACTCGGCCTCTCTGTTGAGAGCGGCGACGCGGCACGGATCAAGCCGGAACAACTCGATGAACTCCGAGCACACCTGGATGATATCGACCTCACACGCGCCGCTTGGTGGGAGAAGAAAAAACGCCACGATGTGATGGCACACGTTGAAACGCTCGCAGAGGTTGCCCCCAAAGCACGCGATATCATCCACCTCGGTGCCACTTCGTGTTACGTCACGGACAACGCCGATCTGCTGCTAATGCGTGAGAGTTTAAATCAGCTCTGCGAAACACTCGCAGCCGTAATCGATGCACTGGCCCGGTTCGCTTCACAATGGAAGGACGAAGCCACACTCGGTTTCACCCACTTCCAGCCCGCTCAACTCACAACCGTGGGTAAACGTGCTTGCCTGTGGCTGTTTGACCTGTGCCTGGATTTGCAGGAGTTCGAACGCCGACGAGATGAACTTCTGTTCCGCGGGGCGAAAGGCACTACCGGCACGCAGGCCAGTTTTCTGGCGCTGTTCAAAGGCGATCACGAGAAAGTTAAAGCGCTCGATTTACGCGTGGCCCAGAAAGCGGGGTTCGCGCGTGTGGTTCCGGTGAGTGGGCAAACCTACACCAGGAAAATCGATTCGCAGATTCTCGATGCCCTCAGCGGATTGGGGCAAACCTTACAGAAGTGGGGGACCGACTTGCGCCTCCTGGCGCATCGACAGGAAATCGATGAGCCATTTGAAGCAGAACAGGTTGGCTCCAGCGCAATGGCATATAAGCGAAACCCAATGCGGGCCGAACGCATGTGTTCGCTGGCACGTTACGTCTGTGGTCTGCCAGCTATGGCAGGCCAAACTGCTGCAACTCAGTGGCTCGAACGGACACTCGATGATAGCGCTTGCCGGCGGCTCTACATCCCGCAAGCTTTTCTCACCGCCGACGCAATTTTACGAATCGGTTTAAATCTTGCCAACGGGTTGGTGGTGAACCGTGAAGTGATTGCCAGAAATGTGCGCGACTATCTCCCTTATATGATTACCGAAAACTTGATGATGGCTGCTGTGAGCGCTGGCGGTGATCGTCAGGAAGTTCACGAAGTTGTAAGAACTCACAGCCACGCGGTTACGGATCGGGTTAAGGCGGGCACGGGTTCAACAGCGGAACTGCTAGAACGACTAAAAGGGGAAACAGCATTTCGTGAAGTGGATTTTGCGAAGTTCGCACAGCAATCGCCGAGCGATTTTGTTGGTCGATCTCCGGAACAGGTTTTGGAGTTTCTGGCAGAACACGTCGAACCCATCCGGGATCGATATCGATCCGCTTTGGGAATGAGCGCGGAACTTCATGTGTGAAATGCTGGTGGTTTTCAGCGACTCAAGCCACTGCTCGGGTCGCTGGAACAATCAACGTGGTGCGATGTCTTGAGGCTGAAAGGCCGCAATTACTTCTTGCCAGTTGGCTTGGGCGGGTTGGCCGCGGCGGTGCGGGTTTGCTTGACCAAACGCGATTTGAGTCGCGCTGCTTTGTTTGGGTGAATGTAACCCTTGTCGGCCGCTCGGTCCAGCATGGCTTGTGTGGCTTGCACTTCGGTCACGATCTTCGGGGTGTCGTTAACCTTGATTGCTTCGGCAGTTGCCTTGCGCTGCAACTTCAGTTTCTTTGCTGCGGTGCGGTTCTGTCGGCGGCGCTTTTCGCTTTTGCGAAGTCGCTTTTCAGCACTTGGTGTGTGCGGCATGGGTTATGAACTTCTTGTGTAAATGGATAACGGTAAATGCCTCGGGAGGCGCATGCTTCCCGAGGCGGTGAAATTCGGTTATAAGGTCACAGCTCCAACTTTGAATCGCACAAACTTAACAGGCTCAAGGCCTGCCTTTTTGAGTGCAGCGCCAACAGTCATGTTAGGATACTTGCCGACGTTGGCCATCGGTTGCTCGGCAAGCACGACCTCGGCGAGCCGTGTCTTGAGCTTGCCATCAGCGATCTTTTCCATGATGTTGGCGGGCTTGCCAGCGTTTTTCGGATCGGCATCCATGTCTGCCTTGACCATGGCCTTTTCCTTCTCGACGACCTCAGTTGGCACCGACGCAACCGTTGCATATGGCGGGTTGAGAGCCGCGATATGAGCGGCCACATCGCGAAGCAACTCGTCGTTGGCGGTGGTTCCAGTGCATTCGATCAGAACACCTACCGTGCCATCGTGGTGAACGTAGCCACCATACACCCCGCCCGCCAATCGCTGAAACTTGTGTATCACCATCTTTTCGCGGATAACGCCTACCACTTCATCGATCCGCTCTTGCACAGTCCCTTTGCCAAAGGATTCGGTGAGCAACGCAGCAATATCTGCACCTTTGCTAGTTGCAACGTGCTTCGCCATATCGTTGGCCAAAGTGATGAACTGATCGCTCTTGGCGGAAGGAGCGCTTTCACAGCGCATTTCCACGATCGAGGCAACCTTGGCGGCGTTGTCGAAGAACACACCGACGCGGCCTTCGGCGGTTTCGTTGGCCTCACGCTTCACGCCCATGTTTTTGTTCTGGCTCCGCAGCCAGTCAACCGCCTTCTCCATATCGCCGCCATTTTGGTCGAGCGCTTGCTTGCACAGACCCATCGGCTGATCGGTGCGGTCGCGGAGTTGTTTCACCATCAGTGGGGTAACGGCACTCATCATCTTCTCCGGTGTTCCTAGTTCAATCGTTAAGTTCAGATTACGAATCCCGCCACAGTTGTGACAACTGTGGCGGTTTCGGGTTAACCATGAACCGTGAAGTCGGAACGAATTAATTGACAGGTGCAGCAGGAGCGGGGTTCGGACTCGCTGGTGCGGTTGCGGCTTCGGTTTCGGGCGGCGCGGTCCGAGGATTGGGCGATTGCCGCGGCTTGATCATGGCTTGCTGCTCGGGCGGGAGGGAAGCCCGACCTTCGAGGCATGCATCCGCCAGTTTGGCAATCACGACTTCAATCGATCGGATGCTGTCATCGTTGCCCGGAATCGGCAGATCGACCGGGTCCGGATCGCTATCGGTATCGATAAGCGCGATCGTCGTCACGGCCATCCGCTTGGCTTCCTTGACTGCGATGTGCTCCTTGTTTGGCCCAACAATTACCAGTGCGTCCGGGAGCTTGATCATGTCCCGAATGCCCATCAGGTTCCGGCGAATCTTGAGCAGTTCGCGGCTGAGGGTCGAGATCATCTTCTTGGAGTGCGTTCGGATGTCCGAAGTGTCTGGTGCTCGTGCGGGGTCGAGTTTGCCTGCATCGGTCATCAGTTCGGCTATGTAACTATTAAGGTCTTCTTTGGCCGGGTTGGTTCCAGCGGGAAGCCACATGGCTTCGAGTTCTTGTAATCGCTTTAAGCGGTTGCGAATGGTTCGATAGTTGGTGAGTGTTCCGCCCAGCCAACGCTCGCTCACATAGGGCATGCCGCAACGGCTGGCTTCGCGCTCAATGATTTCTTTGGCTTGGCGTTTGGTGCCGACGAACATGACCAGTCCGCCACGCGATACGACCTGCGACAGGTATTTATACGCCCGGAGCAATCCGCGGACGGTTTCCCGGAGATCGATGATGTGAATCAGGTTGCGCTTGCCGTAAATATACGGCCGCATTTTCGGGTTCCACCGGCTGGCTCGGTGTCCGTAGTGAACGCCTGCGTCGAGAAGTACTTTTACGTCTACGAGAGCCACACGACCTCCTTCGAGGACTCAGCACTAATCACGCGCAAATGTTGCATGATGTGGCCAACCCTCCGGTCACGAGTAATGAAACGCCCCCAACCCGGTTTCTGGGGCGGAAGACAGATAGTATAACTTTCAGTCGCGTAACGGCCAACCCACACTCGCGACTTTCAGACTTGGGACCAAGTTTCCGCTCTTCAGGATCGTCCGACTCGGCACAAACCATGTCACCAATCGTGCGAAAACCCCGCCTCATTCCCGTGTTGGATGTGATGCAGGGTCGGGTCATGCGTGCAAAGGAGGGTAAACGCAAAGATTATCGGCCCATCGTCAGCGCGATGGCAAAGTCATCGGAACCGCAAGCAGTCCTGACTGCAATTCTCAACGTGGCACAATCGTTCGAGGCTTATATTGCTGATCTCGATGCGATACTGTCCGATAGCGAACTATCGCCAACTGTCTTTAACTTGCTGTCGAAATCCGAGTGTTGTTGTTGGGTCGATGTGGGTTTGCGATCCTGGCACACTTACCAGAGCATTCCCTTTCATCCTTCGATCTGGCCGGTCGTTGCACTCGAGTCTGCCACTCTGCAACTTACTGCGGAGGTCGCAGCGTCTCGCTCGGAAGATCCGTTCGCGTTCTCGATCGATATGCACAACGGCCAACTCATGGGCGATTGGCGAGCGTGGGGTTTGTCACATGAATGCGATGCGTTGGGCTTGGCTCGAATGGTGGTCGCACTTGGCTATCGTACCTTAATAGTGCTGGATCTCGCCCACGTAGGAATGGGTGCCGGTTGCGGCACAGAACCGCTGTTGCGCGCGATTCGCACCGAAATGCCCGGTGTGGAGTTGATAGCGGGTGGCGGTGTGCGAACGTGGGCCGATGTGGATCGACTTGGCGATGCCGGAGCCGATGCGGTGTTGGTGGCTTCCGCCCTTCACGATGGCACGCTCACGTTCCCGCGGCCAGATTCCGCAACGATTCGCCCGTGAGGCGATAAACACTCCAGGCATCTTTCGATTCGGCACCCATCGATTTATAAAAGTCGATCGATGGCGTGTTCCAGTTCAACACGGACCACTCCATACGTCCGCAACTGCGTTCAATTGCAAGTTGGGCCACTGCCACGAATAGACCTTTGCCCAATCCTTTCCCGCGGTGTTCCGGTTCGACGAAGAGATCTTCGAGGTAGATTCCCGGTTGGCCCAGAAATGTCGAATAGTTGTGGAAGAATAACGCGAAAGCCACCACTACGCCCGCCTCTTCGGCCAGCAAGACTTCGGCGTACTTTCTTTGGCCGAAGAGATGTTCATGTAAGTTCTCTTCCGTGAGTACAACCTCACCTGCAAGACGCTCATACTCGGCTAAGCCTCGAATGAGCTGGGCGATCGCGGGAACATCAGCGGGCGTTGCACTGCGAATCATCGTTGTACCTTGCAAGGAAGCGTTCCGCACCATCGCGTGTGGTTCGCGGGTCACGTGCAACCCACTCGTTTTAAGTGTCACTTTCGGGTTGTCAGGTATTCGAGCAAGTCTGCTGCTTCCTGTGGCGTGAGGCCACTCATTTGGCCATCCGGCATCATGGACAATCGCGATGGCGTTAAGGAATCCACTTCTGTTGACGCGAACCGGTGCTCCTTATTTTCTGCGTCTCGAATGATGATCACTTTCTCGTCTCGCTTGATGAGCAACCCTGTAAGTGTTTTGTCGTCCAGAGTGCGCACGAGATAAGAGGCGTATTGCGGTTCGATTCGCAAAGAGGGCTGCAGTAGGCTTTCCAGCAATTCCAACCGCGTTCGTGCCTTCCCAATCGCGGTGAGGTCTGGCCCCACAGCCACTCCCCTGTCACCCACTTTGTGGCAACTGGCACATTTCATTTCCTTATTCAAGAAAAGAGTTTCGCCATTCTTGGCGTCGCCTTTCAAATTGAGAATTCGGTTTGGCCGTGGAGTGCTGCCAAGTTTTCGCGCACTTGAGTCGGTAGGCAGATAGCCCTCGAAGAGATCACGCACGGGGCCAGACTCGAGCTTGGCTGCGGACTCCAGTGTGTGCTTCAGATAAGCTGCGTCGGCGTCCTGTTTCGCCAAGATCATCGCTAATTGCAACGCACTGGCCGGTTGAAGCATATCTTGAGCGAGCCGATCGATAGGCGGGCGCGACGTGGCTTTCGGTGCGAGTTTTGGTTCCCCGATGGTGTTGATCCAATCAGCGATCAGCTTTAATCCGTCGGGGTGTGGCAACTCCGAACCAAGGTGTGGCATGCGGCCGCGGCCAAACTTTGCCATGCGATAAAAAAGCACACTTTTGTCGGCGTTTTGCGGCGATATGAGGTGTGCGTCCTTGAGGCCAAAGTCGCCCTGACGCGGCCGTGCGTTCAAGATGCCGGTATCTTTCAATGCTTTGAAGTAATCGAGTTCCAACACCACTTGCCCTCCGCCGCCACCAAAACGATGGCAATGCGCACAGTTCACATGGAGATACGCGCGGGCACGCTCTTCAAGGGTGAATGTCGCCGCAAATGGGTGGGGAATCTCTGGCTCTTTCTGGGCATGTAGCTTATCGAATGGCGTAAGCGGTTGATCCATTTCGCCAATCCGTTGCAAGACGCCGCTTTCGCAAAGGCTGACCAGGCGAGAGGGTTGGCCGATCGCATGCGAGCGGGCGTTATTGAGCTGCCCGATGTTGAACGCCAGTGTGTATTGCGACCACGCATTGTGGCAATTCACGCACTGGTTTCGGCTGTGAAAGGTCCAGATCTGTTCGCGTTTCTCTTGCGGGGCGAACCACGGACGAACCGTAAACGATTTCTCATCACCATCAGCGGGCACGATGTCCGCATCGGTCTGGTCGTCGCGCCAGGCGTAGGTATAGCCGCGCCAGTCTTCGCCGTCGTGGTGCAAGATTTGCGTTTCCACCCGCTTCCGCACTTCCTTCTCACCAACCAGCACATCGAGCTTGATCGTCTTCACCAGGACGGCGTCCTTGGGGAATTGCATGCCGAACTTGTGCCAGTAAACCTGACCGGGAAGTGGGCGGGCTTTCTCGAAAACCTTGACGAATGATGAACCGGGCAACGCGATGTAATGCTCGGCAATCGCGCCATCCTGCCACTGTTGGGCGTTCGGCTCGAAGGGGATCACCCCATCTGCCGGTTCGTGATCCTTCACAGACTTGAATAGTCCCGTCTGGCTCAGTTTCGTTGGGAATTGTGTATTCGCAACCGCGCCCTCGTTTCGCTCCAGTGTGTGCACGAAACCGGTGTCGTAGTCCAGAAAGTAAAGCTCGCCGTCGTGATCTTCTCCGAATGTAACCACACGAATGTTGGGCTTTACGATCTCCGGCATTTCCTTGAGCCGGCCGTTCTCGAACTTCGCGGCCCAGAGCCGTCGCGTTTCCCAATCTCCGAAGATGTACGATCCCTGCAGTTCCGGGAATTTCTTCCCGCGATACACATATCCGCCCGTTACACTCGCCGCGATGGTGTGTGAGAGTTCAATGGCTGGCGAGCGAATCGGCGTGGGGCCTGCGGGTTGATTTGGATTGATCGGCTGGCGAGCTTCCGTGATACTCCAACCGTAGTTGCCACCTTTCTCAACTTTATGAATCATCTCCCAGAGTTCCCAACCCACATCGCCAACCCACAGATCGCCCGTGCTGCGATCGAAGCTCATTCGCCAAGGGTTGCGGAAACCAAACGCCCAGACTTCGGGACGCACGTTCTTCATCCCAACAAACGGGTTGTCCTTGGGGATGCCATAAAGACGTTCGCCGTCCTTCCGATCCACATCGATTCGCAAAATAGAAGAGAGCAAATCGGAACAGTCCTGACCGGTGTGAAGCGGATCGGGCGGGTTGGGGCTGCGAGCGTCTCCGGTGGAAATGTACAGCATACCATCGGGGCCGAAATGGAGATCACAGCCGTTATGCCCGCCACCTTCAAACGTCAGCAGAATCTCTTCGCTATTCGGTTCAATACGTGGCGGATCGGTTTTGGTGACGCTGAACCGCGAGATACGCGAGCCGTTTTCCAGGAACTGCACCTTGTCTTCTTTGGCTTTCAAAGTGTAGCAGAGGTAGCAGTACCGATTCTCTTGGAACTTGGGGTGAAACGCCAAAGCATAGAGAGAATCGACGCCCTTCGCCGAGGGTAACAGATCGAGGGTCTTCAGTTCTTTGCGGAGATCGAAGAACAGTTCCGCTTTCGCACCTTCTCCTGGCTTCACAGAGAAAAGCGCTCCGGGCCGTTCGCCGAAAAAGAGCCGATCGGAACCAGGGCAGCGTGCGATCAGCAGCGGTTGCGTGAACTTCACTTCGGGAAACGCCCGAACGGCCTTGAACTTGGGCGGTCGTTCGGGTGAACCAGTAATGGTTGAGCCGTTCCAGGGTTTTCGCTTCAACTCCGTTCGTGATGGCTCTTGGGGAGTTTGCGTAGGAGCAGAAATCACAGCGAAGGTAAGCGTTGCCATCGCGGCAATGCCCGCAATGCCCAGTACGAAAGTGCGAGACAACATGGCGGAGTTTCCCCGTGGCAGTTGACCGAACGCTGCGAGTGTAGTCTACTCGCGTGAGTCGCGTAAAGGTTCCACTCTCATTAAGGCACTATCGATGCGCTCTCCCACATTGGCTCTCGCGCTTCTGACAATGACCGCCGTGCTATCGGCTCAGGACAAGCCGCCCGCAGGTTCGCAGGAACTCTACAAGCAGGATTTCGCCCGCCCGGAATCGGCGAGCCAGTTCGTGTTTAGTGATCCCGCTGTGTGGAAGTATGGCACTACCAAAGACGGGGGCGGATTTCTGGAATTGGCATACGACCGCAAGGGATACAAGAGCACATACAAGCCCAAGAATCGCAGCCCGATTCACATGGCACTGATTGCAGACCGTGCGTTCGGCGACTTTGTACTCGATTGTGAACTGCAATCCACGACTGAAGTCTATGGCCATCAAGATATGTGCCTATTCTTCGGTGTCACCGATTCGCAGAAGTTCTACTACGTTCACATCGCAAAGGCCGCAGACATGAATGCGCACAACATCTTCATTGTTAATGATGCGCCGCGAAAAAACTTCGCCAGCGAAACAACCAAAGGCGTGGAGTGGAAGCCAGGAGAATGGCACAAGGTTCGCCTGGTTCGCGACACGGCAGCGGGCACGATTGCAGTGTACTTCGATGACATGACCAAGCCGATTATGAAGGCCGAGGACAAAACTTTCTTAACTGGGCACATTGGGTTCGGTTCGTTCGACGACACCGGCCGCATCCGCAACATTCGAATCTCGGGGCCAAAAGCTGAGAATCGCAAAGCGGACTTCTTTAAACCGCTCGCAAAGTAATTCACCGTTAGCTCGCCCAACTCTTTTCAAAGGAACCAACATGCGGAGCCTCTCCCTCTTTGCTTGTGTGTCTGTTGCGATCCTGCCCATGGCGGCCAACGCAAATGAACCCGTGCAAACGCCTGTGTTTGTTGCGGGTGAAGGGAGTTATCACACGTACCGCATACCTTCCGTGATCGTGACTCCGAAAGGTGCGGTACTGGCGTTCTGCGAGGGCCGCAAAGCCGGTCGTGGCGATGCGGGCGATATCGACTTGGTGATGAAACGCAGCGAAGACGGCGGGAAAACCTGGGGCAAGCTCGAAGTGCTCTGGAACGACGATGCGAATACCTGCGGCAATCCGTGCCCCGTCATCGACGCGAAGACGGGCACCATCTGGTTGTTATTAACCCATAATCTTGGGACTGATTCGGAATCGATGATCGTGAGCGGGAAAAGCAAACGGAGCCGCACGGTGTGGGTCACACACAGCACCGACGACGGCAAAACTTGGGCGAAGCCCGTTGAGATCACCAAGGATGTAAAGAAGACCGAGTGGACATGGTATGCCACTGGTCCCGGCGTTGGTATTCAGCTGAAAAGCGGACGACTGCTCATTCCGTGCGATAGCAAGTCGGATAACGGCAAGGTGCGTGAATCGCATGTGATCTATAGCGACGACAGTGGCAAATCGTGGAAACTGGGCGGTGTTGTTGGCCCCCAGTGCAATGAGTCGCAAGCGGTGGAACTTACCGATGGCACTGTGATGCTCAACATGCGAACCTATCAGGCGAACAACCGCCGACAGGTCGCGATTAGCAAGGACGGCGGCGAGACGTTCACCAAGCCAGTCGAAGACGCGGCACTGATCGAGCCGGTATGCCAGGGAAGCATCTTGCGTTTACCCGGCCCGCACGGCGGGATTTTGTTCGCGAACCCCGCCAGCACAAAGCGAGAGAAGTTAACTGTGAAGTTGAGCCGCGACGAAGGGAAGACCTGGGCACACGCACGCCAGTTGCACGCCGGGCCAGCGGCTTACTCATGCCTGACCGTGTTTCCCAACGGCGAGATTGGTTGCCTTTATGAACGAGGCGATAAAACCCCCTACGAGACGATCACATTCGCTCGATTTCCTCGGGATTGGCTTACCGGAAAATAGTGCTTATCACTCAATCTGGAACGAGAGGGAGCGTTTCGGGTTCTGAGGGAGTGGAACATCCAGATTGCGATCGAACGGCCGGCTGATCGAGTTGCCCGCAAGGTCTTCGAGGCGGTCGGCCACCTTCACCCGATAGGCTCCTTTTTGCCAAGGTCGTTCGGGCACAAACAAACACGATTGCTCGCCCTCGCCAAGCGCGAGGTGCCCCATCACCGGTTGATCATTCTCATCCCTCACCGTAATGGCTTGACCAAGCAAAGCATGATCGAGCGGGTAAGGGAATAGGATCTGGAGCGGACGGCGCGTGCTCAGCTTGGGTGTCATTAATTGCCATTCGCTCAGTGCGATTGGTGTTTGGATTGCGTCCGTTGTCTGGAAGGCCTTCTTGAATACCGCAGCGATTCGGTTACCGGACGAATCTTGAAGTTGATCACTCACTTCCAATGTGTATTTCTGGCCAGGCTTCAATACGGGGCCAAACTCTTCGCGGAGGTTCACTCCTTCTTTGATTCTGCCAGGGTGAATCCAGAGCGTGAGCCGGGTCGCATCTTCGTTCCAGAGTTCGGTTCGCCGCCAAGGGTCTTCAACAACTTCGCCTTTCTCGTTTTTGATCCGAATGTGCTCGAAAATCGCTGGTGTTTCCCGCATGGGCTTCGAGAAATGTACATAGAACTTCAGTAGATTTGCGGGCAGTTTCTCGGCTGAGGGGTATACGGCAGTCACCATCGCCCGCGGAGCGGGAGTCCGTTTCGGCGCGAGGTAATCGAAGCAAACTTCACGCGAGCCGACAGACAAAATAGCCCGGTAAGTCTCTCCGGCTACGAGGCGATATCGCGGCGAAAACGTTAGACAAGTTCCCTTGCGTTCGTAGGTCCCGAAGATAGGAATCGCTTCCGTTTTGCTGTCCGGAATCGCAAGCACGAAACTCAGCCACTTCTGCCCATTGGTCGCATTAACTCGGCCTGAAGGTAAATTATGGGCTTCGCTCGCGGGTAGTCGTGCTACCACCGTAACGATGCAAGGATCAGAACTTGATACGACATGAACGGGCGATGAGAGGTAACACGTCAATAGGACGAAATGCAACATGCTGTATTACCCCTCGAACGAATCGCTCGGGACTTCATCACGCCGAAGTTGTCATGGCAGCGGAAGTACAGCCAGAGCCAGACCACCTTCCTTGCGTTCCTGCACGACCAACGCGCGTTCCTTATCCAGTTTGTCGAGGTGGACCGTTCCTTCGAATGGCTCAACAATCGCGACCTTATCCGTCGCGGGCTTGGTGCCCGCAAGCCGGTAAATCGCCTTGTCGTTGAGTTTCTCGGTTTCGCCTAATAGCCCCATATCCATGCGAAACGTGACATAAGGACTCCAACCAAACGGGCGTGCTTTGTGGTGAAAGCGGAAAGTGTTCATCAACACATACGAAGTGCCATTCTTTTCGTAAGCGATCATGCTGCGGGGTTGGTTTCCTGATCCGAGTTCCAGCACACTTTCACCTTTAACCTTGGCCCCTGCTTGAACATCATCGAGGGGGTAACGCACAACGGGCGTGCAACCGAAAGCTCCCACGACATACTTCTTCCCGTTGCTTTCGTATGGCAAGAGTGAGGTCATCGGTGCGCGAGTTTCCCATTTCCGGTGCGAGATGTGATAGGTCTCCGCACTGAATGCCAGGCCCGATTGTTTCGGATCAAGCGGGACGGGTATTGAACAAACTTTTGACGCAAACTCTTCACTTGCCGTAGCGCCGATAAGCACCCGGTCGCCCATCCAAGCAATATCGGTGACTCGACTCACCGGAGCGGTCTCGCCCTTTGGCAACGGAATGGCCACATGCTTCACGTTCTCCAACGCAAACTCACCAATCTCGCCCTTCCCATCGAGTGTGAGTAACAGCGATTTCTTGTCGTCGAGTTTGTTCACCAGAAAGTAAGCGGTCTGCGATGCCGGGTTCACTGCTAGCGCACGGATCTCAATTCCCTCTGCTTTGGCACCAATGCGGGCTGCGAGCTTGGCGTCGATATTTTCGATCTTGGTGTTAGCCGTCCAAGGCTTGAGCTTCGTATCACCCGTCTCGATTGCGAATAGTTTTCCGCCCGGTCCATCTGCAATCAGCAACACACCGTCTGGAGCGAAGCGGATGGCATTGAAAGCCTTTAACTTCGGAGTGCCGACCGTAGCATTACGCATCACTTCTGCCCCATTCGCAAATGGGGTGATTGCGAAGGGCGCACTCAAGAGAGCGAGCACTGCAAAAGATCGAAATCGCATTGGGATGACCCTGTTGAGCAATTGGGTGACTGGTGTGTCTTAAATTAATTCGCGGATGGCTTCGGCTTGATCTAGCAGATGTTGCGGGCGACCTGTGGGGTCTACCAGAGCTGTCGTGGCGGCAGGAATGCCCATGCAGTGATACAAAGTCGCAAAGACTTCTTGATAGGTCACAGGGCGAGAGAGGGCCTTGCTTCCCATGCGATCCGTTTCGCCGATAACCACGCCGCCTTTTAGCCCGCCACCTATCAGGAGCGCCGGTCCCACTGCGGGCCAGTGATCGCGCCCACCGTTCTTGTTCACTCGGGGCGTTCGCCCGAACTCGCCCCACACCACAATCGTAACGTCGTCCAACATACCATGTACTTCTAAATCTGTGACGAGTGCATGCAAGGCATGGTCCACGATCGGCACAAGTTGCCGCATTCGTGGGAAGTTCTTCGAATGAGTATCGAAGTCGCTAAACGTGACACTAACGCACCGCACTCCGGCTTCCACCAAACGCCGAGCGAGAAGAAGTTTCTTGGCCGAGGTTTCATCTTCCGCGGTAAAGAATCGCTCACCCGTGATGGGCGGTGGTGTGTATCGAGCGTGCGACTTGGCGGGTTCACGATCCAGTTCGAGAGCTTCGGCAAGGCGGCCCGACGTGAGAATGTTAACAGCCTGTCGGTTGAATTTATCCATCGCTTCCATGGCACCGGAAGCGTCCAGATCTCGGCGAACGTCATCAAAGCCCGCCAACAGGTTCATCCGGTCGTCGAGGCGTTCGCTTGTAATGCCATCTGCAAGCGTCAGGCGAATCGTGTGTTCGGCTCCTCGTGCCGCGAGTTCGTTTTTCATTCCCGGTTCAAGTTCGCGCGCGAACAACTTCGAAATATCGGGCCGGAACGGATTCGCACTCGGACCGAGAAAGCCCGGTCGCGCGCTATTGCGCACCAGTGGCCGCCCTTGCATCAGATCCACAAACGCGGGCATGGGGTCGTCAGCGGAACCTTGCAAGCGGGATATCACGGAGCCAAAGGCCGGTCTGCCGCCAATGGAGCGAAGTTCCGCCGCCACAAAACCCGATTGGCACTGGAACGCATCGTGTGCCCCGGCGGAACCGATGAGTGAGCGAATGAACGCCACGCGATCGGCGATCTGAGCCATCTTCGGCATCAACTCCGTGACCTGGAATCCGGTGAGCTTTGTTCGAATGGGGGCAAACTCTCCACGAATCTCTTCCGGCGCATCGGGTTTCGGATCGATGGTATCGTGCTGCGGAGGGCCACCATCGAGGTGAATGTTGATGACCGACTTTACAGAAGCACTCACGCCCGCAGCTGCTTCCGCACGAAGCACATCTGCAAGGGTCACGCCTGCGAAGCCCATCGAACCGGCAACTAATACGTCC
The DNA here is from genome assembly GCA_041740855.1 of Gemmata sp. GTDB lineage: Bacteria > Planctomycetota > Planctomycetia > Gemmatales > Gemmataceae > Gemmata. Next base: position 32,361 of record JBGSLF010000039.1, read on the forward strand.
CGACGATTTGGCTGGCGATTCCCGCGAGGCTTTTGGCTCAAGAGTGTGAGCATGTTGGAAGTCCGTGGAGAAGGGCTGGCGGGAGTTATTGGTGTGATAGAAGTGTCCCGCACAATGAAATGCCAGTCAAGCCAACAAGCGAGGGATTGTCAGGCTCCAATAGAAATGTCCTCCTCTCGGGGCTGTCTTTGAACAACTTATCACACGCTTCCGCCAGGGCTGATCCGCCGGGACGTTCCTCTTCAGATGACCTGCTACACCGATAAGCTCGGGCAGGGATAACGAGCGGCCCACTTCACCTGCCGAAGTGATACGCAGTTGCGCCTTGGCCCGGCAAACGGTTATGGGACCATCACACCGGAGGATCGACCATGACCAGCCTGCTCCTGATTGCTCTCGCCATCGGTCAACCCGACCCAGCGCGGGAAGCCGTCAACACCACCGTTGAGACCGCACGGAAGCGGGACTGGTCGGCCTACGCGAAGTCGCTCGCGCCGGACGACCTGAAATCCTTCCGGGCCGACTGGGTGCCGCTGCTGGAGGGGCTGAAGAAAGCCGAGGCGGACAACCAGAAGGGGTTCCTGGAGATGTTCCCCGGCGTGAAGGACGTCGACGGCGTGCTGAAGCTCAGGCCGGAAGAGTTCCTCGCCAAGATCATGGCCGGCACCGATAAGGGGCAGCTCTTTCGCGGGCCGCAGACCGAGAAGACGGAGGTCCTGGGCATCGTTTCAGAAGGGGATGGCCAGTCGCACGTCGTGGTCCGGGCAACGCGGAAGTGGGCGGACAAAGAGCACTCGGTGGTCGAGGTCATGACCGTCCGAAAGGTGAACGGCGCGTGGAAGACGGAGCTCCCGCAGGTGCTCAAGCAGTTGGGCGTCGCGATGCGGGCGTCGTACTCGGCCAAACCGGGTACCGCAACGGCAAAAGACGAGGCGAAACCCGAGCCGCCGCTTCCGAAGAAGTAGCTCTGCCGATCCTTACGCCCCATCTAAACCCCGATCAGTTTGAGACCCGGAGTTTTTCCTCGACCTCCGGATCGAGTTCGAACTTGGGCCACAGCCGGTCGATCATGGCGATCCGCGCTTGATGAGATCGGCCGACGCGCCGAGATAGGCTTTGAGGGACGCCTCACCTTCGCAGCGGCCGAGCAGGTGGCCGTCCGGCGTAATGACCATCTCCACAGCCGGGGCGTTGTCCAGTCCTCGCCGAGCAAGCAGCCGAGGATCGCCTAGAAGTGGTCGCTCACCTGGACCGCCCTCAATTTACTGGCGCAGTCCCGGCGAATCTGATATCGTTGTCTTCGATACCTCAACTCGTTAGGGCCTAACATCATGTTCAGCCGTCTCACGGTATTCGCTGCAATCGCCCTGTTCTTCACCACGACATCGCGGGCCGACGACAAGGACAAGACGACGGTCACCGGCACCGTCGTCATTCCGAAGGACGTGACGTCGTTCGACGACCGCGTCGTGGAGTTGCGGCTCTACAGCATCGCGAAGAACGTGGCCGACAAGAAGGCGGACCTGCTCGAGAGGGTCGAATTGAAGGGGTTCAGCCACACGACCGGCAAGGAGACGAAGAGGGAGTTCATCATCGGCGCGGTGGGGAAGTTGGACGCGAACAACCGCTATTACGTCACCGCGTTCGTACTGAACAAGGACGAGCGCACGCACATCGGCACCGCGGACCACGTGAAGGAGCCGTTCAACACGGTGCTGACCGACGGCAGCCCGCGCGAGGTGACGATCCGGTTTAAGGAAATCGGCAAGAAGTAGCGGCCGAGCGGTACCGGATCGCTGGTTGTTGAATCGAACGCGGACCACGTCCCTCGCACCCGCCGTCGCGGGCTGAACCCTCACCACACCGCACGGCCCGAGCCGGTTGATCCACCGTGATCCGCCGGCCGAACCCATTTCGACAAGGGCGATTCCACACCTTCCCCACAGGGTGATCCGCCTGGCCGGTACAGAGCAGTGATAGTTTCGAATTGTGTGATGGTTTTTTGTGGTAGTAGATGCGAATCGAACTTATCTTTTCCATTATTCATCTGTAACTGATAATGATGCGGGTGCTATGCAATCTGACCGTGAAACTCGGCGATCAACTCCGACTGCGCTTCTGGTCGCTCTAAACGATTTTGATCATCTCAGTTCGTTCTTTTCCAGTTGGCAAGGCCGCTTCGAACAGCTCTCCACCGGCACGTTTCGTGGCACACTCCGTGTCGTGCAAACGGGAATGCTTCGTGCCGTCGCAGTCGATTTCAACCAGAGCATTCTGCTTCGTGGACGGGATACAGCGGGCCTTTGCTCGGTATACCCCGTTGATGTTCATAATGCCGGGTGTGTCTGGCAGCGACAGCGGCTCAGTCCGGGTCAACTAGTTGTCCACGGGCCAGATACGGAATCCGATCATTGTTCGGCTCGGCAGTCAAAATCCATGGGGCTTTCATTGAATGGTGTTGAGCTGGATAAGGCCGCTAACGTACTGCTGAACACGAATGTCGCTGCAACCCCGCGAACTTGGGCGGCATTATCAGTGCAACCGGAAGCCAATAACGCATTCACTCGCGATCTCCGGCTACTGATTTCTCGCGCAACAACAGACCCAACTCTCTTGCTTACGGCCGAAGGGCACCGGCTTGAGCAGGAATGTGTTCGTTCGCTGGTAGCGATGTTGGCTCCGGAAACCACGATTCGAGAATGTCTCTCACTTGCTGGGCGTGCGGATCTGGTTCGTCGTGCCGAGGAGTTTATGAGGGCACATCTGGGTGATCCGATCGGGGCGATTGATATGTGTAATGAACTCCAGGTCAGTGATCGGACGCTCCGTCTGGCATTTCAAAAGAAGTACCATCTTGGGCCGATGACATACTACCGGTGCTTACGACTGAATGCCGTGCGATCGCGTTTGAAGGCGAATCAGGTTCAAAGCATAGCTGCCCTCGCCCAAGAGTTCGGGTTTCACCACCTTGGGAATTTCGCAGGCGATTATCGTCGCCTCTTCGGTGAGAAGCCCTCCCAGACACTTCACTACCGGCGCGGTGCGAGTGCGTTGCTCCATGCCTGACAATTCCCATCGCACAACACACTTTCGCGGGATAATCGTCGAACCGGTCGCCTTCTTCGGGTAGAACTCTGAAGCGGTGACGCCTGCGGGGCTCCCGACATCCGCGATGCCCCTTCTGTGATCGCTCCTAATGATTCCGCGTTGATCGCCGTCATCCGATTGCGGCACATTTTTGCGTCTTACTTAACACCGAGGCTTTCCATGACTCGATTGATGCTTGTGGCGGTGATCGCCTGCTTCTTAGCGACCAAATCTGTGCACGCTGCGGATAAACCCGTTAAGGTTTTTATCTTGGCGGGCCAATCAAACATGGAAGGCAAAGCCCCCAATACGCTACTCGATTTTCAGAGCACGGATGAGAAGACGAAAGCGTTTTTCGCCCACCTTCGCCGCGACAACATGTGGATTGTGCGTGACGATACGTTCATCAAGTATCTCGACCGCAAAGGCCCACTGACTGTTGGTTACGGTTCACCGAACCGCACGGGTATCGAGTTGGAGTTTGGCACAGCTATGGGCAACTACTTCGATGAACCCGTGCTACTGATCAAGACCGCATGGGGCGGGCACTCGCTGTTCAAACTCTTTCGCTCTCCGTCGGCTGAGTTGCCATCAACGGAGGTACTGGAGAAAGAACTCAAGCAGGCACAAGACCGTGTGAAACAGAACAATGAAAAGAACAAGAAAAGCAACCCGCTCCCCACGATGGAGGACATCAAGAAGGAATACGGTTCGTCGTACCGAATGATGATGGCAGAAGTGAAGGACGTTCAGGATAACTATGCCACCATGTTTCCGGCCTTGAAGGGCAAATCCCTGGAACTCGCGGGGTTCGTGTGGTTCCAGGGTTGGAACGATCAGTACGGCGCAGAGAACGAGTACGAGTCGAACATGAAGCACTTCATCAAGGATGTACGAAAAGATCTGAAAGCGCCGAACTTGCCGTTCGTGATTGGCGTGATGGGCCAGAATGGATCAAAGCCCGCGACCGGTGCCATGCTCACCATCCAGAAAGCGCAACTCGCGATGAATGAGGTGCCAGAGTTCAAAGGTAACGTCAAAGCGATACGAACCGATGCGTTGGTGGATAAAGCCGCTGAAGAGTTGTTCCCGAAATGGCGAGAGAACGAGGAGCAGTGGAAAAAGGTTGGCGGCGACTTCCCGTACCACTATCTCGGCAGCGCGATCTGGTTTAATCGCATCGGCAAAGCAATGGGTGAAACGATGATCGAACTCGTTAAAGATCGGAAGTGAATTCAGGCTGTAGTTATCGTTCCATGCTGGATCAATGTTGTTGCAAGTGTGCAGTGTTGTGCACTCGATTTGAATACCAAGATCACACTAGAAGGGAACCCATGAAACTCCTCTCCTCCTTGGCGGTGGTTTGCTGTCTCGCGATACCGCTACAAGCGAATGATCTCAAGTTGGCTGCCGTATTCGCGGATCACATGGTACTTCAACGTGAAAAGCCGGTACCGATTTGGGGCTGGACCGATCCCGGCGACAAGATCACCGTCTCGTTCGCGGGGCAAAAGCAGACAGTCGCCGCCGATGCCAAGGGCAAATGGCTCGTGAAACTCGATCCAATGACCGCCAGTGAAGAATCGCGCGTGCTCGTTGTTCGGAGTGAGCAACAAAAGGCTGAAGTGAAAGTTGCGGATGTTTTGGTTGGCGAGGTTTGGCTTGGTTCCGGTCAATCGAACATGGCGATGGCCGTTTCACGCTGTCGCGATTTCGAAGCAGAGAAAGCCGCCGCGAAGTTGCCGCTGATTCGCATGTTCAAAGAAAGCTCTGCCGCCGCGACAGAACCGCAGGCCGACGCCAAAGGAACATGGGAGGTGTGCTCCCCCGACACCGTTGGCAATTACTCCGCAACGCTCTACTTCTTTGGCCGCGAGATCGCTCGCGAACTGAAGGTGCCTGTTGGCCTGATCAATTCATCAGTCGGCGGAACGCCAATCGAATCGTGGATTGCTGCCGAAGTGCAGGCCAACACTCCCGAATTAAAGAACGCACACCAGGCCGATCTGAAAGTCTTCAATGGCTTCGATCTCGAAGCGGCCAAGGCAAATTATGCCAAGGCACTGGAGCAGTGGAAAGCGCAAGTCGCCAAGGCAAAAGCCGCAGGTGCCACGCCACCCACGCGACCCGTGGACCCGGCCGTTACACGTGGTCGCCGTGGTGCACCGGGTGGATTGTTCAATGCCAAGATTCACCCACTCATTCCCTTCGCGGTTCGCGGTGTTCTTTGGTACCAGGGTGAGGCAAATTCTTCGACCGAGAAAGCCCCGCTGTATCACCATCAGTTGAAAGCACTCGTTACAGACTGGCGCAATCGATGGGGCGAGGAGTTGCCATTCGCATGGGTGCAGTTGCCGAACTTTAACCGCGCTGGCGAAGGCTGGTCGGTCGTGCGAGAGGGGATGTTAAAGACGCTTGAATTGCCCAAGACCGGCATGGCCATCACCGTGGATATTGGCGACCCCAAAGACATTCACCCTGTTAACAAGCAGGATGTTGGAAAGCGGCTATCGATGTGGGCGCTCGCTAGTGTGTATGCCAAGAAGGGCATTGCCATGAGTGGGCCGTTACCGGTGAAACATGCCGTTCGCGATTCCAATGTCATCATCACGTTTAAGCACACCGATGACGGACTGCGCGCAAAAGGAGAGATCACTGGTTTCCAGATTGCGGGTGAAGACAAGAAGTGGTTACCGGCAATGGCACGCATCGAAGGCGACACGGTTATCGTATCTCATCGTGATCTTGCGAAGCCTGTTGCCGTGCGATACGCCTGGGAATCGAACCCGATGTGCAACCTAACGAATGGTCAGGGCCTTCCGGCCTCGCCGTTCCGCACGGATGACTGGCCACTTGTTGGAGCCAAGAAGTAAACTTCCCCCTTACAATTCAGGAAGCCACCATGAATAAGGCTCTCTCCACGCGGCACCGAATAAGGCTTACTGGCATCATCCGTGCTATTGCAATCGGTGCCATTTTGATTCTCGCAGCGACCGCGTGCGCCGCAGAACCACTGGCGGGCAGTCGGCCGAACATCGTCTTCGTTTTAACAGATGATCAGGGCTACGGTGACATTTCCGCACACGGCAATCCGGTGCTGAAAACCCCCAATCTGGACCGACTGCACAAAGAGGGGATTCGATTCACAGACTTCCACGTTAGCCCCACATGCTCGCCCACGCGGTCAGCACTTTTGACCGGCCGGCACGAGTTCAAGAACGGCGTTACACACACAATTCTTGAACGCGAACGGCTGACGCCCAAGGCGACAACCATCGCTCAGGTTCTTGCATCCGCAGGATACACGACGGGCATATTCGGGAAGTGGCATCTCGGCGACGAGCCAGATCGTTGGCCCAGCAATCGTGGATTCAACGAAATGTTTATCCATGGTTGCGGCGGCATCGGTCAGAGTTATCCCGGCAGTTGCGGCGATGTGCCAGGCAATTCCTACTTCGATCCAACGATCCTGCACAACGGCAAGTTCGAGAAGACCAAGGGCTATTGCACCGATGTCTTCTTCAACCAGGCCATGAAATGGATCGAGAATGTGAAAGGGAAGGGCAAGCCATTCTTCTGCTACATTCCCACGAACGCCCCGCATGCACCGCTCAACGTTCCGGCGGCGGACGAGGCACGCTATAAGGACAAAGTGAAGCAGGCGAACGTGGCCAAGTTCTTCGGCATGATCGCGAATATTGATGACAACGTCGGGCGCTTGTTGGAGAAAATCAAGGAGTTGGGCTTGGAGAATGATACGCTCGTGATCTTCATGAACGATAATGGTGGTACGGCGGGCGTGCAGGTGTATAACGCCGGCATGCGTGGGTCGAAGGTCACCCCTTGGCTTGGCGGCACGCGCGCTTCGTCGTTTTGGCGATGGCCCGGAACGCTGACACCGGCGGATTCCGATCGCTTAACTGCTCACATCGATTTCTTCCCGACTCTGGCGGAACTTGCGGGTGCGAAGTTGACAGATGAAGTGACCATGCAAGTTGAGGGTCGCAGCCTCGTCCCGCTGTTGCAGAACCCCAAAGCCGACTGGCCCGATCGAACACTGTTTACGCATGTTGGCAGGTGGCCAAAGGGCGCGAAGGTCGACGACTTCAAACTCGCCGGTTGCAGTGTGCGCACACCGCGTTGGCATCTTGTGTCGGCAGGTAAAGCCAAGCAGAAGTGGGAGCTTTACGATGTTGCGAAGGATCTCGGGGAACAAACCGACGTGGCGACGATGCACCCGGAAGTCGTGAAGAAGCTACAAGCCGAGTACGACACCTGGTGGGCGAGTTTGCCGCCTTACCTCGTAAATGAAGATGCCATTCCCGCGAAAGAGAACCCGTACAAGGAACTCTACTGGAAGCAGTTTGGCAAGCCGAAGAAAGAGTGAATGGAATTGGATCGCCGCGAGTTTTCGAGAGGCGGCTCGCGGCGATGTTGGCAGTGCGTGCGACAGATCATTTCGGTGCAGCGTATTTGTTCATTGCAGATTCAAACGCCTTCATCTGCGGGTCGCCTGTCTTCTGCATCTGTTCAATCAACTTCTTGCTTAACTCGGCAATATCGGCGGCGTATTTGGTGTCGCCGATAAGATTCCGCCGCTCATCCGGATCGGTCGTAAGATCAAAGAACATCAGCGGGTCACCAGCAGTCAGTTGTTTGACACGAGCCTGAATTCTCGCGTCTTCGGATGCATTCATAGCCGCGAAACTAAGCCCGCCCATCGCTTCAACACGAAACATATTTGGTCCACCAACCCACGCGTGAAAGATTAGTGCTCGGTCTTTGGTGCGAATGCAACGCTGAGCAAATGATTTGCCACTACTAACAGTGTTCACATGCGTGACAACGTAATCGCGGTCCGCTTGTGCTTCACCTTTCAACAGTGGCACCCAGGATCGCCCATCCATTTTCTCAGGAGCTTTGATAGCAAGAATGTCGAGCAGGGTCGGCATGATATCGACGCTGCTAACGAATTCCGGTCGTTCCTGTGGTGTCTGTATGTTGGGGATGCGAAGGAGCACAGGCGACCACGTTCCATTACGGTACACAGTTGCTTTCGAGAATGGGAAGGACATACCGTGATCAGACCAGAACACGACGACGGTATTCGCATCGCGCCCCGCTGCTTTCAGTTCCTTCATGATCAGCCCGAATGAAGTATCAAAGCGACTCACGCTGCTGTAATACTGTGCGACTTCTTCACGAACTTTTGGGATCTCTTCGAGAAACGTTGGAACGGTGATCTCTTCCGGCTTAAAGATCCTGGCACCCTTCATGGGAAGATCGATCTTCTTCTTCTTGGCGGTCCCGTTGATGAAAGGCCGGTGTGGATCGCATATGTTGGCGTTGATGAAGAAGGGCTTTTTCTCTTTCGTTGCGTTATCCATCAACTCTCGGAACTTTGCAGCAAATTCTGTTGGTTGTTTCCCGAGTGCTTGGTCGCCGATTGCATGCCAGGGGAATTTGCTTGCGGGTGCCATGTGGGCGGTCTTGGCAATGGCTGCGGTGTAAAAGCCCGCGTCGCGTAGCACTTCAACGAGTGTGGGCACATCCGTGCGGATCGGGTTGAAGCCAAGTGCACCGTTACGATGCGGGACGCGACCCGTCATCAGCGCGGAACGGCCAGGCTGACAGATCGGCACGGTGACATGGCTATTCACGAAACGGTGGGCCGTTTTTGCGAACGCATCCAGATTTGGCGTCGCGCCGAGTTTATTTCCCATCCACCCACCCGAATCCGCGTTCATGTCGTCCGCCGAAATGATCAGCAGATTCCACGGCTTTGGTGCGTCTTCCGCACGGATAATGTTCGTGAGGAACACCAGAACGAGCACGCTAAGAACGAATCGCATGGCAAAATCTCGTGGAGGCGTTCGGGGCATCGAGTTAATAGAACTCGCACGACACGAGTAATGTGTCGCAACGATTCGAATCGTTGCCGACACGCAACCAGATATTACACGGGTGAGCGTGGGCTAAGGATTTTTCTTCTTGGGCCGCGGGTCGGGAAGTGCTTTCTCAGTCTTTAATCCTTCATCACCTTGGCTCTTCATCCAGGCGTCGAGATCGGCCCGCAACGTGTTGAGTCGCTCGGCGTGCTTGGGGTCTGTGGCGAGGTTCTTCAATTCCCATGGATCAGCGGTAACGTCGTACAACTCTTCGGCGGGCCGCGAGTGATAGCGCTGCACGATAGCAGCTGCCTTCGTATTTGTCTTGGCGATTTCCACCCACGAATCCCAGTAAGCACGTCCATCGCCCGCAGCGGCCTTATCGATGTGCGTGTGATGCTCGGCGTTCGGATCGAGGTTGCGAATGTATTTCCAATCGCGGGTTCGCACAGCCCGGAGCGGGTAACGGTTCATGTTTCCGTCGCCGCTGTGAGTAATAAACACCTTATCGCGATGCGTCTCTTTCTCTCCGCGAAGCACGCTCAGGAATGAACGCCCACTTAGCTTCTCGGGTGCCTTCCCGCCGACCGCATCGATGCACGTTGGTAGCACGTCGATCCAACTCACCATGGCATTCGACTTGGTTCCGGGTTTGATGATGTCCGGCCATACGGCAATCAACGGCGTGCGAACGCCAAGGTCGTAGCCATTCCATTTACCGAAGGGAAATTGCGCGCCGTGGTCGCTCGTGAACAGGAAGAGGAGATCGTTGCCCAGGTGTTTCCGTGCAGCATCATGCACCTTGCCAAGATCGCGGTCCGCGTTCGCCACCGCAGCCAGATATGCGGCAAGTACCTGTCGGGTCTCTTTCGTCTCCACGAATGCCAGGGGTACGTTCACTTTGAGTGGATCGATCTGCGAATCCTTGGGCCACGGAACGTGTGGCCAGTTAGTGCCAACCAGCAAGCAAAGCGGCTTATTGCTCTTGCGGTTTCCCAGCCACTTCACCGCTTCCGCGACGCAATCATCCTCGTGATACTTGTAATGACTGGTGTGATCGAAACCGTAATCTGTGACCTGTGCATAATGCGCCACTTTGCCAATTGCCACGACTTCGTAGCCCTGCTCACTGAAATAGGCTGGCCACTTCTTCAGATCGGCTTTGGGGCGGCTATGGTTCAGCATCGCACCGTTGAGCATCGGGTCCAGACCGGTCAACAATGCTGCGCGGCTGGGCGCACAACTCGGTGAAGCAACAAAGGCGTGCGTGAATGTCATCCCATTGGCCGCCAATCGTGCCATGTTGGGAGTTGGAACGTCCTTGCCGCCATACGGAGAGCAATCGATTAGACTGAGATCGTCCGCAAGGAAGAGCACCACGTTGGGTTTGGCCGCGAGTGTCCATGATGGGCTTGCTGCGACTATGGCAAGCCCGGCGAGAATCGCAACGCGCATCTGATGTTCCTTGGGCCATGCAGGGAGAGTTAAAGAACGGCGAGCGTTTGAAGGCTGGCCCCGATCGAGTTACTTCTTCTTCGGAGTAGGCGCGGCCTTCTGCTTCTCGACAAAGTCGCGATCGAGTTTTTCCGGGCGGGCATCTTTAAAGCTATCGAGCACCTTCTGCAACTTGGTGACCGCCTTCAACCCTTCACCAGTCTGTTCACTTGCCTTGAATGGTTTTTCTTCCAATGGATCAGATGCGCGATGGAAGACTTCGCCGGTGCGATAAAGCTTGAATTCCTTGTCGAACGCGCATTCGCGAACGGTCAAGTTGGCTTGCTGTCGGGGCGAATACCAACAGTAAAGCCACTCGCGCGGCTTTCCCTTTTCGCCGTGCAGTTGCGATAGAAAACTTTGCCCATCGATATCGGCAGGAACCGTCGCACCCGCGGCATTGCAGATGGTGGGGAAGATATCGACGCTGGAGATCAGATCGGAATTGACGCGGGCTTCTTTCATCTTTGCCGGCCAACTCGCGATCAACGGAACGTGCGTGCCGTGGGCTGTAGTCGTTCCCTTTCCGCCCTTGTAGTCATCGCCCTTGAACCGACTGGTAATGGTTTTGTGAGTGCCGTTATCGCCAAGAAAAATGAGCAGCGTATTGTCGCGAATTCCTTGTTCATCGAGCTTCGCCACGATTCGGCCAATCATCTTGTCCATGTACGCGGTCATATCGGCGAAGTGTTTGGTGGCGCGATTGACCGACTCTCCCATCGCCTTTGGATCCCAGTTTGCGCTATCCGGCGTGGGCTGGAATGGATCGTGCGTGAAGATCATGGGGTAGTAGAGGAAGAACGGTTTGTCTTTGTTCTTCGCAATGAAATCGAGGGCAAAATCGTTCACCAGTTTGGGGCCATACTCGCCATTGTTGAAATCCTTCACCACGCCGTTAAGTTCAAGCCCTGGGTTGGCATAACGTGGCGGGCGGCGTGTGTGTTGCCACAACAGCGATTGCTCGAATCCAAAGTGTTGCGGAAGATCTTTACCCTGGCCGAGTTGCCACTTTCCGCAGATTGCCGTGGCATATCCGGCTTTCTTCAACACCTGAGCAAACGTGGTTTCGGACGGGAGCAACGTGCCAAAATTCAAGTAGTTGCGAATGTTGTACCTGCCGGTCATGAGCTGCACACGTGTCGGAGTGCAGAGCGGTTGCACATGGCAATGCTCGAACCGCATGCCGGTCGCAGCCAATCGATCGAGGTTGGGTGTGCGGTACGATTCTCCACCGTTGGCTGTCACGCATTCATAACCAAAATCGTCAGCCATTATCACGATGATGTTCGGCTTCTTTGGTGCATCCGGCGCTGCAGCCTTTGCGACAGAACTCACTGCGATCACCAAGGCCACGATAGCGATTCCGATATACCAACGCATCACTTCTTCTCCGGGTTAGGAGCATTCCAAGTCTTGACGGTTTTGCCGTCCTTATCCTTGAGATGAATCGAAGCCAACTGTATCTCACCTGCGGCCGTTGCCGGATCGAGCCGCAAAGCGATCAGAGCCTTTACTTCAGCGAGTTTCACAGTGTAGCTGTGCCAATCGCCGTCGTGCTTAGGCTCGAAGCTAACCGACCGATCGCGGTGAAACGCCTTCTCGTCAGCGGTTGCCCAGAACACTTGGCCCACACCGCGACTGCTTGACTTAAGTTTGAACTCGACTTGATATGGCCCCATGCAAGCCGGCAATTCGCGAAACACGATGAACGGATCATTCCCACTTGAAGTAATAACGTAAACACCATCCTTCGTTGTGAGTTTCGCGTCCTTGCTCGCAACTAAACCCGTCACACTTTCCGGTGTCGCCGACTTGCCATCGAACTTGGGGTTTGCCTTTGGCACGACGGCCGCAGTGTCCTTCAAGAAGTCGTCAATCAGGCCAGCGAGTGCCTTGACCACTGCCGGGTTCTTGTTCGCACGATTCTTCGTTTCGCCGACATCTGCCTTCAGATCGTAGAGTTCGAGGCGGTCGCTGTTATCGTCGTTCTTGCCATAAAAGCGGATCAACTTCCAATCGCCTTTGCGAACCCACGTTGCGGGCCAGAAGCCGGGAATGTTCTTCTCTTGTGCCTCACTTCCATGTGGGAAATGAACATACACGGTGTCGCGGCAGGCTTTCTCACCAAGAATCGCCGACACCTGATCGACGCCGTCTGTCTTTGGCATCGCTTTGGGCACCACACCGGTCATGCTGAGCAATGTGGGGAACCAATCGACACTGCTGAAGAATTGATCCCGTACGCCGGCTTTCACTTTGCCTGGCCATGCGATGAGGCAGGGCACCCGTGTTCCGCCTTCGTAATTCGATGCTTTCCCGCTGCGGAGTGGCGCGTTGCTTGTGGCGGGAATCGATTCGTAACCGGGTGGGTCGGTCGCTCGTGGTGGATAAGCCCAGCCGCCGTTATCCGAGGTGAACACGATGATGGTGTTGTCCCGTAACTTTGCCGCATCAATTGCATCGAGCAACTTGCCAACCGAGTTATCCATGTTCTTTATCATTGCCGCGTAAAGTGGGTTTCGCTGTGTGCCCTTGGGGTCAACGGTCTTCTTGAAGTGCTCGATCAGATCGGGCTTCCCGTTCCAGGGGCTGTGGACCGAGTACAACCAGAAGTTCAGGTAGAAGGGTTTATCCTTGTGATCGGCGATATACTTCGCGGCCTCATTCGCCATCCACTCATCGATGTGTTCACCCGCTTGGCCTTTGAATTGCGGATCGGAAATGAACTTCCAGGGTGCGAAGTAACCACCGCCTGGCCCCGGTGCACGCGGTGTGTGTGGAATATCGATATCGAAGCCCTGATCTTTCGGTTCGTAGCCAGCACCGTGCCCGAGATGCCACTTGCCGAAGTGAGCAGTCGCGTAGCCCGACTCCTTCAACACTTCCGCCAGTGTGACGTATTCCCCTTTCAGTCGCGTCAGGCTGTCTGCAATCCGCATGCGTTGGTTGGCGTTTCCCGGTGCGAGTCGCTTCTCCAATTGCTCGTTTGCCAGGTGGCAAGTGGGTGCGGTTATCCCGGTGCGAGCGGGATACAGTCCGGTGAGAATGCTGGAGCGAGTAGGCGAGCACAGCGGGCTGGCGGCATAATAATTGGTGAACCGCACCGACCGTTCCGCGAGTCGCTTCAAGTTTGGCGTCTCGTGGAACGTGCTTCCGTAGGGCGTGATATCCGCCCAACCGAGATCATCGGCCATTATGAACACAACGTTCGGCCGCGAAGTGTCGGCTCCGACGGCTGGTGAACTCATCACCACAAGCGCAAGGATGGCAACAATGAACGCCCGACTCATGGTATCTCCTGGTCGATGTGGTGTTATTTCACTTTGGCATCGTTATCGCGTTCGCTGACCTTGATCAGCAAGTCACTTAACTCTTGAATTGAGTCCTTGCGTTTGTCTGCGAGGTTGACCTTCTGACTGGGGTCGGTCGCAAGATCGTAGAGTTCGTCTGCCTTGCCTTTATTGCGAATGAGCACGAGGTCGCCTCTTCGCAAAGCCATGCTGTTGCCGCCCGGTCCGAGCCAGTAAAGAGTGCGGGTTTCCGGTTTGGCCTCTCCGGTGAGTATTGGCCAGCGATTGGCACCGTCCCACTTGAGATCGATTTTGGATTCATAACCCGCGAGGGCCGCGAATGTCGGGAACCAATCCGCAACGTGGATCGGCGAGTTTTCGTCGCGTGGTTTAAGATGGCCCGACCAGGAAATGAAAGCCGGCGTGCGAATGCCTCCTTCGTAGACTTGCCCCTTCTTGCCGCGCAGAGTCCCATTCAGCGCAGGGATTTTGAAGGACGGATGAGTCCCGGCGTATTGCGGGTCGTTGTTCTCCGTGCCACTCGAACCGCCGTTGTCTGAGATAAACACGAAGACCGTGTTCTCGCGCACACCCGCGCGATCCAGCGCGGACATGATTTTGCCCACGCCATCGTCCAGATGGGAAACGCACGCACCATACTGCCGGACTGCGAGATCGGGTTCTTTCGCGTAGATGTCGAGCCACTCTATTGGCTCATCAATTGGTAAGTGAACGGCGGTGTAAGGGACGTACAGGAAGAACGGTGACGTGCGTTTTCGCTCGATGAAATCGATGGCCTCCTTGGTGATCAAATCGGTGACATGCCCCTTCTCTTCAATCAATTCGCCGTTGCGGTGCCACGTCTTGGCGAACTCGCCGGTCTTGTACACATGCGTGTACGAAGTAACGCCGCCTGCGAGTGAGCCATAAGAGTGATCGAAGCCATACTTCTGCGGCCCCCATTCGGACTTGGAGCCGAGGTGCCACTTGCCGACCAATGCGGTCTCGTAACCAACGGACTTCAGAGCGGAAGCAAGTGTGACGGTATCGAATGGGAACGCGCGATTATTTTGCGGATTGGTGCAACCAAAGCGGCTGTTAAATCGCCCGCTTAGCAACGATGATCGCGTGGGGCTGCACACCGGCAGGCTGTAGTGCTGTGTGAGCCGAACACTTGCCTGAGAGATCTTGTCGAGGTGTGGCGTTTTATATGGGCCACCATTCCAGCCCACGTCGCCGTATCCGAGGTCGTCCGCCATGATGAGGACGAAGTTCGGCTTCGGGGCATCGGCCGCAAGTGAAGTGCCAGAGTAGTACACTAGCCACGCACAAGCGGCGAGCCATCGCACAACGTTCGTCATTGTTTGCCCTTCTTGGGTGCGGGATTCTTGGGTGCGGGATAGGGCAGCACGTTGCAGCGCTTGGCCCATGCGTCCCACTTCGCCGCGAGTTCTTTGGCGTGTTGTGGGTGCTTGTCCGCGAGGTTGGTTAGTTCCACCGGATCAGCTTCGATATCGTACAACTCCCATGGCCCGCCAACGTGTGCAACGATCTTCCACTTGCCGGAACGGGCCGCGCGATTCCCTTCGTGCTCCCAGCCGAGGAAATCGCGGGCGAGATCCTTGTCCGCAAAAGCGGGCAGCAGACTCTTACCTTCCTTCGCAATGATGCCAGTGTCTCCGCGTGTTTCCGGGTACTTGGCTCCGCTTACGTCTACGCACGTTGCCATCACATCGATGATGTGTCCGACCTGATTTCGGAACTCATCCCGTGCGGTGAAACCTTTGGGCCAGTGGGCGATGAATGGCGTACGAATGCCGCCCTCATAGCAATCGTGCTTATACAACCGGAACGGTGTGTTCCCTGCGTTGGCCCATCCGCTGCCATAGCTGTGGTAGGTATTCGGCCCGCCCATGGTGTTGAGTTGCTCGCCCGTGTGCAGCACATTCTTTGGCCCGCTGCTTCCATCGAATCCGAACGGATCCCACTCGGCACACGCCCCGTTATCGCTCAGGAAAAGAATGAGAGTGTTGTCGAGTTCGCCATTCCTCTTGAGATCAGCAATCACGCGACCGATGTTGTGATCCATGCACTCCACCATGGCGGCATACACGGCCATGCGACGAGAGAGATCGGCTCTACGATTTACTTCTAGAGAGTCCCACGCGGGATTGTCTCCTGAACGGAGGAAGTCTCGGCGAGTCGTGAATGGCGATCGTGGGCTAAGTGGCGTTTCTTTACCAATCAGCCCCATTTCGATTTGCCGCGCGTGCCGGCTTTCGCGCAGTTTATCCCAGCCGGTTGTATAAGTGTTGGCATAGGGTGTGATGTCTTCTGGCTTCGCGTGCAGCGGGAAGTGTGGCGCGTTGAACGCAAGGTATTGAAAGAATGGCTTCTTCTCGGCTCTTGCGAGTGCGAGAAAGTCGAGCGAGTAATCGCCGAAGGCGCCGGTGCTATAGAACGCATCTTTCGCATACATGCGTTTCTTCCGGTCGGCGGACAGGCGAGAGTAGAATGGATCCTCCTGGAAACAGGAGTTGAACCCACCAATCATGCCGTAGAACTCGTCGAACCCACGATCGACAGGAGTAGGGCGTTTTGGCCCGCCGAGGTGCCACTTGCCCACCATTGATGTGTGATATCCAGTGGACTTCAGCACTTCGGCTATCGTGACTGTGTTCGGTTGCGGGAAGCCACGATAACCGGGAACGCCGTTATCGCCTGTCATGTTGCCAACGCCCGCTTGATGCGGGTAAAGCCCCGTGAGCAAACTAGCTCGTGTCGGGCAACAGCGGGTGCCGTTATAGAACTGCCGAAAGCGCAGGCCGTTCTTCGCAAGTGAATCGATGTGAGGCGTGCGGATCTCACTGCCGTAGCAGCCGATGTCCGAATAGCCCAGATCGTCGGCCAGGATCAGCAGAATGTTCGGCGGGTCTTTCGCCGGATCGGAAGCACTTGCATTCACGCCGATCAGCATCATCGTCGCGATGCCACAGAGTCGGGATTTCATGGTACAGACTTCCTCCAAGCCAGAGCCTTTTCAGCCAGACGCTTGGTAATCTCGGGTTTGTTCGCAGCGAGGTTGTTCGTTTCGTTCGCATCGCTCGCGAGGTCATAAAGTTCCGCCCCGCTGCCATCGGCGTTTACGATGAGTTTCCAGTCGCCGTCGCGAATGGCGACGTTTGGGCTGCGGTGTTTCGCATCTTTGGGATAAGCGAATGAAGTGTTGTTCCGGCCATACTCCCAGAAGAGCGACTTGGTACGCACCGGTAACTCGCCACGGAGGGCCGCTGTCAGATCTTCGCCGTCTGGCTTATAGTCCTTTGGGTGTTTCGCACCGCAAATTGTCGCCAGTGTTGGTAAGAAATCGAGTGTCGATATCACCGTTTTTTCGTTAACGATCCCGCCTTTCACTTTCGTGGGCCACCAGGCCATGAACGGGACGCGAACGCCGCCTTCGTATAAGCTCAGTTTCTGCCCGCGAAGTCCGCCGCTCCGTTCACGCTCGAAAGGCGCTGACGCACCATTGTCGCCCACAAATAGCAGGAGTGTATTCGTTCCCTTTAAGCTCGACTGATGCCGATTTTGGTCGTCGGCCGAGTCGGGTTTGTGCGAAAACAAGGGGATTTCGCAACATTGCGATCTCCGGGCGGGAGGGTGGGGTGTCCAAAAAACTCCGCCACCCCAGCGGAATCGCTTGGA
>JBGSLF010000040.1:0-3244 GCA_041740855.1 Gemmata sp.
TGGTGGTGGCGGCGGCCGCCGTTATTGAGCTGTCTAACGTGAGGACTCTGTCAGTTAACCGCTGACTTGAACTAACGGGAAACCCCGCCGAATCTCGGCGGGGTTTCTTCTTTCCATCTCATCTCTGACCGCTCACCATACCAGTGTTCACTTATCAGCGGATTTCAAATGTGCTACCGGTGTATTCGCCCTGGAAGCCCTTGATCTCTTGCTTGGTCAACGCCTTGATCCGATTCGCAGCACGATCATACTGACTATTCGCCTTGCCCTGCTGACGATAGGCGTAAAAGTAGTCCTTGTCGCCTGCTTCATGCGACAGAAGTGTGACCGGCACTTGTTTGTCCAGGCCCGCGACGGCTTGTTGGTGGTAACCGCTGGCAATCACCTGAACCACGGCCCCCTTCGGCGCTTCCACGTACCAGAGCACCGGCTCGTAAGACATCAGGACGAGAATAATCGGCTTCTTGACATCGCCAACCTTCACCGTGACCGAACCGGGAGGATGCACACCCGCGGCTCGTTGGATTCCCGGCGGAACCGTTCCTTCGTACACCCCAATAACTTGAACTTCAGGTGTGGGGCGGTTCGCGGCCGCATCTTTCGGAACCGGTGCTCGCCCCCAAGACGAAGAGGCCAGGGAAACCAATACCGTGAACACGCTCATCAATCGCAACAGCGACATCAGTAGTTCTCCATTACGGAAGGACGCGGTCAGGCACTTCACATGAGGAAACGCCCAGGCTTGGCAACTCTAACTGTTTCATGATCCACCAGTAAACAGCAGGGTCAAGGCGTAAAGCCGAACGCGGGGTTTGCGGTCAAATCGATGAACTCTTCTTTGGCCGGAATCTCGCGAAGCACAACCAGGTGTTTGCTCGCTCCCCATTTCTTGACACCCGCTAACCGGCGCAACTGCTCATCTCGCTTCGGGCCAAGGAATGCGGGTGTTTCTCGCCGGCTGAGGCGTGCGAGATAGAGCGGCATGGCGAACCAGCCCAACATCCACAACAAACCCGTGACCATCATGACGCCAACCAACACCTTTTCATTACGCAATCCGAGGTAGAGCACCACATACGCCACCATGATCACGATCACCGGAAGGAAGACCCACCAATTGACGAAACGCAACCGAGCTTTCACGATGGCGGCCCCACGTTGGAAGCAGTCTTCGCAGCAGGGTGCGCGGAAGTTTCTCCAACGAACCACAGCGGCCACGCCCAAGTACGTCGCGCCGACCACTCTCAGATACGCCGGCCGAACATCCGGCTTCGCCATGCCGCAAATCCCACAGACGTGATCCATTGCCATTGCCAATCTGTTGGTGGTTGAGTTGAAAGGTTCAACGAACGATGGCCGGCTTGCGCCGACCATCTCTCATCGCCATGCGAGTTGCGTTGCTTGTTCGTCAATCGCCATACACCGTAGTCGATTCCTCTTTCACAACGGGTGTGGTGAGGTGATCGCTGGTGAGTGCGGCTCGCACGCGAGTGTTGCCGGACAAGTTCGTTTTCACCGTCACCCGGAAGGCGACTTCGGTTTTCGGCCCGAGTTCCCGCACCGGGTTGAAGCGAATAACAGTTCGCCCCGCGACGGGCGTGCCATCGAAGGTGCGGGTTGCCGGTTCGTGGATTTCGCGGTGCGTCACGGGACTCGATACGCTCGTCACCTTCAGGCCATCGGGGAATTCACACGCTATGGAAAGATTTCGGTCGGTCGCCATGCCCGTGTTGCTCACTTTGATCACATACGTTGTCTCGCCACCCACTTTCACCGGATCGATTGAATCCACCAACTCCATGCGAATGCCGGGCACGCCCTTCACCGCCGTGAGGCACTCCGCGTGCGCCTTTGATCCGCGGCTTTCCGTGACGCGGAACTTATTCGCGAAGTTGCCCGGACTCACCGCCGAAGCCTTCACGCGGAAGGACTGCGACTTGCCCGCATCGAGTATGAACTGACCGCCCCACAATTCGAACACGTTGAAGCCGTTGTCCAACTCTGCCGCAACTTCCAGTTGTTTCAAACCCGCTCCGAGTTCGGTGCTCAGCGTGGCATCGGCCGCGAGATCGCCCGTATTCGTAACTGTCACGGTGTAATAGCCCGTCTTGGTTAGCCCAATCTCGCCTGGCCCTTCCACCTTCAGTTGAAGTTGCGGCGCGAGCACTTTCACCCGTGCGCGAGCAGACGCTTTGAGGCCATCGGCACCGGTGGCGGTGATTTCGTAATCGATGATGCCGGGCTGTTCAGCGGTTTCCGTCACCTTCTCTACCGACTCCTTACCCTGCGCGATCGCTTGGCCATTGCCGCCGGGCAGTGTGTTCGAGAACTCGTTCGTAAAGCCCGCGCCGGTGGTGTTGACGCGCCCCATTACGATCTTCACGGCATCGGCCGTGGTATCGCCGGAATTACGCACGCCATAGCTAATGGGAATCGGCTCGCCGATCTTCACGATTTCTGGCGAGGAGATGAACGCTTCGAGTTTCGGTTCGCGAACGGTAACGCTGGTGGTCGCATAGCCTGTGAAGGTGACCCATGCTTGCGGCATGAGTTCCCCACGCACGCTTGAAGCCAAATTCACGCGCAGTTCACGCACATCTCGCGGTTGCAATGTGCCGAGTTCCCAAA
The DNA here is from genome assembly GCA_041740855.1 of Gemmata sp. Taxonomy (GTDB): domain Bacteria; phylum Planctomycetota; class Planctomycetia; order Gemmatales; family Gemmataceae; genus Gemmata. Next base: position 2,629 of record JBGSLF010000040.1, read on the forward strand.
GCAGCACGCCCGCAACAGTGGCCGCTGAAGGGTTCGCATCGGTGGCAGTAACGCCCTCGGGAACGCGAACCTGCACAACGACCTTTCGCACGGCTTGCGTGCCGGTGTTGGCAACCGTAAGTGTGTAAGGCGCGGCGCGATTCACTCGCACCTCTGCGGGTGCCGTCCACGCCAATCGGAGCGTTGGCTCTTCCGCACGAAGCAAAGCGTTGACCTTCTGTTGCTCGCCGTCCGCCTTCACAACCATGGGTGTTGGCGTTGGCCCGATCGGCTGCGGTTGCGCATCCGATTTCGGCCACGCGAACGCGACCCCACCAGCCAACAGCCCCAAAAGCACTCCCAACACCGCCGACCGCCTGAGGTTCGCCATTGCCCGCCTCCGAGACTGAGAAACTGCGGCAAGCGGGATAGCCGCGCGGCTTGCATGAGTCAACCCCGGCTAGAGAAGCCTGTGTCGCGGTGATAACTGTTGCGGGAGGCGGTTGCGCTGTGGGGCGGCCGCTCATCCGACTTTGGCCGATTCGGAACCACCCTCGCCGCTGAGTTCGTGTAATTTTTTCGCGATGGGTGAGAGTTTCATTGTTCCGAAGGAGCCTTCATAACGCTGTGCTTTGGC
>JBGSLF010000041.1:0-25164 GCA_041740855.1 Gemmata sp.
TGGTGACCTGGGTCGCCATCTCGCGGGCCAGTTGCTCCGCTTGGCTTTTGAGGATCGCATCCATTTGGGGAATCTCCGTCAGGTACGAGGATTGGGTAATAGCCAACCCGCCCACCTGACACAAGATTCAGGACAAGCCCCGTGGTGGCGGCGGCCGAACTCCGGACGTTCCGGCCAGACCTCGCCGATCTGGAACCGCAACTCCTGGCCCGGCTCTCCCCGCAGTTCGACGCCGCCGTATACGATAGCGCCGGGACCGCCAAGCCGTTACCGCGCGGCTTAACCGAGATGCATCACGAGGTTAAGCAGGTCGAGGTTACCGACTTGGCGAATTTTCGAGACACGCGGAACGCCTACCGGATCCTGTTGGTTGGTGTCGCCCTTTGCGCCCTACTTTTCCTCGCGATCGCGCGGGGGAGACCTGAGCGAGATAGCTCACGCATCCCGGCCACCCAATCCTACTTCACGGTGGCCGAGGTGGAGTCTTTTCGGGACTTTCAGAAAGACCCTGGCCGCGGACCAAGCCGCCCCCGAGGTACCACGAGTGGGTGAAGGCCAATCAGCCTTGAAGCCCGGCTCTCTCGCCGCCGGCCGTTGAAGCTGTGGCTTCTGGGAGACGATATGGCCGATCATCTGTCCGAGAATCCGCGAGACTGGCCCGGTGATCCGTTTCGATTGCTTGGCGTTGGGTCGGACGCTACCGAGGCGGACATCAAGCGGGCATACACTCGACTCATCCGCCGCTTCAAGCCAGAACACGCCCCCGAACAGTTCCGCCGCGTCCGCGATGCATATGAGTCAGCCCTGGAGCAGACTCGGTGGCGCGGTTTCGTCGCTCCAGAGTTCACCCCCACAGAGTCGACCGATCCCAGCCCGTCTGCGGAGTTGCGATCCCCTAACCTCGCGGAAGATCAGCCCTCACGCTCTGCCCCGCTCGACCCGGAGGACGAGGCGTGGTCGCTCGCGGTTGCGGGCAACCTGGCCCCGGCATACGAGCGGCTGGTCGAACTGAGCCGCGCCCGCCCCGACGCCCGAATCGTTCCGGTACGGCTGTACTGGCTCCTTGCGGTCCACCCGGCTCTGGACTCGAATCGAACCCGGCACGACTGGCTCGGCGAGGCACTGCGGCACGGGCGGCTGACCGGCCCTTCGGTCGAGTTGTACCGACGCGAACTGTACGCTGACTCCGAAGCGGGGTTCTCGCTCCCCTACCTCCGCATTCTGGAAACAAATGCCGATCCGGGGCCGCTCCTGTGGCTAGCTGGGCAGCGGATTGGGCCGGCGGGAATTGACCGAGTGTGGAAGGTGCTGGACATCGATTTTGCGGCGCTAGCGGAACGCGCGGACGAATTAGACGAAAGTGCGTGGCTGTCCTATCTCGTCAACGTGATGGGGCTACTCGAGTACGAATATCCAGCACCGACATATGCTCGGTGCAGCAGGCTTCTGAATGGTCTGCGGCATCTGGAACTTCGGCACCCGTGGGCGTTCGACCAACTTGACGAACTGGCGGCGCGGAACAGGGCGTTGGCGGAAGCCGAAACACTCCCTGTCTCGGTTGTGGATGTGCTGCGTGACGCATGGTCCGGCCAGCCGGGCATGTGGCACCGTGCGTTGCGGCGGGCCGCCGCATGGGTGGCCGTGAACCCGGTGAGTGCGCTCAATGAACTCGACCGGGCGAGCTACCAGTTCGGGGGGCGTACGTTATTGACTGCGTTCGCCCGGTTGCTTGACGAGTGCCCACAGCCGAGCGTCGTGTACCCGCCGGGGGTGATCCGCGGGCTCGTCACCGAGTTCCTCTCGAAAATTCGCGGGCCTTATCCTCAGATGCGGCCCGCTCTCCTCGAGTTCCTGATCGCCGAGGCGATTGACCCACACGAACTGGTTCAGGCATGCGTGGTGGACGCGAGGCCCATGAGTCGGTCACTGGTCGAACACGTTCTGGACGATTTCGTATTGCGGATCGTCTGGTTGACTATGACTGCAGGCGGAGCGTTGTAGTATTGGGTGTACGCGTCGCGGCCCCCCCTGTGTAGTTATTCTGTGTCCATGATCCATGGGGTGTTTCTAGAGGCCGGTCAATGTTGTCATTTCGAGGGATGTCTTGGATTGGGGCCGGGTAGAGATAACAAATGGACAACGAAGCGGGCGCAGGTTCCGTACTGAACGATGGCCGCTTTGCAACAAAGGCTCGATACGCTCCCGGCGGATGTAAGAGCGGCTCACCGAACGGTTGGTGACAGTGCGATGTCAGTGGCTGGGGCGATTCAGGTGGCTTCGCAGTGGTAATGTTTGACTAAACCCCCGAGCAATTCCTCACTCTCCTGTCAGTTTTGCGGACACGGCTCTCGAACAGTCTGGTTAACAGAATGCGCGCCCCGGCTGACGGGAGTCCAAGTCGTGTAGCCTTACCCGTGGATAGCCTTCTGACGAACCTCTTGGCCGGGGATACTCGGCCTTACTCACTTTTTTACTGGCATATCGTTGTTCCCTGGGCTTTGTCACGCCGATGTGTCTGAGAGAACCGGGCGGTTCAACCCATCAGGCAGTGCCGTACCCACCTCATTCCCGTGAAGCCAACCGGCGTTGGCAGAACCGGTCTAGCCGCGCGCGGCGTACCGAAGAGTGTTACGCACGGGGAGCTCCATGCCAACGAATAACCGTCCCTCGGCGTCGAAGGTTATCGAGCATGGTTGCCGAACGAGCAAATCCTTGGCGTAGAACTTGACCTCGAATCCCGCTGATATCGTTGACAAAGCCTTGCCGCCAGCACGGGGATCGGACTGCGCGAACGCTCCGACCGGAAGTAGGAGAACAATCGTCAGCGCGAGAAGAATCAGTCGGCGTGTCATTCGTTAGTTTTTCGTAGTGCAAAGTGATATCAGGTGCATCGCATCTTCGTGGTCGAGTCGCGGAGCAAATTAGCCTGAGGGAGGTGGGTTCCGCCGCTCACTGGAACTTCAGGTCGGTCTTCGGCAGCAGGGCTTTGATTTTGGATTGGGTTTCGGGGCTGAATGGCTCCTTGACCGGCACCAACCGCAGAGATTTGATGTGGGCAAAGTTTTTGAGCACGAACAGTCGCTCGTCGGGCAGCGAGACTTTGCCGAGTTCGAGGCTTTCGAGTTGCTTCAAACTTGCGACCGATTTTAACTCTTCATCCGTTAGCTTCGCCGCGTTGTTCAGCGTCAGTCGGCGGAGCGTGGTGATACCTTGGATCAACGGGATGCTCGCCGGCGAGTCGAAGCCTTCACCGAGTTGGAGATACTCGAGCGGCAGTTTCGCGAGATGCACGAGCGTCTGCGGCGTGGCCTTCAGCGTGCCGATTTCGAGGCCTTTGAGCTTGGTGAGTTTCGCGAGGTGAACGGCACCGGCATCGGTGAACTTCGCGTGTGCGAGGCTGAGGTTCTCCAGGTTGGGCAGATGATCGCATAATTCCTTCAATCCCTCGTCGTCGATGCTGCTGCCGCGGTGACTCACTCGTGTGACCTTGGTGAACCCCTCGAACTTCGCATACGCCTTGCCCGTGATTTGCGTTCCCACGAAAGAGAAGGTCTCCAAGTCTTTCAAGCCCGCGAGATGCGCCATGCCTGCATCGGTGAGCTTTCCGTTGTTGGTGAAACGTAGCGTCTTGAGGCGAGTGAGTTTCGCGATGTGTGGCATCCAGGCGTCGTTGAATTTCGTGGAGATGATGTTAAGCGACTCGAGCGTTGTAATGTGTCCGAGGTGCTCGAAGAAGGCCGCATCGTAGGGATCCACTTTTCGGTGATCGTGCGGCCCCGCACCTGGCACCGCGAGATCGACGAGCTTGAGGCTCTGACCGTCCGCGGTCTTTTCGACTTTGCCCTTGGCACCTTCGACCGTGCGGATGACCGTTTCCACATGTGGGTCGAGTGCGAACGCCGGGGTCGCGAAAACGAAGGTAGCCAAGATTATGAGATGAGGTTTCATTATGTAGGGACTCATGAGTGGTTTGGTAAATGACTGGCTTCGTTACTCACGTCCGAAGAACTGTTCTTCGTGTGGGAGTGCGAGCACTTTCCAGGTGGCCGGATAAAAGCGGACGATGCGGAGCGGGCGGAATCCTTCGAGCAGCATGCCACACTTCACCCGAATCTGCACACCGCTGCTGCCAGGTTCGAGTGGCACCTTTTTGATGTCGAGGATGTTGCCGCCTTTGCGGTCGTTGACGGGGTCGTAGGTCATGAGCGATTCTCGTGCGACGGCGATGCCGCCCTTCGGGGCTTTTGGATCATCTTCAGGAAAGGAAAACGGCCAGCCCTGCGGCGTTTCGTCGATTCCTCTCAACTCGTCGAACAATTTCGGATCAATCCCCCCGAAGAATGTGATCGTGACGATTTGTTTCTCGTCATCAACGGCGTTGACCCAGCCGGGCAAACCGCGCTCTCGAATGTGATTGCGATGCCGTTCGAGTTGGTTCGCGGTGACCAATGCACGGGCCGGTTCGTCGAGCCAGAGGTCCGTGATGCGACCCGGGCCGTACAGGGTGACCCAAGTGAGGTTGAAGAGCACCGTCTGTCCTGGCTCGATGGCTTTGAGGTCCGCTATGGTGTTGCCCTGGAACACCCGGGTACTGGTGAGTAGATCGAAGCGTTTCGGTTGACCGGTAGCCTTGCCGTTCTCTTGTAACGTGGCGGTGAGTTTCATCGCGTCGCGGTCCACGCGGTCGATCTTCCACGATTGCTTCTGCCGGGCCTGGAACGAGAAATCGTCCTCAATGCGGAAGCAGCGGCGAAACTCCCATTCGGGCGTTTTGCGCCGGTAAGAGGTATCTGGCAGTGGTGTCTTGTCGTTGGGATGGCTCTGGTAGAACAAGCCGTGCAGGTGCGTGCCGAGTGGGATGTCCTGCAAGGCGGCAGGCGCTCCCTGGTACCAAATCGAGCCATACGGCAGCATCGTAGCGGATAGTGGTAAGTCCCACACGCCGCGATCCTGACTGTCATTGCGATCGACCCGAATCTGGAATCGCCGCTCCAGGTGATCGACCTGGATCAACTCGCCGGAAACCGCGTGCGCAGAACCCTCCGGCGGGAACTGACCATCCACGAGTTGGAACCAGTCCGGTTTGTCATCGGGCTTTCTGTCCTTGAGCTTCTTCCGCGGATCGTTCGCCTTCACCGGACCGTCGGCATCGGTCCGGAACTTGGGCGGCGCGGCGTAAAGAATCGCTAATGACAGACACAACCCCGAAATGCAAAGTCCGATGATCGGTCGCATGATGATTCCTGTATTGAACGAGCGGTGTTACCCGAGAATCTGCGAGATCACTCCCACGCTATCCTGGAACTTCTCGATTTTCACATCCGCGCGTTGCAGCATGGTCAGCAGCAAATTGCTGACGCGGGCGTCGCCATCGACGGGGCGGGAGCAGATCTTGTAATGCTCGTTGGCGTTGGCGACGTCATATTTCCCGATCTTCGGCAGATTGAAGTCGATGTGCTTGCCGTGCTTGTAACCGAGCGCTTTGCCACCTGCGAGGATCGTGGGAAGGTTGGCATTCCCGTGGCTGTGACCGTAGGCCATGCCGCTGCCCCAGAGGACTTGCGTGGTATCGAGCAAGGGCGTGTCGCCTTCTTTGTGTTCCTTCAGTTGATCGAGGAAGTAACTGAGTTGGCCGACGAGGAAGCTGTCGGTTTCCGTGAGACGACGAAGTTGCTCGGGGTCGCCGTTATGATGGCTGAGACCGTGACGGGTCTGCAGGATACCGATTTCGGGGATACCGCTCGCGTTCCCCTCACCGCCAATGCCACAGGTGATGACCCGCGTGGAATCAGTGCGGAGCGCCAGGACCATGAGATCGTAGAAGAGGCGGTAATACTCGCCCGCCTCGGCCATGCTGAGCTTGCGTTGAAGACGTGCGGCGTCACTCGCGGACACAGTGGGTTTCGGCACGTTGAGCCACTCGTCGGCGCGGCGGGTGCGTTCTTCGACCTGACGCACGGCGGTAAGATACTCGTCGAGCTTGCTGCGATCCTCGCTGCCGAGTTTGTTGTTCACTCGTTTCGCGTCGTCGGCCACGAGATCGAGGATGCTGCCGCGACGGCTGAGCCGACGGCGAATCGTCTCCTTGCTGTCCTTTTCGACACCAAAGAGCAAGTTGAAAATCTGCTGTGTGTTGCGCTCCGCCGGAATCTGGATGCCGTCCTTCGACCACGCCAGGGACGTCCCCTCTATGGCCATCTCCAGCGACGAAAAGCGCGTCGCATTGCCTTGGACCTCAGCCATCAGTTGATCGGCGGACACGGTGTTGCGAAATGCGCCGCCATCGCCGGGGACGTTCGCACCCGTGAGCCAGACCTTTTCGCAGTTGTGATGCTTGCCGATGACGAGGGGGTGGTGTAACCCGCTGATCGGCGTGATGTCCGTGCGATGCTTTTCGAGCGACTTCAGGGGTTTCGTGAACTCATAATCCGCCCCGGCCTTCTCGATCTGCCACGTCAGTGTGTTCACACCGTTTGGGATGTACAGGAATACACTGCGATTCGGCTTCGTTGCCTTGTCAGCTGCACGCGAAGTTGCGGGCAACATGGCGTTGAGGAACGGCAGGGCGATGGTGGCACCGAGTCCGCGAAGAACTTCGCGACGGTCGATTTGCCAGCGATTCAAGACGAGATGGCTCATAGGTTCTCTTCGGTTCGAGTTATCGTTTCTGGAACAGGTCCGAGGTCACGAGTGCAGTGACGATGTCCGTCACGCGGTAGTCTTTCGCCTTGCTGACCGCCGCGATGGCTTTCAGCTCCGCGCGGTCGTCGAACGACATCGTGCGACGCAGGGCGTACGTAGCGAGCTTCTCAATGAAGGTCTGATGGAAGGCGTCGATATCCGCGAGCAGAAGCTTCTTGAAATCTTCGGCCGTCTGGTAGGCCCGACCATCCGGGAGCTTGCCAGCCGCAGTGACTTTCGGGTTCGCGCCGACGCCGTCGGTGACTTCCTCGGTGCGCCAACGACCGATGGCATCATAGTTCTCGAAAGCGAGGCCGAGGGGATCGATCTTGGCGTGGCAGGCCGCGCAGCTCGCGTCGTGGATGTGCGCTTCGAGCTTCTGACGCAGCGTGGCTTTCGGGCCGGTCGGATTCGTGGGAATCGGATTCACGTTCGCGGGCGGTGGCGGTGGCGATTTGCCGAAGATGGTTTCGCTCAACCACACGCCGCGATGCACGGGGCGATGCCGCACGCCATCGCTGGTGAGCGAGAGGATGGACGCCTGCGTGAGCAAGCCGCCACGATGGCTGCTAGTCGGCAAGGACACACGCTGGAATTCATTTCCGCCGATCTTCGCATCGGGCAAGCCGTAGAACTGGGCCAGTAGCGGGTTCACCATCGTCCAATCGGAATGTAGGAACTCGCGCAGCGTCAGACCGCTTGTGAGCACTTCGTGGAAGAAAGCCTTCGTCTCGCCGATCATGCTGTTTTCTAGCGTCTTGTCGTAATCGGGGTAAAGCTTCTTGTCCGGCTGGAACATGCCGACCTTTTTCAATCGCAGCCATTGCGTGGCGAACGAGTCCGTAAATCGCTGCGACCGAACATCGGCCAGAAGACGCGCGACCTGCTGTGCGAGCACGCCCCTGTCGCGGAGCTTGCCTTGCTCGGCGAGTCCGAACAACTCGGCATCCGGCATCGTGTTCCAGAGCAGGTAGGACAAGCGCGACGCGATCTCCCAATCATTGAGCATCTGACGCGGCTTGTTCGCATCGCCCTCGGTGATGAAGAGGAAGCTCTTCGAGTTCAGGATGGCGAGCATGCCGGCTTTCACCGCATTGCGGAAGGTCTCCTTCGCATCCAATTCGCTCTGCACGATGCGCATGTATTGGCCGATCTCCTCATCCGTGACGGGTCGTCGGAACGCTCGCTTCGCCAAGGTGGCGAGACAATCACGTGCCTGTTGCAGGTTGCCTTCTTCGCGTGGCATGTAGTCGTCGCGGAGACGCTGCTCGTGGGGCTCAACGATCGGCCCCTTCCACGTGATCGAGTCCAGGATGAGGAAGGGATAGCGAGCATTCCCCGCTTCGTCGGTGAGCTTCATCTGCCAGGGAATACGGCCCATCTTCGTGCTGATGAACGGCACCTCGCCATGACGGCCTGATCGCGGTGTATTCGGTGGGCCCGGCACATCGTTGTACACTTCGATGTTCGGCCTTCCCTTCGGTAGGTGCGTTCGGAATGTCACGCTGATCGGCTTATCCTCGGGGGCGACGATATCTTGCTCAAACAACACGCGGTCGAGCTTCGCCTCATACACCTTCAGCCGCGGTGCCCGGCCGTTCGCCGGTTTGAGGCCGCTGAGTTTGTAACTGATCTCGTAGATACCCGACTCCGGAAGCGGATCCTTCAACAGCGAATAGCGGAAGATGTCGCCCGGCCACATCTCGAATCGCACCTTATCCAGCAGTCCCAACTCGCGCAACCGTTCCCGATGTCGCTCGCTGATTTGTTCTTCGTAGAGCACCGGCTTCGACCCGCCGAAGGGCGGTGCCGGTTTCGCTTTTTTCGCTGGCGGGGTGATGTCGGGATAGGCCTCGTTCAAGATGGTCTCCGCCGCTGCGAGATACTTTTCGATGTTCGCAGGCGAGAGCGTCAGCACGGAGCCGATGCGTTCGAAGCCATGCCACTCAGGATCTTCGAGCAATGCACCGGGGTCTTTGGCCTCGTATTGCACGCCGATCAGATCGCGTACCGTGTTGACGTATTCGTCGCGCGTGAGCCGGTTGTAACTGACTCGTCCGCGTGCGGCCATGCGAGCGGATTCGCCCTCTTTCATCCGCGTGGCAATCCACTCGACCACCTTCGCGCTTTCGTCCGCACTGGGGCGAACTTTCACTTTCTTCGGCGGCATCTCGCCCGAGTTGATGCGATCCATGACCTCAAGCCATTGTGGGGTATTTTCTGCCCCCACTTTCGGCGAGAGATTGTCCACGCGGAAGTCACCCTTCTGCACCTCCGCACTATGGCACTCCACGCAGTGCTTCTTCAGGAACGGCTGCACGAGTTTCTCGAGTTCACCCGGCTCCGCGGCCTGCAATGAGGCCGAAGCCAACATGGCGAAGAGAGCTGAAAATCTCAACATGAGTCGCCTCATGGAAGGGAATGTCAGAGGTTGACTTGTGAGTTTCATATTATCCCGCTCTCCTCGTAACCCGACGCGTAAACTAGCGAGTGGCCAATTCCCTCGCTGCCACGTGGGGTTACGAGGAGAGACTTTCAAGCTGACTCTCATCGGCCACACCGGATCAAACCAATATCTTTTTTATCACGTGAGCATCTTCCAGACCTGTCAGGCGGAAATCGAGGCCTGCATGACGGTATGTCAACTTCTTGTGGTCAAAGCCCATCAGGTGCAGCATCGTAGCATGAAGATCATGCACGTGAACTCGGTTCTCAACGGCACGGTATCCGAACTCATCCGTAGAGCCGTACGCGAGGCCGCCTTGGATGCCGCCGCCCGCCATCCACACCGTGAAGCCATGATGGTTGTGATCCCGGCCCGTGGGGTTGCCTCCGCCGATGGGAATCTCAACCGCGGGTGTCCGACCAAATTCGCCACCGCAGATAACGAGTGTCTCGTCCAACAAGCCGCGTTGTGCAAGATCGCCGAGCAGAGCGGCGATGGGGCCGTCAATCTGGTTGCCGAGTTTGCGATGCTCGGCCGCAAGGTTGCCGTGCGAGTCCCAGGGTTGCACGTCGCCGTGATAACACTGGACCACACGCACGCCGCGTTCGATCAAACGCCGCGCGATGAGCAGTTGCCGACCGTGAACCGTCTCAGCCTTGTAGAGGTTGCGAACCTTCTGGGATTCCTTCGAGATATCGAGAGCATCGGTCGCTTCCATTTGCATGCGATAAGCCAGTTCGAACGACTGAATTCGTGCTTCCAGATTCGGGTCGTCCCGGCGAGTCGCTTGATGCTCTCGATTGAGACTCGCAAGCAAATCGAGCTGGCGGCGTTGGTCCGTTTGCGGGGTGCGTGAGTTTTGGATGTTTGCGATGAGTTCCGTGACTTTCGTCTTCCGTGTGTCGAGGTACGTTCCTTGATAGATGCCCGGGAGAAACGCGCTTCGCCAGTTCGAGGAGTCCGCGACGGGCAATCCGGGGCACATCGTGACGAAACCGGGGAGATTCTGGTTCTCGCATCCCAGCCCGTAGGTCAACCATGAACCATAACTCGGACGCGAGAGCCGTTCGTCGCCCGTGTTCATCAGCCGCATGCTCTGCTCATGATTGGGCGTGTTCGCATAGACCGACTTGATGACACAGAGCCGATCGGCATGTTGACTTGCGGTCTGTTTAAATATCTCGCTGCACCATAAGCCACTTTTGCCATACTGGCGAAACTCAAAAGGCGAAGCGAGCGCCACTCCCGTTTCTCGCTCAGTGGTCAGATTCCCTACGGGAATCTTTTTGCCACCCCACTTCTGCAACTCCGGACGGTAATCCCAAGTGTCGATTTGCGATGGACCACCGTTTAAGTAGATATGCACGATGTGCTTGGCACGAGCGGGGAAATGCGGGTCACGCGGGGCGAGTGGATTCGCGGTGGCCGGCGGCTGGCCCTGGAGTTTGCTCGTGTCCGCCTGGAGTATCGCGGGCAACGCGAGCAAGCCGATACCGGTGCCGACGCTCGCCAGCAAGTCCCGTCGCGAGTGTGTCTGAAGTGGGTTCATGTTCGGTCTCAAGAGTGTGATGTTTGTCGGTTGCCGTCCGCAAATCAATCCACAAACATCAGTTCGTTGCTCATCAGCAACACTTGCGCGAGTTGCTCGATCTTTCCCACCGCCAGGAATTGCTCGCACTCCTGCAGTTCCGTCGGCGTTGGCTTGCGACCGAGGACGTACGCGAACAACCGTGGGACTCGCTGTGACGCCTCGGTTCCAGAGAGGCGTTTCGCTAGTGCGTCCGCTCGGGCCAGCATAAAGGGCGAGTTCAACGCGAAGAGAGCTTGCTGCGGCACCGTCGTCAGGTTGCGACGCGGAGTGCTTGTGTCGGCGTTCGCGAAGTCGAAGGTCTGCACCATCGCGGGAAGGTTCTGCCGCTCGACGAAAGCGTAGATCGTCCGACGGCGATTCTTGTCGTCGTCGATTCCCGTCGGGCGACCGAGCATCGTTTCGTCGAGTTCTTGGGTCACGAACAACAGTGTGTCCCGCATCTGTTCGAGATCGAGACGCTGCCGGTTTGCACGCCACAACAGTACGTTGTTCGGGTCCGTGCGATGCTGCCTTGCGTACTGTTCATGCGACTCGGCGATTTGGCTCGTGCGTTGATAGGCACGTGAAGTGAGAATCAATTCGTGCAACGGCTTCGTACGCCACCCATGCTCGATGAAGTAATTCGCGAGGAAGTCGAGCAACTCGAGTTGCTCCGGTTTCTTCGCCTGCAGGCCGAAGTCGCTGGGGTTATCAACAAGCGGTTCGCCGAAGTGATGCATCCACACGCGATTGACCCAGACGCGAGCGGTCAGTGGGTTCTTCGGCGACGCGATCGCCTGGGCGAGATCAAGTCGCCCGCCACCGTGTGAGAAGGCCGGGCGAGTGGGTGAATCCAGAATTCCCAAGAAGCGACGCGGCACCGGGTTGCCCCGCGCGCTCGGGTCGCCGCGCTGGAAGATGACCGGATCGCACAGCACTTCCGCGTCTTGTACCACCATCGCTCGCGGAGCGGCATCTTTGTGTTTCACAGCGATCGCATCCAGTTGCCCCAAGAGACCTCGATACGCATCGCCGGGTTGCCTCGACAGGTAGTACTGAACGTCACGGGGGTGAAACCAAACTGGTCCGTCCCGCGAAATCAGCATCTGGCCGAGCGGATCTTTCTCGGTTGCCCCCGCCTTCCACGCATCGCGAATGATCGAGCCATAGCTCTTTGCGATTTCCGCTTTGCTTGTCGGTGTCGCAGCAACGAGTCCGTCGATGATACGTTGATCGACCCCGCGTGCTTTCCATTGATCGGGCTTGAGTTTGATCTCGCGCATCAGGTCGTGCCAGGGGCCAAAGATTGGATCGTCGGGAAACCCGCGTCGTGCAATGAGTTGCCGCCAACGCTTCGTAATCTGCGGTCGCAACTGTTCGGGGATCAGCGACAAGAAGAATATGGTTGTCTCGCTGACGTCGGGTTCCGTCGTCGCGACCTGCACGAGGTAGTCCGGAGTCCGCTCGCGTGCGATTTTGAGCGTTTCCTCGTAGTGAGCTTGCTGCTTCTCGGTGACTTCTTTGAGTTTCGCCGCATACTCTTGCTCGAAAGCTTTGCCGGCTTCCGGGATGGCTCCAATCCGCGGTCGGAGATACGGTTCGATGCTACTCGCGAACACACCATACAGCGAGTAGTAGTCTGCGGTCGGCACGGGATCGTATTTGTGATCATGGCATCGCGCACAACTGACCGACAGGCCAAGGAAGCCGCGACTGACCACATCAATCTGGTCGTCGATGATGTCGTGCCGATTGCTGTCGAACATCCGACCGAGCGTGAGCAACCCCATCGCCGCGAGGTCGGGTGAGTCGGACGGTAATTTGAGCTGATCCGCGGCAAGCTGTTCGCGAATGAATTGATCGAACGGCTTATCTGCGTTGAAAGCGAGAATCACGTAATCGCGATATGTGTAGGCGAAGGGGCGAACGCGTGCGTCGCCGTACATCAAGACGCCATCCTTCGCGTCAGAATAGCGAGCGATATCGAGCCAGTGCCGAGCCCAACGCTCGCCGTACCGCGGGCTTTTCAACAGCCTGTCGATTAGCCGCTTCACGGCCTGCGGCGGGACCGGTTGTGATTGGGTCACATCGCGTTCGAACTCGGCAATCTCTTCCAATGTGGGAGGCAGCCCCAATAAGTCATACGTCATCCGGCGAATGAGTGTCCGCGGATCCACAGGTTCGGTGGGCACAAACTTTCGTTCACGGAGTTTGCGTTCGATGAGCGTATCGAGTGGGTGGGTTCCGGCCGCCACTTTCGGAGCGGCGATGGGTCTGATGCCACCGGGCGAGTTGTAGCAAAGCGGAAACGGCCAGGACAGGGGGCCCCGCGACTCCATCCACGGTTGTCGCTTGAGGGATAGTCTGGGTGGTTGAGTTCGATCCGCCAACGCCACGCATACCAGCGACCCACCATTGCTGCGTCCGCTTCGTTCAACGACACGTTCGTCAACAAACACCACTGAGCAATCACCTTGCCGACCTCGTTCACCACACGCGTCACGATCAGTCGCAACGTCAGCGGTTCTCCGGGAACATCGACCTTCTTCTTGTGACCACCCGCCGTTTTCTCGCCGGGAATCGTTTTCTTCGCCGGTCGATGCAGCAGCACCTCCGTCGCGACTACTCGAATCCGACCAGTCCCCGACGCAATCGTGATCGTCTCCGGCTCTCCCTCCTCCGTCAAAACATCCTGAAATGGCAGGCTCAAACCGCAGACCACGTCTCCGAGAGAACACTCCGTCCCCTTCCACATCACCACGCGATCGTCGTAGGCTCGCACCAGAAATCGATGGCCTTTCGCCGCCCACACGCGATAGTGACCGACAGAATCCGCCTCGCGATCGATGACGTGAATGAGCGTCTTGCTCAATTGCCACCGCCGTGATTCGTCCATCACCTCGATCAGTTCGTCGATGTGTCCGGGTGGCATCGTCGTGGTGCCGACCCGCGTGCTGAGCAGACCGGCACCGGTTCGCAGTCGCAACTCCATTGCACCCAGCGGTCGGCCATCGGCGGCATCGACAAGCAGAGCGGTACCGAGTTCGTAGCCGAGGTCTTTGTCGTGCGATCGTTGCAAACGATCACTCTTGGAAGTGTGTATGTTGAACTGGAACATCGACCAGTCGTGAACGACGAGCGTGAAGGGGGAGACGTTGGTGGCCAGTTCGCTCCGTGCGGCATTCTGGGCAGGCTCGATGAGGGCGTGAAAGGCGATGTCGTCGTGATTGAGGAATCGAGTCATGGCCCGCGTGGCGGCGAACGGCTGAGCCGTGCCGGGCAAGGCCGAGAGTCCCGAAACCGCCGCATTGACGGCATACGAGTGCTCTTTCACAAGCACATCGAATCGCGTCTGGTGACGCTTATCCAGATTGCCGAAGAAATAACCATGCTCCCCCAAATAACCAACTCAGAAAGTTGTGTCCATACCTGTGCAACGCCGGAGGGGATAACCAGTGACTCTGGAATGGAACCCGCGTGACAGTAACCGCTTTGCAGTCGCGGCTGAGTATCTGAAGTGTATGGCCCACCCGCACCGCTTACGGATGATCGAGATGTTGCTCTCAGGTCGGTATACTGTTGGCGAACTGGCCGAGGCATGCGGGATACCGAGCCATATGGCCTCGGAACACTTGCGTTTGATGCGGCAGTGCAAAATGCTTGTTGCCGAGAGGAACGGCCGGAAAATGTTCTACCGGGTTACTGACCCAGGATTGGAGAGACTTCTCGCCCAACTCCGGCTCTGGTTCGACCCGTAGCCAGTTTAACCATACAAGACCGATGACCCTCACTCAATCGCACGGAGTGCTCGATGACCCGACCACTTATCGGCTTTCTCCTGTTTGCCCTCGCGACCTGGGCTGTGTCTGCCCAGGAGAAGAGCGTCAAACCCGGGATTAACGACCCCTTCACGAATCCCGACGTCAAGGATTTCCAGGGGAAGTTCGAGGGCGAGAGCCGGGAGGTATTCGCGAAGCGAGACAAACTCGTCGCCGTGTGCAAACTGAAGCCTGGGATGGTGGTGGCCGATGTCGGCGCTGGGACGGGACTGTTTACCCGGCTGTTCGCAAAAGAGATCGGGGCCGGCGGGCAGGTGTATGCAGTCGATATCGCCGCGAGGTTCCTAGAACATATCCAGAAAACCAGCCGGGAAGCCGGACTGCGTAACGTCACCCCTGTCTTGTGTAACCCGGACTCGGTTGATCTGCCCGCGGATTCGGTCGATCTGGCGTTCGTTTGCGACACTTACCACCACTTCGAGTTCCCGGAGCGGACACTGTTGTCTCTCCACCGAGCGATCAAGCCCGGTGGAAGGCTCGTGGTCGTCGATTTCGTGCGCATCCCGGGGAAGAGTTCGGACTGGGTGCTGAACCATGTCCGGGCCGGACAGGAGGTAGTCGAGAAGGAGATCACCGCTGCAGGGTTCGAGAAGACCGATGAGGTGAAGGATCTGCTCAAGGAAAACTACCTGGTCGTGTTCACGAAGCCGATGAAGGCAGATGCAACGCCACCGAAGAAGGCGCCCGCAAAGGAGACGAAGTCGGTTACTCCGGTGGTCCCCGGGTACGGGGCCGTGGTGCCGCTTCCAGCGGCTGCCGAACTTCCGACCAAGGGGAGCAAGGTCGTGTTCGACATCACCTCGACCGGCAAGGATCCGGACAAGCCATTGCCCGGGTTGGAGCGTGCCGCGACGCTTCTGAACCTGGCCGGCTCAGCGGGACTGAAACCGGCGGATCTGGAAATCGTGGTTGTGCTGCACGGGGATGCAACGTCGACAGCACTGGACGATGCTGCGTACAAAGAACTCACCGGCCGACCACATGCGAGTGCGGACTTGCTGAAGAAGTTGAACGAGGTTGGGGTGAAAGTGCTGGTGTGCGGGCAGTCGCTGGCACGAAAAGGGTATGATTCGGGACGGGTGCGGGGTGACGTGTCGGTCGCAGCCTCGGCAGTTTCGGCCGTCGTGAACCTTCAGACCCGCGGGTTCGCATACGTTCCCGCCCACTGACGATGCTGCAATCGAGTCAGCCGGTGGATTGCGGGTAGACCGCCTTCCACTTCTCGCGAAGGGCGTCTCTCATGCCTGCGGCGAAGGCGGGCGGCATCGGGTACGGTTCGCCGTCTTTGTAGAGCCGGATCGTCTTGCGGATGTTGTCCACTACCACCTGGCAGGGGTTGCACCCGGCCAGGTGCGCAGCGAACTCCTGGCACACGGCAACCATCGTCTCGTCATCGACGTAGTCGTTCAGTGCTTTCAGCAACTCTTCGCAGGTCATGGCCGTCTCCCGGTTCAGACTCGCTGTCTCAGCTTACTCCGCTTCACTGCTATGTGGCTCGGTGGGATGTCGTCACCCATGTTCGTGATCGGGGAAGACGCGGGCGGCTTCGTCACCCAGCACCCGGGTCAGTTGCTCACGGAGAGCGAGCCGCGCCCGAAGGAGCCGGACTTTCACGTTGGCTTCCGAGATGCCAAGCAGGTTGGCTGATTCCTGGATCGAGAACCCCTCGACATCCCGCAGAACGAATACGGCCCGGTACTTTTCGTCGAGATCAGCCAGTACCCGGTCGATCAACTCCCGAATCTCGTGTCGCTCCGCAAGATCTGCCGGGTCATCCCGCCACGGCGCGATGAACTCCGGGTGCGGCACATCCCCGTATCCCTCCTGAGTCCCGCTTGGGTCGGTGAGCGGAACAGTCGGTAAGCCTCGCCGCTTGCGAAGGAGCTTCAGGGCATGGTTGGCGGCGATCCGTAGCACCCAGGCGGCGACCACCGATTCCCCCCGAAAGTCTCGGAGGTGCTCGACCAGACTGAGGAACGTCTGCTGGGTCACGTCCTCCGCGTCGTGCGGTTCTCCAAGCATTCGGTAGGCCAGCCCGTAGACCCGAGACTGGAACCGCCCGACGAGTTCCTCAAACGCCGCGAAGTCGCCGGCCTGCGCGCGACGGACAATCTCCCGGTCGGGATCGGCAAGCGGAACAGAAGCAGACTCTGGGGGTTGTGAACTCATCGAGTCGAACGCTGAGGGTGTCGGGCAGGTATACCCTACCCGCCCAGGCCACACCGACCACCCCAGCGACAGACTCGAAATCACTTCTCCTGCGGGAACCCGGCCTTCAACAGGCCCATGTAACCGTCCTTCAACGGACGCACATCATAGCCCTGCTTCTTGAGCAACTCGGCCGCGGCCAGACATCGGATGCCGGACCCACAATGCAGGTAAACAACGCTCCCCGGCGGTACCGTCTTCTTGAGTTTCTCCTCCGGGATGCCTTTCTTGATTTCTGAAAGCGGGAGTAGTCGGGCGTCCTTGAGGTGGCCATCCTTCCACTCGCCGTCTTCCCGCACATCAACAAGAACCGCTTTGCCATCCGTGACGCTCTTCTTCACGGTCTCCAGGCTATCGGTTGTGTGATCGGCGGCACACGTGGCACCGGACACCGCACACATTGCAACTGCACCGTACACGAATCGGTTCATCACACTCTCCGTACTCGAAACGAACCCTGCTCGCGACCAGCAAGCCGGACAGTTCATTGATCCGCGACCCACTTGTGAGGTTACAGAATACTCAGCGAATTATTCCCTGGGCTTGTAACTTTCTGGCACACTCCCGGATCAAGCCTTTGTGAACCCTCAACGGAGAAGCCAATCATGTCAATGCCATGTGCGTCGTCAGCAGGCACCATGAAAGCCTCTGCTAGCCGCGATTCGCGACTTGCTTATCGTCGTCTTGTGATTGTCGGAGGTTCACTCGCTGTGGTCGGGGCTGCCCTCTCGCTGCTTGTCGACCCTGTGTGGTCGGGCCTGGCCGTCCTTGGAGGTATTGCCCTGATCCTGTTACCGGATCGGCACTGCTGTGGCCGCTAACGCGAACGGAGTTCCCAGATGAAGTCGATTTTCTCATCACGGGTTGGCTTCAGGGTGTTAATCGCTCTGGGTCTGATCGTGACGCTCGCTGCAACCAGTCGGTCTACTCAACCACCAGTTAAGGGCCCCCCTGGCAAAGGCAAGGGAATGGGGAAGGACGCGAATTTCGCCGCCGACCGCGACGTGTTCCACTCCCTGCTGACGAATCGGAAGGATATCAAACGAACGGTGGTCGAAACCAAGACCGGCGTCGAGACAGTCACCGAATCAGCCGTGCCTGAAGTTGCAAAGAAGATCCAGGAACACGCGGTCGCAATGCACACTCGCGTCAAGGACGGCAAGGGAATCCATTACCGCGACCCGCTGTTTGCGGAGATCTTCAAGCATTCAGACAAGATCACCATGAAGGTCGAGAAGACGGAGAAGGGTGTGAAGGTGACCGAGACCTCAGACGATCCCTATGTTGCCAAGTTGATCCAGGTCCACGCCGCGGTTGTCTCGAAGTTCATCGAGAACGGTTTCGAGGAAGTGCACAAGGATCATCCATTACCTGAGAAGGTAAAGGCGAAGAACCCATGACACCAGACGACTCCCACGTGTGCCCGATGCCGAGGCCACGCCATCCCCGAGGTATTCAATGGATGTTCTGTTACTCCTGGGTATTGTAGTTTTTTGGTTAGTCCTCCAAATCTGGGTTCTACCGAAGGCCGGGATCTCGACCTGAATGAGTGGGGCGTGTGAGCCGCGGTCGCGGCAAAAACCCACGCCTCCAACGAATCCCAAGCCTGACCTACCCCAGGCCGAAACCACGGACCCGACGGAACGGTGACACTCATGACATCAACCGTAGCCCAGACTGAACCTCGCCGTGTGTGGCCGGTCGTTCGGTCCATCGGAACGGCCACACTTGCAGTCGTCGGCCTCGTCGCGTTCCTGGCCTGGATGGGGGGTGCTTTTCGCGAGAAGGTGCAACCTGGTGAGGTCACCGTGCCGCGGGAAAGTGCCGGCGGCCGACCCAGGGCGAAAGTTGAGAGTCGGCGGATCGAGGACACGGCAACCGCCGTCGGGAGCGTGCAGCCACGGCGACGGACCGAGGTGTCGGCCCAACTCCTCGCTCGTATCCTCGACGTAAAAGTTCGCCCGGGCGACCTCGTCAAACCAGATCAAGAGCTGGTGTTGCTCGACAACCGCGAACTGCTCGCCCAACAGGCGGAGGCACTTGCCACCGTCACGGCCACCGAGGCGGACTTGCTCGTCCGCAAGACGGACTTCACTCGCGCCCAAAACGAGCGAGAGAAAGGGGTCATCAGTGTAGCAGAATTCGCCCGCTACGAGGGAGCGATGAAGGTGGCCGAAGCCCAGGTGAAGCGGGTCAAGGAAGCGGTCAACCGCCTCGATGTGCAACTGACTTACACGAAGATCATCGCTGGTTCTCGGGGCATCGTCGCGGACCGATTCGCGGACCCCGGCGACATCGCGACGCCGGGCAAGCCGATCATGGTGGTCTACGACCCGGCGGAACTCGAACTGCATGTCAACGTTCCCGAGAGCCTTGCCCCGGAGATTCGCGAGGGTCAGCAACTCGCGGTTCAGATCGAGGCCGCCGGACTTCGAGACGCGATGGGATCCGTTCGTGAGGTGGTGCCACAGGCCCAACAGGCGAGCCGCTCCGTGATCGTGAAGGTGACGTTGCCGAAGGTGCCCTCCGTTAAGCCACTGCTGCCGGGGATGTTCGGCCGTGTGAGCATTCCCGTGGGCACGGTGGAGCGATTGTTCGTCCCGCCGGCTGCGGTACGTCAACTCGGTCAACTCGATCTGGTCGAGGTGGTGGAACCCGATAACACCTTGACCCGTCGTTTCGTTCGTGTCGGCCCCGCGGTTGGGGATCGTATCGAGATCCTGTCCGGACTGAGTGAGGGCGAAACCGTTGCCCTGCCCACCCACTGAGTATTCCTCGCAAGCCCCGCCCCACTCCGAGGATTCCCCGGATGACCGCGCCACGTACCGATCACGGCTTCGTCGCTCGCATCGTCGAGGCGTTCCTTCACGGGAACCTATCGGTTCTGCTGATCCTTCTCATGCTCGCGTGCGGGGCCGCAGCTCTGCTTCTTACGCCGCGCGAAGAGGAACCGCAGATCGTCGTGCCGATGGCCGACATCCTCATCCGCATGCCGGGAGCCACTGCCGAGGAAGTGGAACAGCAGGTCTCGTCGAAGCTCGAACGCCTCCTCGCGCAGATCGACGGCGTGGAGTACGTCTACTCGATGTCGCGGCCTGGCGAGGCGATCGTCACGGTGCGGTTCTTCGTCGGTGAGAACCGCGAAGCGAGCCTCGTTAAGCTCCACAACAAAATCATGATGAACACGGACGTGGTCCCACCCGGGGTCACGGGTTGGGTGGTAAAGCCCGTCGAGATCGACGATGTGCCGCTGGTGAACGTCACGCTGTGGAGTAAGACCTCGGACGACTTCGCACTGCGTCGCGTGGCCGAGCAGGTGGAGGTGGCGCTTCAGGGGGTTCCCGACACGGCTCGCACCGAGATCGTCGGCGGTCGCCGTCGGCAACTCCGCGTGATGCTCGATCCCGAACGCATGACCGCGCGACAAGTCACGCCACTGGACGTGGACCGCGTGCTGCGCGGCGCGAACGTGAACATCCAGGCCGGCTCACTTCGGTCGAACAACCGCGAAGTTACGGTCGAGGGCGGGCCGTTCGTGCAGACCGCGAAGGAACTCGAGACGCTGGTCGTCGGCGTGTTCGCGGGCAAGCCGGTGTATGTGAGCGAGATCGCGAAGGTGCTCGACGGCCCCGAGGAACCCGTCACCTACACTCGCATCAGCTTCGGCCCTGGAACCCGGAACCGACCCGAGGGCGTGACCGACTACCCGGCGGTGACAGTCGGCGTTGCCAAGCGGAAGGGAAGCAACTCTGTTTCGGTGGCGCACGCCATCGAGGCGCGGCTAGCCGAGCTTCGCGGCACAGTCATCCCACACGACATCGTGGCAAGCATCACCCGGAACAACGGCGAAACCGCCGACGAGAAGGTGAGTGAACTGATCCGCGAACTCGGCCTAGCGATCATCATCGTGTCGGCACTGGTCATGTTCAGCCTGGGCTGGCGGGAAGCGATCATCGTCGTGCTTGCGGTGCCGCTCACATTCGCTCTCACACTGCTGGTCAACTACCTTGCGGGATACTCGATCAACCGCGTGACGTTGTTCGCGCTCATCCTCGCGCTGGGCCTCGTGGTCGATGATCCAATCGTGGACGTGGAGAACATCTTCCGCCACTTTGGACTGCGGAAGAAGCCCCCACGCGAGGCCGTGTTCGACGCCGTGAACGAGGTCCGCCCTCCGATCATCGTGGCGACGCTGGTCGTGATGGTGTCGTTCGTGCCGATGATGTTCATCACCGGGATGATGGGGCCATACATGCGGCCGATGGCGTTGAACGTCCCGGTTGCGATGTTCATGTCGATGGTGGTCGCGTTCACCGTCACGCCGTGGTTGAGCTATCAGGTGCTGAAGGGCGTCTACGACAAGGGCGGGCACGAACCGACCGACCTGCACAAGACGCGGACTTACCGCATCTACAAGGCGGTACTCACTCCGTTTCTCGAATCTCGCCGTGCGGCCTGGGCGCTCATCGGCTTCACAGGCCTGCTGTTCGCGGGGGCGTGCGTCGTGCCGGCGCTGGGGTTGGTACCACTCAAGATGTTGCCCTTCGACAACAAGAATGAGTTCCAGGTTCTCGTCGATCTTCCCGAGGGCACAACCGTCGAGACGACCGACGCGGTGCTCCAGGACATAGCACACGAGTTGAAAAAGAACCCTGAGGTAGCCGAGGTGCTGACGTTCGCTGGCACCGCGTCGCCGATGGATTTCAACGGCTTGGTCCGGCACTACTACCTGCGGCGTGAACCGCACCGTGGCGACCTCCGCGTGAACCTGATCTCCAAGGAAGAGCGATCGATGCAGAGTCATGCCATCGTGTTGCGAGTCCGCAACGGACTGGATCAACTCGCCCGCAAACACAAGGCACGGATCAAGATCGTGGAGGTGCCACCCGGCCCGCCCGTGCTTAGTACGCTCGTCGCCGAAGTGTACGCGAAGCCCTTCCAAACTCAGGGTGAACTTGAGGCCGACGCTCGCCATGTACGTTCGCTCTTTGAGAAGGAGCCGAGTGTCGTGGATGTGGATGACACGTTCGAAGCCGATCGCCCGCGACACGTCTTCCGCGTGGACAAGGAGAAGGCTTCGCTCACGGGGATCACGACCGAGCAGATCGCGAACACGCTCCGGATCGGACTCAACGGTATGACACCCGGCGAGGGCGACCCCAAGGATTTCCGCGCCGGCAGCGGCCACCTGCCGCGAGAACTGAACCCGCTCACGATTCTGATTCAAGTTCCTCTCGGCAACCGCACCGGGCTCACTGACCTGCTCCGGCTGGGCGTAAAGACACCGGGCGGTGAGATCGTTCGGGTCGGTGAGTTGGGGAAGTTCGAGGAGTTACCCGCGGAGCAGACGATCTACCACAAGAACATGCGGCGGGTTGGGTACGTCACTGCAGATACCGCGGGCCGCACACCGGCCGAGGCGGTCATCGGGCTTCTGTTCCAGCTTCGGGATCATCCGACGCCTGGCGGGGCGGAAGTCGTCTGGACCGGCGAGGGCGAGTGGAAGATCACGCTGGACGTGTTCCGCGACCTGGGGCTGGCCTTCGGCGGCGCGCTGCTCCTGATCTACGTCCTGATGGTCTACCAGACGGGAAGTTACCTGATCCCGCTCGTGCAGATGATCTCGATTCCGCTCACGGTGATCGGGATTATGCCCGGGTTCTGGCTGCTGAACCTCGTGACCGGAACCACGGTCGGCGGGTTTGCGAATCCGGTGTACTTCACGGCCACCGCGATGATTGGGATGATCGCACTCGCCGGAATCGCGGACCGAAATGCGATTCTGCTGATCGACTTCATTCAGCACGTCCGCAACCGCGGAGCGACGCTGAAGGAAGCACTGATCGAGAGCGGTGCCGTGCGATTCCGGCCGATCCTGCTCACCGCTGGAGCGGCGATGCTCGGGGCGTGGCCGATCACACTCGACCCCGTGTTCAGCGGGTTGGCCTGGGCATTGATCTTCGGGTTGCTCGTCTCGACTGCTTTCACGCTGTTGCTGGTGCCGGTCGTGTACTGGTTGCTCTATCGAGGGGCGGATGACAGTCCGGAGATGCGACTACCGCCACTCCCTGGATGAGGAACCAGTTCCCCAACTGATTCACGATCCGGTTGATTGTGACTGCTTTCTCGATCGGTGATGAAGCATGGTCTTAACCCGTTGCCTCACGGTCTGGAAGTAGCAGAGGCTGTTGCGGATAGAAGTCTTCAGGTCGGCGAGCGTGTCGAACAGTCGGTTGTGGGTCGCCCGTCGCCGGAGGAGTTTCCAGAAGCGTTCGATCGGGTTCAACTGGGGACTGTAACTGGGCAGTCGCTTGAACTCCAGGTGCGGGTTGTCGCGAAGCGCCTCGTCGATCGGCTTGCCCCGGTGCCACGGGGCTGGTGATTAGCACCGAAAAGGGAAGCGCGATTAGCGTCGAAAAGGGAAACACCGTAGCACAGCCCCCGCGAGCGACCCAGTGGTCGCCGCAGGGGGTGGAGGATGCTTACGGTGGACGATTACGCACAGATCCGGGAAGCACGGCGAGATGGTCTGTCCATCCGCGCACTCGCCAAACACTTCCGTCGATCACCCAAAACGATCCTCAAAGCTCTGGGCCAACCCGAGCCCAAACCTTACACACTCGCGAAGCCGCGATCCGCTCCCGTCTTCGCAGCCATCCGTCCCATCGTTGACGACATTCTCGCACAAGACCAAATTGCTCCACCCAAGCAACGGCACACCGCCCAGCAGATCTACCGTCGCCTCGTCGCCGATCACGGCTACACCGGTGGCTACGACCAGGTCCGGCGATATCTCCAGCAACATCGCCGCGACCGCAAAGAGACGTTCATCCCACTCCAACATCCGCCCGGTCATCGTGCCGAGGCCGACTTCGGGCACATCTACGTGGATTTCCCTGAGGGTCGCCGACAGGTGCCCGTGCTGATCGTCACCTGGAGTTACTCGAACTGTCCCTTCGCCATCGCCATGCCCACCGAACGAACCGAAGCGGTTCTCCACGGACTCGTCGAAGCGTTCGCGTTCTTCGGGTGCGTGCCCCGCGAACTGTGGTGGGACAACCCCAAGACGGTGGCGATTCACATCTTCAAAGGTCGGGAACGCACGCTCCATCCCCGCTACGCCGCGTTAGCCAGTCACTACACGTTCGCGGTTCGGTGTTGCATGCCCGTGTCGCCGACGGAGAAGCCTCGTGTGGAGAAGCGGGTTTTTGATCTCCAGCGGCAGTGGGCGACGCCCGTCCCGCGTGTTGCGAGCTTTGATGAGTTGAATGTTCATCTTCGGCGGCAGTGCCTGAAGGCACGCGAGCGAACATGTGGTGACAATGCATTGTCAGTGGCTGCGATGTTCGAGCCGGATCGTGCCGCTGCGTTGCCGGTGCCAGCGTATCGGCTCGATGCGTGCGTGCTTCAACCGGCGACTGTGGACAAGTACCAGACGGCTCGGTTCGATCGCAACAGCTACAGCGTGCCGCGTCGGTGGGCCTTCCGCACCGTGAGTGTGAAGGGGTACGTGGACCGCGTTACGGTGGTCGGTGACGGAGCGGTCATTGCCACGCACACGCGGAGTTACGGCAGTGGGCAGAAGATCCTCGATCCCCTTCATTTCCTGGGGTCTTTGGAACGGAAGCCTGCCACGCTGAATCACGCTCCGGTGTACCGTGACTGGCAACTGCCGACGGTGTTCACACAGTTGCGGGCCACGCTCACCGATCGACTCGGTTCGTGTGTGGGCACGCGACACTACATCCGCGTCTTGCAACTGTTGGCCAACTATTCGATCGACCACATCCAGGCGATCATCGCGAATTGCCTGTCGCGTGGCGAACTCGATGCCGCGATGATCGCCTCCGCGGCCTGCCAACTTCCGTGTGACAATGCACTATCACTCAATGACGCCGCGTTGTCACAGATAATCACCGCCGTGACCGTGCGGCCAACAGATCTCGCCCAATTCGATCGCCTGTTGTCCCGTTCCCAAGAAGGAGATGCCGATGTCCGCCGAGACGACACCGATGTTACTCAAAGTCAATCTCAAGCAACTGAAGTTGCCGACGATGTTGGCCGAGTGGGAGAAGTTGGCCCGTGAAGCCGCCGACAAGAACGAAGCCTACGAGAGCTACCTTCTGCGCCTGACCGAAGCCGAGGTGACCACACGATCCGCTAGAGCGGTTTCGGGAAAGGTGTAGCGCGAGGGTATGAGTTGGGGTACGACGGAGGGACCATTTTGGAGCCTCCGATGCGTGCTTACTCGATGGACTTGCGGGAGCGTGTGTGGACCGACTGCCAGGCCGGGATGAAAACCTCGGCCGTAGCGCAGAAGTATTCGGTAAGCGAGTCTTGGGTGCGGCGACTCAAACAAAGGCAAAGGGCCACCGGTTCGATCGCCCCACGCCCGCCCAGCCCCGGACGGCCCGTCACCC
>JBGSLF010000042.1:0-15004 GCA_041740855.1 Gemmata sp.
TGTGAGTGCGAGCGTCGAGTTACTACACGGGCATCTCGCTGTTGCTCCTGTTTTTGCTCCTCAATGAGCAAAGCGAGTTCATCGGGTTGCGATGTGTGCGATGGGACAACGGCGAGAATTTCGGTGGATAAGGACAAGGACTTTGCTCTCCCCTTCGGCTTCTTGTTGACGTCGCGGCGATCCCGGAAAGCTTTCCATGAGGCGCTTTGGCTCACAGCGCCTGCGCTAATTCCACATCCTTTGGCTATTGCGTCACGGGTAATGCTGCTCGGATTGGTCGGGGCGTGTTTAACCAACCAATCACGAACTAATACTTCGGCTTCCTGCTTGGCCACGCCCTTAGGTTCCGCCCGTCTCGGGGCGTAAAACTTTGCGGTAGCAACCAGATCAAATCGCAGGGGCTCCACACCGCCGATACCAAGCGAGATCGATGGAGTTAATTGGCCCGACTTCACCATGCCCACGAGCGCCTGAAGGTACCCGGAGTTCTTGCGTTGGTCAGGCGCATTTGGATCAACCCACACTGTTCTGGTGCCGATCATCAGAAGTATCGTGGGGTCACTAAACCATACACTCACGCGGTCGGTACCATAGTAAGCGACCACATCCCGAAGCTGCTCACGGGCTTTTGCTAATTCTGCAGTGGCGTGATGCCCGCTGGCGTGGAACCAAGCTGGAAGTTTAGCGATCATGATCAGGCCCAAACGTGTCAGGTTCCCTGATTTTACGAACGTCACGCACTGGCACCAATTAGGTCATGGTGCATACAACTTTCGCCACGAATTCGGCAGTCGCTTCCTGTAGTTCCTGCGCCTCGTGATTGGCCCTCAACGAAGCGGCCATAATCTCGTTCGAACGCTTCCTGGCGATCATGAGTTCGTTGCGTTCAATGGTCGCAAGACGGTAAACCCGAATCGGTACGTCGTTTTGGCAACTCCTCGTACAAAGCTGCAACCTGTTCGCATTTGCCACGCCGGTTGACGTTGGCGTCAAAATCGCTGGTAGATTTAGCGGCAACTTCAATTGTGTTGTAAGCCAGGTCGATTGGAGTAACTTCACCTGCAGCAGCAGTGGCATCCAACTGGTGATAGGCGTCTATTGCTGCTGCTTTCTGTTCGGCTTCGACCGGCAGCATGGCTTGAAAAAGGACTCATACAGTAAGCTCGAAGAGTGAATTCCGACAGTGGTGGTTAGTGGAGGTAGCCGGATTCTGTAACGCTAGACAAAGGGCACCCAACAAGGTGGCCTACCTTCAGCGGCAGGCTTAACACGATCGATATGCCCACTCGGTTCGACCTCCGAGTAGGATCTGCGGGGTTCGACAAGGCCGCGATCTCTTCCATGGTCAATATTGTTCGTGTAGTTGCGATATTGTTAGAGTGTTGCAAGATGGTAGAGTGGCTTTGCTGCTAGTTGCTGTCAGAAATTGAATTGGCAGCAAATCGTCTAGGATTCCTTGGGAATTCGTTGCTGCCAAGCTGCCACTGGGGTGGTACAAGCAAGAAGTAGAGAGGTCATGAGGCACCTCCACTGACCAGCAACAACACTGCTCTACGGATGTGATCAGGCAATGTTGGCCAGGCATCAATTACGGCCGATAGGCCCTGATTAATTATCCCACTTCCCCCTTCGCTACTCTGGTCACTACGCCCGCACTACGCCTGACAGACAGTTGCGTTGCAAGTTGTTGTAAGTTATAGGCTTCCGTCGTAATGTGTTCTGACTCTGACTCAGTTAGTCTAGGTTCGAATCCTAGATCCCCAACTTGAGTGCGAACGAATGCAACCCGGTGCCGAACAGCGCCGGGTTGTTTCACTTCAAGGGTCTGCGTCGCAAGGTCCGACGTTCAGCCAACAGTGCCGATAGTGCACATCGGCGCAACATAATGCGGCCGAATGTTCCCATCTGGTATGCCCGGCTCTGCGCCAGCCAGGGCGAATCATTCGCGGTTGCTGAGCATGACGTATCCCTCGGGGTATGTGTTGAGCTTCAATTACTCCTCGGGATTGGATGCGAGTGTCAGCCGGTTGTCATCGCTGAGCGACACGAGCGGGCCACTGGAGAGTTACGCGTATCTGGGTTATGGCACGGTGGTGATTCGGTCGCACCCGCAGCCAGAGTTGGACCTCACATTCGTGGGCACGCCGGGCGACGGTGGCGATCAGTACGCGGGGTTGGACCGGTTCGGGCGGGTGGTATCGCAACTGTGGGAAGTGGATAGCACGGCGGTGAGCGAACTGCTGTATGGCTACGATCGCGCATCGAACCGCGTGTGGCGGGATGATGTACTGAACGTCGACTTCGGCGAACTCTACAGCTACGACGGGTTCGATCAGTTGGTTGGTTTCGAGCGTGGCGAGCTGAATGGCGGGCGAACGGCGTTGACCGGCACGGCCGAGCGGAGCCAGGATTGGGATTACGATGCGGTCGGCAACTGGAACAGCGTGACCACCGACGGCGGCAGCCCGCAGACACGTCGCCATAATCCATGGAGTGATCCTCTATTTTCCGTTACCCTATGAGAGCACAACCCTGATCTCACTTGCCACGAAGGGTTACCCATGATTCGCTACCTCTCCCTTGCGGCCCTGTTGGTGTTCGCCAACGCGGGATTCGCAGCACAACCGCCCAAGCGGCCAAATATCATCTGGATATTCGTGGACGACATGTCCGCAAACTTCTCGTGTTATGGCGAGAAAACAATTCAAACGCCGCATGTCGATCAACTTGCCAAGGATGGAATTCAGTTCACCAAGGCATTTGTCACCGCACCGGTTTGTTCGCCGTGCCGCTCGGCGTTAATCACCGGATGCTATCAGACCACGATCGGTTCGCACCATCATCGCAGTGGGCGTGGAGAGTTGAAGATCCATCTGCCGGGCGAAGTGGTGCCCGTGCCATCGCTCTTTCAAAAAGCGGGGTATTTCACCTGCATTGGCGGACACAACGCGACTGGCAACAAGCCCGGCAAAACGGACTACAACTTTGAATGGGACCGGAAGATGTATGACGGGAATGATTGGGCGGGCCGCAAGCCTGGTCAACCGCTCTTCATGCAGATTCAACTTCATGGCGGTAAACATCGCGGGCAAGGCCCCAACGCGAACTGGCAGGCCCGCGCGTTGCGAGAACTCGGCTCGAATACCAAGCCCGCAGACGTCACACTCCCGCCTTATTACCCGCGTGACCCAATCCTGCTCCAAGACTGGGCCGACTACCTCGATTGTTGCCGCTACACCGATAAAGAAGTGGGCGATGTGATGGCCCGATTGGCGAAAGAGAAACTGCTGGATGACACGGTGGTATTCTTCATGACCGATCACGGCATCAGTCATGCCAGGGGGAAGCAGTTCCTTTACGACGAAGGGATTCACGTTCCGTTTGTGGTTCGTGGACCGGGAATTGGTAAGGGTGTCGTTCGCGCGGATTTGGTCGAACACATCGATATGACTGCGACTTCACTCGCACTGGCGGGTATCACGATTCCGAAGTGGATGCAGGGGAAGGATCTGTTCGCAGCGGATTATGCGAAACGCGACGCCATCTTCTCGGCTCGGGATCGGTGTGATGAAACCATGGATCGCATTCGGTGTGTCCGGACGGCTGAACACAAGTACATACGCAATTACATGCCCGATCGCCCACATCTGCAACCGAATCGCTATAAGGACGACAAGGCCATCATCAAGCAACTTCGCACGCTGCACGCGGACAACAAGCTAAATGAGCTGACGGAGAACTTGTTGTTTGCCGAGAAGCGGCCTTCGGAAGAACTCTATGATTTGGCTGGCGATCCGAACGAGATCAAGAATCTGGCTGCTGATCCGAAGTATAAATCGACACTGGAAGTGATGCGCAAACGGCTTGCCACCTGGGAAGATACAACCAACGATGCGGGAAGAAAGCCGGAACCAATGCCGATGTACGATTCGGAAATGGCGACGTACCTCGGAGGTGCAAAGAAGGATCGTGATGATGGGTTGAAGCAAAACATCGAACTGAACAAGAGATGGGTGAAAGAGGGGAAGTGATCGTGGTGGCACTTAATCGAGAAACTCGAACCGTTTCCGCAAAGTGTATACTTCGGCCTCTTTCCATTGAGTGGTGATCCCCCTAATATGTATTCAACGACGCGGCGTGGAGCAGCCCGGTTAGCTCGCCAGGCTCATAACCTGGAGGTCGTAGGTTCAAATCCTACCGCCGCAACTATTTGCGACAAATCGACTTGAGACGGCCGGCTGATGACAGAAGTTGTCAGCCGGCCGTTTCCATTGACATTTCCAGGGGTTACGTCAAACCCATTCTTCCCATTCAGTAATTCGTTTTGCGGTTCCATCGTGTCAGTAATTGCCAGGTTTTGCCCCTCCAAGACAGGGGTTAGTACAAGCTGCGGTACAAGCGAATTTGCCGGCTTGGTCGCCGTAAGTGCTGGTAGCACATCGAGAGCGGAACGAGAATCGGCTAACCGAACGTGTGTGTAGACATTGTTGGTCATTCTCGGGTCCGTGTGCCGCATCAATTCTTGGGTTACTCGGGGTGTTATGCCACCACGGGAGAGAAGTGTTCCGAACGTGTGGCGCAACGCATGAATATCCACAACGCAGCCGTTCCCGTCCCGTGGCGGGATGCCGGCCGCAATGAGATCTTTCCTCATGTTCCGCACCAGATGGACCGGGACATGAAACAAGTGTTCGTCTGCAGGAAGTGCGTTAGGAATTGGTTGGCCGGAAATCCGGGCTTGCTCTTGGGCTTCATCGAGTCGTTCCTTTAACCAACCTCGCAAATCGCTGGCCAGATCTTCGCGAAGCGGCACCAATGCACCACGTCGGGCTTTCTCGTTTGCAGCAGCCAGGGCAAGGTGGGGTGAATCATCGAGCCGAACTTGCCCGAGCGTCAAGGAAGCCATCTCGCCTTTACGGAGTCCGGTTAGAACGAGTGCCTTGTAGAGCAAAGCCCGTTCTCGCCCCGCCCGTTCCAATGCGTCGCGGGTCGCGTCGGCCAGTCGAGCGCCGGCTTGCCCCTTCCTCGCTCCGCGGTTGATGGCGAGTTTCGCATCGAGCGGCCGGGTTCGGGCCACAGCAAGCAACCGGTCGAGTTCTTCCTCGGTGAGTGGTCGGCGCTGGCGTCGAGGATCAGCCTTCACATTCGCCCGCGATAGATTGGCGAGCGGGTTTGATGTGAGTCGGCCGGTTTCCACACACCAGTTCAGGAAGACAAGCCACGATTCGCGGGCAAGGTTCCGGGTGCGGGCAGACGCGCCGGCCCCGGTGCGAGCGACAAGCCATCGCTCGACAGGCTCAACTTGCACATCGGCCAGCGTATGGAATCGGCAATCGGCCGCGACACGTCGCAAAGCCCGTAGTGTGTTCTCCCGATACTTCGAGGCTGTTCCTCGGGCTTGTTGGCGAATGTCGAACGCGACCAAATGAGTTTCGATTGCGGAACGAGCGTGTTGCGACATATCCGCATCCGCCGGACTGAGAACGCCGGCCTTCACTCGCTCGGTTTCCCCTTCCCATTCGGTCAAGCGCCGGCGGGCGTTGGCCTCATCGCGGCATTTGGTTGAGCGCACCACCAACTTGCCGGAATGGTCGCGGTACTTCGCGGAATAGGTTGAGCTTTCGATAAGAAGTCGCGGCGGATTGCCGGAAGTGAGTCGCGCCGTTCGCAGTTTGCCGTCCACACGATAGCGGGCGACTTGCTCGCCGTTCTTCTTCGTGACGATCTCACAATCGGGCGGCAATGGTTTGGTGTAGGTGGGGCGGAAAATCGAACCCATGAATTGCTACTCCGGTGAGAAGACTTCCCGCCCGGCCGTCGCTTCTCACGACGAGCGGCCGAGCGAGGAATCGAAGGAACGTAAGTATACCATTTCAAACCATGATCGCGCCAGCTCAGTTCATGTCGAATCGGTCGCATCGACAACAGCGAACGCAAGCGGCGGAAGCCGCGGTAGCGTTCGCTCTCTACTACTACGTAGTAGAGTGTTCTGTCCATCACCAGCGGACCTATCTCCCATCACCAGCGGACCTATCTCAGATCGGAACGCGTATCGGAATGTGGCGGCTTCGGCTTCACCCGAACCCGTACTACGGATGCACTTCGGCCGGGTTTGCCGCGCCGGACCGTTTGCACGAACCCGGCTTGCCGTAGTGCACGGAGCCAGCGTTCCACCGTTGCCGTTCCAACACGGAACCGCTTCGCCAGGCGTCGCACCGTACAGCGAGAAAGCCCCTTCCTCTCACACGTCCATAACCAACACCACAGCGCAACCGCGCCGGGCGAGAGTGGTGGTTCGAGTCCTTCGAGTCGGCCGAAGAACTGGCGATAGCCCAGAACCTTCGCCACAACCGGATTCGCCCGCTTCTTCTTCGGGTCACTCGATTGTGCAGAAGAAGAGGAAGGGGCGTTTTCGTCCCGTGGCTTCCCGCTTTCGAGCCATCGCCGGAGCGTGTCGTTCATGGTCGCTTCCCGCCTTTCGCCGGCGCGGCGTCGAACAGGTCCAGCGGATCGCCAGCCGAGAAGGTTTGCAACGAGCCATCGAAGCGCAGCGGGATATCAACGGTTTGGCCGAAACGATGCTTCACGCATTCCAAAGCGCCGATTCCTTCCTTCGTGTTGTGCAGGATGTAAGCCGAATCACAACCGAACTCCAACTCGGAACTTCCTCGGAACGCGGCCAGACTCAACCCGGAATAGGTCGAGCTTCCGTTCGCGGATTTCTGCCGAGCAACAGACGAGATGAGCAACACGCATGCGCCCGCATTCGCCAGGGCCCGAACCCCGCTCATGAGCCGGTCGAGCTTGGCGCGGTCTTCACCTTCTCCGGTAGCAAATCGCTGGGCGTAATCAACGACGGCCAGGCGGGCGTTGAACCCGACCATCGCGCCGGCCAGGTGGGCGAGATTGAACGGAGCATCGAGGAACGCGATACGATCGAGCATCGCAGTTTGCTCGAAGGTCGCGGCTTCGATCCGGGCACGTTGGGCGAGGTCAAGTTCGCGGTTCTGGATCGCATCGAGAGGAACCGTTGCAAGCCGGGCGAGCATGCGTTCAACGAGTGAAGCGGCCGACATCTCGACATTACCGATCAGGGCCCGCAAGTTCGGATGATTCGCCAGCGTGCCGGCGACGAGCTGCAGGGCAAGACTCGTTTTCCCGACGCCAGGCGGCGCGCCGAAAAGAACAACGCGGCCGGGCCTCAGGTCGATTGATCCGAGCGGCTTGCCGGCGTGCCATCGTTCCGGCTTTTCATCCGGATCGAACCCGCGGGCCACAGCCGCGGCGGTCGTGTACTTGGGGGGCGATTGGCTCATGCCTCACCCCTTCCTTGCGTTCTTCGCCCGCGGGCGATGCCGTCGCGAATTTGCTTCTCAACCTCGGCGGCGGTGAGTCCGCACTTCCGGGCGGCTTCTTCGAGCAAATGGAAGATAAGGCTATCTGTTCCGTATGCGGTCACGGCTTCGCTCAGTGCAGCGGCGGCCGAGAATAGCCGTATCGCTCGCTCGCCAGGCGCGGGGATCTCGGCCAGGCCGATTAAGTTCTTGACCGATTGCGGAACGATCGGGCGGGCAGAAGAGGAAGGGGCGTTCGATTGCTCGATCGAGCCGAACCCGGTCGATGATGCCGCGGCATCGAGTACGCGCTTCTCGCATTCGAGCCAGTCTTGATCGAGGTTTGCGCTCAGTTCCGAGACGGTCGGAACGGAATAGCCGGCCGGATGTTTCGCGATGTCGCGAATACGGGCAGCATCGAGCCGGAACAGTTCCTCGGGTTCGAGGAACCGCTTATACAGCCCGCTTTTCGCATGCCGTGAGTTCGGTAATCTGAACAGCCGTTGCCGGTCATAAATCGAGCTGTCCACGGTCACGCCAGCGTTCTTTGCCACGGTGAGAGCGAGCAGCCTCACGACCGCGGGCGTGTGCGGCATCGGTGTGAAGCCGGGTACACAAACGACCGAAAGGTGATAGCCCTTGCTTCCCGAGAAGAAACAGCCAAAGCCATCTTCGCCATATCGATCGATGAGGAACCGGGCGAGCTTGCGGGCATCGGTCAACGCGGCTTGCGGGTCGCCGTCCCGGTCGATATCCCAAACGATCCGAGAGCATGCGGCCGGACCCGCATAGCCTTTCGGCGAGCAGTGCTTGCGGCAATGCTCGACGTACTCGGCTTTCGGGTATTGGTAAACGGTGGCATATGTTTCGCGGTCGGTGTCAACGCGGTCATCGGCTTCATGGAACGCGACGTGGTTCGGTTCCGCGAACTTGATTTCCCGGCGGCCGTTTACTGGGCCGGACAGGAACCCGCCCACCAGATCGGCGGGCGGGGTGCAGTTCGCGCCGAACGGGAACCCACTGTTCCGCAGTTCGGCATGCGTCATTTTGAAGCCCCTTCCTCTGTGCCCTCATCCACTGAGAAGGGGTTCGCGGGCTTGCTGGCCGGCGTGTCGGAAATCACAGAGAAGCGAATCAGATCATTACGGGATGGGTCATCCCTCTGTAATCCGACGATGAGCTTGCAGAGGATAACGCGGCCGTTGGGAAAGAGGCTTTTTAGGTCGGCCGATGTCTTCAGTTCGAGCGGTTTGAGTGCGTCCTTGGCGAAATCTGCGGCATCTTTCGTGTTGAACGTGAACCACTTCGAGATTGTAAATCCGGCGTACTTGTCCGGATCGGTTACGGCAAACGTCAGCTTGTATGCTCGCTTCCCCTTGCGGGTCGTCACCAGCTCGCCGGACGTAATTTGCCCGGTGTAAGTGCCAGGTGGAACACATGTGATTCCGCTCGCTGAATCGAATGCGGCCAGGGCGTCGTCAGGATCGGGCGCGGCGTCGTCGAAGGCTCGGAACTCGTCTTCATTGAAATTCAAAGGTCGGTCTGACATAATACACCGTGGGTAATGAGTTTGAACCATTGGGCACCCTGGCCGGTGCCCGATGGCATTTGTGATTCAATCAACTTCATCGAAAAGCGATTTCGCGGACGGCACAATCGTGAGTCGCCGCTTCAGCATTTCAAAAGCGGCGCGGGTCTTTTCCGTTGCGGTCCAGACTTGAACCAGTCCGCAAGCCCGGAACTTCCGGCCCGATTTCCGGCTGAGGAAACCGGCTTCCTCAGTAGCGGTCATGGGCCGAATCCATCCGCGACGATGGGCATACGAAGCGGCAATGCCGAGAAGCTTTGGGTTCCCCAATCGGCGGCCGGTTTGCTCGCCGCGCAAGATCGCATCATCGGTTGTGGCGAATCCTTCGCGAAGCACGGCCTTGAGCAACAAGTACAGCCGGCCAAGCATGGATGAATCGCCGAGTGGATCGGGGGCAGTTAACGCGCTCATGCCAACCTCGCTTTCGGCCGACGGGCCGCTTGATCGACGATCCAGTCTTGAACTTCCTGCAGTGACCATCGCTTGAGTTTTCCACCCATTGAAATCGGGGCGGGGAAGTGGCCGGAATCGACAACGCGCCAAACGTGCCGTGGCGAAACGCCGAGCAGCTGCGCGACACGCTGCACATCGAGCAAAAGGGGTGCGTCCTGATTCCACTTTGGGGCTTGAGACGCAGGGGTTTCAACGGACATGAGTTGCCCTCACAATGCTAGGTTTGCGGCGGGATCGTTCCCGCGGCGAAAGCATCATGAGGGCAGTTGCGGAATTTAGAGTTTTTTCCGCGGCGGGCGAATTGTTTCCGCGGCCGTCATGACTTGACGAACCAAGAAAAACCCTGACGTTTGCCGGCTTGTCAGGAACTTTGCGGAAATAATTCGGAAGGCTTGACAGGGGGTTTATTTCCCCGAATC
This sequence comes from Gemmata sp., assembly GCA_041740855.1. GTDB lineage: Bacteria > Planctomycetota > Planctomycetia > Gemmatales > Gemmataceae > Gemmata. Next base: position 9,795 of record JBGSLF010000042.1, read on the forward strand.
TCTTCGCTTCCGTTCTCGGTCGTATCGCTCTTTCGCCTCTTCGAAGGTATCTCCGCGGGCCTTGGCAAAAGCTGGCAGTGAAAGATTAGACGCTTGCCAGTCGTCGTAATACTTGGCATCTTTTTTCGCCACATCGGGTTTGGCCGGTCCCCTTGGGCGCCCCGTGTTCTGCCTCGGCTTCTCCTCTTGCCCCTTCCTCTCATCTGCCCCCTCCGCATCGTCGGCCGGCTCGGATTCGCAATCTTCGCCTGCCGGTGCGACGAGCGGCGGACGTTCGCCGATCGGCGGCAGAAGTCCGTCGAGGTCGCACCGCCCGACCGGTGCCGCTGAATGCTCGATCATGTGATACAACACGGCGGCCGCAAGCGGGCTCAGGACGCAATCGACTTTGTGGAGGTCGTCGATGAGCAGTAAGGAAAGGGCGAGCCCGGCCGCCTGCAGCTCGCCCCGTATTTTTGGGAGGGTGCGGGCCTGCGCCGCCTGCAGTCCTCGCTTGTACAAGTGTTCCACCGGCACGAACGGGAACCGGACGGCCTCGGCTTGAACCGCGGGATCGGTTGCGAGCAGGTCGCGAATCTGCTCGAATCTGGGCCGGTCGTTTCGGGCGGCGGCCCGGGCCATGCAACCGAGTAAATAACGCGCCAAACTATCGGCCGTGCAATACGACGCCGGCGGGTCGGGGTCGGGGTAGCCGCCGGCCTCATCAGGCGATTCGATCGTGTCCAGCATCCGCCCGGCAGCCCAGAGCAATTCGGGCCAGTTCTGAGAATCCGCGGCAAGGAAGGCGTTCAGGGCGACACGGAGCGGTTCGACGACCGCGGCGTACTGTGCGGCAAGGTTTTCAATGGCAGGGGCAATCGAGAGGATCCGCGCCCGTTGCGCGAATAGGGCGGCCAGGGTGCCGGCGTGGGACATGGCGTTGCTCCAGGGCCGGGGGCCGGCGCCGTCCGAACCGCGGAGCAACCTTGCGGAACGGTGGCGCCGGCTTTCTCGGCGGTAGCTAACCGCCGGCCGGTTCGACAAGCGTACACCATGTGTGCGACTTGAAACAAGGGCGCGAAATGCAGACGGTACGAGCCTTGCGGCGGCCGTGAACGGTGGGCTAGAAATTGCTGGAAATATCAGGTTTTTTAAGATGGACAATTGTTCATTTCATCAAGCCGGGCGCGGACACGGCGGGAAGTCTCTTCGAGACTTTCGCGGCCGCTCAATCGGTCAACGGTCGCTTCGTTTGCGGTTTGGGTGCGGGCGCGTTCGGCTTCGACTTCGGCGAGCAATATATCGGCCGCGGCAGTCGGTCCGGCCGGTTCCGCGGTGAGTGGTCCGGCGAGTCGCAACAGGGCCACGGCCGCCGCTCGCCGGTCTGCAGTTTCTTCAGCTTCGAGTTGCTCGGCCAACACGCTGAGCGCTTGCGGCAGCAGAGCGCGCAACCGGTCGGCGGCAGCGCCCCAGACTTCGGACCGGCGGCGGGCGAGTTCGGCCCGGAATTCAACGTGATACAATCGCCACCTTGATACCGTGACGCGATGCGTTCCCAAAGCGGTGGCCGTTTCGAGATCGTTCTTCCCGCTAACGAGCAAATCAATGGCGCTCAGTTGGTCCAACGTTAGTGGGCGGTCGGGTTCGGTTGCGGCGGGTTTCACGGCGGGTTCCTCGGGTTCGAAGCGTAGCGGGATGTAGCAACGTGATTCATCGGGCCGTGTCCCCTTCCCTCACGTCTGGTTCCCATGCGAGCCGGTCATCGGCTCGATTCGGTGCGGGTGGCGGAACCGTCGGGGGTGTTGGTGGGCCGATAAGCGCGGCCAGTGCGGCGCGTTGTTCAGGCGGTAGTGCAGCGAGTGCGGCGAGCAGTTCTGCGAGAGAGAGGGAAGGGGCTTTCGATGGCTCAGATTCCGAGCCAGTACAAGCAGCAGTACAAGCGACGTCATCGGATAGACGAAGTGCCTTGTTTTCTAGGCGTTTTGATGTAGTGTACGTAGGTTCAAATCCTACCGCCGCAACTTCGTTTCGCTCAAGAACTGAAAGTCAGGAGTCCCAAAAGAGAAGGCACTTGCGATTACTCGCAGGTGCCTTTTTCTTTGCGCCTCGCGAGCCGGGTAGGCACAGGGTGGGCGGCACGGCTCCCGCGTTGGGGCTGCGTCGCTGGACGCTTACCGAAAATGGTCGGATATCATGAATATCGCGATGCGTGAGGGCTAGTTGTATTTAGCCTCGTGGTAAACTTGTATTCTCGTCGGATTGTGGGCTGGTCGATCGATGCGTTGGCGATGGCGTGGTCTCGCCGCGAGGTGAAGTAGGGCCTGTTGGTTCACACGGATCGTGAAAGGCAGTACCGAATCGATGTTCAAGCGGGTCAAGCACCACGATATAAACGACCCGCAGTTTCACCATCAAGGCCGACCAGCGCAAGGCCGTCGAGGACGCGTTCGAGGCCTACCAACAACGGCTCCAGGCCAAATGTGACAACCAACGACAGCTCGCTGCCTACACCTCACATCAACGGATGGCCTGAGTGGATCACCGATTCATCAGGTCGCACGCAACCCGTGAGTTACGTTGCACCGGCATGGCTCAGAACAAGATCTGGAACCGTAACCCTGGGATGATCGCAGTATCGAGGCCAACCGTACTGGGGCGGGCAATTTGCAAATCACCCGTGAGCCTGGCCCAGGGTGTAATTGCGAAGTTGTAGAACAATTCGACACCGAACTCATCGCGTACCGGTTGAACAAACGATGCAAGGGCTTTAAAGTTGTCGCTTAATCCAATGTAGAAGTAGCCGATACCAAATGTATCGTAGTTGCGGCCTCGAAGCAGGCTTCGCCCACCGATACCACCGTTCGCCACGAATCGGACGGGGTTGGGGTTTCCGTCCGAGATGCCGAATTGACCAAACACCCCCCAGTTGCGTTTCTCGTCGCATTCATCCACGAACAGCGATTGATAGAAGTTCGAATACAGCGACCATGAGCCGGTTTCTTTTGGTGAAGCATCCGGATCCAGAATGATCGCAGGCGGAAGATTCAAGTATGCCGTAGGGTCGAACGATCGGTACGTTGCACTGCTCCACGTACCGCCAAAGTTATACTTACCGGGACGACCGAACGGCTTGATTCTAAAGGTGAGATCCGGAACTAAGACCACACCGCGCCCATAGAGATTTTCGACTCCGGATGTCGCACGCTCTTCCGGATCGAGCACGCTTAAGGCAAATAGCGGTTCGCCCTCACGGAGATAAGCGAAGCCAGTACCAGCAGCGGAATAGGGCACAGTTCGTGCGACGATCGGATTGAACACCAGCGAAGTGTTCATGAATCCTTCAAGCCCAGGTTTATCCATGCCAAGCCCTGGGCTGTACTTGAATCCGTACTCATCGAGGGTGTTAATCTTCCCCAAGAAGACCGCGAAGTTCTCGCTCAACGCTTGGGTGAACTTCAATCCCGTGATCGAAGTAACGTTCACTCCCGGTTCCGGAAAGGACATCGGAATGTTCGAGGGTGTTATCATTCCATCGATACCGTTTACATCGGAGCCATAGCGAGTTTCCGCGTGAAGATCCACGAAGAAGCCCTGCCATAACCCGAGCTTTCCGCTATCGAGCCGGAACAAGTAATCGAGCTTTCCGCCGTACCGATACGCCTGCTCACCACCCCCGCTAGCTACGCCCTGATAGAACTGTGTAAGGAACACATCGTAGGTCAGGCCACGCTCCGCGAGTGCGGAGCGCGAACCCCACCAATCACCAGTGGCCCGCAAACGGGTTCGCAGGTCGCCCGCAAAGGGGTTCGGCGGTGAAGGTGCCGCTGTGGGTTCCGCTGCCATCGTGGGCGTTGTCGCGCCTTCGACTACTGCTCCAGGCGGGGCCGCAGTCGCTCCAGGCTGGAGTAAAAGTGGCGGCAACGTGTCAGCCGGCACGGATGGTGTCGTTTGAGATGTCGGTAGCGTCGTCTCAATCAATGGCACAACGGGTGCGGGTGCGGGCGTGGGTTGCTGAGCATCAACATTCGCAACTGCAACCGCAACAATCAGACAAACAAACGATATTCGCCTCATGGCAATCCGACGGTCTTTCATGACGCAGCGCTCGCGATACGCATAGATATCTTGTGTGGGAATCCGTTCCCTTCGCCTTTATCGGAACGTGTGGAAGAACCCCATCAATGGCAATCATCGCAACAGTAGAAAGTTGAATACAAGGAGATTGGGCTGTGCCGATTATGCAGGTACGTTGGATTACGGAACCTAGCGTTCATGCGTGATCGCAATGGAAGAAGTGAGTGAAGAAGTTAAAGCTTGAGGGGAGTATGCCCGCCAGGAGTTGAACCTGTAACCTTCGACTCTGGAGGCCGAGCGATAATGAGAAATGCTTGAAAAACAGGCCAATCTCGACACAATTCGTGCACCAAACGGGCATGATTCACATGGGTTTGGTGCAGCAAAAGTGCACAGAGATCGGCGATGGCAAGGCCAGCGAAACCTTGCTGGTGTGAACAGACCGGCTAGTGGATGGTCAAGGTCTACGGCCGAGAGACCAAACTGGTGCAAGGGCCGAGGGACGAGGAGCACCGGCTTCTGGCCGAGCAGAAGTTAGCCGAGTTTCGGAAACTCCACGACAACGCCGGCGGTGCGATTCAGGACGTGCTGATGGCACTCTACCACACCGGGGCGAGCCAGAAGGAGGTTCTCGATCTTGTGTTTCCCTGGAGTGCCCCCCTGTAGATTTTGGCAAATGGAAATGGGAATGGTATTCGCATGGCCGATCCCATACTGGAGGCAAGGAGGCCAACGCTCACAATTGAGCATCAGACGGACGCAGAACGGCTGCTCCTCGAACAGGCCATCGCTTACGTTTCTGCTCTGTGTACTGCGCCCCGAAAACTGGGCGCGGGGTAGAGTTGGGATAACCTGAAGTGGAGGAGGTATCCCAATGGCGAAGCCGAGATAGTTTTCCGCGGAGTTCAAGGCGAAGATTGCGTTGGCTGCGTTGCGAAAAGAAACCACGACCGCTGAGTTGTGCCGCAAGCATCAGCTCGTGGCGACCTCGGAGTAATCTCCAGATCATCGTGACTAGTTGCTCGGCGAAAGGGAAGCCGATGCAGAATGGGAAGTGCGAGCGTTTCATGCGGACTTTGAAGAAAGACACGACAAACACCGCCTATTGACGAAGTCGTTGTCAAGGTCGATACAACACCTCCATTGGTCGTCTGCCC
>JBGSLF010000043.1:0-2261 GCA_041740855.1 Gemmata sp.
GCCGCAGCAGCAATGGTCGAACGGAAGGGTTCAACCACGGACTGCGGGCCATCCTGTGGCGGGCCTATGGGATGCTCAACTTCAAGAACTTCCGCCTTCGCGTGTTGGACCGCTTTGGGAAAGTCAAAGTCTGACCTCCCCATGAATCGCGGAGAACCCTTAAAACCAAAGCCGAGTGATCCGCAGATTACACAGATGACGCAGATTTCAAAACGAAAACCGAAGTCAGAAGTCAGAATGGGGGCCTCATTGATCTCTGTTATTTGTCTTGTGATTTTCAATCTGTGTAATCTGCGTAATCTGCGGATAACTCTTAAATGCAAGTGATTGGCGAGCCGCGTCAGTGATGACGCGAGGTGTGCAAGAAACCTTTCCTACGAGCCGCCCACTCGCGCTGAGGAATTGCTATGCCCTGGGTCGTTGGGATCGACGAAGCGGGATACGGGCCAAACCTCGGGCCACTGGTTCAATCGGCCGCAGTTATTCAACTGCCAGCCCACGACCTCGCGGGGTGGGAAACTCTGAAACCGATCGTGCGGCGCAGCGGCGAGAAAGCCGATAGCCGCTTGCTCATCGACGACTCGAAGAAAGTCTATACCCGTGGCGGAATGGCCGCACTGGAACGCGGGGTGTGGGGCGGCTTCGCACTGGAACCAATGCCACTGCTCGCCCTGTTGCACGAGATCGCCTTACCCACCGACGCGGTCGATGTCGCGAGTGAATTCTGGTTCGATGGCGAAGAGTTACTACCCGAAGATCCCGAACACCACATTCGCACGCACACGCATACTCGCACGGAAGGCCATGGCTTCGCTCGCCCCATCGCCCACCTCGCGACCACGCAACCGTTCAACCGCATCTGCGACGAGAGCGGTTCGAAGGCAACCGTGCTGAGTTTTGGCCTCATCGATCTGATGACAGCCGCGATGGGCGGACTTCAGCAGAAGCCAGATGGCGAACCGATCATCTTCCGATGCGATAAACAGGGCGGGCGGAACTTCTATGCGGGAATGTTGCAGGAAGCGTTCCCCACGGGTTGGATCGTGGCGGAGCAAGAGTCGGCCGAAGAAAGCCGCTACCGCGTGGAAATGCTCGACCGGCCCGTGAGCATCACGTTTCGCCCGCGTGCCGATGGCGATAGCGTGGCCGTGGCGCTGGCTTCCATGCTTTGCAAATATCTGCGTGAAGTATTGATGCGACAGTTTAACCGCTTCTGGGCCAAGCACATCCCGGACATCAAGCCAACCGCAGGCTATCCGCTGGACGCCCGGCGATTCTTCGCCGAGATCAAACCAATCATGGAAAAGCTCGGTCTCACCGCCGATCAGGTCTGGCGGAAGCGTTAAGGGCTATCGGGCGTTGCCTTCTCTGGGGTCGGAATACTCCATCACGGTTTGCGTTTGCCGCATGCGATAATCGCGCAGCCGTTCGCGAAGCGGTTGATACTTCGTGGCGAGAATCGCGGCGGCGAACAGGGCAGCGTTCACCGCACCCGCTTTGCCAATCGCAAGCGTGCCGACCGGCACACCGGCGGGCATCTGCACGATGGAAAGAAGCGAATCCACACCTCGCAGCACGGCCGATTCAACCGGCACACCCAACACGGGAAGGATCGTCTTGGCCGCGCACATGCCCGGCAAGTGAGCCGCGCCGCCCGCACCCGCAATGATTACTTCGATGCCGCGTCCTTCTGCTTGTTCGGCGTAATCGAACAAGAGATCGGGCGTTCGATGCGCCGAAACGATCCGAACTTCGTGCGGCACACGCAACTCAATGAGCACTTCGGCCGCGTGCTGCATGGTCGCCCAATCGCTGCGTGATCCCATGATAATCCCCACCATGGGCGGGCGATCCGGGGGTTGCGGAGTCGGCGGGTCGTCGGTCATGGCTTTGGCACCGGGATAGTGGCATCTGCCGGGCGAAGTGCGATCCGATGTGTTTGGCGATCGCAGCAAACGCCCGATCCGGTGATTGTACTTCCAGGCGAGTGACTGGCGAGCAACCGCAGAAATGCGACGCAATCACTGGGATTATCCCAGCTATCGCAAAACTCGCATTCTGCCCGCATTAAAGAAATGGCGAGCATGAAAGTAAACAAGAACGAGGGGGCAGGCTCCGCCCCCCCTTGCAGGTGTAGGTTGACATCTGTTTAGGCTGAGTGAGGCATGGGCCACTCTTAGACTGTCGGTGTCTTACCGCCGGCAGTTCGGGAGCAACGCCATGCCTCACACCACCGCATTCTACGATTGGAAGTCTCGGAT
>JBGSLF010000044.1:0-17954 GCA_041740855.1 Gemmata sp.
TCGAAATTGGGCGTGAGTGCCTTGGAGAAGTTTTGCAAGACGCTGTCGAACTGGATGGACAAGATCGTGAATTACTTTCACAGCCGCAGCAGCAATGGTCGAACGGAAGGGTTCAACCACGGACTGCGGGCCATCCTGTGGCGGGCCTATGGGATGCTCAACTTCAAGAACTTCCGCCTTCGCGTGTTGGACCGCTTTGGGAAAGTCAAAGTCTGACCTCCCATGAATCGCGGAGAACCATCTTTATTTCCCGCCGCGTTTCAGTTCCAAACCGAATCATCAGTTCCTCCACGTGTGCCAGCATGCGTTGCACTCTGGATTCCATTCTTGGCATCGCTAAATTTTTGTTTTTTTCCCAAAAGTCTACAGCATGTTCGGGAATGGTGTTGCGTGTGTGAACGTACCGCAACTGCCAGGGATGGTCAACGTAACGCGTTCCCTGACGGTCGCGGTTCGTTGAGATGCTTCACATTTTCTGAAGGCGTTCTCCGGCTTTCACTCTTGCTTCGCGTCGATATCCGCTTGGAGCTTCAACGCGTGGCGTGTGGCCGCCAGGCGATCGCGATAGTCGCCATCATTCGGGAAGCGTTCTGTGAGCCATTCCAGTAGCGGCAAGGCTTCGTCGTAGCGTTCATCACTTTCCCATCGCTGCGCCAGGCGATTGCGTGGAGCCGGTTCATCTGGGAATCGGTTGATCGCCTGCTGCCACACTTGTGTTGCAGAAGGATCGCCGAGCGTTTCCAGCGTGGTGGCCCAGGCGATGAATTCCTTTGTTTCGGTGGGTGCGGGGCCGGTGGCCCAGCGCTTCACCGCCGCTTTCAGCCAGTCTTCGCGAGCGGGGTCTTGCGCATCGGGAAAGAGAATCGGCGTTACCGCGACCCACTCGGCCGGATCGTCGGGCAAGATGCGAGCGCGGATCTCATCGGGAGGAAAGAGCCGCGCGGCCCGTCGCACGATTGAGTAAAGCCGTCGCGGGGAGCGTGCCAGCGATTCGTTCCAGTTGGCAATCGCCGCTTCGCGATCGCCGTTAAGAGCCGAAGCGCGGCCCGCGGCGTACCGCACTTCAGGGTCGAACTCCGCAACGAACTTCGCGCGAGCCAGATGAACCGTGTACGGCTCGGATCGCGTGAACCGATCGGTGAAGGTGCCCGGCACAAGGTGGAACGCGGGGTTCAGTGGTTGAACCGCACGGCCGATGCGTGCCGCGTTCAGTGCCGCCGCGATGTGGCCGTTCGGGTCGTCGCCGGGCCAAGGAATTTCTGGGGTAGCCGCGAACGCCGCTGGCCCCGCCACAACAGCCAGCGTGATTTGTTGCAGTTGCCGTGCCCGCGTCAAATGAGCGAACGTCAACTCGTTCCACACATAGGGATCGTTCGGCCGAATGCGTGCGGCTATATCCAGGAATTCGATCGCGCGAGCGGGAAAAGCATTGGCAGCCAGGCGAAACGTCTCAACGCGCTGTTGCCGCCATTCCGCCATCACCACCAGCACCCCTGCGATAACGAGCAGTGCGGCAGCCAGGTACGCTCTTCGGCCATTCACCCGAGCACCGATTGGAGCCGTTTCGTCGTCAACCGCTTCTCGCCCGCGTGCCACCACGAAGGCCGCAATCACGGCGGCCGTTAACGCGACGCTGGGTGTATGCGGGCCGAAATCGCCCGCGCTGTGAATGCTAAACGCCGCGAGGCTATACACCGCTCCGAGTGCAAGCGGATCGCCGGTTCGAGAATACACCGCGGCCGCTGTCCAGATAGCCGCAATGGCCAACGCGAGTGTGAGCGTCAACCGCACGATGCCGCCTTCCACCAGCGCTTCGAGATACTCATTGTCTAATGTGTTGAATTGCGTGCCGAGTGTGGGCCGCGTGCGAACGGTTGGTTCGGTCCAGATCAGCGCGCCGCCGCCTACACCAACGAGCGGGAATTGCTTGACGAGCGGCACCACGGACTTCCAGTTCTCGCGGCGGGCATCCGGGTCGCCATCGGCCAGTGTCGCAAGGCGATCCGCGATTTGCTGCCAGCCCAGCCATGCGGTAAGGCCGCCGGCCACCACGGCCACGCCGAGAACCAGTGGTAGCATCGCGCGTGCCGCACCAGACCGATCGCGCCCGCTGCGCCAACCCATGACGCCAGTTACCACCACCGCGAGCACCGCCGCCAACATTCCACCGCGCGATTGACTGAACGCAACCGACACCGCCATTAAGCCCAAGCCCGCCAGTAACCCCAACCCAATAGGCGACCGCCAGCCGCCCGGTCGCCGGGCCACGGTGATGAACAACCCACCGGCCAACCCCAGGAACAGATTGATCTGGAACGCAAAGTGGTTCTTGTTCGTGAACGGCCCAAATACCGACGCTTCACGGTCCAGAGTCCAGTACACGCGCGACCGCTCGCCAGACAGGTATTGGGCCAGGCCAATCGCAGCCAGCGCGGTGCCCGATGCGAAGCCAGCCCACGCTAGTTGCGTTAATGATTCGCGTGGCGATCGAACCGCTGCGAAGTTGCGAGCGGCGGTGTAAATCAGTAGCACCGCCAGGAACTGCGCGAGCAGATCTTCAGTCGCATACGGAGCCTGCGAGAGCGGGAGCCAGCGCGAACGGAGCCGCGCGTCGGCCTCGGCTTCGCCTGGCAACAGTTCGCCAACCTCGGGAATGAGTTCCTGATGCCAGCGAACTGCCTGGGGCGAAAACACCCGGACGAGTGGAGAGGGTATGGGAATAAGTTGGAGCGTGGTGAAGAGAACAAGCCCGAGCAGACAAAGCGAGATGGCATCGGGGCGATACGAGAAATGGCGACGCAAGACGGCGTGCGTGGCCCACAGAGCGACGACCACAAAAATGCCGATCGCACAGAGCAATCGCCAAGGGTAAGCCGTGCAGCCGAATAACCAAGGTGTAATGGCAACAAGCCCGATGAGAGTCCATCGGGCCATATCACGGATTTGACGGGCCGCCGAAGGGCGGTCGCGTTTGCTCATGCGTCACCCGCAGACCACAGCTCTGCGGGTGGAGTGATTCATTTATTCTTCGAGACGTTCTGTTTGCTCGTTTCCTGCCAGTCGGTGCCGACGGGAAGCGACTTCTGTGCGTCGTTTGTGGCGCGAACCTGGGCTACAGGAACCGAAACGCCAGCACCTGCGAACAGGCCTTGTGCGTTGGCGAGCAGCACGCCCGCAGCCAGAACAACAGCGGCTACAGGCAGAACAAGGATAGACTTACGCATAGATCGCCCCAATAGAGACTTACCACCAATCACTACATTAATGTACAAAATGCTTAAAGGGAAACACTCAATCCGAGATTTTCGCGCGAGTTTCACAATTGTGCCACCTGGGCATGTTGGGGCGATTGCGAGTGCGACGCTTCCCAAAGTTGATTAAATCGGTCGATAACCAGCGATTTCGAGCCGCTTGCCGAACCGCTTCACCAGCCGTTCGCAACTCGCCGCGTCGGCCCGCCCTTTCGCCACCTTGAGCCGATCAATTCCCTCCAGATACGGCGATTCGACCAGATCGTTGGCGGCAATCGTTGTGAGATCCGCGTGCAATTCCAGTTCCCGAAACCGCGCCGCCGCCGGCAACTTGGCCAGCTTCTTCAAGAAATTCGCCCCGGAACCGTGACACCCGGCGCAAAGGCTCACCAGTCGCGGGAAGCGGTCGCATGCGATCAGTGCCAACAGCGATTGCGGCCCCGGCAACAGCGGCGAGAGGTTAAGCCGTTCCAGGTGCGGCCACTGCGGACCGGTCAGGAACGCATTCACCGGTTCCGTTTCGATACCGCAAGTGATTGTGAAGGAACGCAGCACACCGGGCAGGGGAGATGCGACGAGCACCGCAACCGCGTCCGGGTACAGGAAACTGGACGGCATGCGAAGCAACCGCAGTTCGCGCAGCGCTGGCCCCGCGAAGAAATGCCTCGCTTGTTCCACGGTAAGGCGCGCATCTTCTAACCAGAGCGACGCGAACCGCTGCGGTCCATTGGCCAGCGTGATCAGTTCATCGCCCGTTGGATAGCCGCCTTTGGTGTATAGTTCCTGCAAGTTCGGCAGTGTGGCACCACCGGCCAGTTCCATCGCGGTGCCGCTTGGCCCGCTATAGTGAACACTCAAACTTCGCAGTTCTGGCAACGCGCGTGAACCGAGAAGCACCCGCAACCCGGCTTCGCCTAGGTGTTCGTGCCCGAGGAGGCGAAGGGTGTGGAGTTGGCCGAACCATTCGGCCGCCGCGAGGGCTTCGGCACCGGCCACCGTGATGCCGCGATGCCCGAGTTCCAGCACACGCAACGCCGGCAGGTTCAGCTTTACCGCCAACAAGCGGGCGTGGTCGTCATTGAAGCCTTCACCGCGAATGGTCAGCGATTCGAGCCGTCGCAGGTTCGGCGAAGCCACGATGTTTTCCAGCGAGGCCAGCGACGGAATCCCCTTGATTTCGAGCTTTGTGAGACCGGCAAACCCGCGATTCGTGGCAATTGTGTGCGCCGCCCACGCCTGACTATTCCCGGGGCAGTTGTACTCGACATCCAGGCAGAACGACCGGAGATGCGGAAACACGTCGTTGGCCAGTCGCGCGAAGTTCGGGATCGTTTTCTCCAGACCGCGAATCGTGAACTCGGCGTGCGAGATCGGAAAATTGCCGTACCAGCGGTGGCTCACTGCCGCCGACAGATTGCGAACCACCCGGGCTTTGCCAATGAAGCCACGCACGAACGGCTTCCATGCGAAGTTTAGCCCACTGCTGCCGCGGGGCCGCACCACCCATTCTTCACCGTGTTCGATTTCCAGGCGATCCGCCCGAACGCGCGCCTCGGTGTAGCCTTCGTCCCATTCGTTCATGTGCGCGAGCCGGCACTGCAGGCGAATGAATTCCGCACGCGCGGGCTGATCGTGTTCATCGAGCCAGTCTGCATACACCAATCGCGGCGTGTCGTCGTCCGGATCGGCCAGAATGGCCTGATACAGCGCGAGTGCTTCCGGGTGCGAGCGTGGCTGCTTTGGCGGCATGACGGCTTTGCGATAGCGGAATCAATTCGGTGTCTCTTTGCACGCTGCGAACAGTTCAACAGTCGTCGCGCGGATCGCGTGTCCTGTGGGCGATTGTGGTGAACCGCCTTCGAGTTCTTCCACAGGTGTGCCGGGAATTGTGCCAAGTTCGGTGCGCGACGTGGTGCGGCCCGCGTGTCGCAACAAGAAGCGGGTGCCCTCGGGCAATTCGTTCTCAGATGCCACTTCCCACGCCCCGACTGGCCCGGCGAATGCAATCGCAAATCCGTGTTCGGGGCCAAACGCCGTTGTGAGCTTGTTGCGAACGTGTGTGCGCGCCGATACCGCACGCAGCGGCCACTCGCGGCCCATTTGGTGTGCCGTGAGCGTGAGCTTTAGCAGCGTTCGATTGAGCGCGAGCAGTTGATCGGCGTGGGCGGTTGTGGCCATGTAGTCGTGGGCGAGGCGGTCCGGATCGAGCCGACCGGGCTGATGAAGTTGGGCGTATGGTCCCAGGTTCGCCACCACCGGTTGCCGCGCGGCTTCCAGCATGCGAACGAAGCGCGTGAACGGTTCCCACGGAATCGCCAGCACTTCATCGAAATCATTGGCCGGCGGCAATTGCGCTTTCTGGGAATCCGTGAGCACCGCGAGCAATGCCGGGTCGCGGGCGAAGTTCGTGAGCGGAATCTCGCCGCCGGCGATCAGTTCGGGGAAGAGTGCGTCGGGGCTAGTCGCGAGATCGAGAATGTGCAGCACCACGCCGCCCGCCCTTAACACGCGATGCAGTTCGTCGCGCACCGTCGCCAGATCGGGAAGTGTATCGAGCACACACAAAGCCAGCACGGATGAAACCGTGCCATCATCGAAGGGAAGGCGAGTCGCATCGGCTGCGATGGCGTTCGCGCCAGGATAGCGACTTCGCAGCGATTGAAGAAACGGCTCGGATGGCTCGGTGTGCGTGGTTTGCGTGGCGAGTTCCGGCGAAAGCCATTCGCGGAGTTGCCCGCCGCCGGCCCCAATCTCGACAAGCGGGCCGGGTGGATCGGGCAGGAACTTCGCCAGCGCGGCTCGCACGATGCGGCGTGTGAGCCGATCCCAGGGCTGCCGAACCCGGACGAGATGTTCGAGCAGTGCGGGGTCATGCCAGCGTGGTGTCATGCGAACGGCCTGCGGTGTCACTTCGCTCGTAATTGCTCCGCCACCCACACCGCGGCATCGGTCACGCTTCGGGCTTTCCCGCTGGCGTGATTCTGGGCATCCACTTCGCCTTCATACACGATTGCGCGTGACTTGCCCAGCACCGGTGCGAGTTCGGCCACTTGCACTGGGCCAGGAATCACCGCGTCGTGCGGGGCGAACAGGTATGGCTCTGTGGCGAAGGTTTCGCCCACACGCAGCCCGCCGCGTGCATACACCGCGATAATGTCTGGCTCGAACAACGCCGTCAGCAGTGCGAGATTGGCACCGCCCGGTTCGCTCACGGCGGGTTGTTCCGCATCGTGCGGCACCGCGATGCGAGTATCGGCGTTATTCACGGCGGCGAACGAATCGCCCCACACAGCAAGGCGCTTGCCATCAATCGCATCGCGGCCTTGCAACCAGCGAATCACCGTTCGCAAGTCGCGCAGTTGCGAGCCGAGCACCGGTTGCCCGAGAATCAAGTTCGTCTGCGATACCGACGTGCGAGAACTGCCGCGATCCGCCGAAGTGCCGGGCTTCGTCTCGCCGGTGCCGCGAACATCGACAAGGCACACCACCACACCGGCCTTCAGCAGCAATTCAATCGCCTCGCCTCGCTCTTTGAGGAACGCCGCCTTGCCGTGCTGCGCCACCATTACCACAGCCGGTGCTTTAGCTTTCGCATTCGTGGGCGTGATGACGAACAGCGGCACCATAATGCCCGGATCGGCTTCGAGCGCAAAGCGAGCCAACCGGCCGCCCGCAACGGCTTCCGTTTTCCCTTCGGTTACTTCGGGTTTGGCAATCGGTTCGATGGTGCCGAGTAACTTCGCCCATGTTGGCTTGGCATCGTGCGCGAGTGCGGCCGTGCGCCGCTCTTTGCCAATTGTCGCGACGAGTTCGCGAAGTGTTTTCGGCTGCAATGCCTTGCGCGCTTCATCCGTCCAGCACATTAGATCCGCGGACGGGCGGCGATTGCTGTACTCTTCGGGTATCGCGATGCCAAACCACTCTTGCAGTGCGGGGTGAATCTCCTTGCGATGCATGGCCCCTATGTGCGTGCAGTGCGTGTTATCTGGCCCACCCGGACCCCTCACGCTTCCTTTGCCGTGCACCGGAACGATGTTCTTCTTCGCGTCGTAAAAGCTGAAGATCTTCTGCAACCGTGGCCATGCGGGATCGGCGTTCGCATCCCACGCGAACTCGTGGGCGTAGATCACTTTTCGCGGAGCAACGCTGCCGACAATCACGAAGTGCGCAAAGCCATCGCGTGCGCCATTGCGTAAGCCGCGTGTGCTTTCCCAGTAGCCATCGCCAAACCAGGGGTTATCGCGGTCGGGGTTTTCGCGTGCGTTCGATTCGGGCTGCCAGCCGCCGAAGTTGAACGGCACCACACACGCCACGCGTTCATCGAGCGCCGCCGTCACGCCAGCCGGATCGCCGCCGCCCGCCACGGAACCGAGCAGAATGATGCGATCTTTATCGATGTTCGGTTGCTTCAAAAGCACATCGATGCCACGCATGAGATCCCACACCATCCAGCCCATCAGGCTATCGCCGATGGCGGAAAGCTGAAGATTGGAGTTGTAGCGGAAGTAGTAATCCTGACGGCTCGCGCGATACGGTTTGGGATAGTCTTTCTCGCTGTTGAATTCGTGTTCGCGACGTTCGCCGTAACCAATTTGATCGATCACCAACACCGCGCACCCGGTTCGCGCCCACGTCATCCCCATGTCTTGCAATTCGCCATGCGTCTTGGCAGTGTGGTGCGCGTGCGCGATCAGAATGCCGGGCATCTTGGCCGGCGGCTTCGCGGGCAAGTACAGATTGGCGGTGACCCAGAAGCCCGGCCGCGACTGATACACAATGTTGCGGATCACGAAGTTTTCGCCGGCCAGTTCGCGCGTGATGGCAACGGGCACATCCTTGGGCGCAGGCGGGAACGTGCCAAGCGATGCCCGCAACGCCTGAATCCGTTCGTGGCGGTACTTCTCCCACTGCTGCTTGGTGGCAATCGCGGCGAACGCCTTGGACTCGCGCAGATTGGCCGCTTGCATGCGTTGTCGCATGTCGGCCGCCATCGTTTTGGGAAGGTCTTTGGTTCGCGGGTCGTCTGGCGCGAAGCTGGTCGGGGTTATGGTGGTGTAGTCTGCGGCACCGGCAACAGCGGCAACAGCAGCGATAGCAAGTGTTGCGGCCCATGTGCGAATGGAGAGCATGACACGGGATCCGTGGGGATTGGTGTAACGGGCAGGACCGAATCGTAACAGCTCACAGGAACCTATGCGAGAATTTTTGACTACAGTCCCGTTAACTGGGTTAACTCAGTTCTACCCAGGCCTGACATTTGCCACTGTTTTCCCTTGCTCCAGGGCATCAGGCATGGTTTGATATCCTGGCGATAGATGAACTGAGGCGATCTTGCGGTCTTGCAATCGTTTTCGTAGCGTGTCGGTCATGCCTCCAAAGTAGTGGCTCATTGCTCCATCCGGAGCACGACGCCCAACCTAACACCGCAGCGAGCCCCACCTTCACCCTCGTCAAAGCCCTCGAATCCGTGGCTGGAACCAGAATCATAGGTTCCAACACACTACGGAGTAGGAACATCATGGTTCGCTCAACTTTGATTGCGACGACGTTCATGTCGGTCATCGCCTGCGCGGGTCCGGCGAAGGCAGCGATAATCATTACCGCAACCGAGGTCGGAGGTGGCATAGTCATCTCAGGAAGCGGGACAGCCAATCTCGCGGGCCTGACGAAGTTCTCCGCTAACCCTTCTGCTTCAACCCCCGTGATCAATCCGCAATTTCCACTTTTTCAGGTGGGAGCAAACGCTCTTGTCGATGTCTATCAGGTACTACAAGGACCCGACAACTTCGGACCCGGCGTTACGTCAAATGCCTTTTCTTTGGGCGCGACGGGCGATCTGTTCGGCATCAACACGAATTTCACAAATATCTTTCTGACGGTCCCTGCGGGCTACGTCTCTGGGGATCCGCTCAACGGGACTAACATCTCTACGATGTCAACCTTCGCCAGTCTAGGTATGACGCCCGGCACATACGTGTGGACTTGGGGCACCGGGGCAAACGCTGATTCGCTCACCTTGAGGATCGGTCCCGGAAATGGACCTGGTCCCGATCCCGATCCCAGCGTCGTCATGCCCGAGCCATCCACGCTCGTCCTGACTGGCGTCTGCCTCATCTGCGGCCTCGGCGTCCGTTTGAGACAGCGGCGGAGTGTCTGAGGTACCGCAGAGGTTACTTCACGGCTCTGCTCTTCTGGTGGCCGAGGCGACACGCCCGCGAGTTTCTCGACCGAGAGCGAAAGCGAGACCTTCCCATGCTGACCATTCACACCGCCGCCGGCTCGCACAATCGCCGGCAGTTTCTCACCGTGGGCGGGCTGGCTCTGGGCGGGTTATCGCTCTCGTCGCTGTTTGCGGCCCGAGCGGCAGCGGGGGAACCGCTGGTCGCGCCATCGCCACTGGAGACGGGGAAGTCCGTAATCTTCCTGTTCCAGCAAGGTGGGCCGAGCCAGTTCGAGACGTTCGACCCCAAGCCCGATGCGCCGGAAGGAATTCGCACCGTGGGTGGAACCACGCAGACGGTGCTTCCGGGCGTTCACTTCGGCGAGAAACTCACGAAGCTCGCGAAACTCGCGGATAAGTTCACGGTGATTCGTTCGTTCGCCACGGGCAATGGCGGGCACAACATACGGCCGTTGGTTGGCCCGGAATCGCTCAACTCGTACGTCGGCTCGCTGTATTCATCGGTCGTCGGGGCAACGCACTCGGTCACTTCGGTGCCAACG
Organism: Gemmata sp.; assembly: GCA_041740855.1. Taxonomy (GTDB): domain Bacteria; phylum Planctomycetota; class Planctomycetia; order Gemmatales; family Gemmataceae; genus Gemmata. The sequence goes on from JBGSLF010000044.1 coordinate 9,975, forward strand.
AATGCGGTGGTGTTTCCGCAAGCGGTGTGCAACGACGTGGCGAAGGGCCAGGGCCGCGGAGATTTCGCCGTCACGGGTTCCGTTGGTGCGGCCTTCGCCCCGTTCGTGCCTGGCGAAGGCGGCCAGCTTCAGAAGAATCTGCGGTTGAATCTGTCGCCGGAACGCTTCCACGATCGGCGAACGCTGCTTGCTGGGTTCGATCAACTCCGCAGTACAGCCGAGATGGATTCGCAACTGAGCGACTACGACCGTAGCCGACAGCAAGCGTGCGAAGTGCTATTAAGTGGCACAGTGGCCGATGCGCTGGATCTTTCGCGCGAAGACGCAAAGACCCTGGCCCGGTACGACACGGCGAGTTATGTCGCGTCGCACAACTGGGCCAAGGCCAATCGCGGCAAACGCGGTTACTACACCGGCCACGCCAAGGCGCTGGGCAAATCGCTGTTGCTGGCCCGCCGGCTCTGTGAAGCGGGCTGTGGCTTCGTGACCGTTCACACCGGCTATGAAGGCGTCTGGGATATGCACGCCGACGGCAACAACCTGAACATGAAAGATGGATTCGAGGCCGTGGGTGGCGCGTTCGATCACGCCGTCGCCGCGTTCATCGAAGATCTCGAAGAACGTGGGCTTTCGGACAAGATCATGCTCGTGGCCACCGGCGAGATGGGCCGCACTCCGCGACTCAACAAGAACGGCGGCCGCGATCACTGGGCCAAGCTCGCCCCGCTCATGCTCTATGGCGGTGGCGCGGCCGAAGGCAAGGTGATTGGCCGCTCCACACGCGATGGCGGCGAAGCCGATTCGGAAGCCTCCGGTGCGGAGAACCTGATCTCAACTCTGCTTCACACTGTGTTCCACATGGGCGAGGTTCGCCTTCGCCCCGCACTCGGGCAAATCTCTCGCCTGGGCGAACCCGCCGTCATTCCTGGCGTATTCGAGTGACTCGCCTCACGCGATGCATCTTTCTGGCGTTGTTCGCGCAAGCCAAGCCACTTCGCGTGAATGAGCTTGCCTTTTCCCCGCAATCCGCTGGAGTAAGGGAGAAGTGAAGCCCCATCTCCCAAGGGTCTGCCGCCGTGCCACGCATTCTTGTTGCCGCACTCACTGTTGCCATTCTTCTGCCGCCGATCTTATCCGCTGCCGATAACCCGATTCCTTACGCCGAGATTCGTGTTGTCGATGCGGCCACCGGGCGAGGCGTGCCGCTGGTGGAACTGGAAACGGTGAACGGGCTTCGCTTCGTCACGGACAACGCCGGCCGCGTCGCGTTCCATGAGCCGGGCTTGATGGGCCGCGAGATTTATTTCAGCGTTCGCAGCCACGGCTACGAGATGAAGAAAGATGGCTTCGGGTTCGCCGGCACGCGTGTGACACCGCAAACAGGGAAGCCCGCCGAGATCAAGCTCACTCGCCGCAACATCGCCGAGCGATTGTGTCGATTAACCGGCGAAGGATTGTACCGCGACACGCTGTTGCTGGGCCACAAACTCCCGCTGGCCGAATCGCCCAATCCGGGGAAAGTCGCGGGGCAAGATTCCGTGCAGGCCGCCATTCATCGCGGCAAGGTGTACTGGTTCTGGGGCGACACCAATCGCATGGAATACCCGCTGGGGCTGTTCCGCATGGCCGGTGCGATAACGTCCATTCCCACTACCAAAACCGACATCACGCCCGGCATTCCCTTCGATTACTTCACCGATCCGAAGAGTGGCTTTGTTCGCGCGATGATGCCGCTGGCGGAACGCCCGGAAGGGGTAGTGTGGGTGAGCGCGGTGTTCACCGTGCCCGACGAAAACGGGAAAGAGCGGCTCGTCGGGCATTACAGTCGCCGCAAAGGGCTGGCGGACGAACTCGAACAAGGCATCGCGCTGTTTAACGACGAGAAGAATGAATTCGAAGTGGTGAAGCCGCTGCCGTTCAGCGAAACATGGCGACGTCCGGCCGGTCACCCGATTGCGCTGGAAGAAGGCGGCACACGCTGGCTATTGTTCGGCAGCCCGAACCCCAACGTGCGTGTACCGGCCACGCTCAAAGATGTACTCGATCCCGCAAGCTATGAAGCCTTCACCTGCGAAAAGAAAGGCGAACCCGATCGCAACGCCGATGGCAAACCGGTGTGGCGGTGGGATCGCCAATCGCCGCCGATCGATTCCAAGACCGAGCAAAGTTGGGTAAAGGCCGGCAAACTGAAGCCCGAAGACGCACGCTTCTTCCCGGCGAACGCGGCATTGCCCGCCGAGCGTGTGCTATTGCATAGCGGAACCGTGCGATGGAATGCGTATCGCAAGAAGTGGGTGTTGCTGGCGGGGCAACTTGGCGGGAAGGAATCGTTCCTGGGCGAAGTGTGGTATGCCGAGGCCGATCACGCAACCGGGCCATTCACTCGCGCGGTAAAGGTGGTGACGCACGACCGCCAGACGTTCTACAACGTGTGCCATCACGCGTTCCTGGATCAGGCCGGCGGCCGTGTGATTCACTTCGAAGGAACATACACGCAGGAATTCTCCGGCAACCCGGATAAAACCCCGCGCTACAACTACAACCAGGTGCTATACCGGCTCGATCTGGACTCCGCCGCGTTGCTTTCTGTTCGCCCCAAGTAGCCGCTGCGAACACATGGAAAGCCAGCATGAATGCCACGACTTCACTGGATTACCGGCACACGCAGTACGCACCGTGGTGCGTGATTCTTTACGTGTTGGCAGCAGTTCTCCTGGTGAGCGCGTGGCAAATCTCTGAGCAACAGCCCATTGCCATTGTGCTCGCCCTGTCGGGCGTGACCGTATTGCTGTTGGCCCCATCGTTCCATCACCTGACCGTGGCCAACGAGGGGAATACGCTCGCGATTCGCTTTGGTCCGCTTCCGCTGTTCCAAAAGCGGATTCGCTACGCCGATATTGAATCAGCCGAAGTGGGTCGCACGCACATTCTCGATGGCTGGGGCATCCACTACAGCGTTCGCGGCGGTTGGGTATGGAATATCTACGGGCGTGATTGCGTGGTGATCCGCCTTCACGATCGCGTGTTGCGTGTGGGCACCAACGACGCCAATGGTCTGGCACAGTTCCTCAACTCCACTCGGAATGCGAACGCGAACGCTTAATCGAGGTCGCCATCGCGGGTGCGTGAGGCGGGCGTGGCATTGAATTCTGGCCGAGGTTGCAGCACCGGTGTTGAAGGGAACTCTGCGGGCAACGCGGCCACGGTCTTCGGCCCCACCGCTTTGACCGCGGCTGTTACAGGTGCGGGTGGGGGCGTCGATGGCGGTGCTGGCTCCGACGCTGGATAATCCGGCGTTGCGGAGTGGACAGGAGCGACTTCATGACCAGCCGGCGTGGGCTTCGCCGCAGCGGGTGCCGGGCTGGTGTTTTGGGCGGGGGAATCGGCTGCCATCGGCGTGGGCTGCGAGCGATTGGAGAGCACTGCTGCAAGCACAACGCCCACCACTCCGGCCAACAGTCCGAGCTTCGCGTCGTTGGGCATGGCTTCCTCCTTGCGGGTCGGATCATCTCCACTATTCCCGAAAATTCGCCCTCAGGCGGTTGACATCAGCCGTATTCAAGGAAAACTGTCCTCCCACCGACCGACCGCGCCGGACAACGCAACAGCCCGGCGAAAGCCGCTTGTTCGCTTCAATCGGCAGGCCCGGTGTAGCCGAAGAACTCGACCAACGAGGCGAGCATGGAATTTGCCGGTTTCGCGGCTCTGGCAGTGATCGCTTTCGCGATTCTGCTCGTGATCCGAGGATGGGATGTGCGTTTGGTACTGCTCGTTGCAGCGCTCACCATCGCAGCGGCGGCAGGCGATGTGGCCCCGGTGCTGCGAACCTTCCTCGCCACATTCTCCAACGAGAAGTTCGTTGTGCCGATCTGCTCCGCCATGGGCTTCGCGTATGTCTTGCGGCACACCGGCTGCGAACGGCACCTGGTGCTCTTGCTCGTGCGACCACTGCGCCGATTCCACTGGCTGCTGGTTCCCGGCGTAATACTGGTCGGGTTTCTGGTGAACATTCCCGTTATCAGCCAAACCAGCACCGCCGTGTGCATTGGCCCCGTGATTGTTCCACTGATGCGCGCCGCGGGCTACTCCATGCCCACCATTGGCGCGTGCGTGTTGCTGGGCGTCTCGGTGGGCGGCGAGTTGCTCAATCCGGGCGCACCCGAACTGCTCACCGTGTTCGCCAAAACCAAGGTGCCCACCGTGGAACAGGCCGGCCGGTATCTTCCGCCGCTGGTGTTAACGCAGCTCGCGGTATCGATGATGGTGTTTTGGCTCATGAGCCGTTGGTGGGAACGGAAGGCGAACGCCAACGATCTTCGCAGCAGCATTCCCAACGATGCACCACAGACCGGCGACAACGACGCACTGCAACCGGCGATCCGCATTAACTTCCTGAAAGCGTTGGTGCCGCTGGTGCCGCTGGTAGTGCTCTTCGCATCTGGCCCGCCGTTAAACCTCTTCGAGGTGGATGATCGCTGGGTGATCGAACGCAAAGCCGATGGCATGCGCGATCCGGCTTATAACTCGCGACTGATCGGCTTGGCCATGCTGATCGGCGTTCTGTTCGCAGCCGCCTCCACACCCTCGAAGGCCCGCGATTGTGTGAAGCAATTCTTCGAAGGGGCGGGCTACGGGTTCGCCAATGTGGTGAGCCTCATTGTGATTGCCAACTGCTTCGGGAAAGCGATTGAAGGGGCCGGTCTGGCGGATGCGCTGGGGCATTTCATCAACGATTGGCCCGATTTAATTCAGCCGCTGGCGGCGTTCGTCCCGCTCACATTCGGGGCGTTAAGCGGTTCGGGCATGGCCAGCACGCAAAGCTTGTATGGCTTCTTTCATGGCCCCGCAGTGGCACTGGGAATCGATCCCGTGAGCATTGGGGCGATGGTTTCGCTGGGTGCTGCCGCAGGGCGAACGATGTCGCCAGTGGCGGCTGTGGTGTTGATGTGTGGCACACTAACCGGCACAAACCCGTTCACGCTGGTTGGGCGTGTTGCCATTCCGCTGCTGGTGGGAATGTGCGTGGTTGTGGCTCTGCGCATGGCCGGCGTGATCTGAGCCATCTTTGCTTCGTCGTCAGCCGCGTCGCGTTAGCAAGGTGAGCCGCGTCGCGTTAGCGACCGGGTTTCTCAACAGCGCCCTGCTGTTCTTCAGGGCTGTAGCGGTAATACACTTCGAGCGTGAGTAACGCCATGCATGTGGTGCCAAGGCGGCCGCAGTTCGGGGCGAACCACGAGTCGCCTCGTTGCGGTGCCCAGCTTCCGCGGTTAACGGGTGCGCGGTCTTGCAGGCGAATGAGCCAGTCGGGCATGCCGCCGGTTCGCGTGCCATCGGCTTGCTTTGGCCCCTCGTTCCAGCTCTTCCAATCTTCGCCGCCATAAAACCGCACGACTTGCGTGGCGTAGTAATAGTAATAAAGATCCAGCCCGTTGTTCGCGGCGATCGCAATGCTCGGTGCCCGCTTCATTAACCCGCGATTTCCTTCGGTGAAGCCGGCATGTTCGGTTCGCCAGCCATCGACATAATAGCGCGAGAGTAAGCCAATGGCGGTGAGGCTCGTTGCGGCCTGCGCCCCGGACTTGCTGGTATATCCGTAAGCGGCCTTGTTCTGCCCGACACTGGCGTAGTCCAGAAACCGGATCGCGCTGGCAATGACCTTGTCGTCCACGTTCAACTGGGCGAGTTTGGCCGCGTGTAACGCTTGAATCTGCCAGCCGACAATGGACGTATCGCCATTCGCACCAGCAGAATAACCCCAGCTTCCGTTGCGTCCTTGCCCCTTCTGGATGTAATCGATGGCGAGCTGCGCCGGCCCCTTTAATGCCGGGTCTTGCGTCATGCCATAGGCTTCACACAACGCAAGCGTCGCGATTCCTTGGCCATACATATCATTGGCACCTTTGAAGTGCCCCGCGCCCGGCCCGTTCGAAGTGTCCAAGTTCTTGACCAACCAATTCAGCCCGGCTTGCACCGTTTGCTTGTAGCGACCTTCTTTGTGCGATTGCCCAGCTCCCAGGAATGCCAGCACCGCCATGCCCGTGGCCGGCGCGGTGTCGGCCGCCCGATTGCCGTCATACACCCACCCGCCATCTTGTTTCTGTTGTTGCGTCAGCCACGCCAATCCAAGCATCACCGCTTCTTCGCTCTCTGCACTTCCGCCGAAATCTTTGAGCAATCGTTTACGAGTTGCCCCGGATCGATCAATCTTTTTGCCTGGGTCGTCCGTCTTTACTTCTGGAGGTTGTGCGAGTGCCCGCGACGGTTCAGGTGCCAACAATCCCAGAACGGCAACCAGTGGTGCGAAGAAAAACAGTAACATAATGGAACGAGACACGGAATGTCTCCAGCAGCGGAACATAGGTATTTACACTTACAGTGTAATCGATTGCCAGAAGACCCGAAAGAACACCCGCGTCACTAACGTAACGCCTGCGAATTCATCTCGTGACCGAGTTTACGAATACCGGTATGATCCGGCGAAACCGGGGCGCGAGCCAACTTGAGCAATCGCGTATCGGAATTGTGTGTCCAATTAACAGAGGTCCAAACATGGCGAAGAAATGGTATTTAGCCGCTCCGGTGGCAGGTGCGGTAGGTGTGGGTGCGGGCATCGGAGCCGATCGGCTCCTCACCACTGCTGACGCAGCACCGGTTGCCGCCGCCGCCGAAGATCTGCAGCCCGCGATCTCGCTGCCCGTCACACGCGTCGTCATGTTCAACTCCGGCGTGGGCTACTTCTCCCGCTCCGGCGAAGTCCTCAACGATGCTCGCGTCGATCTCAGCTTCCAGGAAAATGACATCAACGACCTGCTCAAAAGCATGGTCCTCGAAGACTTCAACGGCGGTCGCATCGCCGCGGTTTCTTACGACTCTCGCGAACCGATTACTCGCACGCTCGCCAGCTTCGCCATCAACCTCAACGGCAACCCCACCTTCGCCGGCATTCTCTCGCAAATGCGAGGCGAACGCGTCGATGTGGTGATCACGCCCACCGCCGCCAACCAACCCGGCAAACTCAGTGGCGTCATCGTTGGCGTCGAAACACAGAAGGTGCCCGTCGGCAACGCCACGGTCGATACCGAGTTCCTCAACATGTGGTGCGCCGAAGGGCTTCGCAGCGTCAAGCTCCCCGAAGTGCAGCAACTCCGCTTCGCTAACCCTGTGATCGAAAGCGAATTCCGCCGAGCGCTCGACACACTGGCGTTAACGCACGACTCGCAGAAGAAGGCCGTTTCGCTTCACTTCGCGGGCGAAGGCAAACGCAAGGTGCAAGTCGGCTATGTGGTCGAAGCGCCGATCTGGAAGACGAGCTATCGCCTGGTGTTGGCGGACAAGGCGAAGCCATATCTGCAAGGTTGGGCGTTGGTGGAAAACCCCACCGATGAAGATTGGTCTGGCGTGAAGATGGCGTTGATCTCCGGGCGGCCGATCTCGTTCAAGATGGATCTGTACAACCCGCTGTTCATCAATCGCCCCACTGTCGAACCCGAACTCTTCGCATCGCTTCGACCCGTCACCTATCGCGGCGGATTCGGGCAAGACAAAGCACTTGAAGCAGGGCTAGCCAACGACATGGGGGGCGAAAACAATCGCGCCCGAGCGCAAACTCGAGGAGCGATGCCACCTGCAGCCCCTGGCTTTGCAGCTTATGGCGCGAATCCTACTTATGGACAGACTGACGCATTACGCCGTTCTGTCACATCGAACGACGAGAAAGCTAAGTTTGCCAAGGATACCGCGGCCGAGTTGGGCCAGCGAATCGCAACGGGTGGCGTGGGGAACGCAGCAACGGCGGGTGCACTGGGCGACGTGTTCCAGTATGCCATCGATCACCCCGTTACGCTCGCTCGCCAGAAGAGCGCCATGCTCCCGATCATCGGTAAAGATATCGATGGCCGCAAAGTCTCCATCTACAACCAGAACGTGCAGAAAACGCACCCGCTGCTTGGCCTGAAGTTCAAGAACACCAGTGGCGCGCAC
>JBGSLF010000045.1:0-6611 GCA_041740855.1 Gemmata sp.
TCTTCTCGAAGCGGCAACCGGCGTCCGGAAGTCCGTTTCCATACGCTACGAAGCCAACTGTAAGAACTGCGCGGGGAGCGGGGCCAAACCCGGCACGCAGGCCACGGCTTGCCGTCGCTGCAAGGGTTCCGGTGCGGAGTATATCTCGGCCGGCGGCCTGTTCTCGATTCCCCAGTCTTGCCGTGGGTGTGGCGGGCGGGGCGTCGTCATCCCGGACCCGTGCCCAACGTGCCGCGGAGTGGGGCGAGTCGAAGCCCGGGAATCCGTCGAACTGAATATCCCGCCCGGTGTCGATACGCGGGTTCGCCTCAGTGTGCCGGGTCGCGGGCACGAAGGAGCGGCGGGCGCGCCGCGCGGCAACCTGGAACTGGTGATTCGGGTGCGCGAGCACAAAGTGTTCGAACGCGACGGGCATAACCTCATCTGCCAGTTCCCGGTGTCGTTCGCGCGAGCCGCTCTGGGTGGGCCAGTGGAGATTGCGACGCTCACGGGAGAGAAAGTGTCGCTCGAAGTGCCACGCGGCGCACAAACACACACCACGGTGCTGCGGTCCAAGGGGCATGGCATGCCCGATCTCGATGAGCCACGCCGCAAAGGCGATTTGCTCATCGTTTTGGTCGTGCAAACGCCCATGTCGCTTTCGCCCGAGCAAGAAGAACTGCTCCGCAAACTGGCGGAACTCGATGGCGATACCCCACCACAACCACGCAAAGGATTGTTCGGAAAATTGAAGGATCTTATCTCCGGGGATAACCCTCAAACGGAACAGAAGAAGTGACTTTGCCAACGAAGTGAAGTGACTTTGCCCTACACCAGGATTCGTTCTCTGCTGCCAACAGTGGAACCCGAATCCGGAGATCATCCTCACCATACGGAAGTGCAATGCCTGAAACGCCGAACGCGCCAGACGAAGCCGAAACCACGCCAACCGATGCCGGTGAACTCGACGCAGTGCGAGCGAAACTCTCCGCCGCCGAGAAGCAGATCGAGGATTACAAGTTCGTGGTTGCGGACTACGAGAACGCCCGCAAGCGAACCGCACGCGATGCCGATGTGGCGAAAAAGTATTCGGCCGAATCGCTGGCGCGCGACCTGCTCGGCGCGCTGGATAATCTCGATCGCGCGCTCGATGCCGCGAAAAAAGCTGGCGATACCGGCCCGCTTGCGACCGGTGTCGCGGCGACCGCGGAGCAATTCCTCACGGTGCTGCGCCGGCACGGCGTTGTGCGGATCGAGTGTGAACCGGGAACGGGCTTCGATCCCAATCGGCACGAAGCCGTTATGGAGCAACCCAGTGCCGAGGTCGCACCCGGTTCCGTTGTTCAGGTGCTCCAAAACGGCTTCTTGCTTCACGATCGCGTGCTGCGGCCCGCTTCCGTGATTGTTGCGTCGGCCAAGTAAACTCTCACGCTCACGAGTTTGGGACTATCGACCCCAAGGGTGCTATGCCAACCTACGACTACGAATGTACGGCCTGCGGTCACCGATTCGATGAGTTGCAATCGTTCTCGGATGCGCCACTCTCGAAGTGCCCGAAGTGTAAGAAATCAAAACTTCAGCGGCTCTTCGGCGGCGGTGGCGCTATCATCTTCAAGGGCGGCGGATTCTACGAAACCGATTATCGCCGGGCTGGCGAGAAGAACGAGAAGAGCGACGCGGCCGAAACGCCCAAGACCGAAGCCAAGACCGAGACGACAACCGAAACGAAAGCGGAAACACCCGCTACACCCGCGCCTGCTGCCGCAAGCACGCCCGCCAAGCCCGCAAGCACCGGTGGTGCGAAAAAGACGAAATAAGCGGATCGTGCGGGGAAATCCCGAAGTTAGGGGTGGCCAGGACCGATGAATAAAGTGCGGTGCCCGATCTGTGAGTTAGCCATGCCGGGAAACTGGCAGGATTACCCGGATTACCCGTTCTGCTCGCGGCGTTGTCGGATCATTGATCTGGGCCGTTGGCTGGGCGAAGACTACCGGGTGCCCGATCCCACACCGCCGGAAGATCAATCTTCCCCTGCGGATTCGGACGAGGAGTAAGACCTCGCCATTCTGCTTGGTCCGCTAGCCGGCCGTTCCTCCGGCCGATTCTGATAGCTGAAAGCCCGGCCGTTGCAACGGCCGGGCTTTCGCACTTTACTTGCCCATGCGTGCTACAATTCAAACATCTCATTCTTGCCTTTGGTGCGGCCGTGACGTACCTGATCGACGGGTACAACCTGATGCATGCGGTCGGGTTCCTTAGCTCGGCGACGCCCAAACGCGCCCTGGAACCCGTACGCAATCGCTTCCTGGCCTGGCTGGCCGACGCCGCCCAAGCGCGGGCCAGCACGCTGCGAGTGGTGTTCGATAGCAACAAGAGCCGGCACCGCCACACGTCGCTGGAGTCGGTTCAGAATGGCATCCGCGTTCGCTTCGCCTACGGTCGCACGGCCGACGACGAGATCGAGGATATGCTGCGAAGCGAGTTGCGGGCCACTCGTGTGATTGTGGTTTCGAACGACACACGCCTTCACGAAGCGGCCCGCCGAAGTGGTGGCGACTTCTTCTCCTGCGGGCGCTTTGTGGATTGGTTAATCGAGAAGCCGCTCGACGAGGGCACGCCTGCTGTGGCTGAGGTGGAGAAGGTTACGCCCGAAGCCACGGCCGACGAGATGGCCGCATGGCTGGAAGCGTTCACCAACCCGCCGCGTAAACGCCCGCCGCAATAGCCCGTAAGCATGAACCAACAATCATGGCCCCTGGGGATCATCCGGGTATGGCCAGTCGCCCAGTGGCGGCGTGAGCTTGTGAACGATGTATCGCCCCAGTCCGCCGCCGGAGCGGAACACTGCGGGCTGGTTGAACGGGAAGGTGGCCCGCATCCAGTTCTTCAACTTTGGCGGATAGAGATCATCTGGCCCTTGCGGTGGCGCGAGCATCGCCGATCGCACTTCCGGCTTCTGTCCCAGTGCGGCCCAACCCAGATCGCTGACGGCGAATTTGGCGGTCCCCTTGCACTGGTAGAGTTCGTCCAGCACGCGCATCTTCGCCTCGGGGCTAATGATCATCGCCGTGTTCAGGTGCATGAACCGCAGGCCCGGTTGCAGGTCCATTGTCAGATACAACGCATGCGGCGAATCGTGCCAGGCGATTAATTCGCGATCGCCCACGCCACCGCCGCGTGCGGGATCGCGCAGATAATCCGCGATGTCCGCCAGTTCTTCCCAACCGGGCGAAGCCTCGTGGCTTTGAATCCGCTTGATGCGATCCCACAACTGATAGCGTTCCCGATCCGTGAGATTGGTGCGCCAGCAATCCGCCCAGTGACGCATGCGCGTGTAATCCGCGATCGGGTGGCGAACCAGATAATGTTCCTTGTCCGGATCTTCACCGGGAAGCCCATCGTGATCGGCCACACGCATCATGGTCGCGTAGAAAGCCGGGTTCGCATCTGCGATGACCCAGGCCGAAGTGGTGAGAACGAGCCACACGAACACGATGAGGGGCATCGCCCACCGATGGGCCGCCCACAGCCCAAACATGATGAACGTCTCGGCCATGTGGACATACATGAACCCGCGCTGAATGTAAAACGACTGGAACGCCCATACCAGATAAAGTGCGGCCAGTGTGCCGCGGGCGAAGCGCGCATCTGGCCCCGCCACGCGATCCCACAACCACGCGGGAAGCAAGCGGCCAATCGGTCCGGGGCGTGTGGTGTCGGTCGGGCGCGATGCCCACGGCACGGCGTCGATGATCGAGAACACCGCCAGCGGCACCGTCAGCGCCAGCCACAAGCTCCACGGCGGGAACCAGTGAAGTTCCTGTTCCAGGCGTTGCTCGATTTCGCGGTTCGCCAGGATGCCGTATTCCGGTGCCCAGACGGTGATCAGGTCGTAAAAATACGGCCACGTTCCCGAAGAGATCAGATACGCGATTCCGGCCGCACCCACGATCAATCCGCCCGCGAGATTCCCCAATAGATCCAGGGCGAAGGTTCGCCACGGTCGCTGCGATACCCCGGCAAGCCGCCGTGCGGTGACGAGCCACACGCCCGCCGCCATCAACACCACATGGGGCTTGATCCACACGGCCACGCCCCAGAGCACGCCTTCCACCGCAGATGCAAGGAAGGGCCGTTCGCTGGGAAGAGATGCTCGCCGCACGCGAAACCAGACCGCCGCCATGATCGGGAGTGCCATCCAGGTGTCGCGCTGGCAATGAGCCATTTCCACTGCGAAGGGGTAGAGCATCGCGACACCAGCGAACGCCCACCAGCGCGTTACGGGTGTGGCTCCACCTCGCTTCGCAACCCGATCGATGAGCAGCACAATACTAGTGACAATCGCCAGATCCACGCATCGCAAAGCGAAGGCACTGAACCCAAGCACGGACCGAATTCCGGCGAGCAGCCACACGAAGCCTGGCAAGTTGGTATCGAATACGTCGCGGTAGTGAATTCCGCCACGCATGATGTTCCGCGCGGCAACATCATAGAGCGTGAGATCGCACCAGAGCGGCATGCGAAGGAACAGCGGTAGGCCGGCGAGCAGCGCCACAACCGTGATCACACGCGGCAACCAGACCGATTGCCAGGGGCGGAACCATGAGACGGGCATACGCGGTTTGAGCCACACGATAGGGGGCGAGGGATTTCTACAGGATACAACCCGGAGTCGCACAGAGGCAACGAAACGTACGAGTTTGTTGTCCGGAACCGAGAGCGTGAACGATCGAGGTTCTTCATTTCCGGAATTCGTCGTGCAACGCCGTGAGCACGCTTTCGCAATCGCTCGCGGTGCCTACCACCAGAAAGCAGCGATATGAGTATGGCCCGGCTGCGATGCCATTCGGATCGCGCACGCGGAACACACAGTTCCACTTCACGACTTTCTCGGCCGCGAAACGAAACCGCCCATAGCCCGCCGCGTTGAATCCCTTGCTGGGCTGATCGGGCGAGAATACGCCCATCGCGAACTTCCCATCGGCGGTTGCCAGCACAACCGGATCGGCCTGTTCGCCTGGCCCATCGCTCAGCGGCTTCAAACGCTTCGTGCGGGCATCGTAGTGGTGAAAAGTGTTGAACTCTGGCGGCATGTAGCCCGTGACCGCCTCGAACTGCGCGAACGTGTGGCCTTCTCCTTTGGGCACCAGGAACGTCACGCGGTATTCGATCGCGTGCGGCAAGTTTTGGTAACCGATCGTCACCCGCTTCGCGAGATAGTGATCCGAAAGCGGCGCGTCGTTGCGGGCCAAATGCCCTGCCGATTTTTCGCCGGGCCGCAACCAGAACGCCATGCGGTTGAGCGTGAGTAACTGATTCTCTTTCGCGGAGAGTTCCAACAAGCGGCTGGTGGATGTTGCACCGCGGCCATCGGAACGCCCGCCCGCCTCGGTGGGATTAAACACTTCCGGGATGAACGCCTTGCCACTATCGAAGTTGGACGCCGATTGAATCTGGCGGCCATGATCGAAGCTATCGACGAACTCCTTGCCGTTCCAGGTGAGCGAGTGAATCGCACCGGCCACGCGATCCGTGATTGTGATCACAATTTCCGAGTCGCCTACTTTGCCGCGAATCACGGCGTTGCCCGAAACCCTATCGCTCTTCGGAGCTGTTGCCAGAAGAGTGATGGTGCCGACGCAGGCACAGAGAAGAGAAAGAAGAATGTGTGTCATGCGGCTAGTTTATGCAGCCACTCGCTTGACAGCCGCACGCTCGTAGCACACCAGATAAGAGTGGGCGTTCGGTTCGCTCGCACCCGTCTCACTTCATCTCAATGAAGAAGCACCACCATGACACCGCTCACGCCGATGGAACTCCGCGAGATGCCGCTTTCGAGCCTGAAGCCCGCACACTATAACCCGCGACAAGTGCTTGCACTATCGTCGCCGGCGTATCGCAAGCTGCGGGCGAGCCTCAGCGAGTTTGGGCTTGTCGAACCGCTCATCTGGAACGAGCTAACCGGCCACATTGTTGGCGGTCACGCCCGCATTCAGATCTTGAAGGAACTCGGCATCGAGCGCGTGATGGTGTCGGTCGTTCGCCTTGGAGAAGCACGCGAAAAGGCTCTGAATGTTGTGCTGAACAATCACGAAGCGCAAGGGCGATTCGATTCGCTACGGTTGGCCGAGTTGCTGGCGGAACTGCAAGGGACGCACGAGATGGAGTTAACCGGCTTTGATAGTCGCACGCTCGCCAACTTGCGTTACGCACCCGAAGAATTGCCGCCCGATCAATCGGCGAGTGATGAGGCGAATCAGGTGGAGGTCACGCTTGTAACGAATGCCGCGACCTACGCTGAACTCGCCCCGCGCCTGGATTTGCTGGTGCGTGAGTTCGATCTGACAACACACATTCGCCGGTCGTAATCGCTAGCGCGAAGACAGCCCGCTTCACTATTGTGCGCGGGCTTCTTACTTCTTCCGGCGATCGTCGCTGCTTCCGTTCGGGATAAACGAATCGAAGGGAATGTTATCGATTACACCGCCACCGGAACCGCCCTCTTCGGCCACGGGCTTGGCTTTGGCTCCGTAACGTGCATCGTCGGCGAATAGCAATGGCTTTGGGCCGAGGCCCGCCGGGCGAATCGCGGGCGCAACCGGTGGTCGATACACCGCGGCAGGCGGAACGCG
>JBGSLF010000046.1:0-19316 GCA_041740855.1 Gemmata sp.
GAACGCGCTGCCGCTGCCGCACTGCAAGACCCCGTGGAAGTGATGCGGATGATGGCCGCCGATGCCAAAGCGCTTGCCGCACTCGGCCGGCATCGCCTTGAAATGAATGAGATTGATCAGGCGGTGGATGCCTTCAAGGAAGCCGCGCTGCTCGATCCACAATACGCCGACGAATTGCTCGCCGCACAAAAGCGGCAAGAAGCCCAAGACCGCATCGCCCCGCCCCCGCGACCTATCGAACGGCCCGAATGATGCGCGAACAGGGCCGATCGCAACGATTGAAATTGTGAAGTTTGTGTGAAGTCTGGCGAGTTCTGCGTGCTACCGGGGTGGCTGGCGAATTACTCTGTGAGCGACCGCTCCGAGTTTCTCTCCCCCTGGGAATCGTGTATGAACTTCTGGGACGCCGCCCTTTCACTGACTGCGACCTCGCTCTTATTCCTCGCCATTGCTTTGTCTGTCGCGTTTGCGTTCGAATTCATTAACGGCTTCCACGACACCGCGAATGCCGTCACCACGGTTATCTACACTCGCACGTTGTCCGCCACACCGGCGGTGATTTATTCCGCGGTCATGAACTTTCTCGGCGTGCTGCTCGGTGGCACCGCGGTTGCGTTTGGCATCGTGAATCTCTTACCCGTCGATCTGCTCATCGAGGGAACTTCGCGCGCGGCGTTGGTGATGGTGATGGCTTTGCTTCTTGCGGGCGTCACATGGAATCTGGGCACATGGTATATGGGCCTTCCCGTCAGCAGTTCGCATACGCTCATCGGTTCCATTCTCGGCGTGGGGATCGCCAACAGCCTTTGGAATGGGGCCGGGTTAACCGGTGTGAATTGGGGCAAAGCAACGGACGTGGGGCTGGCGTTGTTGCTTTCGCCGTTCGTCGGCTTTGTGCTGGCGGGCATTCTTTTGCTCATCATGAAGGCCACCATTCGCGAACCGCGCCTGTACAAACCGCCCGCAGGCGAAGACCGCCCGCCCGGCTGGGTGCGCGGCGTGTTGATCGCCACGTGCGGTGGCGTGAGCTTCGCGCATGGAAGCAACGATGGCCAGAAAGGAATGGGGCTGGTGTTGTTGGTGCTCATCGGCTTCTTGCCCTTCCACTACGCCGTGAACATTTATCAACCGGAACTGGCTGGCGATGTGGTCTCCGCAACCGTGGCGATTGAACAAACCCTGGCGAAGGAAGGCGTGGAATTATCGGATGAAGCCCGGCGCGATCTGGAACTGATTCGCACCGCAGTGGGCGACAAGAAATCCTTCGCCGATGTGCCAGACGAAGAACGCTGGAAAGTGCGGCAATCGATCTATCGCCTTCGCAAGCACACTGCGGGTTTGCAAGTGTCTGCTGAGGCGAGCGCCACGTTGAAACCCCATGTGAAAGCGATGGGGCACTCCATCGAGTTCGTGCCGTTATGGGTGGTGATCGGCACAGCGCTGGCGTTGGGCGTTGGCACCACGGTTGGCTACAAGCGCATCGTGATTACCGTGGCCGAGAAGATCGGCAAGCAACACCTGACCTACGCACAAGGGGCCGCAGCCGAAGCCGTGGCCGCGGCGACGATCCTGGCGGCCGATACGCTTCACCTGCCGGTGAGCACGACGCAGGTGCTTTCGAGCGGCGTGGCCGGCACGATGGTGGCGAACGGCTCTGGTGTGCAAGGCGGAACGATTCGCAGGATTCTGCTCGCATGGGCGCTCACGCTGCCCGCGTGTATTGTGCTGGCGGGCGTGCTTTTCACCTTGGGCCGCATGATTGTGACGTAAGGTAAGATGAACGCAGCGAGAATGCGGTTGCCCGCGAATCGCCTTCCGCTGTTTGCTTGCCCGCCACCATCGACTTTGCCCCTTGCGTGTGTTCGCGTGTCTGATCGCATTTCCCCCGCTGCTCCTCACGAACTTTTGCCCGCGCTGCGACTCCTCGCGGGCGGCCACAATCCTCCTTCGCCGATGAATGGCGATAACCATGCGGGGCTGTTTGTCGCACGCGATTCCACCGGCCGCGTGTGCGGTGCCATTCGTGCGGAGGTGATGCCCGGTGCCATGGGCGTTCTGGTTCCGCCGCAAGCGGAAACGCCCGATGACGCCGAAGCTTTGGCACGCACCGCGTGCGAATGGCTACGCTCTTTCGGTGTGAAAGTGTGTCAGGCGTATGCGACGGCGGAGAACCTCGTCGCCGTGCCATTGCTGGAAACGCAAGGCTTTCGCCATGTCACCCGGGCGCTGTTGTTGCGTTTCGAACGGAAGCCATACCGCGATTCGACGCAGCCGTGCGACACACTCGAAGGCCGCTACTATCAGCCGGAACTTCGCGATGTGTTCGCGCAAACGTGGTTGGCCACGCAGGAACATTCGCTCGATTGCCCAGAGTTGGAACAGGGCCGCACGCCCGCCGAACGTGCTGCAGGCTTCGAACTTCCCAACGGCTCATCAACGCGGCACTTCCTCGCGGAAGCCGGTAGCAATCCACTTGGCGTTGTGATCACGGAGCTTGGAGCAGACGGCGTGCTGAGCATTAACTATTTGGGCGTGGTTGCCGCGGCGCGTGGTCGTGGGCTGGGCCGCACGTTGCTCGCGAAAGTGCTGCACGAAGGCGTGCCGTTCGTTGCGTTGGCGGAAGTTTGCGTGGATGCCCGTAACCATCCTGCCTTGCGGTTGTATCAGCGGTTTGGCTTTAGCGAGTTTGCGAGCCGCGAGGTGTTCATTGCGTATCTGCCGGAACTCTTGCCATCGGGCTGAATCAGTGAATCTTCAGATTCAGTCTAATTTCCCTCAAGTCCATTCTGGATAGCGCGAGTTTGCCGCCTGCGCCCGTTTGCGCCCAATCGCACCGGCTGGCGCGAATGCGGCGAACGCGCCCGGAGTGGTGGACCTTGCCGGTCGCGCCTGGGGTAGTCGCGCGCCGATCTCCACAACCGACATACCGGCGCGTAGGCGCGCGGCCACTTTGGCTGATAGATGTGAAGTCCCGGAGGAACACCCCGACTTTGCATCGCTTCGCGGCACCGTCTTGCACGGTTGCCGCGCGGGAGACTGCCCGTGCCGGCCCGAGCCACTACCAAAGATAAACCGGTCGCATCGCCCGACCGCACTCTTGCCGACGCCGTGGCGGGTCGCGTGGGTGCGGCTCGCTATGGCCTCTGGTTCGTCGGCCACGTTCGCTTCGTTCCGCTGGGTGGCGAAGTCGTTATCGCGGTTCGCAATCGTCAATCGCAAGAGTGGATCGAGAGCACCTTTGGCAAGGCGATCAAAGAAGCCGTTATCGAAGTAAGCGGGCCTGGCACCGCGATTCGCTGGGTCGTGGATACGGAAGCGGTGGAGGCCGAAACACCACTGGAAAGCCGCGCGAAAGAGGAACCCGATAGCCCGCCCCGCACGGCGGAAGATCTGTTGCTTTCCGATACGTGCCGGCAGCAAATCGAACCGGTGCGGCCCACGCCAGTGTATCGCCAAGATCTCTTCGGCGATCCCGTGGCCAATCCGCGAGCGAAGGCCAAACGCACCGCTTCTGCTGCCGACGAAGCTGTAAGACCGATGCAAAGCACGAAGACCGGGCGACGTTGGAAGTTGCTGAACGATTTCATCGTTGGCTCTTCGAACCGCGTCGCTCATGCTTCGGCCCTCAGCGTGATTGAAGACCCCGGCGAAGGTGCGAACCCGCTCGTGATTCATGGCCCTGTGGGCACCGGCAAGACGCATTTGCTCGAAGGAATCTACGCCGGGT
The DNA here is from genome assembly GCA_041740855.1 of Gemmata sp. Classification (GTDB taxonomy): domain Bacteria; phylum Planctomycetota; class Planctomycetia; order Gemmatales; family Gemmataceae; genus Gemmata. Next base: position 3,728 of record JBGSLF010000046.1, read on the forward strand.
TGAAGCGGAAAGGCGACCAACGGCCGTGCTTCGTGACCGCCGAGGAGTTCACCACCAAGTTCGTGGCGGCGTCGCAGTATGGCAAGATGGGCGCGTTCCGGCGGCAGTTCCGCGAATGCTCCGCGCTGATTCTGGACGATCTCCACTTCCTCATAACCAGGAGGGGCACGCAGGCGGAGTTCCTCCACACCTTCGATTCACTGGTGGCCGATGGCCGACAGGTGGTTGTGACAACCGACTGTCACCCGCGCCTCGCCGACGAGATGATGCCCGAGTTGGTGGATCGCCTGTTGGGCGGTGCGGTGTGGGGGCTTCTGCCGCCCGACCCCGAGACGCGGCTCGAAATCCTTCGCAAGAAGGCGACCGGTGCCACGCCGATCATCACCGATGCAATCTTGAAGACGATCGCGAGCAGCTTGCGGGGGAATGTACGCGAGTTGGAAGGGGCCGTGAACAGTCTGAAGCATTACGCAAAGGTGACGGGCCGGCCGGTGGATCAAGCGGGCGTTCGCGAAGCGCTGGGCGAGCTGTTGCGGCACGCGGTGCGTGTGGTGAAAGTCGCCGATGTGGATGCGGCTGTGTGTGCGGCCCTGCGGTTGTCGAGCGGCACGTTGCAATCCAAATCGCGTGCCTGGGCGGTCACACATCCGCGCATGATCGCCATCTATTTGTGCCGCAAGCACACCGCCGCCACCTACGGCGAGATTAGCAAACACTTCGGTGCGAAGACGCACAGCACCGCCGTGGCCGCCGAGAAGAAAGTGCGGGCGTGGTTGGAGAAAGACGCGAGCGTGGCCATCGGCGACCGCGACTGGAAGGCAAAGGAACTGGTGGATCGCATCGAACGCGAGTTGGGGCGATGATAAAGTGCCAGGGGTTGACACCCCTGGGGTTGATTGCACCCAGGGGTTGATTGCACCCAGGGGTTGACACCCCTGGCTATTCACGGTCGCCCCTTCGGGGCTACCGAAAACGCGCACCGATTCTCTCTGATCGTGACCTCGATTCCCTCTGATTGTGACCCCAACGGGGTCACCGTTCATAGACAGGGGTGTCAACCCCTGGTTGTAATGGACCCCTGGCTATCTGGTCATGTTTGCAATCAGTCCCAGATATATTTCTCGTCCCATTGGATTTCGTGTTGTCGGAGGAATTCGCGCAACTCGTCCTGGAACGATTGCTTCGTGTGATGTTGTACTTGATTGGCGATGTATGCTCGGACGGACGGTATGTTTGAATAGCTCACGGCAAATGCGCCGTATCCCGTTTGCCATGCGAACCCGGCGAGATTCGCAAATGTGTCGTGAATCCAGCGCGATGAGTTGGACTTTATCATGCGAACCATATCGGCGGTACTCAGTTCCCGACTCATTGAAATCAACAGGTGAACGTGGTCTGGCATGCCACCGGCCGCGATGAGAGCACATTTATTACCGCCAAGCGTGCCGCCCATGTATTCGTACACGCGACTGGCGTAATCCGTCGTCAGCCACGGTTCCCGATTCTTGGTGCTGAAGACAACGTGGAGGTGGATCGATGCGAGGGATTGCGGCATACCGGTCGCCTCTGCCGAATGACACGCGAATCACGCACACATCACGCCAGGGGTTGACACCCCTGGCTATTCACGGTCGCCCCTTTGGGGCTACCGAAAACATACACCGATTACCGGTTATTGTGACCCCAACGGGGTCACCGTTCATAGCCAGGGGTGTTAACCCCTGGTCAGAACCCCCCGATGGTGTTCTTCGCCGTGGCCAATAGGCCCGTGTCGTCGTTGTCGTCGAAGGCGGCGAAGCGTTCGCGGATGCGGCGAAACGCAATCTGCAAGAAGTAGCGGCCGGCGGTGATGTCCGCGTAGGGGTCTGCAGCCGCGGGTTTGCCGTTGCCGCTGGTGTGCATCATCAGGTGATCCAGCCGCGCCAGCACGCACGCGCTGACATAAAGATCGATCGCGATATCCGCGATTCGTTCGTGCATCAACTCTGCCTGCGCGAATGTGGCTTCGTCCTTCAGCTTCATGAACACATGCGGCAGCTTCAGGCCGAATTCGCGAGTCAGGCGACCGAGTGTGTAAGCGCTGTCGCGCAGTTGTTGGCTCTTCACAGGCACGTCGGGCGTGCTGGTTGTGAGCCACGGGGCGATCAGCGTTGTGCCAACACCCAACGCCGCTGGGAGTCGCTTGAAGAAGCCCTTCACGCCGCCGAGCGTTTCGTCGCGAAGGCCCTTCAGATACTCGCCTGGTCCGCGACAGCCTACCACCGCGATGAACGCTTTCAGCACATCGTTCGCACCTTCGCCGATGGTGTTAATGCGTGCGTCGCGCATCCAGCGTTCGATGGGTTGATCGCAGAAGTAGCCCTTCCCGCCCCACACCTGCAACGTGTCGTTGACGATGGTCCACAGGTGCTCGGTGGCGAACACTTTGAGAATGGCGGTTTCGAGCATGTAGTCCGGTGCGCCCTTGTCGATGAACGCGGCACATTCCGCGGTCGAGGCTTCCATCGCGAACGTGTGTGCGGCCGCGAACGCCATCTTCTTCTGCACGAGATGGAACTCGGCGAGCGGTTGCTGAAACTGTACGCGACTCTTGGCGTGTTCGGTCATCGCCTTCAGGCATGCCTTGGCGTGGCCGGTGCAGGTGGCCCCGAAGGTCACGCGGCCATAGTTCAACACAGTGAGCGCGGTCTGCAATCCGCGGCCAATCTGCCCGAGAATGTTCTCCTTGGGCACTCGCATATTGGTGAAACGCATCTTCCCCGTGGCGGTGCCGCGAATGCCGCACTTTTCCGCCCGCGCTTCGATCACCTCGAATCCCGGCAAGTCTGGCGTGACCAGGAACGCGGTCACTTTTCCTTTGGGGTTCTTCGGGTCCGGCGTGCGGGCCATCACGGTGAGAATGTGCGCGATGCCGCCGTTGGTGATGTAGTGCTTGGTGCCGTTCAGAATGTACGCGGTGCCATCTTCGGTGGGCGTGGCGGTGGTTTGCACATTGGCCGCGTCGGAGCCGGCTTCGGGTTCGGTGAGCGCGAACGCGCAGAGCTTCGAGCCATCGAACAACCCCGGCAGCCACTTCGCCTGCTGTTCCTTCGTGCCGAACAAACAGAGCGCCCGCACGCCGATGCTGTGGTGCGCGTTCACGAACACCGCTACGCTCGCATCGTGCCCGCCGAGCACTTCCATCGTCTTCAGGTACTGTTGCTGCCCGAAGCCGAGGCCGCCAAACTCCGGCGGAATGGTGAGCTTATATGCGCCAAGATCGGCCAACCCTTGCACCACCGAATCCGGAATGCGCGCGTCGCGATCGATCTGCATATGGTCGATGTGCGCATCGGCGTAGGCTTTCACCTTCGCCGCCATCTCGTCGGCCGCGGTCTGCTTGTCCGGCGAGAGCGTGGGATATGGGAACAACAACTCGCCTTTGAATCGGCCCCAGAACAAAGCCTTGGCGAAGCCGACATCCGAGCCGGCGATGAGTTCCTCAACGTTCTTCCGTTGCTCGGCAATCTGCTGGGCTGTGAGTGCCATTGATGCACACCCCCTGAACGATTGTGGGGAGGAAAGGAATAGCTCTGTATTGTACGCAACTCACATGCCGCACATGCGAATCGCGGGCCGAGAATCGTTCTGCGATCGTTCTGCCAATCAGTCGCGCAGGTCGTTCTCAGTGAAGAGCGTGAAGCCCTGACCTTGGAGCGCCGCAGCCGCCGCTTCGAAATCGTTCACATACACCGCAATGGCGGTATTCCCCATGGGGCCAACGCCGGTAAGCAGCGGATACATGTAGCAGATATCGATCTCGGCTCCGAGCAACGCCTTGGTAATCGTGAGCAGCGGGCGGTCGTCGTCGGGCAACTTCAAGACAAGCAGATCGCTTTCGGTGAAGGGAATCTTGGCGGCGGTTAAGATCTCGTAGCCGCGTTCATAATCGCTGGGCACCAGGCGAATGATGGCACAATCCGCGGTTTCGACCACGGTGAGCGAAACGACACGCACATCGGTGCTTTCGAACTTGCGAACCAGATCGAGCAGCGCGCCCATGCGGTTGGGCAGAAACACGTTGAACTGTCGCACGCTGGGCCAGTCACGCCCGCGTGCGGTGTCGTAACCAATTCGCTCATCGTCGCCGAAACTCATGTGCTGTCCCCGGTTAAGTGTGTGCGTGAAGTGTACACCGACCGGCACAGAAGGGTCAACGCAAGTGCGCAGAGAGAGGACAGCATTAAGCCGAACCGCGTCTGATTCCGGTGAGGCGAGTCTGATTCCGGCGAGCCGAGTCACCTCAGTGATCGGTTGCTTGGTTACGCGTCGGTATTCATACGAGTCGCGTCCGCGATAACGCGAGTTTGCGCCTTCGCGTCTTTGCGGTGCGTCCACCATTTCCACACGATCGGCAATACCGATGCCAGCACGATCAAGATCACCACTTTGTCGATGTGTTTCTCGATCTTGAAATCGTTGCCGAAGATGGGCTTCAGAAGTGGATCGAGCCACAGGTGCAGCGTGTAGCCCAGGAGAATCATGCTACACACCCAGGAGATGCCGCCCACGATGTTGAACGAGAGGAATCGCTTATAGTCCATGCGGGCCGCACCGGCGACAACCGGCGCAAACGTGCGAACGATCGGCACGAAGCGCGCGATGATGATTGTCTTGCCGCCGTGCCGTTCATAGAAGTCGCGCGCATCTTGCAAATACTTCTGCTTGAAGATGCGGCCATCGGGCCTGCGGAAGATCGCCGGCCCGGCTTTGTAGCCGATCCAGTAGCCGACCGTATCGCCCACGATCGCCGAGATACACAGCGTGAGCATGAGCCAACCGATGGGCCAGCCAACGGAGTTCCCCACGATCCCGGCCGTGACCAAAAGCGAATCGCCCGGCAGGAAGAACCCGACGAGCAAGCCGGTTTCGGTGAACACGATCAGGTTCAGCACGATGAACGCCGCAACGGTCATCCCGGGGCTGCCGAGTGCTTCCTTCCACGCTTCCGGATTGGTCAGGTTGGTGACCACCTTGACGAGGATTTGCCCGATCTGATTCAGCAAGTCTTCCATGTCCGTATCAATCCGCAATGGTAGGGATGAGCCGGTAGCGTAGTGGAAGAGGAGCAACCGGGAAAGATCAACCGCGCCGCGTGCGTGGCCGGGCGTTCACTTATCTTTCTTGCGCAACATCTTCAATACCGTGACACCAGCACCTTCACCCTTGAAGTCCGTTGGGCGGTCGCTGTCGCCGTCCTTCGAGAACGCCAGCATCAGTTCCAGCCCCTTGTCCGTTTCCTTCATTTCATAGATTCCTTTGATGGTCTCTTTCTCGCCCTTGGGTGACAGGTCTATGTGGGCAGGTTTCTTCGCGGGATCCAGGGTGAACAATGCTACTTCTTCTTTATCCTTGGCAAGCTTGATGGTGATTGTTCCGTCTTTAATGACGAGAACATCGACCTCGTCCTTCTTCCGATCGTCAGGCTTGCCATTGATGGATACGAAGAGGAGTTGATACGTCCCTTCGATCTTCTTGGCCGCGTCGCTCTTTTCGTCGGCGGTGGCGGCGGGAAGGGCGCACGCCAGGAATGCGGCTGCGGCGATGAATGGCGCAATGAACAATCGCATGGAAGTGTCTCGGGTTTGGGCAAGGGAAGTGGGAGCACCCCGGCGGGTGTGGCCGGGGCGCGACGTGCGGGGTTGCCTTACTTCTTTTCTTTCTTCTCTTCTGTCTTTTCTTTCTTCAGCTTCAGCATCATCGAGTCGCCTTCGGAGGTCAGTTCCTTGGGGCGATCGCCGCCCTTCTCGGTGAACACAATCGTCAACTCGCCTTTCTCCAGCTTGTAGATACCGGGGAAGCTTTTCCCTTTCTCTGGCCCGTCGGATGGGCTGATATCGATGGTGTTCGGCGTCTTCGATGCATCCGCTTTGATCGTCGCTTTCTTGGCTTCGCCCATCACATTGATGGTGAACGTGTCGCCTTTGATGTTGATCGTTAACCCGTCGGAGATTTCCTTCGGGGCCGCCTTGCCGCCCTTTTCCAGCGAGATGACAGTGTAAGTGCCTTCGAGTTCCTTCAGGGCTTTCTCATCGGCGAGCACAACACCAACGAACGAGAACGCCATCAGACTTCCGGCCAGCGCGAACCGCTTCATGGCAGCCTTCCAGTGGGAGGTTACGGCCCACCGGTGATGGCAGGCGCGAGAGATCAATCCGGGTCGTAGTTTATGCGAAGCCGGCACGGAAGGGAACAGTGGCCGTTACAGGTCGTGCGAAAGCAGATGCGTCAGAAAGATAAGAACACACCATTCGCAGATTTCAAAATCAAGAACAGACATTACAAGTCACTGCGGATGATTTCGAAAACCAAAACACATTATCCGCAGATGACGCAGATGACGCAGATTTCAAAACCAAGAACAGAAAACACAAGTCATGTTTGTCTTCTGATTTCAAATCTGTGTAATCTGCGTAATCTGCGGATAACTCTTAAAGGCAAGTGATTGGCGAGCCTCGTCGGTCATGACGCGGGTTGTGTCAGAAATCCGTGTGTTCACACACACGGCACGCCAAGATGCCAAAATCGACAACTGCATCCCCGAGATTGCATCTCGGGGCTTTTGCGTGGTAGCTCAATCACACGATGCCGGTACTGAAGTCGTCGCTGTTCTTCGCGGGCGATTTGCTCGCGGGTGCATCGGTGTGGAAGTGCGTGCCTTTGGGTGCGGTATGCGGCCCGTGGGTGCGAGCGGGTTTGCCCATCTCACTTACCATTGTTCCGTAGCTCACCGGCACATCATCGGTGTCGTAGTCGTAGTCGTCGTAGGTGCAGACATAGCCCGGTTGCTTGGCTCGTTCCTTCTCTTCCGTGTAGGCTTTGATCACGGCGGCCTGGATTTGTTCGCGGGCACCCGAGTGGATCGGGTGGGCGATGTCGGCGTGGAGCTTGGCCCGCCCATCCACCGCACGCATGGCCCGGCCTTCATCGAGGCGGGTTCCACATGAATTGCAGAACCGCGCCCGAAGGTGGTTTTTGCAGGAACACTTGGTGCAGCGATCCGTGAGCTTGCGGCTCGGCATCGCCACGAACATTCCTTTGGTCCCTTCGATGATCTTGAGGTCGCGGACCACGAAGGCATTGTTGAACGTGACCGAGCAAAACGCGAACAACCGCTCGCTGTTTGCTTCGCAGAGCTTGATGCGAACTTCCGTGATGACCACCGCTATTCTCCTTGCAGTGGGGTTGCAGGGGCGTGAACCCCTGGACCCCCCCGGTATCAGGGGGCAAGACTACGGACAACGAGAACACGAGATTCCGGTTCATCGACCGGCCGGGAAGCGCGAAACGTCGCAGCCAACCGGATTGCGTCTGCCCGGTTCTGGCAAACAGCAAATACTGCTGATCCGCTCCCGGACATTCGCGCCCCCCATGGGTTCAGTCCGTCGAGTCGGTGGCGAATCTGCTGAACCATCGGTGAAAGTTCGAACGCCGGTTCTTCAAGCCGGTTGAACAGCGATTCACCAACGGCAGACAGATTTCCGGACGCAACGGCCTCACGCAGGGCATCGCTTGCCACAGGAGTGGCGGGAACTCGGAGTCGGCGATAAACCTCGACAGTGGCCAACCCGATGGGTGGGCACACCAGGACAAAGTCTATCGGCCTGGCAACGCGCTCCGGGGTGACAACTTCCCCACGCCCGGTACACCAAGCAGCCGGTGGAGTCAGGAAGAAGGCCACGTCTGAACCAACGGTCGCTGCAATAGCCGCGAGTTCCGTTCGTGTCAGCGCCAGTTTCCAGATTTCGTTCAAGGCCAGGAGCGTAAGTGCCGCATCGGAGGAACCACCCGCCAGCCCCGCTTGCTGGGGGATGCGCTTGTTGAGATGAAGTTCGGCCCCCAGATCGGGGCGGCGAACATGCGTTCGCAGTGCTTCCGCCGCTTTAATCACGAGGTTATCGGCGTTGGTCGGAAGCCCCGCTGGTTCGCACGTCAACGCGATCACGTTTGCCGAAGTACGGCGAACTGTGATGGTGTCGAACAGATCGATGCCAACCATGAGCGATTCGAGTTCGTGAAAGCCATCCGGGCGTTTGCGAAGTATTTCGAGGAACAGATTGAGCTTGGCAGGTGCGGCAACAACAACGGCATCCGTTCCGGCGAAGAAAGCCGGATAGACCGCGAACGGGTCCGTGGTGCCGGTGCTCATCATGGTGCGGTTTGGGTGGCTCGCCTGGCGGGAGCGTCCCATCCGTGGGTGCTGTGGTGGATTCGTTCCGGGCGGCCGTGAACAGATTGAGAAGGCTAAACGAAGATTTCCGGAAAATCAAGCGCCCATTGCCAATATTTTACTTTTAGCTCCTGAGCGAAATCGCCCAGGAGTTTGTTTGTCGCGGTTGAGAGTGTAAATCGAGATTTCGCAACTAGATGAGATTGGTCGAGACTTCAACCTGATTGAGCAATCGCCGCGATCCAATCACGGAGCGAAGCGTTTCTTGAGCGAGTTGCTTGAGGTAATAACTCGTCACGCGGCCGGTAATGATCACTTCATGGTCGTTGGCGATCACGACCAAACGGCGAAGTTGCGGTAAGGGGCTTGCGGTCAAGATCTCGGCCGGTTCCGTGCTGAGAATGGTGCACGCGTTCATTTGCATCACTCCTGCGGTGCTGATCGCGAACTGCGAACCTGTGACATCCGGGCGATTTCTATGCTTCCCACCGCTTTGATGGGTGAGATTAACTCAACACAAATTAGAAACCGTCGGGATAAGCGAGAGATGCTTACGAGCCTCCCGCGAGTCCATCCGCTGCCCCATCTTTCGTTGATGGTGGCCTGGAAATCCTTTTACACCCGACATCGTAAAGGGCACTGCTAATAATTGCAATGATTTTCCGGTTTTGAATGTAACGACATGACCGATTGCCCAGTTAGAAATTACCGCCACAACGCAGGTATGTGGTAACTCAGGTATAATCTTCATCTAACATAAGCTTACAGGAGAATACGGCATGCTTAGTCTACAACGAGTGCTTGCGTCGTTGATGTTGACCGGTTGGGTGGCAATGGTTCTTGCTTGTGGTGGGGCAGGGAATGCGCCAGACAAAATTAAAATAACGACTGAACATGTAGATGAGTCAACATCGGACAGTCCGAAATCAATAAAAGGTCCAACATCGGACAGTCCGAAAATGGATAAAATCACGGCTGGTATAGCCCACCGTTGGGGCGGAAAACTTGGGACAGGGTTGACAGCCTACGATGAACTGCCTGAACCTTGGCGCAGCCGATTTGCTGACGAATGGAAGCAGTCTGTAGTCTTTAGCAAACAAGATGTTGCAGAGGCGAATTTACGTTTCAACGAAGCTAAAGCTAGTTATGACGTGGCAGATGCCAAGATGGCTGATTTCAAGCAGAAGTATGGTAGCAATCCCAAGGACGCTCTCTTGCAATCTGTTCTTAAAGACAGGACGGCTGTTTGGGTCAAGGCCGAATCGCTTTTGAAGAAGGCTGAGGTGAATCTTGAAGATGCGAAAGCGAAACTTACTTCTGCAGAGAAGAATGATCCACCATACTTTAAGGGCAATTTCTCTGGGTGTCTGACTGTTGAAGATGTGCAATCACGCGTGGCTGAACTTGAAGATAAGAAAAGGCTAGCTGATGAGCTACGCTCAGAAGCGGAGGCCAGTCGAAAGGCTGAGGATGAATATGACGAGAGAGGTTTGGTGCTGATGCGCAAGACAGTGAATGCTAAGATTGGCGGCCATATTACCGGCAGCGTCATTAATCGTCGGCCTGTAAAACTTAAATATGCCCAGATCAAGTTCATCCTATACGACTCGACAGGTGCCCAAGTGGGTACGGCATTGGCTAACATCAACGATCTAGAACCTGGAGCAACGTGGAACTTTAAAGCTAGTTCGTTTGGCACCAGCTTTTCGTCTTTCAAATTCTCCGAGTTATCCGGTTTCTGAACGATCGATCGTTCCTCTGCAACTCCCCGCAAGTTGTCCCGGTTGCATTCAGATGCCCCGAATGACATGAAATCTTCTTAATTGTTAAACATCGGCGATTTTCAGCGGTACAATCGGACTCTTTGCCCCCAATTTAGCCTAACTTCCCAGTTTTTCATCTGGAGCGGGTGCAAGCTAATACTGATAATTTCTAGCGGCGATGAACTGGGATGCTGCCGGTCGCCCGTCTCCTGAACTTCAGGGGAGACTAATGCGACTGATCTTCACAACCAAGATCGCACGTAGCGAACACTTGTCTTGTGTAGTGGCACGATCCTGGTCCCCCCACGGATGGGAGGAATCGTTATCCCCGACCCTTACATGGAACCGGCATTTAACATGTCCCGATTAAACACCCTCCGCAAATTACTACTGATGCCATTTCGCCGCCATAACCGGCCGATTCGTGTTCAGCGTCGAACGAACCAACTGAATCGGCAAATTGAATCGCTTGAAGACCGCACCGTTCCTGCGACGATCAACGTGCAGGCGTTCTCGGTCACTGGTGGCATTCCCACTACGAACGATAACGATTACACGCGCATCAACAATGCGGTCCAGAATGCGGTGAACGGCGACACGATTGTGCTGCAAGGGGTATTCAACTGGAATGAGGCGAACGCCAGCGCCAGTTGGGCCAAGGGAAGCAACGGCGTGGTCGATGTGGTTTACCTGGACGATTACTCCATCCGCGCACCAGATAACCTGAGCGACATCACCCTCACCGCCGCTAACCCGAACGGCGGCGCGGCCGGTGGTGCGAGCATCCAGGGGCCAGGCGACCTTCCGGATCAGTTCTTGGAAGGCTTCCTTTACTTCGATGGCACGACACCGAACACCGGTTGGACCGTTTCGAACCTGCATGTGCTGAACTTTGAGCTTGGCATCGGAATGTTCGTGGGAGCGGATACCGACTTCTCGGACACCACACTCACGAATAACACCATCCAGGTTGCAACCGATAACCCCGCTGATGGCATTCAGAGCATCGGCATTCAATACTCGCTTGGTACGAATCAGACCTTCTCCAACAACACCATTCGCTTCGCTGGCAACGGAAGCACGCCGGGTTCAACATCTGTCGGAATGCAATCGAACTTCGGTGGTAGCAATACCTACGATGGGTTGCTGATCACGGGCAACGTTCTCCAGGTGCAGAACGCGCAATCGGCCGTGCCCGAGACCATCATTGGTATCTGGGAAAACGGGCAAGCTCACAGCAGCAACATCACGGTGAGCAACAACTCCTTCACGAACCTGGCTTCTGGCAACAAAGCCGCTTTGAACAATCAGGCGGCGTTCCGCGTGACTTCGCAGAGCAGCGACACAACCGCGGTTGTTTACAGCGGTAACACGGCGACGGGGGCAAACATCGGCATTGAGTGGTTGCCCGAGGTTTTTGGCTCGGATCTGGGCGGCAACCAACCGGTGCAACTGGTTGAGAACATCTTGACCGGCAACGCCACTGGCGTACTGGTTCAGTCGAATGGCTCGGCGATCCTCTCTGGCAACAACCTTTCGGCCAACACCGTGGCGCTCGTCAATAACACGATGGGAACGGTGGACGCAGCAAACAACTGGTGGGGTTCCACGAACCCGGTCACCGTGGCTGCGCTTATCCAGGGAGCAGTGGACTTCTCGCCGTTCTTGAATCGCGGTGCGGATTTCAGTGCGGCTCCGGGCTTCCAGGGCGATTTCTCGGATATCACCGTTCACACACTCGGTGAACAAATTGGCAAGATTGGCCGCTTGCAAGAAGGTGTCGATGATCTGAACGGCACGCCAGCCGGATCGCGTAACCTCGTCGTGCAAGGCGGGGACGATGCCGATCTCTTTGAGATCATTCGCGTGAATGGTGCGAGTGATAATGTAACTTGGAATGCCGAAGGGCCGGTTGCTTTTAGCGGGTTCCAATCGCTGACGCTCAACGGTAACAACGGCGGCGACACGTTCAATGTCCGGCTTCCCAATGCGGCCGATATTGCCGCTCTTGTGATCAACGGCGGCAACCCCACGGTTGCACCGGGCGATACGTTGAACCTCGATCTATCTGGCTTGCCCAATCCGTTCAACACGGGCGGCAGTTCGGGCAACGCCACCGCGACTGGTGGTGCTCAGTTGAGCTGGACCGGCATCGAAACGTTACCGCCGCAATCAACTGCGGTTGGTCGCCAGTTCGATATGCAACTCGCACTGAGCAATCCTGTGCAAGCGGGATCGTTGCCGGTGATTCGCACCACCACATACAACTCGTTAGCGGGCTATGGATGGACGAACGCTCCCACCCTGGGATACGACTTCGGAACAACGCCAGACCTGATCGGCAACCCACTGGCGAACACACTTCGCGACGGTGTTGAAGGAACGAATGGCCTGAGTCGGGCGGGAATCTTCCGCATCGACTTCGCTGATGTGGTCGTTGCACCGGTTAACCTCGAAGTCTTCATCGGCGACGCTTACAACATCCGCGATCAAATCCAGGTGGCTGTTAGCACCGATGGTGTGAACTTCACACCGATCACCCCAGTTGGTGGCATCACAGCACTCCCAGGCACGTACCCCGTTGTGACGGCGACCGTAACACCGGGCGGTGCGGGTGCGGTGAAGTCACTGTGGGTGCGGGTTGCGGATCTCGGCGGGCAGAACTCGCGATGGAACCTCTCGGGTATCCACGTAAACCCAGTTGAAGGTGGTGGCGGTGCTGGTGCCGGTGCCGCGTTCGCTGCGGCTCCGCCGAGCGTTCAGGGCTTGAACTTGGAATCTTCCGCTTCCAGTTCGCCGAGTTCTAACACGAAAAGCGTTCCTGCTAGCACGCTGAATTCGCCAGCGACCGAAGGAACAACGCAAGCCCGCAGCAGTAGTGCCACCCTGACCTTCGCCAACGGCGCGGAGAAGGATGGTTTGCTGACGATTACCATGAACGTCAGCAAAGCAGCGTTGTATGAAATCAACGATATTTGAGTCGTGACGAAGAGATTGGTTTGATTAGGTCCATGCGAACAATCCCACCTGTTCCAAGGAACAGGTGGGATTGTTGCTTTTGCTAGCATGCGGCTTCGCGCGAATCACTTCAGGCTGCGGCTTTCACCGTGGCTTTCGGGGCTTTCTTCGCGGAAAGTGCAGTCCAACCTTGCGGTGGCATGTTCATTGCCAGTTTCAGCGCGCCGACCGCGCCTGCGTAAGTGGCATCGGATACACGCGTGACCTTCGCTCCGCCATATTCGCTCAGGGCTTTCTCGATCACGCGATCTAGCCCCTTCAACTGGCTTCCGCCGCCGCCCAGAATGATGTTGTTGCGGAGCCGCTGTTGGAATTCAGGATCGAACTTCCCGACCAACTTGCAGACCGCATCCACGATCGGGCCAACGATGGTTAAGCACGCGGCCTTCAGCGGTTCCGTTACATCGGTGGGCGTGGGCTTGCCATCCACCGGCAGTGGTACCATGGCGGGTTCGCCGTTATCGTTAACGAAGCCGTACTTTTCCTTCATCTCGCGAATCATGTTCCGCGACATTTGCACGCGCGGGTGCTTGGCCTTGAGCCGCTTCTCGAATTCTTCGTCCACCGCGTCGCCACCCATGCCAAGAGTGACCTGTTCATCGTCTGATGGGTATACGCCATAGATCGGGCAAATATCGATGGTGCCGGCTCCGATATCAATCACCAGAGCATCGGTCAGGCGGTTCATGCCATAGGCGATGGTGAACGGCTCGGAAACCACCGCGACGGCATCGAACACGCCGGCGGCCGCATCCATCACGAACTGCTTGTTCTTCACGCTGGCTCGCGATGGCACGCCGATCACGCCGTAAACCGGCTGCTTTTCCTGTGCCGCTTGCGGAGCGACAAGCCCCACGGCGTACTCGATCACAAGCCGCGTGGCCAATGCGTGCTTTTCCATCTGCTGTGGGGAAAGCCCGCATGTGTTGGAATCGCCGTACTTCAGCACGCCTTTCTCGAAGGGCCGTACCACATCGAGCGCCAGTCGGTGCTCGGTCAGGTCTTTACCAAAGACGATATCGCGGCCCACAACCGTGCGGGCGATGTGATCCTTGGGCCAACCCACCGCCGTTGGTATCACGTCGCGGTAGCCAGCGGAACTGGCAACCGAAGTCTTGAACGTGCCCAGATCCATACCCACATATACGGGATTTGCCATGGTCCATTCCTCCGTGAAAGTCTTGATTCGGTATCGTTAAGTTCGCTTGAATCAGTTGCCCAGTGCGGTTGTCTTTGCTTCCGTAACCGGTGGTGCCATATCCGCACCAAGATCCGGGCCTGCCAGTTCCGCATGCAAGGCGAGGTTCTGCGACAGGATGAATTCGAGCACCGCGTTTTGGCTCTCGCTCTCAACCTGCAACTTGCTCAGTTGCTCGTCCTGGTATGTCGGGCCGATCTCGAACTTCTCGGCGGGTTCGGGTCGGCGGCCAGCGTTGTACTTGCCCATGAGCAGCACGCCATCTGCGGGAACCGATGGAGGCGGTGTGGGCATCACGAGCGCGGCGGCCTTCTCGCGGCTGGATCGCCGCCAACCTGCCACCCCGATCCCGATTCCCGCGACACCAATCCCAAGCCCCAATAGCGTTTCGGGTGTCACGGTGATGCCGCGGCTTCCCTCAGAGACCGGAGCCGCGTGGCTTGCCGTAGTGCTTGCTCGTGCCTCGCCCGGCTCACGGATGATGACCACTTGTGGGGGCGTGGCTTGCTCTTTCGCCATCCCGGCGGGGGCGTGCGGTGCGGGCATCAGCCACGGTGCGGCCGGCATATAGTGCGGTGGAAGGGCTGGCGCTGCAGGCTGTACGTAGGTTGCGGGGTAAATGGGTGGAATCGGATGTGCGGCTTGGCCACGGTCGCCCATTCGTTCCAGTAGTTCCGTCGTTGCCGTAGAAACCCGCCGGGTTCCTTCGCGCACCGCATTGAGCGTTTCCGCGACTGCCTCCGATACGCGTGCCGCGGCTGCGGCATCGGTTATCGTTGGCGGCACGATTGCGGGCGTTGCCACCGGTGTTGCAACGGGAGCCTGTACCGTTATGGGTGCCGGAGCCGGCATAACCACGAGTGGCCGCTCGATATGAATCGCAGGCGGCATGACCCAGCCAACGCGATTCGTGCCGTGATAGATCTCGATTCCACGCCGGGCGGGTGCCGCAGCAGCGGGTTGCGTTGTGGAAACGTCAGGCGGAGGCGCTTGCCCGGTTGCGGAATCCGCCGCAAGCGGAATCAGGCCAAGAGCGATCTTCCGACCAAAGCGGGACCAAAAAGGCGGGTTCATCCGTGAACCTCCGGTGGCGGTCCGGGCGTGAGAACTGCAAGTAATATCTGTATCGGTCGGCAGGACCGTCAGGATGCACGGAATCCGCTCAAGCCGCTCGACATGCCAAATTCGCCCAGACTTTGCAGGAGATTCAGCACGGATAAATAGGAGAAATGGAAAAGACGCACCTGGCGTATGGATAACGCACTGATTCACGGACCGGTTGATTGTGTCTTTTTTCTCGGTCGGTGATGAAGCATGGTCTTAACCCGTTGCCTCACGGTCTGGAAGTAGCAGAGGCTGTTCCGGATCGAGGTCTTCAGGTCGGCCAGGGTGTCGAAAAGT
>JBGSLF010000047.1:0-35554 GCA_041740855.1 Gemmata sp.
TGGACGGCGAGAACCTGGACCAGCGCGTGCGCCTCGGGTGGTAGAATCATGGCGGCCGTCCGTGGGCGAGGACCATGGGAGCTTCAGCAACCCTCATACTACCTCACCACGGACGGTCACCCAGAATCGGCATCAGTCGAGCATAGGGAACGCAAGAGAACGCATAGGTGAACTTCTCATTGGTTCCGCCGCCTTGCAGTGCGAAGAACACGACGACGTTAATGGCGATCAGCGCGTAATTGACATACGGGAACGTACGCCGATCGGTGTTGTCGTCGTAAATCGGCATGACCATGGAGAGGAACCTTGTGGGTGGCAATCGACCAGATGAATCGCGTTACTTCGCGGTGTAAATCGACTTGCCGTTCTTGATGGTTTCAAGCACCCGAATGTCTTTGATGGTCATTGGCTCAACCGTGAGCAGGTTCTTGTCCAGGATCACGAGGTCCGCGAGCTTGCCTACTTCCAGTGATCCTTTGGTCTTTTCTTCTTTGTACATGTATGCCGAGTCGAGGGTAATCGCCTTCAACGCCTGGAGTGGCGTGATGCGTTCGTCTGGCCCAAGCACCTCGCCGGTGCGGGTCAGGCGGTTCACTGCGGTCCACATGACGAACATCTGGTCAATCGGCGCGACGTTGAAGTCGGTGTGATTGACACACCGGATGCCCATCTTCAGCGACGTGTTGATTGGGCTAAGAAACTCAGCCTGTTCCTTACCGCGATTCTTGATGTGCGTTTCACCGAAGTAGAACGTGTGTTCCGTGTAGAACGACGGGACGAATTGGTAGTCGACGTATTTGTCCAGTTGGTCCCGGCGCACAAACTGAGAGTGAACGATACTGGTTCGAAGGTCCGCCTTGCGATCCTTCGCGCCGGCCTCATGCGATTGCAAGAACATATCGATAGCGGCATCGCCGTTGCAGTGAACAATCAGTTGTAGTTTGTTGTCGTAAACGAATTTGACGAACTCGTTGAGTTCGGCCTGTGGGAACAGCGGTTCGCCCTTCCAGTCCTTCTCGCCGCCGGGGCCGCCAGTCAGATAGGGCCTGGTGAAGTACGCCGTGCGGCCTTGTGGCGAGCCATCGCAGGTGATCTTGATGCCGCCCAATTTGAGGCGTCTGTTGTAGGTTCCGAAAGACTCTGGCGGATTCGACTTTAGCACTTCCCTGGCATCAGTGATGAACGGGTACGCCGACACATCAATGAACAGCAACCCCTTTTCGGCGGCTTTCTTCAACAACGCAATATCGTGTGCTGTGGTCGCACCTTCCTGGGCGGTTGTGACACCTGCCGCCGCATAGATCATCTGCCCATCCTTGAACCGTGTGAGGAGTTCCTCATCGCTCGGTTTCGGCATGCTGCTAAATATCGGCAACCATGCAGCCTCCATGAGCAACCCTTCGGGTTCCGTTGTCCCCGGCTTGCGGTTGATGACTCCGCCCTTGGGCGTGGGAGTGTCCTTGGTGATGTTGAACTTCTTCAGGGCTGACGAGTTGCACACCGCACCGTGCAGAGAAACGTGTCCAACGAACACAGGGTTATCGGGGAATGCGGCGTCGAGATCGGCGGCAGTCATCTCCCGCTTGTCTGTCAACTCGTTGCCGTCGTACCCGTAACCGATGATGAATTCGCCCTTCGGAATGTTGAACGACTTCTGGTGCGATTTCATCGCTTCGATGATGTCCTTGATCGACTTGCCTGGCCCGGCTGGTGGTGCGAAGCAGTTGGCCTGTTGCGCGACCTGCAAGCAATTGATGAAATGGCTGTGCCCATCGAGAAAGCCCGGCACCATCGTCTTGCCGCCAAGGTCGATCACCTTCGTGGCATCACCTTTGAATTGCAGCACGTCCACCTTCTTGCCAACCGCGACGATCTTGCCGCCCTTCACCGCGATGGCTTCGGCGCTCGGGTTCTTCTCGTCCACAGTCACAATGTTGCCACCGTGGTAGATCGTGTCGGCGGGTTCGGCGCTGTGTGCCAACGCGGGGAACATAACGACCAGGACGAGACTCGCTAATCGTGACATTGCAGTATCCGGAAGGAGTGCCAATCGATTGAGTCTGTATTCGAAATGGTTTCGCTCAGATTGGCAAGACAGTGATGTCCAGGATGTTCAAGATATGAGCGAGTTGGGAAACATGTAAGAAGTCGTGTGCCTGGCACAGATGTTGTGGCGTTTCTCAAGAATGAAACGCTCGCAGATCAACCTTGAGCCGCGTCGGGTGAGCGACCGGGTTTATACCAGAACCCATGCCAGGACTGGCACGGGTTGGCGAATGCTTGCACTTACTTGGCCAGATCCACGGAGATAATCTCTTTATCGTTGCGAATGTACGCTTTCTTATCGGCGTAGGCTGGCGCGCACCAAACCACTTTGCGGCCGAACGCGGCGTTCGTTTGGTCGATCACCTTCGCGCGGCTCACCTCTTCGTACCCCTTCGGTGTCAACTTGCCGATAACGAGATCACCACTATCGGCGAAGAAGAAGAAGCGGTCGCCATTCTGCACCATGAACGCTGTCTCGGAGCCGCGTGGCTTTTCGCCACCGATTGGCCCCATGCTTTCCCACACACGTTTGCCAGTGGGGAGTTCAACGGCGTACATCCATCCGCTATCGTCGTAACCGTAGGCGACCTTGTCGATCAAGAACGGCTGAACATTGACGGGCGACATGCCAAGCCCTTCTTTGTTCTGCCACACGACTTCGACGCCGGGCTTATCCGAGGTGAGTTTCAACACGGTGCTCTTGGCGTTATAGCCGCCAATAAAGAGATAATCGCCGCTGCGAATGGGAGTCATCACCACGCAGCCGTTATCGACCACGAAGGGCGTGGTCCAGTATTGCTCGCCGGTCTCTGGGTTCACGGAATAGATCGACTTGGTGCCCGACACGATCATTTGCCGCTTGCCGCCCGCCTCGGTGATGAACACGGGCGAGTAGCCTTGTTCCGGTTGCGTGCCGGCCTTCCAGATCTCTTTGCCGGTGTCTTTATCCAGTGCGACAACGTGGCTTCCATCTCCACCTGCAAGAGTGACGAGCTTCTTGCCGTCGATAAGCGGGTGGGCCGCATAGCCCCATAACGCGGCCTTTGTCTTGTACTCTTCGCGAAGGTTCTTTTCCCACACAAGCTTGCCAGTTTTCTCATCGAAGGCGATGAGGTTTCCCATCGCTCCCAGCGTGTATACCTTTCCTTCGTGTACGGTTGGTGTGCATCGCGGGCCGGATGGATAGCTGATGGAATACTTCACCGGATATTCGTGCTTCCAGAGTTCTTTACCAGTCTTCTGATCGAGGCAGAGCACGCGTTCGGTGCCGCTGAATTCTTTGCGATCGAAGTTGGGAATCTTCACATCGGCCGCGGTCACATAGTCGGTGACATATACTTTGCCGCCGGCCACCGCTGGCCCTGCATACCCGCCGCTAATCGGCGTGCGCCAGGCGATCTTCGGCCCGCCTTCGGGGAACTTATCCAGAATGCCGTCTTCACGCCAAACATTGTCGCGTTTCGGCCCCATCCATTGGGGCCAGTCATCTGCATGAACGCGCGGGGCCATCGAACCCCATAAGCCGATCGCGGCGGATAACAGCAGAACCATGCGTGCCGACATGCGAAACCTCCTGTTGAGTTGAGCGAATGGTTATGGTCGTTGGCGGACATGCAAAGAGCAAGAGGTAAGAGACTGCTGCTGCGGATTTCGGCGAACCGCACCTCATTGTGTTTTTGTTGAGTGGAGTGATCTGCAGATAAAAGGAGTGATCCGCAGATAAGAGATAAGAGGAGTGATCCGCAGATTACGCAGATGACGCAGATTGGAAATCAGAAGACAAAGAACAGAGATCAGACTTCAACGAGACCGAGATCTGATTTGTTTCTTCTGTTGTTGGTTTTGAAATCTGCGTCTTCTGTGAAATCTGCGGATGAACTGTTTTGGTTTTTAGTGCGATCCACAGATTAGAAATCAGAAGACAAAGGAAAGAGCTCTTTGGGCATTTGCGGATGAGAGACGCCAAAATCGACAACCGCACCTCACCGGGGGCTTGCACCGCACCGCGGGGACGGTAACACTAGCAAAGCAACCTTTCCCACTTCCGCGTGAGGATTCCGCGAGATGAAGCGCATTCTTTCGATTGCTCTGAGCCTACTTGCCGCTGCTCCGGCTGCGGCACAGGTCGCACCCAAGCCAATGGTGACCGGGTTGGTTAACCCGGAGTCCGTTTGCATCGGGCCGGGCGGCTATTACGTCACCACCATTGGCGAGTCCAATAAAGATGGCGATGGCGCTGTGATGTTCATCGGCATGGATGGCAAGGCCACACCATATGTGGCGGGTCTCGACGATCCCAAGGGAATCGCGGCCTATCAAAAGTGGTTATTCGTGACGGATAACAAGAAGGTGTTGCGGATCGACACCAGCACCAAGCCGCCCAAGGTCGATGTGCTGGCGGCCGCGAATGCGTTCCCGGTGATGCCGCTGTTCCTCAACGATGTGGCAGTAGATCCGGAAAGCGGCATTGTGTATGTCAGCGATTCCGGCGATCTCAAAGGCGGCGGCGGTGCGGTGTTTCGCATCGTTTCGCCGCAACCGCCCAAGAAGGGACCGGGTGCCAACACCATCCCTCCGGGGCCGGTGAAGATCGATGTTGTCGTCGATGCCAAGAAGCTTCCTCGGCTGAACACCCCCAACGGCCTGGCGATGGATGGCGCTTCGCATCTGTTGGTCGCGGATTTCGGCAGCGGCATTCTTTATCGCGTGAAACTCGAGGATAGCACGTTCGAGAAAATCGCCGAGGGAATGGATGGGGCCGATGGGCTTACGTGGGATCAATTTGGTCGGCTGTTCATTTCCAGTTGGAAGACCGGGAAGGTGTTCGGCATCAATCGCCCTGGCGATAAGCCGGTGGAAGTCGTTGCTTCCGGGTTCCAGTCGGCCGCCGATACCTGTCTCGATCAGACCGGCAAGTTCGTGCTTGTGCCCGATATGAAGGCTGGCACGCTGACTGCGGTGCCCGCCAAGATTCCTGGGTTCGAAGTGGATGATAGCCCCATCGGAATCAAAACAGAGATTGCGTTCCCGAACCTGAAATGGAACGGCTGGGAACCCGAGACAAGTGCTGGCAAGGTGAACGCGCTGCGGCCGATCGTGCTGACTCACGCTAACGATGGCAGCAATCGCATCTTCGTCGCCACACAACACGGCGTGATTCACACATTCGCCAATGATCCCAAAGCAACCGAGACGAAAATCCTGCTCGATATCCAGGATCGCGTGCAGTACGACGACCGAACCAACGAGGAAGGGTTGCTCGGCATTGCCTTCCATCCGAAGTACAAAGAGAACGGCGAAGTCTTCGTCTTCTACACGCCGAAGCGCAAAGATCCGAAGGAAGAACTCGTTAATGTGGTGTCGCGGTTCCGGCCAAGCAAGGAAGACCCGTCGAAACTCGACCCCGCCAGCGAAGAACGGATCTACACGTATCGCAATCGGCTGTTCTGGAATCACGATGGCGGAACCATTCAGTTCGGCCCAGATGGCTATCTCTACATCGTTCACGGCGATGGCGGCAAAGGCGGCGACCCGAACGAGAATGGCCAGAACCTTGGCGTGCCATTCGGCAAGATTCTCCGCATCGATGTGAACGCCAAAGACCCCGGCAAGAACTACGCCGTGCCCAAGGATAACCCGTTTGTGGGCAAGAAAGGCGCGTTGCCCGAGATCTGGGCGTACGGGCTTCGCAATCCGTGGCGCATCGCGTTCGACCGCAAGACCGGCAAACTGTGGGCCGGCGAAGTGGGGCAGAACCTGTACGAGGAAATTAACCTGATCGAGAAGGGCGGGAACTATGGATGGAACCGTCGCGAATCGCTGCACCCATTCGGCCCGAAGGGTGTTGGCGCGAACAAGGACATGATCGACCCGATCTGGGAATACCACCACGATATCGGTAAGTCCATTACCGGCGGAACCGTTTATCGCGGTAAGGCGTTACCCGAGTTGGAAGGGCACTATGTCTATGCCGACTATGTGACTTCGAAGCTTTGGGCACTGAAGTACGACGACGCCGCCAAGCTTGTAGTGGCCAACCGGCCGATTCAAGATCCGGCCAAACCGGTGCTGAGCTTCGGCGAGGATGAGCAAGGCGAGGTGTATTTCCTCGTGGTGGCCCCGAACGGCCGCGGGATCTATCGCTTCGCGAAGTGATCGAAATTGCCGTGCCATTCCAAGAACCCGCGTCTGTCCTGGCGTGGGTTCTTGCGTTCACATCACACGTCGCAAACCACCTGATGCATGCCCCAAACGCCCGGGTGCAAGCCCGCTGGCAAAGCTTGGAGCAACTGTTGTTGCTCCAGGATTTCGCTTCCCGTCAAGATGCCGTAGCTCTCCAGCGGTTCGCGGACTTCATCGTAAAACATCAGCATGTTCTGAAGGACGATTTGGTCCGTCGGAAACTCGTGCCATACCGCACGCACATTGCGAAAGCCTGCCGTTTCCAGCGTGCGTGCGAGCGTGGCACCCACACAGGGTGAGATCCGCCGAGCCAGATACAGATCGTTAATCGCGGTGGCCCACACACGCAACGCCGCGTATTCCGGGTGGCCGGTTGCTTCGAGATAGGCGAGGCGGGCGAGCGGCGAGCGGAAGTCCGGTTCGAGGAAGCCCATCCGCGTGCCGGGTTTGAGTAACGCGCGGAATCGGCCGAGCAAGAATTCCGCCATGGGGATGTGGTGCAACACGGCTCGCCCCACAACCACATCCGCCGGGTTAAGCCAATCGCCTGGCTTGGAGACATCCGCCGTGATGAATTCGACGCGCCCCGGCCCCGTTCCTTTCAGATGCTCCGCCGCCTGGGCTTGCAAGCCCGCCGATGAATCGACGGCAACGACAATTCCACCAGAACCGAGCCGCGAAACAATTCGCTTGGTTAGCCCGCCGGGGCCGCAACCAAGCTCCACCACGCGATCGCTCGCACGAATCGCGAGTTCGTCTAACAGTTGCTCCGAGGGAACGGCAAAGTGCTGATCTTGAATCTCGAGTCGGCGAGCCGCGCTTGGGGTTTGACCCAGGATATAGCCCGATTCCGCAGTCATGGTGTGACCTCTGAGAAAGTTCGTCCCAACGTGCTCGATAAACAATCTAGGAGCCGAAGCGAGAGTTGACCTTGCACTGAGCTTTTGTGCCCAGTTAAACTTTCGCCTCAATAGACCCGCCGGGGCACGGACCGCCCCCATCTAGGTTCCACGGAGGGACCATCACTTATGCCCGCATCACGCACCAAGATTGCAAACCCCAAGCCCGCAACACCCGAGTCGCCGCCCAACCGGCCGCTTATTGGGCTAAACACGGACTACATCGTCCAGAAGAATGGCGTTGCGTATACGCGGCTCAACGCGGGCTACATCGATGCGATTCTCACGGCGGGTGGCCTGCCAATCGTGTTGCCGCCGGTCCGCAAAGATAACCTTGCGGATTTCGATGTGATTCTGGATCGCCTCGCCGGGATCGTGCTCACCGGTGGAGCCGACATGGATCCGCGGCGCAATGGGCAAGCGCTCACCGCCGTGGTAACGCCCATGCCCGCTCGACGCGAAGACGCGGATCGCGCGTTGCTGGCTCGCATCTTCGAACGCAAGACGCCCGTGCTGGGAATTGGCGTTGGCATGCAGCAACTGAACGTGTTCGCAGGGGGCACGCTTCACCTGCACTTGCCGAACGACAACCCCAAGGCCATGCCGCACTTCGACCAAACCGACGCGCCACACCGCCACATGGTGCTGATCGAACCCAACACCCGATTGGACGAGATCTATGGTGCGCAAGAGTTGCGAGTGAACAGCACGCACCACCAGGCGGTGAACCAGATCGGCAAGCGCATGCGGGTTGCCGCCAAGGCACCGGATGGCGTGATCGAAGCAATCGAGGCCACGGACCCGAACTGGTTCTGCGTTGGCGTGCAGTGGCACCCCGAAGCCGATACCGCCAGCGCGCTGGACGTGCAGATCTTCGAATGCTTCGTTCAGGCCGCCGTGCGGGCCAGCGATGGCGTGCTGGCAGTGGCGTGATACCTCCCTCTTGACGAGCCAGAAGCGTGAACGACGGGTCTTGCTGAATCCGTCGCTCACGCTTCCGGCTCGTCAAAACATGACCCACAACGCCGGCCATATATCAAGGCGTCGTGGGTCTGAACCTGAGAACCTGGCAACCGGAGTTATGGAACGCTTCCTGATCGGCCTATCGATTGGTTCGGGGCTTGAAGGAGTGGACGCAGTAGCCCTGCGGGCGACCGGAGTGGGCCTCGATCTGTCTGTGACCAGCCCGACAACAAGCATCAGGGTCTTATTCCCGCCTGGCGTGCGTGATATGACGCTGATGCCAACGCCATCCGCTTTGAGTCTTTCGCATCCTGGTCTCACACGCAACATTGCGGAATCGGCAGTGCATGCCGTGCGGCAGTTGCTCACTCGCGTCGGCGTTTCGGCTCGCGACACATTTGCTGTCGGGTTTATGGAGCCATCGCGGTATCGCGGCGAATGTGCCATCTGTTGGCCCGAAGTGGCCGATCGCGTTGCCGAACAAACGGGCCTCACGGTGGTTCACGGCTTCCGCCACCGCGATCGGGCCGCAGGCGGCAGCGGTTTCCCCATCACTCCCGTTGCAGATTATCTTCTCTTCCGTCAGCCGCATGCCGCTCGCCTGCTGATTCATTTCGGAGCCGCAACCAACATTCTCTTCGTTCCCGCGAGTGCCAAGGTGACCGCGGTACTCGGATTCGAAGCCGGACCCGGCAACCAACTGCTCGATGCGCTCGTTTATCACGGCTCACGCGGGAAAGAAGCCACGGATTACGGCGGCAAGAAAGCGGTGCAGGGCCGTTGCCTGGAACCACTGTTGCAACGCTGGCTCGAACACCCGCATCTCACGCGGACGCCGCCAAAGTCGGTGCACCCGGAAGCGTTCGGTCGAAGCTTCCTGCTGGCCGCGTTTGAATCGGCTCGCCAGCTTGGTGCCGGGCTGCCGGATCTGCTCTGCACGGCGACGCACCTTGTGGCCCGTGTTGCCGGTAATGCGGTGCGGGCGTGGCTGCCACCTGCAACGCCACGGCAGATACTTGCGACCGGCGGCGGCGTGCGAAACGGATTCCTGTGGCAACTGGTTTCGCAGCAATTCGAAGGAGAGACGATATCGCGTGCGGATGAGGCGGGAATGCCACCATTGGCACGCAATGCGGCCGCGGCCGCCGTGCTTGTGGCGCTCACCTGCGATGGCGTTGCGGGGAGTTTGCCCGTGCTATCCGGTGCCAGTGGCGGGCGCTTGTTGGGTCACTTCGCACTGGGAGATGGCCGCAACTGGGCGAAGGTGATTTCCTGGATTGCCGAGCAAACCCGAGACTATCCGCAAATGGGCCGTGTCGCCTGATCTTGTTCCGAATATCACACCGATACGGTAACATGTCGTAATAGGGCCGGGAATAAACCGGCCGGCCGGGTATCTCTTCAAGCAGATCAAGTCTGGCGGCGCGGTTCCTTTCCTTCACCCTCTTCAGGTGCGTCATGTCACGTCTGGTTCCCATTAAGCGTCTGTATTCCCGAGTCCTTCCCTTGCTCGGTCTGGGCGGGCTGTGTTTCCTGCTCACCGCCTGCGGCGGCGGTATGAATCCGCGAGGAATGAACGTTGGTGCGTCTCGTGATGCCGCCATGGCCGAACCTGCCCTGGCGGGTGGCGACCCCGACAAGATGAAGGCCGAAGAATATAGCACAATTGTCGAGAATCCGTTCCGGGCCGTTTCGGTTGCTCCGCTCTCCACGTTCTCGGCCGATGTCAACACCGCCTCGTACTCGAATATCCGCCGGTTGATCACGCAGGGCCAACAGCCGCCGCGCGATACGGTGTTCCTTGCCGATATGGTTAACTACTTCCCTTATCGTTACCCCGAGCCAGCGGGCGATGCACCGGTTTCGCTCACGCTCGACTTGGCCGAATGCCCGTGGCAACCGGAACACAAACTCGCCCGCATCGGCGTGAAAGCGTATACCCTCACCGGTAACGAACAACCCCGCCGCAATCTCGTGTTCCTCATCGACACATCTGGTTCGATGCAGGGCGAAAATCGCCTGCCGCTCGTCAAGCAATCGCTGGAAATGCTCGTGGAACGCCTGACCGAGGCCGATCGCGTTTCCATCGTGACCTATGCCGGCGACGCAGGATTGAAGCTCCCGCCAACCTCCGGCGATCAGAAAGGCCGCATCCTGGAAGTGATCCGCTCGCTGGGTTCAGGCGGTAGCACGCACGGTTCTGCGGGCATCAAACTGGCATACGAAACCGCCCGACGCAGCTACATCGATGGCGGGGCCAACCGCGTCATTCTCTGCTCCGATGGCGACTTCAACGTGGGCCTTTCCAGCGAAAGCGATCTGGTGCAACTCATCGAGAAGGAACGGGCCAGCGGCGTGTTTCTCACCGTTCTTGGCTTCGGAATGGGGAACCTGAAATACGGCAGCCTGGAGAAGATCGCCAGTCATGGTAACGGGCACTTCGCATACATCGATACCATCGATGAAGCGCGCAAAGTATTCGTCGAGCAAGGCGGAGCGCTGGTGTGCGTCGCCAAGGATGTGAAATTCCAGGTCGAGTTCAACCCTTCGAAGGTATCGGCGTATCGCCTGATCGGATATGAGAACCGAATTCTCAAGGATGAGGATTTCAAGAACGATGCCAAGGATGCCGGCGACCTCGGCAGTGGGCACACGGTTACCGCACTGTATCAGATCGTTCCCGTGGGCGTGAAACTCGAACTGCCCGGAGTAGATCCGCTGAAATATCAAACCGCAACGCAGCCAAAAGACGGCTCGTCCGAGTGGTTGACCGTCAAGATGCGATACAAGGAACCCGAAGGCGACGCCAGCAAGGAAATCGCGGTGCCGCTTCCGGCGGGCGAGAAGGAAATGAGCGAAGACTTCCGATTTGCGGCCGCGGTGGCGGAGTTCGGATTGGTGCTTCGCGATTCGCCATACAAGGGGAAAGCCAGTTTGTCGGATGTGCTCTCGCGAGCCTCAAGCGCGACCGCCTTCGACCCCAACGGCCATCGCAAAGAATTCCTCGATCTTGTGAAACAAGCCTCGACACTCAAAGGCAAGGAATGAGTTGAATCGAGAATAACAATGGTGCTGGAAATCCGCTGGCAGGGTGCAGCGGATTTCTGACTTCAATCGCCATTCGGAAATCCGCTGTTGCCGCTAACGGGGTGTAGGCTTACATTCGGGAACACTCGATCCCCAACGTACACCACACCCCGGAGCACCCCTAATGGCGTCCGCCGATCCGCTTGCATCACCTCACGAACGTGCCCTTCGTCGCAAACTCTCCTTGATGATGTTTCTGCAATTCTTCATCTGGGGAGCGTGGTTCGAACTCGGCTTCGACTACATTCCGAAACTCGGATTCAATGGCGACTGGCAACTTCCCTTGATCTTCGGTGCCTTCAACGTCGGTGCTCTGGTCGCACTTTTCTTCAGCACTCAATTCGCCGATCGCAAGTTCGCGGCCGAGAAGTTTCTGGCGTTTAGCCACTTGATTGGTGGAGTCGCCATCCTTGGGCTGTTCTTCGTTCGCCCGGAACCGGTGAACCCGACCGACAAGGCGGCAGTGCAGGCGGCCGCCAATGCGATCTTCTGGCCATTCTTTGGATTGATGCTCCTCCACTCGATCTTTTACGTTCCAACTATCTCGATCACGAACTCGATCGCGTTCGCCAATCTGAAGAATCCAACGCAGGAATTCGGCCCGGTGCGGGTGTGGGGCACGATTGGCTGGATCGCCGCGAGCTGGCCATTCATCTTTCTGCTGGCCAACTGGGAGAAAGTGCCGGCGTTTGGCTCGGTTGGGTTTGGCACATGGCTTGGCCAGGCGCTGGGGAATTCGCTCGAAGGCGAGCCGGCGATGGGGATGAAGCGTTACATCTTCTTGCTGGCGGGCGTCGCGTCGTTCTTGCTCGCGGCGTATAGCCTGCGGTTGCCACACACACCGCCCAAACCAGCAACCTCAGGGGCCGATTCGCTCGCGTGGTTAAAAGCCATGCGGTTGCTGAAAAACCCGTTCCTCGCCGTGCTGTTCCTCGTTACGTTCATCGATGCGGCCGTTCACCAAAGCTTCTTCTTCTGGACGTTCACATTCCTTGGCCCGCAGGGCGATGGCGGAGTTGTTAACATTCCGTCGAACTGGGTTGGCCCGGTGATGAAGATCGGGCAGATTGCCGAAATCCTGACGATGCTTGTTCTGGGCTATGTGCTCAAGACTCTGGGCTGGCGAACGACCATGATCGTTGGCGTGCTCGGTCACGCGGCCCGCTTCGCGGTGTTCGCCTTTTACCCTGAGCCGTGGGCCGCGATAACGATCAACGCGCTGCACGGCGTGTGCTATGCGTTCTTCTTCGCCACTGTGTACATCTTTGTGGACGAGTACTTTCCGAAGGATGTACGCAGCAGTGCTCAGGGCTTGTTTAACGTGCTGATTCTGGGCGTTGGGCCGTTCGTGGCGAACTTCATCTGCGGGCGACTCAAGGAGATTTACAACGTCAACGGGTCGGTCGATTACCGCATGGTGTTCCAGTACTCGATGGGCGCGTCGCTCGTGGCCGCGATACTGCTCTTACTTTTCTTCCACCCGCCGAAGAAGAAAGAAATTGTCGCGGAGATTGATAAGCCCGAGGAATTCGCGCCGCCCACGGCGTAGAAGAAGTGAACGCGGAAGATGAGCGGCCGGGTGAGCCTTCAGCACCAACTGCTGCAGGTTCACTCGGTCGTTGTCGTTCACGTTGAGGTTTGGCGGAGCGTTTAGACAGCCCCGAAGGCCACCGAGCAGTTGTGGCCCCCAAATCCGAAGCTATTGGATAAGACCTTGGAGACACGCACTTCGCGTGCGGTGTTCGGGATGTAGTCCAGATCGCAGCCGGCTTCGATATCCGGGTGGAACAAGTTAATGGTGGGGTGCAGGATGCCGTGCCGCAGGCTGAGGGCACACGCCACGGCTTCCACGCCGCCACTGGCCCCTAGCAAGTGACCGATCAAGCTCTTGGTGCTCGAAATCATCAATCGTTTGGCGTGGTTCTGGAAGACTTGCTTAATCGCTTTGGTTTCCGCGGCATCGCCCAATCCGGTGCTGGTGCCGTGAGCATTGATGTACTGCACCTGGTCCGCGTTCCAGTTGGAGTCGCGGCAGGCGGCTCGCATGGCTTCCGCAGCCCCGATGCCATCTTCGTGCGGTGCGGTGATATCGTAAGCGTCCGCAGTGTTACCGGACCCGCACACTTCCGCGTAAATGTTAGCCCCGCGTGCCTTGGCTCGCTCATACTCTTCGAGCACCAGCACGCCGGCCCCTTCGCTAAGCACGAAACCATCGCGATCTTTATCGAAGGGGCGGCTGGCGTGAATGGGATCATCGTTGCGTTTCGATAACGCCTTGCAGGCGATGAATCCGCCCAGGCCCATGGGCGTGATCGCGGCTTCGCTTCCGCCGGTAACCATCACATCTGCGTGCCCGAGGCGAATGGCTTGCAGGGAATCGCCGATGGCGTGAGCGGCGGAAGAACACGCGGTGGAGACGGTCGTATTTGGCCCACGGAGGCCGAATTTGATGGAGATGTTCCCGCTCGCAGCATTCGCGATCATCTTTGGGATCACGAACGGGTTGATGCGCGAGGGGCCTTTGGTCATGAGGGTGCTGTGGCCATCCTCGAACTCCGCCAGCCCGCCAATCCCGCTTCCGAAGATGCACCCGCACCGGAATGGATCTTCAGCAGAGAGATTCAGGCCGCTATCCCGTATGGCCTCCGCCGCGGCGAAGACGGCAAATTGCGTGAAGCGATCGAGTTTGCGAGCGGATCGCGTGTCGATGACCGCTTCCGGATTGAAGCCCTTCACTTCGCCACCAAATCGGACTTTGAAGTCCGTGGTATCGAAGAGAGTGATAGGCGCGATGCCACTTTGACCGGCCAGGAGTCCCCGCCAGTATTCCGGCACATTCAGCCCGAGCGGGTTAACGGTTCCCAGCCCGGTGATCATTACGCGGCGGCGCGTCATGGTTGTCGTCACTGCGCCTGCTGGCCCTTCTCTTTAATGGCCTTGTCGATGTAATCCACCGTTTCACCCACCGTTTTGATTTTCTCGGCTTGGTCGTCGGGAATCTGGATGTCGAATTCTTCTTCCAGTTCCATGACGAACTCGACGATATCGAGCGAATCCGCACCGATATCTTCGATGAAGGTGGTGGCCCGCTTAATCTTCTCTTTGTCGTATGCGAAGTGGTCGCTGACAATTGCGATCACACGTTGTTCGACAGACACTGCTCGGCCCTCCGGGCGGTGGCACTGGCGTGGCCACCGCGAGATCCGCGGCCCGGGTCGATTCCGACCAACCCCGCGGCACCAATGGTATGTCTGACTACGCCCCGGCTTCACACCGGTCGACGGGGCTCGATGACACTCGCCACGGTCCCTACAGCCCTCCGGCAGAATCTACTGACGCGGAGCCGAAAAGGAAAGACCATCACGGAATCCATCTGGATCGCAACTCAAATTCCTAGCCGCTTTGTAACGGTTATTCTTCGATCAAGCGAGCTTCGTCTTGAACGAACAATCTCTCGCTACCCCTGCGAATCATCACATCTTTACACGCAAACTTCGAGTATCAGAAAGTTATCTGGCTCTTTTTGAAACACGTCGGCGGCCCGTCGCAGAGTCCGGATGCGGTCTTCGTGCCAGCTATTTTCGAGCTTCGGCATCGAATCCTGATACGGAAAATCGCTGAGCAGATCGGATCGCACGAGCATGGCACGCACCTTGCGAATGCGCTCGTCGCCAACCAACTCGCACGTCATGAACAGGGCATATTTTACCGTGGTTACGGGCAGGCCGGTATCCTGCCGAATGTGGCCCGCCACGAAGTGTTCGGCCACGGAGTTCAGTACAAAGTTGAGCAAGAACCAGCGGTCTTCCTTGGCGATCGGCATGAGCGGATTATCAAGTGTGGTCGCCCGAGCTGAGGAACGCACCTTCTCGATGGCCACCGGGTTCAGGAACACCTCATCGAGCGAGCGTTCCAGCACGGTGCGGATTTTAAGATAACCATCCGTGAAGATATTCAGGCTCACGATGATGCGATCCATGAATTCTTTGGATCGCCACTGCCGCTGAGCACGGCGACGCGCCCACCACCAGGTGAAAAGAAACGTGACAAGTGATGTGGTTGAAGCCACCAGAACGGTGACAATAATTCGCTTGGTATAGTCCACGGCGACATCGTCGCCCGTCAAACCGAACAGATTCATGGGCGGTATCCGGCATCCGGAGTGCGAGCCGGAAAAAGTTCCGGCCCATTACGCCCATCATACTCCATTCCGCACGCTCGTCACTTCTTACTTGATCTCGGCATACTGCGCTTCCATGAGAGCGATGAATGACGCACGATCGGTTCGGTAGCCTTCGCGATCGATTTTTAGCAGCGCTCGGTTAATCGCGTAGCGAGCGACTCCGTGGCGAAAGGTTGGTTCACGCAGTTGCAGCGACCAGACAATATCGAAGCCCGGCCGATGCTCGAGCATCGGTGCCAGGTGGTCCATCGCTTCATGGAGGGAAAGTGTCCCGTCAAGCAGGCTTCCTGCGATGTGCCCAGCGGCCTCAATTTCCCGCAGGATGCTTTCGCGTTGCAGTTCGATCGCTACCACTTCTTGTCGAGACTTTTCATGCTCGAACTGCAAAGCCGGAAGATTCCAGACGTCCAGCCCGTTGGCTCGTGCCCAATTAGGCGCGATGACATAAATCATCCCGATCGTGAGGCACAGGGTTGCAAGGCTGGCAAGCGAAACGGCACCGGTGCGATGAGTCGCGAACATCAACAGCTCCTTAACATCATTCCCAACACGGCAAGCAACCGCGGTTGGGTTGGTGCTGTGTTGAGTGGTTTTGCGATTACTCACGCGACTCAATGCCGAATCACGCGAGCCAACCCAATGGTTTGGGTTGTTGAGAGGTAAGGAGAGAAAGCGGCTAATTACCGAACGCTAAAAAGCGAGGCGGGTGGGAGTAGTGTGGGCTTTGGAGGGCGTAAGCATTGGCATGATTCATCAGTCCAGTAGGGTTACAAGTAACCTTGCGACTCGATCATAGTGCAAGGTTAGTGCCATTGATCCGCATGGCTGTGATCATTTTTACAAGCTATTTATTAGCAATCGTTTACGGCGATGTGAAAATTGCGTGTGTCTTGTGGGCTGTCCGAAAATTGCACGATTCCGCAGCACTCACTGTTAGAAGTCGCGCCCTTCGCATGCTCGCTTTGATATTGGGCAGTTTCACTTCCGCTGAATCTTCTTTGGTCCCTCGCCGGCTGTCTTTTCGTAGGTGCCGTTTCCAGTCTTCACATACTTGGTGAAGCCTTTCGCCGCGAGGTTTGAGTCGGATGTCGCGGCCTTCCCCTGCGAATCGGTCCAGGCGCGTGGGGTGTTGGGTTCGCCAAACACGCGGCGGATCGGTTCGCCCGTCTCGGGGTGCTGCGTCAGTGCCGCCTCCGCCATCTTCTGGAGAGCTTCGAATTGTTCCCCACCCGATCCATCTGCGAGCACCACTTCATAGACATAAAGCGGCATGGGAAGGCTCCGTTAGAGTTGGCCACAAGGGCACGAGTGCCGCCTGGTTGCGGCTTCGCGCCCTTGTGGTGTCGCTGCTGCATTACCCTTTGGCCAGTTCGGCTCGCACGGTTTCGAGCAAGGTTTTGGTCAGCTTGATTCCTTCGGCTTCCGGGTGCTTGCTTCCTTCGTACTCGATTCCGATAAAGCCGTTGTACTTGTGCTTCTTCACCACGAGTTCCAGCATTTTGCGGTAGTCGGTGCGGATCTCGTTCCCCTTATCGTCGAATTCGTGGCTCTTGGCGGAGACGCCCTTGGCATAGGGCATGAGTTCGTCCACGCCCTTGTAGCGATCGTAGGCGGTTTCTTTCACGCCTGCGACTTTGCCGATGTTGAAGTTGCCGAAGTCGGGCAGGGTGCCGCAGCGTTTGTGGTCGGCCAGCTTCATGACACCAACGAGCCATTCGCCGTGACTGGAAAGCCCGCCGTGGTTCTCCACAATCACGTTCTGGCCAAAGGTGTCGCCGATTTCGCTGAGCTTGCGGAGGCCATCGGCGGCGAGCTTCTGCGTTTCTTCAAATCCCTTGCTCCAGTCGCTGGCAGCGTTCACGCGAATGCTGGTGCAACCGAGGAACTTCGCCCATTCCAGCCATCGCTTGTGATTGGCAACCGCCTGCGCTCGCTTGGTGGCATCCGGATCGCCGAGGTTTCCTTCGCCGTCGCACATGATGAGCACACTCACCACGCCGTTATCGTCCGCGACCTTCTTCAGATCTTTCAGATAGGCTTCATCGTTCTTCTTATCTTTGTAGAACTGGTTGACATATTCGATCGCGCTGATGCCGTAATCCTTCTTGGCGATCTCCGCGAACTTGAGCGGGTCTTTCTTTTCGGCCCCGCCGCGACCGAAGAACGCCTTGTTGTGGGACCACTGCGCAATGGAAATGTCGAACAACTTATCTTTTGACTGTGCGGTCGCCAGTTGTGGCAGTACGGCGAAACCGCCCGCAACGGCTGCGGAACGAGTGAGAAACTCGCGACGGGAGAATGACATACGCTGGACTCCGGAGAGGACGGAAGAAGATAGATCCACCTCCGATTGTAGCCCGTGGCGTCAAGATGGGAATGTGATCGCTACAGAAACACATTGCACAAACGCAACCGCCCGCGGCTTTCGCCGGGGCGGTGGGGGGGAGAGACTCCCGCTGCGTTTTGTTGCAGTTATACCGTTAGCATGCGATTGCATAGCATGCGATTTTAGTTGCACTTTCACGTCGCGCGGGTGTAAACTGCGGCGGGGGCTGTGACCGTCGAAGCCACCGGCGTAGATGGAATCGTTGTGTTGGCGGCGGCAACAGGTGCGGGTGCGACCGGCGGAGCTACGGCTCCTGCCACGCCATTGGCGGCTGCGGTTTGTTGAATGGCGGCCTCGGCGCGGGTTGCTTCGGGTGGCGGCAACTCCGCACGACGTGCCGCGCGGCCGATGTGGCCCAGAAGCAAGCCAATGACCACGAGTGTGAGACCTGTGAGCATTAAGCCCACGATCCAGAACTGTTGGCTACCCGTCAGTGCAGCGTCGCGGGTCATGTACCAAACACCACTCCAGACGTTAATCAACGCACCCACGGTGATATAGGCCAGGGCGGCTTTGGGTCCGAAAGCAGGTTGAGTAAGAATGGGCATAGTTAAAGTTCCTTTGTGAGGTTCGGGCATTTGCTCCGATGGCTCGTTGGAAACTTAATGCACATCCGGTGCCAAAAGTCGTTGAGTCTCGCACATTCAACAGCGATCACTGCATCTTCTTCAAGAATGCGATCACGGCACGATTGAACTCTTCTGGTTGCTCGATGTTGCTCAGGTGGCCGGCATCGGCGATACGCACGAGTTCGCTCGTGGCGATATTCGCACTGAGTGCTTTTGCGGCCGCAGGTGGCGTAACAGCATCTTCTTCACCCACGATCACCAGTGTGGGAACGGTGATGGCCGCCAGCCCCGGTGTGGCATCGGGGCGATCGCGAAGCGCCATCAGCGCGGTGGTGATGGCCTCGGCGTTCTGCCGCAGCATGATCGATTTCGCCAGATCAAACACGCCTTGATTGGCCTTCGGGCTGATTAGCTTACCGACCATGGATTCCGAGAAAGCCGCGGGGCCATCGACTTGAACTTTCGCAATCGCCTTGTCGCGTCCTTCGCGGCCGGCGGCGTCGTCCGGGGCGGATTTGGTGTCGGCCAGGATCAGACCCGCGAGCCGCTGCCGGTGCTGGCGGGCGAATGCCATGGCCACATAACCGCCCATCGAAAGTCCCGCAATGACCGCGCGTTCGATGCTCAGTGCCGAGAGCCAATCGGCGATCAGATGCCCCGCACCATCGATGGTGAAGGGTTCCCCGAACGCGGGCGATTGGCCGAATCTTGGGAAATCTGGTGCCAGCACGCGAAACCCGGCCGCCGCGATCGCTTCCAGTTGCGGCGACCACATGGTGTGATCGAATGGGAAGCCGTGCAGCAACACGATGGGAAGCCCGCTTCCCACTTCATCGTAAGCGAGTGTGCCCTTATGATTCGCGAGTTCAATCGTTTTCATGTTTGCTTCCGGATGAGAAAACCGGTCAGGGTGCGTAACGCTTCTGGATCATCTCCGCCTCGGCGTTCTTCTTCTGCGCTTTGAGGGCGGCGAGAAGAATATCGCGGGCGTCCGCATGATCCACATCAATGAACAGCACCTCGCGTGCCCACTGTTCCGCTTCGGCGTGGGAATTCTGTTGTTGGTATCGCCTGGCAAGTTCCGCACGCACGCGAATGTTGTCCGGCTCACGGATGGCGAGTTCCGCCAGAATGGGCAGCAGTTTCTCGGGCAGCGGCTTCTCGGTGTAGAGTTTCGCGAGAGCTTCGAGTGCGTCGGTATCGGAAGGCGAGAGTTCGCGTAACTTCTCCAGTGCGGCGATGGCGTCGGCGCTTTCGCCGAGTGCCAGTTCCAGTTGCGCCAGCGCCGCCCGCACCGGCACATCTTGTGGGTTCTCCTTGGCGGCTTCTTGCAACACCGCCCGCGCACCGGCCACATCCTTATCTTTCAGCAGCAATCGCGATTTCACCAATGATGCGAGCGCGTGGCCTTTCTCTTTGGCCAACACTGCTTCCAGTAACTTGCGTGCGTCGGCTACCTTGCCACGGCGCGAATACTCTGCGGCCAACTTCGCGGCCACGCTGGCATCTTCCGGGTCTTTCTTGTGGAGCGTTTCCAGTTCCGCGAAGGGAATCGGCTTCTCGGTTCGCGGTAAGCCTTTCACTTGATCGCGTAGGAAGCTCCGATACCCGCTTTCCAGTGCGGCTTGTTCGACGCCACATGCCCGGCGGATGGCGTCGCCCGTGTTCAGTCCCTGGCGATACGCATTGAGCAGTGAAGCGATGGCCTCTGGCCCGTGTGTTTGTTCGATGTACTGCACGTAGAGCAATCCCTGGTGATATGCGAGAAGCACATCGGGCGGCGAGCCGAAGTTGTGATAACCGCGGGCAATGGAATCGAGATCGAAGGCGGTGCCAGCAGCGAGGCGATCACGCAAGAGCGGCAGCGTGGCATCGAAGCGCCGTGAGCGTTCGGCCCGCACGGCCAAGCCTTCGGTCAGCCAGATGGGCACCAGAAAGCCTGTTTGCGTCAGGTTGAAGGCGTGCGTGAGTTCGTGTCGCGCCACGACCGCCCAGTTATACGGCTTGTTCATCCCATCCGCTTTGGGCGAGGGAAACGCCAGCAGCGGACCGGTGCTCGCGCCTTGTGCCGCTCCGGGCAATCCGGGAAGTGAAAGTACACGCCCGCTGAACATCTCGCGCGTGGCGAAGATTTCCACCAGCAGTTTGCCCGGCGGGGCGGTGCCATAACGCTTCGCGAATTCACGGTGCCACTCTTCCAGAGAGTCTGCCAGCCACGCGGCCAACACCGCATCTGTCTTGGTGTCAAACTTGATTGCGAAGTGCGGCGTCTCGATTGTTTGGTAAGCGTCCAGGTGGCGCAGCACCTTCAGCGCATTCGAAACCCGCACATGGAAGGGGTCCGCCTTGAAGGCCGCATCCAACTGCACCTTCGCTTCGGGTTCGCGGCCCAACTGCATCATCAAGAGGCCAAGCCCGGCACGCGGGGCTGCGAGATCGGGCCGCAGTGCCGTCGCCTTGTGGAAGCACTCTTCGGCTTTCTCGTACTGCTTGCGAAGGGCGAGCACTTCCGCCAGTTCTGTGTAAAACACGCCGGGCTTGGTGCAGAACGCGGCGACTTCTTTCTCGATGATCGCTGCAGCATCGGGCTTGCGGGCGAGATACTGGAGTGCGGCGAGGCGTGCGAGGGTTAATTCGTCGCGTGCGTTCACAAGTTTGGCTGTGAGCAACAATCGCTCGGTGGTGGCGGAATCTCCCGAAGCCAATCGCGCGTCCGCCTTCAATCGCAGGGCTTCTGGGTGCTTCGGGTTCACCTTGAGCGCCTGATCGGCGAAGCTCTCGGCGGCCACCGTATCGAGTGTTAATAGCGCGATCGCGCCTTTGCCCACGAGCGCTTCTGTCGCCTTCGGGTTCACTTTCAGCGCTTTATCGAAGGCATCCGCCGCTTCCGCCCGATTGTGCTTCTCCATGAGTAAGCGACCGGCCAGCACTTCGGCCTGCCAGTAATCCGCGTCGCGTTTAACCGCATCGCCCAGCACTTCATCGAGAATGAACTTGAACTGTTGTGGCTTGTTATTCCATCGCGCATTCTCCGCGCCCGACAATGCGACGATGAGCAGAATGGCTGGTTCGGTCAGGTCTTTGCCCGCAGCGCTGGCGTCCGAATACGCCTTCACGATCCAGCGCACTTCTTTGTCCGCAGCGGGGATGTCGCCGCGATTGCGGAAGACGCAAGCCCGCACCCAGCGGGCGAGAAAGTTTGCGTCCTGCTTGGCGATGGCGGCCTCGGCGTCGGTCAGGGCGTCATCCCACTTGCCCAGGAACAACCGCAGGTTAGCCCGTTCAGCGAGGAGCGTGGCGTGATCCTTGTGGATCATCAATCCGTTATCGAGCGTTTCGAGCGCTTTGGTGTATTCGCCTTCGGCTTGGTAAGTGCCGCTTAACCCCACGAACGCGGCCACGGGCGGCTTCTCTTCCTTCAGCAAGGCTTCGAAACCGGCACGCGCTTCGGCGTAGTTGCCCCGCTGCAATCGTTGCTGCAACGCCGGGTATTCGGCCTGCGGTTTTGTAACGACTTGTGTCGTTGCGAGTTCGAGGCAAAGAAACAGGGTGAGCATGCGAAATGCCTCGTGGGGAATCCGTTCACCGTAGCGGGACTGTGAAATGACTGCAAGCGGCGGGCGTTGTCAGATGCAAGTCGGGAATCAATTCGTTGCGTAATGAATGGTTCGTTACGGTTCGTTACGGTTCGTTACGTTAGTATTGAATGAACCAGCCGTCTTTCTGGTCAGAACAACAGATCGACAGATCGACAGCCGTCGGAACAGGGGTCGTCGTATGTTCGCAGTTAAACCAATCGCTGCTCTTTTAGTTGTGGCATCCACAGCGATGCTTTCGTATGCTGCGGAACCGGCATCGAGTTCCGCGAGTGTGGCCGATCCGGCCGAGGCCATCACCCGGCTGATCGATAAGCATATTACCGCAGACTGGACCGCTCGCGGCATTGTGCCGGCAAGTGGTGCGGACGACGCGGAGTTTGTGCGTCGGGTGTATCTCGATATCATTGGCCGCGCGCCAAAGATCGCGGAGTGCCGCGAATTTCTTGAAAGCACCGCACCGGATAAACGCAAAGAGTTGGTGGAACGCTTGCTGGCGATGCCGGGCCATGCGAACTACTTCGCAGCCGCAACCCGCGCCGCATGGTTGCCGCAAACCTTGACGAACGTTCAGTTCTTCAACGCGGGCACGCAGTTCGAGAACTGGCTTCGCAATCGGTTCCGCGACAACACCGCCGCCGATGAAGTCGTGCGTCGGTTGCTCACGATCCCGCTGCGAGTCGATAACCGCAATCCGCAGTTCCGCTTCGTTCAGCCTGTTGGTTCAACCGATCCGGATGCCTTCACCCTGGTTGGCTTCTATCAGGCGAATGAAGCGCGAGCCGAGAATATCGGCAGTGCGGTGAGCCGGTTGTTTGTTGGCGTGAAGCTCGAATGTGCTCAGTGCCACGATCACCCGTTCGCACCGTACACCCGTGAACAATTCTGGGAGTTCGCCGCCTTCTTCGCCGAGTTCAGCCCGCCCCCGGCGAATCGACCGGAACTCGTTGGCCCCGTTGCACCGCAGGCGGACAAGAATCGCATTACCATTCCGAACACCGATAAGCAAATCGTGGCTCGTTTCTTCGATGGATCTTCCCCCAAATGGGCCGAAGACCGCACGCCGCGGCAAGAACTTTCGGACTGGCTCACGCATCGCGATAATGCGTACTTCAACCAGAACATGGCGAACCGGATGTGGGCGCACTTCTTCGGTGTGGGCATCGTTGATCCACTCGATGAACCCGGCGACGAAAACCCGCCCAGCCACCCGCAACTGTTGGAAGAACTCGGCAAGGCGTTCGCAGCCGCCAAGTTCGATAACCGCGTGCTGATCCGCGGCATCGTGGGTTCCAGGGCGTATCAGCTTTCGAGCAAACTGACGCACCCCAGCCAAGCGGACTCACGGCGATTCGCACGGATGAGCATGAAGGGGCTTTCGACGGGTCAGTTATTCGATTCGCTGGTCGCCGCCACGGGGCACCGCGAGCCAGCATACATGCGGCAGAATCAGTTCAACTTCAACGCTCAACCCAACAACCCTCGCAGCCAGTTCGTGGGCCGCTTCGCTTCTAACGAACGAGTCACGGAAGCCAACACCACGATTCTGCAAGCTTTGATGCTGATGAACGGCCAGTTCATCACGGATGTGACGAGCCTGGAGAAGGGCGAAGTCTTGGGCGCGATCGCCGACTTGCCCGGTTGGGATACCAACCAACGTGTGACGGCCTTGTTCCTCTCTGCGTTCGCCCGCAAACCCACAGATCAAGAACTCGAGAAGTTCGTGAGCTATGTGGATCGCGGCGGGGCGACCGGCGACAAGAAGAAAGCTCTCGCCGATGTTTACTGGGTGTTGCTCAATAGCCCGGAGTTTTTGTTCAACCACTAATCGCATGCGAGAACGGTGGGTGCATCGCCCGCGTTGTTCACACCGTTTCGCCTGATGGCTCAATCGTAATCGTTACCAACATCACACTCTCACCTAGCCACGGAATTCCGCCATGTCGATGTTCCGCACACCTCTGGATCGCCGCCAGTTGCTCCGCGTCGGTGCGGTAAGCACAGCGGTATCAATGTCTGGCTGGATGGGCCGACTCGCAGCGGCCGCCGAGGCTTCGCGATCGAAGCCGAAGCGGTCGTGCATTCTCCTGTGGATGAATGGCGGCCCCAGCACCATCGACATGTGGGATCTGAAAGTTGGGCATGCGAACGGCGGGCCGTTCACTGAGATCAACACGAAAGCACCGGGCTTGCGCATTAGCGAGCACTTGCCGAAGCTCGCCATGCAAGGCGATCAACTCGCGGTGTTGCGGGGGATGGCTACCAAAGAGGGCGACCACGCTCGCGGCACCTACCTGATGCGAACCGGCCAACTTCCCGGTGCAGCAGGGATTCAGTACCCGAGTGTGGGCGCGCTGGTATCGAAAGAACTCGGCAACCCGGACGCGGAACTGCCGAACTTCGTCAGCATTGCCCCGCAGCGATTCTTCTCGCAAGAAGCATTTGGCCCCGGCTTCCTCGGACCGGTGCATGCCCCGCTCATCGTGGGTGAGAATCGTTCGTTCAATAACAACGTGCAGGGTGCCGCCCTTGATGAGGCGTTGAAGGTATCCGATCTGGAACGCCCCAAGACCATCGATAACGACTCGGCCGGCGTACGCCTGGATTTGCTTCGCGAGATGCAAGAAGACTTCGCGAGCCTTCGCCCCGGCCAGATGGCCAAGAGCCACACCGCGGCTTACGATCGCGCGATTCGCCTGATGCAATCCGAAGGGGCCAAGGTCTTCGATCTCACGAGCGAGAAAGATAACATCCGCGATAAGTATGGCCGGAATCTGTTCGGCCAGGGTTGCTTGCTCGCACGCCGATTGGTCGAGAAAGGCGTGCCATTTGTGGAAGTGAGTCTGGGCAACTGGGACACGCACGGCAACAACTTCCCGCAGGTGCAGACGCTGTGCGGCGCACTCGATGCGGCATGGGCTTCGTTAATGGAAGACTTGAAGGATCGCGGATTGCTCGAAACAACCACGATCGTGTGGATGGGTGAGTTCGGTCGCACGCCGAAGATCAACGGCGGCAAGGGCCGCGATCACTTCCCCAACGCCTGGAGCACCGTGCTGGCGGGCGGCGGCATCAAGGGCGGGCAAGCGATTGGCAAGACGAGCCAAGATGGCACGACCGTTGAAGAACGACCCACCACCACGCTCGACATGCTAGCGACTCTGTGCCAGGCGCTTGGAATCGACTACGAGAAGACGAACCCATCGAATGTGGGCCGGCCCATTCGCCTGGTCGATAAGCCGTGCAACCCCATCAAAGAGGTGCTGGCGTGATCACGCAAATCTGCGATCGCATCGCCACGAATCGCCGTGCGAGAAGCGCGGCCATGAATGTGGCCATGATGGGTGTTCTCGTTGCGCTGGCTGGTGGCGTTACCGCCGCCGATGTCGCTCCCTTGCCACGTGCGTTTACCGCCAAGGCTCCCTTGCCGCGTGCCCTTCCTTCCGAAGGGTTTGTGTGGGAAGTCACGGAAAAGCAAGAGATCGTCGTTTTCACCACACACCGCCCCGTCCGCGTTCGGATGGAAATGACGTACGAAGGGAAGACAATCTCCGAGGTTTCTCTGCTGAAACTGCGCGAGGTATTCGATTACTACGATCGCAACAAGGATGGTTACCTTGGCGAAAAGGAAGTCACCAACATCTTCTCGGACTCGGGATTGAATCTGCTCTTACTCAACGGATTCTTCCAGATTACGCCGAACGATCGCCCCAGCTTGGAACGCCTCGATACCAACCGCGATGGTCGCGTGTCGCTTGAAGAATATCTGTCGAGTTACAAGATTTCCGCCGCGTCCTTCGTTCGCCCGCAGGTGCCAATGGCAGAGAACCCGCTCAGCGCTGGCACAACTGAGGCACTCTTTGAACTCATGGATGCGAACAAAGATGGCAAACTCACCAAGGAAGAAGTGAAGGGGATCGAGAAACTGATTTTCATGCGTGATGCGGATGAAGACGAATGCTTGAGCCTCACCGAGTTGGCACCGAATGTGTATGCCCAAGGTGGCCGCGTAGTGCAAGTGAACCCAGTCGGGCGGCCCGCACAACCTGTGGTGGTTGCCAATCCGGCTGCGGAAATCGTGCAGATGTTCGCGGTCGATAAGATCCCGGAAAGCCACACGACGCTCGTGATCAAGAAGTACGATAAGGATAACGATGGTAGCTTAACGCGCGACGAGATCGCCTTCGATGCCGAGACCTTCGCCCGCTTCGATCGCGATAAGGACAGCAAACTGAACGCCACGGAAGTGGATGCCTGGCGCACGGGGCCACCGGATCTGGAAGTAGTGCTCTCGCTTTCGCCCAATGCAACCGATTGTGCCGCCAAATTGGTTACACCGCGTGAAGTGGCGAACGATCGCCGATTCATCATCAGTCAGGTGGAACCGGGTCGGATCGTCATTCGCGTGGGTCGCCAAGCGATCGAATTCTCGGCGTTTTCGCAGTTGACCCCGCGATACCAACAATCCACACTCAAGATGCAGTTCCGAGCGGTGTTCACGCAGGCAGCGGGCGGCAAAGATCACATCCTCGATTCGGATCTGACTGGCCCAAACGCGGTTCGCTATCAGTACGTTCGCACCATATTCGACCCAGCCGATTCCAATGGCGATAGCAAACTCACGCAGGCGGAATTCGATGCGTACTTCGATCTGCAAGAAGGCTTCCGCGACATTGCCATGGCGATCACACCCGCAGTGCAAACGCCCACACTGTTTCAGTTGCTCGACGAGAACCGCGATAGTCGGCTGAGCGTGCGTGAACTTCGCACCGCGTGGGATCGCCTTCGCCCACTTGAACCGGGCAATGGCGATGTGATTACGAGGGCCGCCATTCAGCCGAGCATTTCCGTGCGTGGCAGCCGGTCGCTCGATCGCTATGCGGTAAATCAGCAGCAGTATGCCTACCAGAACCCGAACCAAATCGCGTTGCCGCAGAATGGCCCACAGTGGTTTCGCCGCATGGATCGCAATGCCGATGGCGATATCTCACGCACGGAGTTCCTCGGCTCCAAGGCGGAATTCGATGCCATGGACCAGGACCAC
Organism: Gemmata sp.; assembly: GCA_041740855.1. GTDB lineage: Bacteria > Planctomycetota > Planctomycetia > Gemmatales > Gemmataceae > Gemmata. The sequence continues at coordinate 26,956 of JBGSLF010000047.1, forward strand.
GACGGGTTGATTAGCTTGAAGGAAGCCGAAGAGTTCGACAATCGAACCCGTGAGAAAGACGAGAAGAAATAACACCCCAAGCCAATCACAAGGCAAGACAAGACCCGGCGATATTCGCCGGGTCTTGGTGCTTGTTGTGCAAGGAATGACACGCCGATTCACGCGCCCTTCTTCGCGGCCATCACCTTATTCGCTCCGGCGATGAGTGCATCGAGAATGGGGCCATCGCCTGGAACCAGTTTGCGGAACGCGTTGAAGTCCAGGCTCGCATCGGCGGGGCGGTTCTGGAAGAGCCGCGTGAGGCCGCGACGCGCGAGCGATACCGCATCGCTGCGGTCTTTGGCGCGAAACTTTTGGCACTCCGCAAGTACTTCGTTTGGCCGATCTTTCGCTTGATCACGCACCAACCGCAAGATCACGCGGAGGGAGGCGGTTGTATCAATGCGAAACGCTTCGCGGTAGTCCGCTTCCGCGGCGGGGTCGCCGAGGTGATAACGTGCGTTGGCACGCGCGGCCCATGCGGCAGCCAGTTTCGGAGCCTTCTTCACGACCTCATCGAGATCCTTCAACGCCTCTGCGAACTGTTCTAACCCCGTGCGTGCGACGCCACGAATATAAAGCCCTTCGATCGATCCCGGCTCGTTGGCGATCAGCCATTCCGCCTCGTCTCTGGCTCCGGCGTAGTCCCGCATCATGATGTGTGCGGTGGCACGGTTCACACGAGAGTCGCGGTTCTTGGGGTCGATCTTCAGCACTTCATCGCAATCAGCAATCGCGCTTTGAAATTCCGCGAGTTGAATGCGAGCAGATGCCCGATTCAATCGGGCCGTGGTGTTTTTCGGATCCATTTCCACCAAACGCGAGAAATCTGCCACGGCGGCGACCGTGTCGCCGCCTCGCATGTGTGCGGCTCCGCGTGCGGCGATGATGGTGGGGTTATTCGGGGCGAGTTCGGCCGCCTTCGCCAGATCGATCTCGGACCCGTCTTTATCTCCCGCACCGAACTTGGCCATCGAACGATTCAGATACGCGTCGGCGTGTGCGGGGTCTGCCGCCAGAACGGCATCGAAGTCCGCGATGGCGGCGGGATAGTTCCGCGCGAGAAACCAAACCGAACCCCGATTCATCCGCGCCTGCAACCAGTTTGGTTCGCGGTTCAGCGCTTCGGTGAAGGCTTCCGCCGCTGCGGCCGGATCGCCCGCGCGAGCCTTGACCATTCCCGTATCGAAAGCTTGCTTCGCCTCCGTGTCCATGTTTCATCCCTCATTTATCGGCATTTCGCTTTGCGCCATCGCATTATAAGTGAACAGGTGTGGTATTGCGCCGCGCCTTCTTTTCCATGAACGCCGTTTGGCTTTTGTGGTATGAAAGATCTTCTCTGTGAAGGTCCGCAAAATTCGTTAGTTGAACGTTCCCGACGGATTCGCTAGCCGCGATAATATCCCGGTTCAATTACTATTTCAGGAATCCAATATGTCGTTCTCCCGCGTATTCGCCGGGTTGGGGCTGTTCATCAGTTTGACCGCTGCCCCGCTCACGGTTCAAGCCGACGAACCGATGCCGGTGCTCAGTCGCATCGCGTTCGGGTCTTGTGCCAATCAAGACAAGCCCTTGCCGGTTTTCGATGCCATCGCCGCCGCGAAGCCCGAACTTCTGATTCTTCTCGGCGACAACATGTATTCCGATCTCGATCGGAAGTTGAAGGTCACGCCTGCGGTGATCCGAGATAAATACGCTCAGATGGAGAAAGTGCCAGGGTTCGCAAAACTCAAAGCGATGTGCCCCATCACGGGAACGTGGGACGACCACGACTATGGCAAGAACGACGCCGGTGCCGAGTGGGAACACAAAGATGAAGCCCAGCAAGCGTTGTTGGACTTCTTCGGCGTGGCCAAGGACGACGCACGACGCACACGCAAAGGTGTGTATCACTCGGCCATTTATGGCCCGCCTGGCAAACGCGTGCAAGTGATTTTGCTCGATACGCGTTACCATCGCAGCCCGATCAAGAACGCCCCGTTCGACCCCAAGACTCGCATCTCGGCGGCCATTCCGAACACCGAACCCGGCGCGACCTTTCTGGGGGAGGAACAGTGGAAGTGGTTGGAAGAACAGTTGAAGCAACCGGCTGAAGTGCGGTTGCTCGCTTCGAGCATTCAAGTCGTCTCCGATGAACACCCATTCGAGAAGTGGGCCAACATACCGGCCGAACGCGAAAGGCTCTTCGCCCTGATCAACGCCACCGGTGCTAATGGCATCATTGCTCTGAGCGGCGACCGGCACCATGGGGAAGTCTCGTTGGATACGAAAGCCATCGGCTACCCGTTTTACGATGTCACTTCGAGCGGGTTCAACCAGGGAACGAAGAACTGGCGTGCCCCGGAAGCGAATGCCAAGCGCGTGGCCACCATGCCTTATGGCGATAACTTCGGCTTCATCACCATCGACTGGAACAGCGACGATCCCCGCGTTCACGTTCAGATTCGCGATGAAGATGGCGACGCAACCGCAGGCTTCAAGGTGCGGCTCAGCACGCTCAAGGGAACAGGCGTGCCGATGGTGCGGCCCAAGTTGCCAGAGGGTGTGCTGACGCCCGCCGAGGCGGCACGCAAGGAAGGTGAGCGAGTGACTGTGCAATTCACCGTGCAGTCTGTGGGTGGGAAAACCAATCTCTATCTGAACTCGAACAAGGATTTTCGGGCCAAAGATAACTTCACCATTGTGCTTTCACCGAAGATGCAAACCGGGAAGTGGGAGAAAGCCGGGCCAGACACGTTCACGGGAAAAGCGATTCGCGCCACCGGGATCATCAAGCTGAACAAGGACGCACCACAACTGGAGATTGCTGACCCGAAAGATCTGGAACTGGTTGAGAAGTGAAACTGCGATTGAAGCTTGAGAGATGATGCCAATGGGAAAAGTCGGCATTGCCCAGGCGACGATGCCGACTCATAGTGCGTTAGTAATCCCCGACGATCTCGCCGGCGTTCATTGTGCAAAGTGCGGCGAGAGTTTGAAGCGGCACCGATTCGCGAATGAATTGCACATGCCCATCGCCGAACAGGAAGTTGCCGCCGCCATTGTGGAAGCTGAACGGCTCGTTATCGTTCTTCTTGTTCATGCTAGCCGAGCACGCCAATCCGCAGCCTTCGGTCGAGGCAACACTCGATGCACCATCGAGGCTAAACGGCCCCTCGCTATCGGCCCAACCAATCCCTTGATCATTTGAAAGGCTGGCCTGGGCCGAGCGATTGCGGAACACCAACGGGCGACCGCCGCATTCCACCACCATGATGGTGGACGATGTGCCATCTGCGATCGCGGTGAGCCTGACGGTCGAGTTTCGCGACAGGATCGCAAACCGATTCGAGGCGTTATAGAAACTCGTGTTCGCCATGTGTGGGTTGATGGCACTGGGCTGCACGCCCATGATCGCTTCATAATCGGTCGGGGCAATCGGGTTGATAAAGGTCATTGCCGGTCGCGGAGATTTGGCAATCGCGGACAGCACTTCCATGCGTTGTGGCACGCTCGGGCACTGATACGTCTTAACCGGCACAGCGGCGGCCACGGTGTTGGTTCCTTCCCACCAATTCATGCTGAAGTTGTAGAGTTTCTGGAGGTTCTCTTGCTCGATGAATGGCAAGGTTAGCGGTCGCCAGCCCACATACTTCCCGGCCGGATTACCAGGCCCAGAAGTGGTCCAACCCGATGCGGGGAAGGTGTTATTCGCATCGTGGAAGCCATGCAGGGCGATGCCGAGTTGCTTGAGGTTGTTCTGGCACTGGATACGAGCCGCCGCGTCACGCACTTTCTGCACGGCAGGCAACAGCAGCCCGATCAAGATCGCAATAATCGCGATCACAACCAACAACTCGATTAATGTGAACGCACGCGAACCGCGATGGTGAGCCATGAGTAAGTTTTCGAATGCATGCGATGGATCGTATCCATCAAGCTAGCATTGAAAAACGTCCGGGTCCAATTGTGAAACTCGGCCCGAAAATTCTGTTCATCGCACGAATCGGTTTACTTTCGTCGCGCCTTCTTTGAGTTCGAAGCGGTAGCCATCCGGGAACGCATCGGCGAATTCTTCCTGGTGGCTCACCAACAAGATGCAGTGCAGGTGCCCGCGCAGGTTCTGCAATTCCTGGATCATGACTTGGCGGCCGGCCCGATCGAGGCAACCGAATCCTTCGTCGATAATCACGCTTTCGATCGGGCGGTGCTGCTTACTCGCATATTGCCCAATCCCGAGTGCCAGTGCGACCGCGACGCGAAATCGCTGGCTGCCGCTGAGAAATGCGACATTGATGGCCGCACCGCCGGTCACGCGGTTGGCGCATTCCAGTTCCAGCGCTTTCTCGGTGCCACCATCATCGCTGCCAACGAGTTTGAGGAACAACTGCCCGCTGCTTAACCGATCGAGCACGCCGTTCGCGTAGTCCACGATTTGCTTCTCGGCTTTGCGCACAAGGAAGCGTTGCAGGCGATCGCGGCCAAGAAGCTCGGCGAGTGCCTTGTAGCGATTGTGTTCGGCGTCGATCGCTTTGAACTGCTCGCCGAGTTCCCCGCGTTGCCGGCGATAATCGTCCAGCGTGCGTTTTTGCCCCTGTGCGTCGATCAGTTCTTTATTGCGAGCATCGAGTTCTTTGCGCGTGGCATTTACTTCCAGCCGCACTTCGTCTGGCGATCGACGGGCCTCCAACGGAAATTCATCGACTTCCGCTTCAAACTGCTTGATCTCGGCGCGAAGCGATTCGAGGCCACCGCGGGCCACCTGAAGCTGTTCGAGCATCTTCTCGATCCCACGCGCAACAAGCGTTTCCAGCTCTTCTTGCCATTTAGAGCGTTCGGTGAAGCCGGCCATCTCGGCGGGCTTCTGCCACGTTTCCGGCAGCGATTTCTTCGCGCGTTCAACCGCTTCGTTGCTTTGTTTGCGGCTCCGTTCTTCGGTTTCCAGATTGCCCGCGAGCGTGTTTAAATCGAGATCCGCGTTTGAGAGTTCTCGCTGCAACCGCTTCTCTTCCGCTTCGCCAAGATCGATCTCTTTCTTGCGGCCTTTGATGGAACTGGTAATCGCAGTTTCTTCCGCTTGTTTGCCTGCGAATTCTTGCCGCACGGCTGCGGAATCGCCCGCGGGGAGTTCGCGCTTCGCTTTCGTTAATCGCTCGCGTGCCGACTCCAGTTTGGCCTTCAGCCCTTGCACCTTCGCAGCTGCGTCTTGAGCGGTCCGCAGCTTCCGCTTCACGCTATCGAGTTGCCGGGCTTCTTCGGATAACGCGCTGAGATCGTGCCGATCGGGGTATGTGATCTTCGACCATTCCGCCAGTTCGATTGGGCCAATGCGTGCTTTGAATTCATCGGGCAACGCGAAGTACGATTGGCGGCACGAATCGGTAAGCCGTTTGGTGTCTTGCGTGGCCTGCTTCACGGTCGCGTTGGCGTCTTTGAACTGATCGCGCAGCTTATCGAGTTGCTCGCGGTCGGCCGCTTCTTGCGCGGAGAGTTCCTCTTCGAGTTTGCGGGCTTTCGCCGCGGCGGCTGCGAGATCGGCCGCTTTCCGCTCGCTGGCCTTGGCATCGAGATCGCGCTTCTTCTTCTCCGCTTCGAAATGCTCCGGGGTTAACGGTTGCCCGCACGCGCGACAGGCTTTCTCGCCTGTGAGTTCGTTGAATTCTTCGGCGAGTTGCTTGGCGTGCGATGCGAGTGCTCGCGTTTCGGCGGCCGATTGGTCGGCTTTCTCGCGGTTGGCTCTGGCCGCTTTTAGCTTGGCTTCCAGCGTAGTGAATGCTTCCTTCGCCGCGATTCCTTCCGCTTTGAGTCGAGCCTCATCATTCTTCGCTTGCTCGCCGCCCGCCATGACTTTGACAAGTTCGGAACGATCTTGGTGCAGCCGATCAAGCACTGCGATGTGCTGTGCTAACAGTGCGAGCCGCTCTTGCTCTTGCTGATGTTGGCGAACGTCGGCGTCCGGATCGGCGGGGAACGGCTTCAATTCGAGATCGAGCCGCGATACTTCCGCTTCCGCATCTTCGGCCTGCCGCACTTTTTCGAGAACCCCGGATAACTCACGCAAGCGGGTGTTCAACGCCACCTGCTTCGTTTCATCCTCAACCAGTGTTTTCTTGAGCGAAGTGATCTTCTTGCGATAAAGCTCAAGGTTGCTTTCAAGGCGGCGGCGCTCTTCGACACGCTCGCCGCGACGCAGCACGAGTTGCTCCGATTTCCGCTCCGATTCACCGATGCGGCCGCGTTCCGTGACGATCACACCCACGGCGGGAAGCACATCACGCAGTTCCCGCAGTCGTGCGTAATCCTTTTCGATAGCAATGGCGGATTGGAGCACGGACTCCGCGTTGGCGAGCTTGGCCTGCGTGGTTGTAACCTTCTTCTGGGCTGCGTCCCACCCGCGTGCTTGTTGTTCGAGCGACACCAGGGTGTCAATGCGGGCCTGTGTGTGATCGCGTGCTGTCTCGGCTGCACTAATGCTCGCGGTGGCCGCATTCACTTCTTCATCTGTCACTTCGCGAATGCCGCTCAGTTGGCTTCCAATTCCTTCGAGCCGCCCCTTCAGTTCTCGCCGCCTGTCGTCGGCTTTGGAATGGAGTTTCTGGTATCGCTCCAGATCCACAATTCGTGCGAGAACGCCGGCTCGCCCTGCGGGTGTGCTATCGAGGAGTTTCTCGGATTTCCCCTGCAACAGAAGCACGGACGATGTGAAGGTTTCGTAGTCCAGGCCGATCTTGTCCTTCACCCATGCGTCGAACTTGGTCTTGTATGTGGTATCCGGGATTGCCTCCCATTCGTCCGCAAAGCCGCCTTCTGCGGTGGGTGGGCTTGGTACGAACTTCATCACTTGCTGTGTGCTGGCGACACCGCTGGTGCGACGGCGGACGGTGCGCTTGATGCGATACAGTTGCTTCTCGATGGTGAAATCGAACTCGACATTGAGCGTGGTCGATTCCTTGTTAATCAGTTCAACCGCGCTCTGGCTTCCGCCACGATGATGCCCGAACAGCGCGAAGGTGACGGCATCGAAGATGCTGGATTTCCCGCTGCCGTTGGTGCCCGAAAGCATCCACAAGGGGGCTTCATCGAACCGGATCTCCTGTTCGTCTTTGTAAGATAAAAAGCCCGATAGTTTCACACGCTGCGGAATCATCACGCACTCTCTATTCCATGTCCTTCAGCAATTCTTCGGCCAGGTTCAATATCGCCTGGCGTTCGCTCTCGTCGTGTTGAATGAGTTCTTGCCCCAGATAGTCGCGCACGGTTTCGCCGAAACTTTGCGAGGTGCCGCTCTCGGGGCCAACTAGCGATGGTCCGAGCGCGCCGGTTTCCTGCCAGTTGCGGGCATACCATCGCGGAAAGATCCGATCCAACTGGCTGAGCACTTCTTCCAGTTGATCGACGCCCGCGGTGTAGCGAATCTGCAGATTCACGAGATCGGTCTTCGCATCCGGGTATTCGGCCTTGAGTCGCGGAATGTCGATCGCCGGATTGATCACCAGGACTTCGTAAATGGGAGTCGCGGGCATGGGCAACACGGCCGGTTCACCGACCAGACCATCGGGACCAATCTCCACGAGAACGACGCCCTTCTGATCCGTCTGTTCGCCCAGATCCATGCGTTCGATGCTGCCGCAATAGCGAACGTGCTTCGCGCCCAGCCACTGCGGTTTGTGGATGTGGCCCAGCGCGACGTAATCGAACTGTTCCGGGAAGTCCGCACCTTCAACGACGACATCTTCTTCGGTTGTGATGCGGAACAGGCTCGGGCCAACGCTGGAACCATGAACGTGAACGTGCGCGCCAAGCACGGCGGGCGCTTTGGGATCGTAGCTCGGATGACTGCGAATCTCGCGCAGCGCATTGGCCCAGGCGCTGACGAGCAAATTGTTCTTCTCTTCGGGGCTGCCATACTTCAGTGCGGCTTCGCCCTTGAAGAAGCGGCTGGGCGTGGGATACGGCATCAGCACGAATTGCACCGGATAGCCGCCCGCGCGATCTTCCAGGCGAATGAAGGTGGGATCGGCCGCGAGATAGAGTCGGCCGGGTGGAACGGTTTCGCCGGCTCGCCCGATTGTGGGTGCGGCCAGCGACATCGCACTGACCAACGTCTGGCAGAAGTTCTCGTTATCGTGGTTGCCGGTGAGAGTGAAGATTGTGCCGCCGGTTTCCAGGAACTCCTGAAACACCGATTGCCAGTGACGGATCGTTTCGCGAAGCCCATCCGGGCGGGCCAACTCGCTGAACAGATCGCCCGCAACCAGCAGCACATCGACCGCTTCTTGCTTGCAATATGTGGCGACGCGCTCGACCGCTTTGCGCAAGTCTTCGGTGCGGTCGATGCGGCCAAGCCGATCGCCGAGGTGCCAGTCAGCAGTGTGGAGAATTTTCATACCCCGGTATTGTGCCGGGGCGAGCTATACGGCGAAAGGTCAGATAGAAGGGGAGGAGGTTCTTGCGCGTTTCGCCCTTGGCGGGAATCGTAGGTGCTGCTGCCAGTCGCAAAATCGCGTTACCCCAGCCTTCTCGCAATTCAAGCCGTTTATTTCGTTGTGCCGATCACTTTTTAGGATTTCTACCCCAGCAA
>JBGSLF010000048.1:0-8922 GCA_041740855.1 Gemmata sp.
GACTGGGATACGCCCATCTGACGCGGCCCCTATCGCACGATCACCGCTGGGCCTGGCTCATCGATCACACGCTCCAAATCGGCTCGACCAAGCTGTTGGTCATCGTCGGCGTTCCGCTCGACGGGGTCCCGTTCGGCGTGCGCCTCCTGCAACTGGCCGATCTCCACCTGGTGGCGATGGTGCCGATGGAGGACTCGAACCGGGAACGGGTGGACCAGGAGTTGGAGAAGGCGGTCGCCCGCACCGGCGTGCCCCGGCAGATCGTCGCCGACGGCGCGGCCGATTTACAGAAGGGGATCGAACGGTTCCGGGAGCGTCACCCGCCGACAACGTCGGTGCCCGATGCGGCCCACCACGCCGCCAACCTGCTGAAGCACTACTGGGAGAACGACCCGCGTTGGCTGGCGTTTACGCGTCGGATGAACGAGACGGCGGCCGCGATTCGGCAGACCCGTTCGGCGTACCTGTTGGCCCCGAATTTGCGGAACAAGGCGCGGTACATGAGTGTGGGGGCATTCGTTCGGTTCGGCCGAACCCTGTTGCGCAAGTTGGGCGACGTGGAGCCAAGCGCCGAGGTGGTGCGGCACTACGGGTGGGTGTCGGAATACGCGGACGCACTCGCGGAGTGGGACGAGCAGCGCGAACTGGTGCGGGTGATGGTGCGTCAGGTGCGTGTGGAAGGTCTGTTAACGCGTGGCGAGGCGGTCCTCGATGAGGCGTGGGAGCGACTGAAGGCGAGTGACAACCGGGTGACGGTGGCATTGCGGCATCGACTGCGGGCGTACGTGGGACGTTATGGGCGTGGTTTGCCGGTGGGGGAACGGTTGGTCGGCTCGACCGAGGTATTGGAATCGGCGTTCGGTGTGCAGAAGCGGTTATCGCGGGATCAGGCGAGTAGCGGTCTGACGGTGCTGAGCGTGGGACTGGGGGCGATGCTGGGCGAGGCGACCCCGGAACAGATGCGGGCGGACGTGGATCGGGTGCCGGAGAAAGCCGTGGACAACTGGGCGAAGCGAACGTTCGGGAAGACGGTGCAATGGCTGCATCGGCAGTTCGTCCGCACCGACCCCGACCGCACGAAATCCGTACCGAATCCGGGATGAACCGAAAACACACAGAGAGCGAGTTCCGATCAGCCTGGGGGTAGCCTCGGAGTTTAAGCCGGGATTAGCACAGTGTCAATGACGTGAATCACACCGTTGCTACATGCGATGTCGGCCGTCGTTACGGTGGCCGCTCCAACCTTCACCCCATTCGTGGTGTCGATCTTCAGCCCGCCACCCTGGACGGTCGTGGCGGTCTTCCCGTTCAGCCCGACCACATCGGCGGCCATTACCTTGCCGGCGACGACGTGATACGTCAGGATGGCGGTAAGCTTGGCTTTATCGGCAAGTACGGCCTCCAAGGTGCCGGCGGGCAATTTCTTGAACGCGTCGTCGGTCGGAGTGAACACGGTGAACGGTCCGGACCCTTTAAGAGTGTCAACCAAGCCCGCAGCCTTGACAGCCGTAACCAGGGTGGAGAACGAACCAGCCGCGATCGCGGTGTCTACGATGTCTGCCATTCAAATACCTCTGTTGGGATAGATGTTATCGGATAACTGCACATAGGAACAATTACTAGGCGCTGACAAGCCATCCGTTACTCCCGTCGTGCAGCAACCGCAGACTTGACTTTCAAGCAACAGCCATCATTCACAATGGCAAAGTTTGGCCATGGCCGATAGAGCAGCCTCAAACTGGGATGTGTGCACCGAATTTTGCTGAAATTAAAACCCGCTGCGGTTTGGGAATCGTCAGTGTCCCGGTCTAAAGATTCGAATATGGGTACGCTGCTTAAAAACGCGTTGACGAGAAACGGCAAGACAACAAGTGTAGCAGTGGTCGGTGCCGGGATCGCCGGGTTGACCTGTGCACGTACGCTTACCGATCACGGGTTCGAGGTGACGGTTTTCGACAAAGCCCGCAGTGTCGGTGGGCGAACCTCAACACGTCGCGTGGAACCGGATTTCGCGTTCGACCACGGTGCGCAATACTTCACCGCGCGGAACCCGCATTTCGTACAGTTCGTCGAGGCTTTGAAGTCGCGCGGCTGCGTCGCGGAATGGGGCGGGCGGATCGTGAAGCTTGAAAACGGCGTGGCGACCGAGACTAGCCCGCAATCGCGGTTCGTGGGGGTGCCCGGGATGTCTGCGGTGGCAGCATGCTTGGCGGCCGACCTCGCCATCCGCCGCGAAGTCCACATCGAACGAATCGTGCGTACAAGCGATGCGTGGGAACTCGCCGACGCCACCGGCAAAAAGCTCGGACCATTTCAGTTTCTAGTGGTGTCCCTCCCTGCGCCGCAGTCGGCGGTGCTACTCGGTTCGCACCCGTTCGTGGCCGAAGCCGCCGGCGTGGCCATGGCTCCGTGCTGGGCGTTACTCGTCGCGCTCGAGGATCGGTTCGATGTGCCCTGGGACGGTGCATTCGTGAGTAAATCACCCTTTTCGTGGCTCGCAAGGAACAGTTCGAAGCCCGGACGTCCTCACGGGGCCGATTGCTGGGTGCTGCACGCGACCCCAGCGTGGTCCGCTGCATCCTTGGAAGAGTCGCCCGATACCATCGCTTCCGAACTGTTCGGGGCATTCGAAACCGCTGTGGGTCGCAGCCTACCGAACCTGGCTTACCGTGCCGCACACCGTTGGAGGTACAGTCTGGGGGCCGATCCCGTAGGGCGAGGGATGCTTTTCGACGCCGGGGCCGGGTTGGCGGTGTGCGGAGATTGGCTTTCGGGAGGGCGGGTCGAAGGGGCATTCATTTCGGGTACTGCCGCCGCGGCTTGTGTCCTCCAAGAGGTCGGTGTTCCAAAACTGTCAGAGTAGCGCGTTGCGAACTTGCCTCGGCTGCGGTTATTTACAATGGAACTACCAACAGGCAGCAACATCCTTAACTGTTCGATCACGAAGGAAGACTCCGATGCAAACGCAGCACACGAACACTTGGCCCGATCTGGCGATCGGGCTGTACGAACGGCTAACCGGTCGGAACGCGGAGATCGCGTACGAATTCGTGGATATGCACATCAAGATTCCGAGCGGCACCGGTCCGCAGGCGGAGCACGCCGAATGGGTGTTTAGCGGTACGGTGAAGATTCGAACTCGCGACCTGGGCCAAAGCCCAAACTGATTTTGGCCGGTAGTTTCGATGGCTTTTTGAACGGCCGGCCGCTGAGTATCGTGGCGCAGGATCACCAAATCACTCTTTTGCCTGGCGGGCTTGATTCAGTTCTTGAACTGTTCAAGATTCGCCGATCATGGCGATTCGTAGAATTAACATTACGAACGTCTCTCAACAGGGCGAACATCCGCTTGCTCGTGCGAGTAGGCTGGTTCGGGCAACATCAATTGCTCCCCAAACCGAGTCTGCTCCTTCGCCTGTTTCTCCCTCATAAACGAGCGTAGGTATCATTGTGCCCGCACCAGAACCCTCCGCCGGATCGGTGTTCGTGACGGGGGCTACCGGGTACGTCGGAGGGCGACTTGTTCCCGCGCTGCTCGCGGTCGGGCACCAGGTACGTTGCCTCGTCCGCGAGCCCCGCAAGCTCGACGAGCGGGCGTGGCGGGCCGACCCGAACGTGCAAATCGTGACCGGCGACATGTCGGACGTAGACCAACTCGCCGAGCAGCTCAATGGGTGTTCAGCAGCATACTACCTCGTCCACTCCATGGAGGTTACGGGTCACGGTTACGCCGCGCGAGATCGCATGTTGGCGTTCAACTTCGCTAATGCGGCAGTCCGCGCAGGTGTTGGACGCATCATCTACCTGGGAGGCCTCGGCGAGATGGGTGCCGACCTGAGCCAGCACCTCCAATCGCGACGGGAGGTCGAAATCCAGCTCGCTTCGACGGGGATCCCTGTCACCACGTTTCGCGCCGCCATGATCATCGGGGCCGGTTCGGCGTCGTTCGAAATCCTTCGCTACCTCGTCGAACGTCTGCCCGTCATGGTTACCCCCTCTTGGGTGAAAACCGAATCCCAACCGGTCGGTATTGACGACGTACTTCATTGGCTCGTCCGCTGCCTCGGGGTGCCGGACACTGCGGGTAAGACGCTCGAGATTGGTGGGCCAGACGCCCTTCCTTACCGCGAACTCATGCGGATTATGGCCGAAGAGTTGCATCTCACGAAGCGACTGATCTTTCCGGTGCCCATCCTCACACCACGACTGAGTTCGCTCTGGATCGGTTTGGTCACTCCTGTGTCCTACAAGATTGCCCGCCCGCTTGCCGAAGGTCTTCGAAATCGCGTTGTCGTGACGAACGACGAAACACAGAGGCTCATGCCGCATCACGCGGCCGGGGCCCGCGAAGCAATTCGGCAGGCGATCCGAAGCGTCGAAACGAACAATGTCGAAACGCGTTGGTCAGCGGCAGGGACAGTGCCAGGCGACCCCGAGTGGGCAGGCGGTACCGTCTTCACAGACCAAAGATCGGTGGAGATCGCGGCCGACCCGCAGTCGGTGTATGCAGCAGTGTGCCGGATTGGTGGCGGAAATGGCTGGTATGCTGGCGATTTCTTGTGGCGGTTGCGTGGGTGGATGGACAAACTCGTTGGTGGGCCGGGACTGCGACGCGGGCGGCGGAATTCCGAGAAGGTCGAGTACGGTGAAACGCTCGACTTCTGGCGGGTCGTCGGGGTCGAGCGTAACCGTTCTCTTTCGCTGCGGGCCGAGATGAAACTGCCAGGCGAAGCGAAATTGAACTTTGATATCCAGCCAGAAGAATCCAACAATCTAACTCGGCTTACCATGACGGCGTTATTTCGCCCGCGGGGGCTTTTCGGGATCGTGTATTGGTACGCCGTCGTACCTCTCCACGGCATCGTTTTCGGCGGCATGTTGCGAGGGATTCGCAAGACGGCCGAGGCAATGCATAAGGCTGAGAATCCAATGCCTGCCGAGGCGGCCTCTGCGATTCCGCCCGCCTCGGGGTACGGGCGGGCACGGCTCTGGTTGGGCATGTCGGCCGTGGGAAGCATCGTCACCCTCGCAGCGATGACGCTGGCACTCGGGCTCGTGGGTCGGATCGCGCCGAATCTCGACGCGCCCCCGCCATACAGTTGCTGGGGTTGCTGGGCTTCGTGCTGGTTTACGCCGGCGTGCAACTCCCATTCGACCTCTTCGGCGGTTACCTCCTTCCACGGCGGTACGGCCGATCCCACCCGCCGCTCGGCCGGTATCTCGGAGGGCTTGCCCGCGGGGTCGTGTCGCACGCCGGTGTTCTTCTCTCGGTCGCAATCATTCTCATGTACGCTGGACTCTATGCGGGGATCGCCGGAACGGTGGTCGCCGGAATGTTCCTCACTCTGTTCCTGCTCCGGATACGTGTGACGATCGCCTCCATCGTTGCACCAATCGAACTGACCCCGAGCGAGCCCGACGGAATTTCGACTAATGCCCAACTCACCGTCGCCATGGTCGAAAGTTCCGATGAGGGGTTCACCGGGGCGATCCACGGTGTGTTCCGTCCGCGGCTCCATCTGCTTCCGCTCAAGTGGAGACAAGTACTTGGAGCGGAGGGGCTGCAGTTGGCGTTGCGGCGGCGTTCCTTGGCGATCCTGACGGGAAGTTGGAGGAGGGGCCGTATCCTCGCACACCTGTTCACGCTTGCCGGCCTCACGGCAGCGGCATTGATGGTTGGCTCGAATCGTATTGGAACGGCCGAGGGGACGATCGAACTGAGCTTGTGGTTTACCCTCTGGTCTTTCATCGGCCTTCTCACGTTGCCGACACTCAGCCGACGGGGTGTGGCCGAGGTGGATGAACGGCTGCTCTCGGTAGGTACCGCTCATACTGCGGTCGAAACAATGGCCCGCCGTCTCGACGACCTGCAGGATGGCGAGCGGGACCGCCCCGCGCTCATCGAAACCATCTTCCACCCGATCCCGAGTTTGGAACAGAGGCTTCACGGCCCGCACGCCCTCGGCAGGCTCGGCTATTGGGATGCGGCTCGCACGTCGGTGTACCTGAGCATCGCCGGGGTAGGATTGCTGGGGCGTGCGGTTCATTGCAACTGTGGCCGGCCATCCTTGTGGGTGTTCTTGCCCACGGATTGAACTGATTCGCTCGCTCGCTCTATCCGGAATCGCCGAAGAAAGGAACAGTCGATGGCAGTGAACCTGTTGTTCATCGGGAGCGAGGAATGACCCCCCACGTTCTGATCGTCGGTGCCGGTCTAGCCGGGTTGTGCTGCGCGGGGCGGCTCCATCAAGAGGGCATGCGATTCCTGATCCTCGAAGCATCGGATGGCGTCGGCGGCAGGATACGAACCGACACGGTCGAGGGCTTTCGCCTCGACCGCGGCTTTCAGGTGTTCCTCACGAGCTACACCGAAGCGGCGCAGCAACTCGATTTCCCAGCCCTTCGATTGAAGTCGTTTCTCCCCGGGGCCTTGATCCGCTACCGCGGCAAGTTCCACGAACTCGCCGACCCATGGCGGCGGCCCTCCGCCGCGCTGCCATCGGTGTTCTCGCCAATCGGTTCATTTGCGGACAAACTGCGTGTCGCCCGCCTTCGATTTCGCGTACTCAAAGGCAGCCTCGAAGACCGTTTTCGCGACCCCGAAACAACCACGCTCCAGGCACTCCGGGAGAACGGGTTTTCGGATTCGATGATCGACCGCTTTTTCCGCCCCTTCCTCGGCGGCATCTTTCTGGACGGCGACCTGCTCACATCCAGCCGGATGTTCCAGTTTGTGTTCCGGATGTTTTCGCTCGGCAATGCATGCCTGCCGGAAGAGGGCATGGAAGCAATCCCCAGACAACTCGCCACACCGCTGCCACCGGACAGCATTCGTTTCGGTGCGAAAGTCGCCCACGTTCGATCGAACGGTGTGACGCTCGAATCGGGTGAGGAGATTCCTGCGAAGAAGGTTGTCGTCGCGACCGATAGAGACACAGCGGGGAGCCTGATGGGTGGTGCTGAAGCTTTGAAGTGGCAAGGCGTGACTTGCCTTTACTTCTCCGCACGGACACCGCCGATCGCACGGTCGATCCTGGTGCTCAACGGCGATGGTGCCGGCCCCATCAACGATCTGTGCGTGCCCACGATGGCCGCGCCGTCCTACGGTCCGGCTGGCTCGAACCTCGTCTCGGTGACGGTGCTGGGCACCCCTCCGGATGCCGCCGGACTTCACGCGAAAGTGCAAACGCAATTGAAAGACTGGTTCGGCGCACAGGCCGAAAGTTGGCGGCTCCTTCGGACGTACCGCATTCCCCATGCGCTGCCCCGGCAATCCCCGCCGGCACTCGCCGAGATGGAACGACCGGTTCGAACGACGGCCGGCATGTACGTCTGCGGCGATCACCGCGACAACGCCTCCATCAACGGCGCGATGGTTTCGGGCCGGCGGTGCGCCGAGAGTGTGTTGGCGGAAATACGTTGATGAATGGAAAACCGATGAACCCTGCTACGAATGTCAACAATTCCCCCGCCTGGGCCAAATGGTGGCTCCGCGCTGCGGGGGTCTACAACCTCCGTTTGGGGGGCGATCGTGATCGCATTCCCCCATGTGCTGTTCGACGCATGCGGCATCCCCCGCCTGAATTACCCCGAAATTTGGCAGTGCGTTGGGATGATCGTCGGGGTGTACGGCATCGGATACCTCATCGCCGCGGAAGATCCCCATCGGCATTGGCCGATCGTGCTCGTCGGCCTGCTCGGCAAGGTTTTCGGCCCGATCGGCTTCGCCGGGGCATTGGTGAAGGGAACATTCCCGCCGATGTTCGGCCTCACGATTTTGACCAACGATTTGATCTGGTGGATCCCGTTCACGCTTATGCTCTGGAGTGCGTTCCTCAACCGCCGGCCCGGCGAACCCGATCCCAAGGTTGTCCGGCGTTTCATCAAGGAGAGCCGTTTACCGTCGACTCCGACGGAGGTGTTCCGATTCCACGAAACACCCGATGCCCTGAAACAACTCATCCCGCCGTGGGAGCCGATGCGCGTACTCGAAGCAACCAATGGGTTGCAACCCGGTTCTCGCGTGACCCTCGTCGGCCGGGTTCTAGGGTTACCATTGAAGTGGGTCGCTGTTCACACGGAGTACGATCCACCCCACCGTTTCGCGGACCGACAGGAATCCGGCCCGTTCGAATATTGGCACCATCGGCACCAATTCCGGGACGACGGGACTGGCGGCACGATTCTCCGCGACGATGTGGAATACCTCCCCCCGTTCGGACTAATCGGCCGCTGGTTGCTCGGTGGCATGATCCGGAAGAAGCTCACTCGCATGTTCGATTACCGTCACGAAACGACGATCCGTTTACTCATGGCGAACAAGGCGAAGTCCGATGGATGACACCCTCGCCCGTGCCTTGCTGCTGCTTCTGCATCTCGCGGCCACGTTGTTCATGGTGGGGCTGATCTGGTTCGTACAGGTGGTTCACTATCCGCTCATGGCCTGCGTGGAGCGGGGTGAATTCGTTGCCTACGAGCGGGAGCACACGCGCCGAACCGCGTGGGTCGTCGCACCGCCCATGCTGATCGAACTGGCCACCGGGATTTTGCTGCTGTGGGTTCGCCCGTCGGGCGTCTCGCTGATCGAGGCCCTTGGGGGCGTGGGCCTCCTCGGTGTGGTGTGGATTTCGACTCAGTTCATCCAGATCCCGTGCCACGATCGCTTGTCGCGGCAGTTCGATCCCTTGATCCATCGGCGGCTGGTTTCCACCAACTGGTTGCGAACCGCCGCCTGGAGCCTACGCGGTTTGCTGGTGTTGTGGATGGTTTTGATGTCTTTATCTGATTCACGATCCGGTTGCTTTTGTCTATTCTGTCCTCGGGAGGACTTCTGACCGACTGAGGATTAACGCGTGATCCGTATTTCCTTGCCCGACGCCGAGGTTGGCCGACTGGTGGATCTGTTTGAGACCACCCCGGATG
>JBGSLF010000049.1:0-13755 GCA_041740855.1 Gemmata sp.
ATTGCTGGGGTAGAAATCCTAAAAAGTGATCGGCACAACGAAATAAACGGCTTGAATTGCGAGAAGGCTGGGGTAACGCGATTTTGCGACTGGCAGCAGCACCTACGATTCCCGCCAAGGGCGAAACGCGCAAGAACCTCCACGAAACCGCACCAGAATCCGATATCCTGACTGGGGGCCGTACAATGGAATGCCCGAACCCCGCCACGGATACCGGCAATGCGAGACAGTTTCCCGCATCAATTCACACCCGAAGTGCGGCTACCACGCTGGCAGCGGCTGCGCGTGGAGAACTTGCCATTCCGCGACGCGATTGCGAACTCGATCTCCTATATTCGCAAGTCGTTGTACAAGAAGCACACCGCCCCACCCGAAGAACTGCAGCACTTCGCGAATCAGCGACTCATTCTCCAACATTTGCGGGAGAACGCACAACAAAGCGCCGCCGCTCGGTTAGCGCTCATTGGCGATATCATGTGGCTGCGCGATGGCTGGGACAGCTTTCTGGACACGCGCGTGCTGGATTACCTGAACTCTCATGATGCGGTGGTGGGGAACCTGGAGTCGGTTATCTCTCCGCGATTCAAGGTGCCGAGCTTTTTCCCGGACTATCTCACGTACAACTCGCATCCGAATTTGGTGCGCGCGTTTCGCCGCGCGAATGGGCAAAGCACGTTCTCGGCTCTGTCGCTTTCGAACAACCACGCACTCGATCGCGGGGAACACGGAGCACGCGACACGCAGGAACTGCTAGGCGAACTGCGCATTCCGCATTCAGGCGTGCGGTTCGACCCGGACGAGAGACCTTATGCGGTGTTCGAATCGAACGGCATTCGGTTCGGTTTCTACGCGGCCACCTGGGGCTTGAACACCTTCGTGCCACCCGACCCTAACGTGCATTTGAATTCACTCCCCGTTGGGGTGTTCAAGCCATCGTCATCGGTCGATCTGCCCGAAGTCCATCGCGTTCTCGCCGACATGGCCGCCGATGGTTGCGACTTCCGCATTGTCGCGCTCCACTGGGGCTACGAGTTCGAGTATTACCCCTGTCCTGGAGTGATGCGTGTGGGGCACGAAGTTGTCCGCGCCGGGGCGGATGTTGTTCTCGGCACGCATCCACACGTGCAACAACCATGCGAAACGCTGTTTGTGAATGGTTACGAAGAGCGATTACCCGAAGCGATCCGAAGCAGTGCGGTTTCCTCCACGCTGACCGCCGACGGCCGACCACGCAAAGCAATGGTGGCCTATTCACTTGGCAACTTCGCCACCACGATGTTTACCTTCGCCTGCAAAGTGGGCTGGATTGTTGGCATGCAGGTCTTCAAAGACCGCGAGGGCCACATAGACTGGAACCCGGGCGGTTCGCAGTTCGTGGTAAACATGCCGCGTTTTGGTCGGAACCGCGACCGCAGGCTAATGTTGCTGGAAGACTACCGCCGCGAATCACAGATCCAGGGCACACAATCGAGCAGTGAGGAAGAGCATTTCTCATTCCTCCAGAACCATCTCGGCATGCCCGCGATGCCTGATTGATGGAGCCGACGTTGGTCATCATCAACTGTTTCGCCGCGATTTCACAATTATCACCGCATCCTGAATCCTCGCCATGAGCTATCGCTTTCCCATCGCTCGCAAACTGCTTGATTTCGCAGGCCGTGCCCGGCGCAACTGGCTGTTGCGTCATCAGAACTCGTTCAATTTCGCGATTCATATGATCGGAATCCCGCTGGCCTTCATCGGGCTAGTGCTTCTGTTCTTTACAGATTGGTACTGGGGTGCCGCAGGCATCGTTGTGGGCTATCTGCTGCAATGGATCGGCCATCGGGTTGAAGGGAACGATGTTGGCGAACTCATTCCTTTCAAGCGCCTTCTCGGTTTGCCCGTGGTGTCTATTGCTCCGCAATATGCGGCTCGCCCCTCGCCGCAGTAAGTTGTTGTTGCGAATTCATCTGTCGTTCATTATTCAATCGTTGTCTCATTTCAAACTTGAGCCTTTCTGGCTATCCCCCCCGAATTAACGCCTGGTTAACCGGAAAAGTCGATTCGACCGTTGAACTAGATAAATTCCGTTGCCTCACATTGCCGATGTGAAAGGAGCAGCCCTTCGGAATCGGGGATTCCGTGGGCATCGCGCAGGGCCGGGACGCGGGGGAGAGATTATGAGCCGGAAGCGGTGGGTCAATCGAGTTCTGGCCGGGATACTCGCAGCCAGTGCAGCCGGTGGATGCAAGCAGCAAGTGTTCATGGAGCCGAGCGATTATAACGACGCGGTGTTGAACGCGCTGCCGCGCGGAATTCAAACCGAGCCGCACAGCACCATTGTGCCCGATCAGGCGGATCGGCTGAGTGCGGGGCCATCGGATGTGCTCGATACGAATCGCGAAGCCCGCATGATGACGCTGCAAGAGTGCATTGCCATTGCACTGGAGCAGGGGAACATCGGCGGGCAGAACCCGAACAACTTCGGGTTCAAGAATGAATCGATTGAGTTGCTTAACGGCGAAACGATCGGCGGCTCAGACTCGATCAAAGTGTTCGCGCTCGATCCTTCGGTGCAGGCGGTGAATCTGGAACGCTCGCTCTCGAAATTCGACGCACGCTGGATCAACAGCATGACGTGGCAGAAGATCGATCAGCCGGTCGCGGCCCAGTTCCTGTCGTTCCAAAATGCTCGCGATGCCGCCAGCTTTAATTCCACCCTGGCCAAGCCACTGCCCACTGGTGGTACGGCGGGGATCACGTTCAGCACCGATTATTCGAGCTTCACTCAAATTCCCATCGCGCAGCGGGGCCAGTTCGTTAACCCGAACTATACGCCACGACTGCAGTTCTCATTCGAACAGCCTCTGTTGCGATTGTTCGGGGTTGAGGCGAACCAACTCGCATCGCAACACCCGGGTAGCCTGTTGTTCAACTTGCAACCCACCAACGGTGGCCAGGGTACCGAAGGCATCTTGATCAGCCGCATTCGAGTCGATCAGGCCAAGTCGCAGTTCGATCAACGGATTAACTACCTGCTGGTGAACGTGGAGACCGCGTACTGGAATCTGTATGCGGCCCACTACAACCTGTATGCCCAGGAAGAAGGCTTACGCCAGGCGTTTGAAGGCTACCGGTTTATCCAGATTCGCGTGGCCGTGGGGAGCGATCCGCCCCAGAACGCCGACCAGGCGCGTGCCCAGTTCGAACGCTTCCGGCGATTGGTCTATCAGGCCCGCGGTCAGGTGCTCGAAGCCGAGCGGCAGCTTCGCGGGTTGATGGGGTTGCGCAGCGACGATGGCACGCGGATTGTCCCGATTGATAAGCCAAACGAAGCGGCTTACCGGCCGGACTTCTACGAGGCGGCGAACGAGGCGCTCGTCAACCGACCGGAACTGTTACAGGCACGCCAGTCATTGAAGGGCGCGCAATTGAATTTGCTGTTGCAGAAGAATCTCCGGCGGCCCGATTTGCGATTGATCAGTCAATACGATGTGGCGGGCCTCGGCACGCAACTGGATGGGAATGAGTTCCAGGCGAATGGTGCGCCAGGGAACGCCTTCGCCAACCTCGCCAGTAACCAGTTTAACAGCTGGACGATTGGCTTCCGGATGGACGTGCCGATTGGGTTCCGCGATGCGAACGGCCTGGTTCGTGATGCCCAGTTGCGGCTCGCACGTAACTACTTCCAGCTTCGGGACGCCGAGATGAAAGCGCTCGAATATCTGGTGCAACAGCATCGCCGCGTGATCCAGGCTCACGCCGAAATCGGGCCAGCTCGCGAAGAACGCAAGGCGCTGCAGATTTTCCTGGGGCGAACCAAAGAGGTGATCGAGATTGGCCGGTGGGATTCAAACTTCTACCAGCAATACCTCACAGTGCAGCGTGACCTGGCAACGGCCATCGCCAACGAGTTCCGGGCGATTGCGGACTACAACTCCGCACTCGCGGCGCTCGAACTCGCCAAGGGGACGATCCAGCGCTACAACAATGTTTCCGTGAACGAAGGCCCGCTGCCTCCTTGGGTAGAGAAGAAGGCCACGGACCACATTCGCGAGCGAACCGAATCGGCCTTGAAGCTCCGGGAACGCGAGATTCTGTCGGCACCAGCGGGTGCGGGTGTGATTGGCGGAGCCAACGTTGCCCCACCGGGTGGCGTGGGTTCCCTGTCACAGATCACCTTGCCGCCGTTTGCCGAAAAACGCGAACCGTTGCCCGATGCACTCCCGGAACCCAAGCCGATCGAGCCGAAGGACTTGAAGCCTGCCGAGCCGAAGGACTTGAAGCCCGCTCCGGATCGTGTTCCGTTGCAGACAATGCGAACACCCGGCACGTTACCGTTAGCAACCGGTGCGATTACGGAGCAGGAACCAGCGGCAGGAGATTACTTCCGCCCGATAGGCACGGCAACCATCACGCCCAGCCGCGTGAAACCGGTGGAAAGCCCTGCACAGGCGGGTTCGCCGTCGCCACGCACGCCGCCAACGGAGACCACGCTGCCGGCACTCCCGATACCGCCCGCGAACTCCGCGTTGCCGGTGCCACCACTTGCCAGCGTGCCGGTTAGCGTGCCTTAATCGGGGCCGCGAATTGTGGATCGTGAATGCGAGCGGGGGAACGGTTATCAGTAGCCGTTCCCCCGCTTCGTTGTTGGTTGAATTTGAAACGCAATCGTGTCTTTCAACACAGTGCGTAGCGATTACTTTTCTGTTGCGAAGTCTGATCTGTTACTTCTGGAAATTGGTAACGGTTTGCTATCGTACACTTCCCAAAATAGCTACAAACACAATAGTCTGTAGCTTAAAGCAGGGTGCCGATGCGACCAGAAGCAAGAGACGAAGATGGCAATGCCAAGTAGCCACACAACCCGACCTCGCCTGCCTTCAGTAGTCTTTTATGGCATCATTCTGGCGGGCGTGGTCTTCGGTGCCGCGACCGCAGCACTCGCGGGTTGGTACTACCTGGAACAGGGAAACGCCAACCCGGTGGGGCGGCGAATCTGGAGCGATGTGGCGAAGTGGCTCGTTATTCCTATCTGTGCCATGATCGGCACCACGTTTGGGGGGCTAATCGGTTTCTTCACCGCAGCGATTCTCGAACGCTCGCAACAACGAAAAACCGGTCTCGATCACTGATTCGCGATCACGCACCCGAATGTCATTCGGAAAGCGGCATCCATTCCGTCACGTCGTATCGCGAATGTGGCGCGCTGTGGGAACTGGTAAGCGATTGATAATATGCGGGGCGACAAGCCTCCAGTAATACCATCAGTTCATCGGTTCGTAAGCAACCGTGTTCGCGGCAGAACATGAGATCGGTGGCCGAACCATTCACTGCGATCGTGGCAACACCATGTAGAGCGGAACGCACTAACCCGGCGTAGCTCTTGCCCTGCTCGCTATCCGGAACCAACACGAAGGTTCGCTCATCGATATCGGGTGCTCCGGCGGGCGGGACCGCTCGCATCTGATACTCTCGGATGCGGTCTACCAGATCGATTTTCCGAGCCTTCGCGGCGGAAGTTTCCACCTCGGTCACGTCTGTGGTCGGCAACAGATCGCCAAGGAAGGCTGTTGTCTGATCGACCATGGGAGCGACAATCGTCCGCGACATATCGGCATTGAGTTGGCACAGCGTGATGAGGCCGCCGCGTGGCTCCAGCACTAACTTCTCCAACGCGACTTCCAATCGCTGGAGATCCTGAGGCTTAAGCCCTTGCACGATCTTCTTCGCAGCTCGCTCCAGGCGAGTTTCCCCACTTGGCAAAACCACTTGCAAAGTGTTGGTGGGGTGAATCGTGTGCTGTAGCGCGGCTTCGGAAGTCGCAACGGGCGTGTCGGATGACGCAGGCAAGTTGCGAAGCGGGCTTTCCAGGTCGCTGAGCAGAAGATCGATGCGCGTTCGGCAGGTTGCCATATCGCGGAGGCGGTCTTCCATGCGGCAGCGAAGCACGAGGTAGAAGCGTGCGGTTGCTTCAGCCATATCTTCTTGCAAGCGCAGTCGGGCGAATTCGCGCAGTTGATCCAAGAAATGCCGCATGCTTCGACCGGAGCGACCGCCAAAGAAGCTGAAGGTGCCACTCCCCGCCTGGCAGGCATCCAGAGCCGATTGCACGTCGGTGCGCGATTGCCGGGCTTTTACTGTTAGTTGTGCGGTCTTCCGGTCCGCGGCAGCGGCGGCTTCCGAACACCACACCGCGAATTCCCGCAGAGCGGTTTCGACCGCACCAATCCGGTGCCCCGGATAGCCTTCGAGTTGCCGGGCGGCCTCTGCGAATTCGTTACCCCATGCTTCCGCCACGCGGCGAATCGCTTCTTCGAGCACCTTGCTTAACCGACTGCGGCGAACGCTGCTGTCTTGCTCGGTGGTGGGGCGTGCGCCGATCAAATCCCGCGCTTGATCCCACACGGCACGCGACCATGGGCCGGCTTCCGCACGCCGACCGGGTGAATTCACTTGCCCTTCCAGACCGGTGAGCCAGCGTTCGATCTGATCCGCTGGGCTTCCTTCGGCGTTTCGCACGGCTTCGCGTTCAATCTGTTGCCACACCGATTCCGGGCGCAATCGCGCGTCCGAGGCGACATCGGCCACAAGCGTTTCCACTTGCGAGGGGTCTGCCGGTGGGGCTTCGTCTCGCCACATCTTGAGCAATCGCAGCGTGATCTGCTGCGCGGCGGCACGCAATAACAAGCCGCGCGGGAACCAGACGCCGTAAGTGCCAAACGTGCGGAACGGTGTGCGGTCGTAGCCACTGGGCTGTTGTCGAATCTGTTCGAGCGCTCGACCAAGTGGCGTGGTGAGATCGTGGGCCACATAACCAGCAAGGTGCGAGACGCAATCCCGAAACGCGGTGACGGAACGCTCAGCCATGGGAAGCAAGTAGGTTGCCGAGAATGGCAAGCCGCGGCCTTCGACGCGTGGGCCTTCGGGGCCGCCGTAATGAGCCGTGAAACAGACATCTTCATCGGCGTAATGATTCAGTTCCGTCAACCCCGCGTAGAGATTCGCCAGTTCATGATCCCCAGAGTTCGGATCGTTGGGAGCCGAAGCATATACGAACGCGGTGATCGGCGCATCGGCGGTTGCCATGCGGCCCAGCACGCGGCGCACGGCGTAGCCCACATCGAGAAGCATTCCGCCGGAACCGCCTGCCGCGCTGGCGAAGATGTACACCTGCGGAATGTTGTCGCGCGGGGGAAGCCCGGTTTGGCCCGCGGAGTCCGCCATCGATTCCGGGTGCGTGGCGATTTGCAATTCTCGCCGCAAACGTGTGACGAAGCGGAGATAATTATCGCAGAACGCAAGCCGACCCAAGGCACGCGAGCCACCGGCGTGGAGGCTACGCGGAATGGAGTACAGCTTTTCGCGTGGTAACCACTCCAGGATCTGATCGAGTTGCCGGCGGCGGTATTGCGTCACCGGTTGCAGGGGCACCGGGAAGACTTCGTCCGAACTCAGGGCCACATCGGGCGGGGCGTTGACCGCTTTCGCAACGGCGTCCGGGTCGCAATCCAGATAGAGGAAGCGGAAACTCGGAACCTGCGTCACATCTCCAACGCGGTCTGTGAGGCGGCAGCGGATCTCTTGCAACGCACGCCGACCGAAACTGCCGATTCCCACAAGAATAGTGGGTCGCAGAATGCCTTGTTCCTTCTGCGGAGCCGTGACCGATAGCAGATGGTCTTCATCGAGTTCGGTCTCGGGCACCGGTCTGCCCGCTTGCATGCCTGGAAGCGGAGTGAGAACCGCCGCGCGTGCCTTCTGCGGAAGCACCGGCGTAAGATCAATGTCGTGGGCAGTCCGACTCGCTCTGGCCCACGCTGCCGGTTCGTGAGCCGCTCCTGATCCGCTCCCGCTTCCGTTGTCGTCCTGCCGCGATTGGAGTGCTCGAATAAACGCGGTGCAACTCGGGAAGCGTTCGTCCGGATTCTTGGCCAGCGCCCGAGCCACCGCGGCCCGATCGATCTCGGGAAGCATCGAGAGATCGGGCAACTCCGTCATGTGCTGCAACGCAAGTTGCCGAATGTTCTTGCCGCTGAAAGGCCGCTTACCAGTAAGCAATTCCACATACACTATGCCAAGGCTGTATTGATCGGAGTGTTTGCTGATCTTGTTGGCGAATGTCTCCGGAGCCGCGTAGATCGGAGTGACTCCGCCCATCAAGCCGGACGAACTCGATCGCTCCAGTGTCTTCACTAACCCGAAGTCCGCAACCTTCACCCGCTCCGCAACCATGAACAGGTTGCGGGGTTTCACGTCCAGGTGCTGGAGTCCATGCTTTTCAATCAAGTGATCGAGGCCAACAGCGGCGTCGTCGAGGAAGCCAAGAAGCAAGTCGCGCGGAATACCTGGCCGCCCGGCTTGCTGGAATTCGACCAGGCATTCGTGGAGATTCTTGTCCGCCAGTTCCATGACGATAACAAGTTCGCCGCCCACATCCTGGATCTGTTCGATGGACACCACGAACGGGTGCCGCACCTGCTTCATCCGTTCCAGGGCTTTCAGTTCTTGCAAAGCGCGTGCGTCGTCTCCATCCAGTGCGTTCAAGTTCCCGTAAACGAACTTGATCGCCTTGTGGATGCCACCCGGTGCCACACACTTCCAGACTTCGCCGAATCCGCCGGTCCCAATAGGCTCCAGCAGGCGATAACCTGGAAGCGGTTCGGTGTCCGGTTCTCGCAGCCAGTTCATTGGACGATGACCTCGCCCTGCCGGAGAGGACGATCCCGGCGAAGTTTGAGTTCTTGGAATAGGTCGCGTGAACCCTAAGTCACTTATCACCGGAAGTCCAATTTCCGTGAGGGTTTCCTCACAGGGCCGAACGTTCAGTTAATAGCGAAATGCATGCGTAAAGTGGTTGCGAAGAGCCGCATAACACCGTTTGAGAGACGAGTTCGGAGGGAAATCGCGCGGAAAAACGCCCACGATGGTGTGAAAAACGGTGACACGCTTGCTCGTGTGCCGCACAATAAATGTTCCGCCCTCGTATGGAATGTATTTGAGGCCTACCTATGAGCGAAACTGCCTCCCGCCGAACCTTTCTGAAAGCATCCGCCGCAACAGCTGCTGTGACAGCCGCCACACTCCCTGGTGCATATGCCGCAGGTGGCGACGAAGTACTCCGCGTCGGCTTAATTGGGTGCGGCGGTCGCGGCACCGGAGCCGCGCGCGAAGCGCTTCGTGCGGATCCAAAAGTGAAACTCGTCGCCATGTGCGATGCGTTCATGGATAGGCTGCAAGATAGCCTCAACGATTTGAAAAAGGTTAAGGACATCTCCGCCAAAGTCGACGTTACGCCCGATCGATGCTTCGATGGCTTCGATGGCTACAAGAAACTGCTCGATTGCGGTGTCGATGTGGTGCTGCTGACCACGCCACCCGGATTCCGGCCCATTCATCTGCGGGCTGCAGTGGAAGCGGGCAAGCATGTGTTCTGCGAAAAGCCAGTGGCTGTTGACGCACCGGGTGTTCGCTCGGTGATCGAAAGTGCGAAGCTGGCAAAAGCCAAGGGAACCGGCCTGTGCTCCGGTTACTGCTTCCGCTACGACAAGGCCAAGCGTGAAACCGTGAAACGGATTCACGATGGCGTGATCGGCGATGTTTCGGCCATGCACATCACCTACCTCACCGGCCCACTCTGGTGGCGCGGTAATGATCCGAAGTGGACGCCGATGGAGTACCAGATGCGGAACTGGTACTACTATTCGTGGCTCTCGGGCGACTTCATCGTCGAACAGCATTGCCACAATTTCGATAAGGCCAACTGGGTGCTCAAAGGAGCCGTGCCAATCTCCGCTACCGGCGTGGGCGGCCGGCAAGTTCGCACCGACTCGAAGTATGGCAACATCTACGATCACTTCGCCTGCACTCTGGAATTCCCAGGCGGCGTGAAGATCTTCAGTGCGTGCCGACAGATGGACCGGTGCCAGTCCGATGTGAACGATCATGTGATCGGCACCAAGGGTCAGGCTCAGTTGATGAAACACCTCATCGAGCCGGCAAAAGGCGAGGCGTGGGAGTACGAAGGCGAAGTGAAGAGCATGTATCAGGTGGAGCACGACGAGTTGTTCGCCAGTATTCGTGCGGGCAAACCAATCAACGATGGCGAAGCCGCCGCACTCAGTTCCTCCATGGCCATCTTCGCCCGCGAAGCCGCTTACTCGGGCCAACGCATCACCTGGAAGCAGTTCATTAACTCGGAGAAGTCGCTCGCTCCGAAGGAATATGCTTGGGGTGAAAACCCGGTAATGGGCGTGCCCATGCCCGGTAACTACAAGATCGCGTAACCTATTCCCATTTCTTCGGTAACTGGCGGATGTTGGCGGGCGGTATGAAACCGATTCAACCAACATCTGCTGCTTGCCATTCCGTCGAGGAGCGACCCCGATGAATCGGCCAATTGGACGCCGCGACTTTCTCCGTACCACCGCAATGGTGAGCGCCGCCGTAATGACCGGCAGCCCACTCTATGCCGCGGAGGAGAAGAAGCCAAAGCTGAAGAAGGCAGTGAAGTATGGCATGGTGCGAGTCGAAAAAGGCACGCACTTGCAACGGCTGGAACTGGCGAAGAAGTGCGGCTTCCTGGGCGTCGAGATCGATAGCCCGGGCACGCCAAACCTGGAAGAGTTGGTGAAGGCGAGCAAAGAAACCGGCGTCGCCATTCATGGCGTAATCGACTCCGTGCACTGGCGCGACACGCTTTCGCACCCGGATGAAAAGGTGCGAGCCAAGGGCCTCGAAGCGCTTCTCGGTGCTTTGCAGGACGCAAAGACTGTGGGTGCCGACACGGTGCTGCTTGTTCCCGGCGTCGTGAACAAAGACGTGACCTACGAACAATGCTGGGAACGATCGCAAGCCGAGATCAAGAAAGCACTGCCAACCGCTGAGAAACTCGGCGTGAAAATCGCGATTGAAGTGGTCTGGAATAACTTCCTCACCAAACCACAACAACTCGTCGATTACGTCGATAGCTTCAAGTCCGACTCGGTAGGAGCCTATTTCGATTGCTCCAATATGATCAAGTATGGCGCGCCGCCGGCAGAGTGGATTCGCCTGTTAGGCAAGCGGATGTTGAAGTTCGACTTCAAAGGTTACAGCAACGCGAAGCAGTGGGTGCCGATCGGCGAAGGCGATGAAGATTGGCCCGAAGTGCTGAAAGCCTTGGCCGAAGTGGGCTACAATAGTTGGGCCACGGCGGAAGTGGGCGGTGGCGGGGAAGATGTGCTCCGCCGAATCTCGGCTCAGATGGATAAAGTGCTGGGACTCGCTTAATTTACAGATGATGTTGCACGCACAGCCCGCTGGTGATTGAGCCGGCGGGAAGTTCGGAAGGGTGGCCGATTGGTTTAAGGCACCGGTCTTGAAAAGCAATTAGGCCCCTTCCGCGCACCGCCTTGAAATGCAACGAAACGCTAGGAATTCTAGGCGATAACTCACTTCGGCCAACTCAGCCAAAACACCCCACAACACACCAAAACAGCCCATCGCGGTAGTAAATACTACCGGTCGAGATTGACCTATAATTCTTGGCTGCTTGCACCCGAGTGATTTCATTTCGAACGTTGTCCGAAGGTCAGCCCTGGATGTATTCTCGCCCGCGAACCAAACGGCCAGACGAGTTGGTCATCACCAAGTTCGCTCGCCAGGGTAGGCGACGGGAACAAACTCCATGCCCACCAGTGGCGCAATAATTTCCCACTCTTTCGCGTTCGTTGATAATACATGGGTGGCATGCTGTTCTGCCTCTAACGCGATCAAACAGTCGCCCGCGTTCCGACACTGGTCGTGAGAAAGCTCTTGTTTCTTGTCTGTAAGTTCAACGACATCGAGTGATTTCCTGAACTGATTCGGATTCGTCTCGCCTGCCGGTGTTGCGTGCGGAGTGAGTGCTGCGATTAGCCGCGGCATATTCGCTTGCAGCAACTCTTCAACTTTGCAAAACGTATTTTTGCCGCGGGTGCAAGTCGGTAGGTTGGTATCAAACCTGGCGACCTTCTTAACCGGTCGCTCAGACGCCCGCGTGCAGTTGATCCGCTCCTTCAGGACTGTGTCAACTGTATCAGGTGAACTAATGTCAGCGCCGCGTGCTGTTCGGCGGCACTTGACGTTGGGCTACCTGTCGCCGGTCAACTACAAAGCGGCATAGCACCAATAACCCTTAACCTCGTGTCTGTTTTCGTGGGAACTCCAGGGCCTGTCAACCCGATAGGGGTTTTAGCCAAACTTTACCACCACCCATCACGACTCTCACGGCGAGACCGGCCGCTTCGAAGGCGGCTCGTACCTTTGCCACCAGGTTTTTTAACTTGTCGTCGGCGGTGTCATCGTCGGGCCAGATTTCGGCCATCACCTTGGTTGCATCCCGCGAGGCGTGGGGGGCATTCGCCTTCTGGTTCCACAAAGTCTCAACCCGGCGGAATCGGAGCGTCGCACGCTCGAACTGGACCTCCTTGTCCTGCCACCGAAATCCGAACGGCTCGAACGGGCCGTCCGTTTTCGCGGCCGGTTGCGTACGACGCTCCGGCCCGAGCTCGACCGGTGTACATTTCGCAGCCTCCGGCGGTCCGCCCAAAAGCGACTCAATCAGGCCGACAACGGCGTTGGCGTTCAACTCTGGCTCCGTCGCCTCGAGTAGCAGCCCTGCGAGCAACAGGGGCATAGGTGTGTAGCCCCCCGGTGGGCTGAGGATCTTGCTCCGGAAGGCCCCACGGGCCACTCGCCGACTTCCCAATCAGCGTTTCGCTGGCGGACCACGAACCGGTCGACCGGAGGCGAGATGGGGCGGCGGGCGTCGAGAGCGATTTGTAGCGTCAGGGCTCGGATGCGGGCCTGTGACGGTATCGGTTCGCGAACCGCTTCGTATAGCAGGGCGAAGCCCTGCCGCTCGGCCTGCAGGTATTCCTCGTACCCCTCCGGGGCGATGCCGAGCCGGCGGAACCGCGTGAGGTAGCCGGTGGTGAACTGGTTGAACAAGACGGCTTTGCTTTCGGCCTCGTGGACCAGTGCCCTGACGAGCGCTTCTACCCGGGGATCGACCAACTCCTGCGCCGCGTGAGAGTTGACAGAATCGGCGACGGGCGCGGACAACACCGCCACCGAAGCTCGTCCAGTGCTCCAGGTGTGACGTGAGGGTAGGCCTTTGAGATAGCCCGGACGAAGTGGTCGATCAATGTCGGGTCGAGATTTGCGGGGCTCATGGGGGACATCCGGCCGGCTGCGGGGGACCAGGTTCTGAGTCATCCCCTGTTATGACGTGAGTGAACGATGGAGGCGATTTCATCGGTAATATGTGTGGGCTACAAGAGTTGTTACCACATAGCTCCTTTCGCCGATCGCGGATGAACCGCCATGTCAAGCGATGCCGTCATCGGTTGAGTATTGACCCTACCTGCCGGACTGCGACTTAGCCAAGCCAAAACACGTGCCGATCTCGTCGAATCCGCCGTCCACGTTGGACGAGGAACGTTTTCCGCCAACGGACAAGGTCTCCTCGCCTCCACATCCGCCAAGCATCGCATCAAGCAGGTTTAGGGGTTCTGTGACAACGAACTCGTCCACACCTCCGACGTTATGCCGGCTGTTATCCACAGTAGTACCAAAAAGCGAAGCAAACCTCTCCTGGTAGCCCTCGATAGGGAGGTTCTTGCGCGTTTCGCCCTTGGCGGGAATCGTAGGTGCTGCTGCCAGTCGCAAAATCGCGTTACCCCAGCCTTCTCGCAATTCAAGCCGTTTATTTCGTTGTGCCGATCACTTTTTAGGATTTCTACCCCAGCA
>JBGSLF010000050.1:0-11694 GCA_041740855.1 Gemmata sp.
TCCGGGGTGGTCTCAAACAGATCCACCAGTCGGCCAACCTCGGCGTCGGGCAAGGAAATACGGATCACGCGTTAATCCTCAGTCGGTCAGAAGTCATCCCGAGGACAGAATAGACAAAAGCAACCGGATCGTGAATGAGTATCAAAGACTCGGTGCCTGACGAGCACCGATTTAGTCTCTAAACAAAAGCAAACTCCAAACTCTTCCGGTTCCGGCTCACGAAAGCCACGTTTCAACTCCGCCTTTCGGGTTGTGCCTGAACCCCAAACCTGTATATCTCCCCACCCGTTCATCGTGCTCGCCTGCCAAACGGAAGGGATTCCTGGCACATGAGTTGCACAGTTTTGACAGGTCACGCCCTCTCGCTATTTTTGCCCCGAGGTGTGGTGAGACTGATTCACATACTTACCCAACCTTTGTCTCGACATCTGGAGAAGGCCGTGTCATGTTTTCTGACACTTCTCGTAATAGTGAGTTCCACTTCTGGCTGCTCCGCCGACCAACCACCCGCAAGCCCACCACCAGCTGCTAAAAGCGAGACGCCAAATCCGCTCACATACGCCGAGCGGATCGTTAAGGCCGAACGCATGTTGGCGGATGAGAAGCAAGAACTCGCCGATGTGGAGAAAGAACTCTCCGATCCGAAATCGGATTACGAGCAAGCCCAAGCCGAATTCATGGCCTTCGACAAAAAGTTGGAAACGGGGAAAAAAGAGGTTGAGAAGTTGTTGGAGGCCATGAAACCCGAAGAAGCCAAGCGTGCTGACGCCGCATTGAACAAGCTTCGCAAAGACTGGGAAGCGGCCCGCGACCGCTTCAACCTCGCCATTGCCCAACGCAAAACATTGCAAACCAAGAAAGTCGTTCTCACCTCGCAGATTGAGCAGCATGAGGAAGAACTTGAGCGATTGAAAGGCGGCGATGTGCCGCAGCCAAAGGCAAAAGAACCCGATACATCCAAAGAGCCGCCCCCCAAAGCACCTATACCGAAAGAAGGGAAGGACGGGGCAAAAGAACCCGAGAAGAAAACCCCGCCCATAACGCTTCCGGGCATTCCAGGAATGCCGGCAATACCGGTTCCGAACACACCTACGGACGAACCGCCCAAGCCCAAGAAGGAAGATGCGGAGGTCAATAAAGCGCGCACAACCGCTGAGTCGCGTCGAGGAGCTTTGGAAGAAGCGGAGGCCAACGCACGCACGGCGGACGAGCGCGTGCGGGTGTTGGAGCAACTCATTTCCACCGAGGAACAGTTGGCTGCGAGTGAGCGAAAAGCCGCGGACCAGGCGCAAACGGAACTCGCCCGGCTCACCGCGCAACTCCTCACAACCACGCCTCAAGAATTCGGCACGCTTTCCGTGCGGATAACCGAAGCGGAACGCCGACTCTCTTCAAGCCGCGGCCGAGTGAGGACACTCGAGGAGCGGATCGCCTCACTGAACGACAACCTGCGCAGCGTGCGACAAGAGCAAATTGAGGCTATGCAACTGATCGAGCAAAAACGGCTCGAAGCGGAGGCCGCAGACGAAGAACTCGCCGTGTTGCTCAACCCATTCTCAACGCGGAACATTCGCGTCTGGGTTGCGACTCATGGCGTGAACATGCTTCTCATCGTGTGTGGCATCTTCACCCTGCACATGATCGTTCGCCATTCGAGCCGGCAGATTGCCCGTTACGTTGCCCGTAACAGCAGTCGTGGCAGTGATGAAGATCGCGAGAACCGGGCGAACACGCTCGTTGGCGTCTTCCGCTATGTCGCGGGCATCCTGATCTTCGGCGGCGGTGTTGTCATGCTCCTGGACGAAGCCGGCGTGCCCGTTGTTCCACTTATGGGCGGTGCGGCAGTTATTGGTCTGGCGGTCGCCTTCGGCGCACAAAACCTGATCAAAGATTACTTCTCCGGCTTCATGATGCTCACCGAGGATCAATATGGCGTGAACGATGTGGTGCGCATCGGAAATGTTTCAGGGCTGGTTGAGAAGATCACGTTGCGTGTCACCGTCTTGAGAGATTTGGAAGGCGCTCTCCACTTCGTCCCGCATGGCACGGTAAGCACTGTTAGCAACCTCACGCATGGTTGGTCGCGTGCGTTGTTCGATATCCCAGTTCCGCACGACGCCGATTTGAACCGCGTGATGGGAGAACTCGTCGCTATTGGAAAAGGACTCCGAACCGATCCGTTGTTCGCCATGAAATTGCTGGAAGATCCGGAGATGCTTGGGGTAGAAGTGTTGGATTCCACCGCAGTGGTGATCCGATTCCTGATGAAGACGCGGCCGCTGCAGCAATGGGCGGTGAAGCGTGAGATGCTGCGACGCATCAAGTCGCGGCTTGAGGAAATGGGGATCGCGCTACCGCCGCCCAACAGTCTCGTGCATCTCCGTTTGCCAGAGGGAATGTCGGGGGTGGAGCGACCCAAAGCCGACTCGATGCCCGGACTGGTTTGGCCAGAAGCGTCGTGATCGTGTGAGTGTGCTCACTTCGCGGGTTCGGTCTTCGTGGCCAACTTGGTCAGATCGGCCCCGCGCAGCGCGCCTTCCACCAGATCCGGAAGGCGCATCGGCGTACAGGCGAAGCACGGCACTCCCAGTGCGGAAAGCTTTCGCGCCAGCGATTCGTCGTAGCACGGCGCGCCATTATCCGATAGCGCCAGCAAGCAGATCGCCTTCACGCCCGCCGCCGTCATCTCTCCCATCCGCCTCACCAACTGCGCTTCGTTACCGCCCTCGAACAGATCCGTGATGAGGATGAACAGCGTCTTCTTTGGTTCCGTGATGAACTTCTCGCAATAGGCCACGGATTTGTTGATATCGGTGCCGCCACCCAGTTGCACGCCAAAGATCATATCGACCGGGTCGCTGCCGCACTTCTCGGTCAGGTCCACCACTTCCGTATCGAAGGCCACAACGTGCGTGTCCAGTGCCGGGAGGCTCGCGAAGATCGACCCGCAGATTGCACCGTAAACCACCGAGTCGGCCATGGAACCGCTCTGATCCATATCGACGATCACCGTCCAGGCGTTCGACTTCTGCGAGCGGCTATAGAAATAGACACGCTCTGGAATGATGGTGCCCACTTCCGTGTTGTAGTTCTTCAGGTTGCGGCCAATCGTCCACTTCCAGTCGATGGCTGAAGCACTCGGCAACGGCGAATGCTCCCTGCGATTGAGCGCCCCCAACACCGCTTGCCGAAGTCGTTGTTCTAGCTTCTTCTTGACCTCCTCGACCACAGCGTTCACCACCATCCGCGCGGTTTCTTTGGTTCGTTCTGGGATGCGGCCCGATAGCGACATGAGCGTGCCGACCAACGCCAGATTTGGCTGCACCGACTTCAGCGTTTCCGGTTCGAATAGAAGTTGCTTGAGTCCTTTGCGTTCGATCGCGTCGGTTTGGATAACCGAGACCACATCTTCCTTGAAGTACGATCGAATATCGCCGAGCCACTTGGCGAGCTTGGGAGCGGACTCGCCCAACCCGGCCGAACGCTTACCGGAACTGTTGCCGCCGTCGTCTTCTGGCACATCGTCGTAAATGGCGGCGAGCGCGGAATCGATCTCGGCGTCCGCGCCAGAGAGATTGCAGTTGCCCATCTGATCCAACGATTGCTGCGAATCCTTACCAAGGATGAGCCGCCAGCGAAGGAGTTGCGTTGGGTCTGCGGGTGTAGCAGGCATGCGTGGTTCACCTAGAGATCATCGAAGTTGAAGTCGTTCAACTCGCCCAATTTCTTTTCCTCTGCGTCGCTCAGTGGCGCTTCGAGGGCTTCTTTGGCATCGTCCGCGTTCACGCCCCACAGCTCCGCGAGGTTCTCGCAAATCTGGCGTTTCTGTTGCGGTGAGAAGCCGCCGAAGGCGCGACGCAAGAACACGATGGCACGCTTGAACTGGTCGTCGTCCAGCGACTGCACATAGCCCGCGAGTTCCACCCACAACGGCTGCCGCGACAACAGCGCGGCCCGGTTTCGCTTCGATAAGCCTTCGAACCAGCCCGCACCCAGATCGGCGGGAATCCCGGGCGAGAGTCGCCGCGAGACTTCGCGTGCCAGATTTTCGGTTGCGATTAACCCGCGTTCCAACAACACCGCACACGCGAACCCGGACAATAGCGGGTTGCGGTCGTCCGCATCCGATAGCTTTCGCAACTGTGCCACCCACAGTTCCCCCTCAACCCGATCGTGGTGTTCGAGCGAGATGCGGTTGAGTTCCTCGATGGCTTCGGCGAATGGCACCGCCGCTTGGTTATCGCAGTTCGCCGCGGGGAAGAGTGCGAGCGACCCTTGCACGAACAACTCATCGATGAGCGGCAGCAGCGGCGCGGGATCGAATTTTCGCACATCACCATAACGCACCACCTGGCTTAAGGCGGTTGCCGCGTGTGCAATGGCTGCGAGATCGGAACTGACTGCTGCGAGTTCCTGCAATCGCTTGCGGGCCATGTCCATCGATGCGGCCAACCCGCACTGGCAAGCGTCGCGCACCACATCGGCGGCAATGGCGATTCCGGTTGCGGAGTCCAGCCGCTGCTTGAACTTGTACGCCGTTGCTAGTTCCACCGTTTCACCCAGCAGCACCGCTTCCACCAGCGCGATCTCGTGCTCCGGATCCCACTGCATCTTCCAAACTTCCGCCCAGGTGGTGGCCTGATTGCTTCGCGTGAGCGGCTTGCCGAAACCAATCTCCAACACCCGTAACCGATGCAAGAAGGATGAGCGGTTGAGATCGAGGAACGCGGCCTCGGGAGTCTTGACGTGGCGATTCTCCCGCAGATCAAGCGTTAATTCTTCGGCCACAGTCTTCTTGTATTTCTCCAGTTTCAGGCGGCTCATCTGGCGATCGAAGTCTTCTTGAATCGACGTGCGGCTCACGCCTTTGGGGAGTTCGCCAATGGCAGTTCCGACATCAACCCGCGCGAACGCGTCCGCAACGGTGCTGTATTCCCCGCCACCCACGAGCGTGACAGCGGCATCGTGCAAGTCGCCGAGTGTGGGGGCCGAGCCATCGTGCATCGCCGCCAGCGTGCGGGCCAATCGCACTCCTTCGATCACTTCCGCAGTCGAGCGCGGCGTGCCCGCACCACGCATGTGCCGCACCACTTCGGTTAGATAGTGCAACGGCAAATCGTCCAACTGATTCGCCTTCAGCATGTCCCAGAACAGATCGAAGTACGCAGGGGCACGGTTGCCCGCACCATAACCAGACTGGCTGGAGAGCTTGAAATACGAGTATGGCATGAGCGTGAGCTTGCTCGATCGTCGGCGAAGCGATGCGAGTTCCGCGTCGGTCATGGCGGGGTGTTCGTCCGTGAGCACCGGCGCGTGAAACGCACCCACAACGGTAACGATTTGATGTGCCTTCACACCGCTGGCAATCACCTCGTTAATGCGGCGACGCATGAACGCTTCGCGAATGAGATTCTCCGCCCGCCACAAGGGTGCATCCGATTCTTCGCGCAGTTCGCGACCGAGTTCATGCGCGGCAAGGCGATAGCTATCGTGGTTCAGATTGTGTTCAAAGCGGCGTTCCCAGTAAGCATCGTAATCAACTTCGCCGCACCGCTCCGCGATCCGTTCGTAGATCGATCCGCCGTGTTCGGGTCGCCAGGCGTTCGCATCCGGTGCCGGCGTTTCGCCGGGTTCGGCTTCCGCGGCCGCACGTTTGGCGAGCCGTTCCATCTCCACATCCTGCAATCCCAAGAACACATCTGATGGCAAGTCGATGAACTCGACGCGGGCGTTGTTCTCCTTGGCCCACATCATCGCCTGGAATTCGGGGCTATACGCCGCCATGGGGTACACGAGCGTTCGCACAGGTACAGAGTCGGTGTACGCCAGGATGGCGATGGGCGGTTTGGTTCCCTTTTTGGTGATGTGGTGAATGAGCGAATCGGCGTCGGCCAATCCTTCGATGAGAACGACCTTCGGGCGAACGCGATCGAGCAACGCGCGCAGGTGCCACGCCCCGCCGGGGGAAAGGTGGCGCACGCCAAAGATGTGCAAACCGGTCACGAGTTGGACTCCGCACAGGCCGTGTACAACGCTCGCCATTCGGCTCCGCGCTTCTTCAGCACGTTCGAGAGATACTCTTGCCAGACGATCTTGTCTTTCTCTTCATCCTTGACCACCGCCCCTTGCAACCCGGCGGAAAGATCGTGTGCGGCGACTTGACCGTTACCAAAGTGACCGGCCAACGCCATCCCGTTGGCAAGCACGGAAATGGCTTCGGCAGTGGAGAGCACGCCACTGGGCACTTTCAACTTGTTCTTGCCGTCGAGTGTTTGCCCGCCGCGCAGTTCGCGGAAAATGGTGACGATCTGCGTGACCGCGTCTTCGCTTGGCGGAGCGGCTTTGAGGTCAAGGTTCGTGCCGAGTTCCTTGACACGCTTGCGAACAATTTCCACTTCGGTTTCAAGCGTGTTCGGCGTGGGAAGCACGACTGTGTTGAACCGGCGTTTCAGAGCCGCCGACATATCGTTGACGCCGCGATCGCGCGTGTTGGCCGTGCCGATGATCGAGAAACCCTTGGCCGCTGGCACTTCTGTGGCCAGTTCGGGCACGGCGATTCGTTTCTCGCTCAACAACGAGATCAACGCGTCTTGCACTTCGGCGGTGCAGCGGGTGATTTCCTCGAAGCGTGCCAGCGATCCGGATTCCATCGCCCGAAAGACGGGCGACTTGATCAGCGCTTCCGGACTTGGCCCACGCGCGATCAACATCGCGTAGTTCCACGTGTACTTGATCTGCTCTTCCGTGGTGCCGGCGGTGCCCTGAACCACTTTGGTGGAATCGCCGTTGATGGCAGCCGCGAGGTGTTCGGACAGCCACGACTTCGCCGTGCCCGGTTCGCCAATCAGCAGCAACGCGCGATCGGTGACAAGCGTACTAATGGCGATTTCGACGATCCGCTTGTGACCGATGTACTTCGGGCTAATGGTCATCGTGCCCGCTTTGCCGCCGGAAATATATGTGGCAACGGCACGCGGCGACATTCGCCAACCGGGTGGCTTGGCGTGGGCGTCGGTCTTGATGAGTTGATCGATTTCTTCTGCGTAGAGGACCTCAGCAGGAGCACGAAGCATCTCGCTTGCCGCACCAGAACCGGCACTCGCAACAGGTGGTGTGTCGTCGGATTTCTTCTTGGCCATGTGGGCGCTCGGAGTGAAAGAATTGTGGTTATGATTTTTTGTCGTTACGCTTTCGTCCGCAACTCCTGAATGGCTTCCAGCCAGTTGTCTGCTTCATTCTCTGGTATCGTGGCAACCAGTTCCTCCAGTTGCGGAATCGCCTCTTTCGGCAACCACCGTACCATGTGGATGAACCAGTAGTGGTAGTAACTGGTCTTTTTCCCTCGCTTGGCGAGCGCCGCGAAGAACGCCTCGATCCGGTCTGGATGTACCAAACGCATCATCAGTGCCAGTTGGTCACGCACATCGTCCGGCGTTTTCGCCTTCTTCAATGCGTCTTCGAATTCGGCTTTGGCGTACGCTTTCGCTGCGGTGTGATCCGGTCGCGCCAGTGCGTGAATCAACCTAGCCCGCTTCAGATTCACCGCGAGATCGAGCCAACGTGGATCGTATTTTGGAAGTGCTTTGTCATCGAATTCGAGATCTTCGTCATCGTGGTACCAGTAGAAGTAGTAATTCGATCCCGAGTGTATGGCGTTCATCACGGCCTCTCGCTGTGCCCAGGCGAGATCTTTGCCTTTCTTCTTCTCGTCGACTTTCGCCGTTAAATATGGGGCGAAGGTATCGTACAACTGTGCCGGTGTGAGCACCTGCCGTGCGGCATGGAACACCTGCCCGAGTTGATCAGCGGGCACCTCGGCGTGCGCTTTCACGATGGCCCGCTTCGATGCCTTGGACCCGCTGCTCATTTGGTAGATCACGGTCTCGATCACGTCCGACCCGGATAGCGAATCGCCTTTGATCTTCTGCAGTTCTTCTCGTCGTTTAAACAACTCAAGCAGCAAAGTTTCGGCCGCCGCATGATCGCGGTTAGAAAGCGAACGAAGAAAGTGGTTAGTTCGAATGACGGTGGCACTCACCTGTTTCTTGTCTTTGGTGTTTGCCAAGGAATCGATTCCCGCGCGGATCTCGGTAACAAGCAAGTCCACCAGTTTTGGGGTGGGGCTTTGTTCGATGGCGTTTGCGGCAAGCACTTGATCTTTGCCCGTGAGCGCTTTCGCCAGCACCGTAACCGCTTCCGGCTTGTCTACTTTGGCCAGCGCCTGATAAGCCGCCGCGCGCACGTCTTGTGCCTTCGCCGACGCCTGTTCAACCAAGTATGGGAGATCTTCCGCATCGGTGCCCAAACAAGAAATCGCCACCACCTTCACTTCCTTCGATCCGCCTTCGAGTGCGGCCTTCACCAGAGTGCGGGTGCCAACAGGGTCGATTGCGTACATCAACTTGAGTCGCCGCGGATGGCCCTTCGTCCCTTTCTGGTCGTACTTCGCGAGGAGTTCGGGAAGGATGGCCTTGCCATACATGGGCAACACCTTCTCCGCAATCAACTCCGCGATTTCCGGATACGGATCATCGAGTGCACCAAGAGCCGGCTTGATCAAGCGGATGTCGCGAAACTGCCCGCGACCATGCGCTTCCTTCACCAACTCCAGACGCCCTGAACCTGTGCTACTGAGCGATTCCAGCAAGGGCTTGAGTACACGCGCGCTCGTTTGCATCATCGCGCCGCCCAGATCGGTTGTTTCGATCGGCACGAGTTTGCCACCTAGGCCCGTCTCGCCTTGCGTGTACAGCACCGCGTTCACCAGCGAAGTGAGTTCGAGTAACGATGCTGCTGAAGAATCTTCGGGGCCATCGATGACCGCATGGGCCGTCTCTGCGAGCTTGGCGAATACCGGCGCTTGCTTGCCGGCTTGTTCCAGTGAAGGGATCAGCTTCTTCAAACGGAAATCGCCCCGCGCGACCACACTGCCCGCGATCATCAGTCGCCGGGCTTCGGTGAACACCTGCGAGAGAACGGCGATACTCATGGGAAAGCTCTTTCAGAAAACGCCAGGCATAATCGGGGGAGTAACGCAGCGAATCGGATTTATAGCGTGAGCCGGATCACGGCGGAATCGGTGACGATGCTCAGCGGCTTCACACGAAGTTGTCGCGTATCCAGATCGTGACGGAACCGCGCAATCAGCGTTTGGTTCGCAAACGACGACTTCGGCAAGAGTGGCAACACTCCGCAACTGGCCGGCTCTTCGGACATCCCCGCGTCGGTGAGAACCAATCGTTCGCCGTTCGCATCTTCGATAACGTACTCTTCACCCACCTTGCCAAGCGTCTTGAAGTTAAGTGCAAAGATGGGCGTGCGGTCCGCGAGTGGAGCTTTGAGCGCGGATTTCACTTCTTTCACCGCCTTGGCAAAGTCGCTTGAACCATGCTTGCGAATCGTCTGCAAGTCCTTGGGTTCGAGCGGTCGCGGGATCATGCCGTCCCAGCGCACACGCGGATTTACGCTTCCCGGATAAACACACAGTTCTTTCACTTGTGCCACCGCGAAGAAGCTGTCTTCACTCTTGATGTACTTCAATGCTTTGAGGGGTCGAAGTGTCTGTGTGACACGGATGCGGCCGTTGCCAAGCGTCATCCAGATGCCAGTGTCGATATACTCTTGCCGCGCAGCATCGTAGTGCGAGTTGAAGGCGAGTTGCACCAACTCCGCGTCCGGTTCCACCAGCCCAGCCGCCTTCAACTCCGTGAGATGCCATGCGTGCCCGAGCCACGCGGCGATTGCGGTATCTGTTGGCACGGCAAGGTTCGGGTCTTCGAGTTGCTTCGTCAGATAAGCCCGCCCTTGCTTGATAATGGCGTGCAAGCGGCCGAGTTGATCCAGAGCTTCGGTATACACCCGCTCGCTTTGGGTGGCGTTCGCACGGGCATCGAACTTCCCGTCATCGTCCGCGAACAATTGCGTGTATCCGTACAGTGCGGCGCGTGCGCCGGGCAAATACACATCGCCGAGCCGCTTGGCTTGCTCCGCCATTTGGCCTGCGAGCTTCGCATTCATATTGCCGATGCCGATGCGAACCAGATCGTGCGTGAGTTTCTCCAGGGTGTCGATGCCATCCAGTTGCGTCTTCACCTTCTTGGCTAACGCCGCCACGTTCACTTGCTTGGGTTTGGTGGCTTCCTCTTTTTTCTTCTCCACCCGAACTTGTAGCTTCTCGCGTTTGGCTAGCAGATCGGCTGGCACATCTTCCGTGCTAAAGGGCTTCTTCTGTGCGAACGCATACATGAGACCCAGGCAATGCTTGCACGGGAACTGCCGGCTTGGGCATGTGCACCGATAAGTTGGCTGGTCTGCACGCGCGAAATCGGCCGAGCATTGATACGGCACCTTGCCGCTTCCTTGGCATTCGCCGAAGAGAAGATCGCCCTCCGCAGAGATGTGGAGTTTGTTGAACTTCTTCTTGAGAATTAGCCCGCGGCCGTTTTTGCCAGCATCCGCATTTGGAGCGGCGGCATCAACGAATTCTTCAGTGATAGGGATCATCCGAATGTTCCGTGACCGCTATGGTTGGGGGAATTTGAAGAATGTACCCAAGATAAATCGGGATTACAACGACCGTAGAGACAAGCTTTGTAACAAGGTCATGAAGTGAACGTAGAACACTATCACGACCAGAGCCGGATAATGGAAAGTGAAGTATTGAGAAGCAAAAAGGGTGACTGGCGAGCTACGAGCGAAAAGAAATGTGTAGCGGAAGGGCAGGGATTCGAACCCTGGGATACCTTTCGGTATCGCCGGTTTTCAAGACCGGTGCCTTAAACCACTCGGCCACCCTTCCGAATGCTTGCTTTCCTAGCGTTTTCGTCAATTCCCTTCGTTGGTCCTGATCTTCTTTACTACCGATACACTGTTAAGTAGTCAAAGTTGCTCTCGATGGCTGTTACCCATCGAGAGCGACGCCACCTCATCCATTTGACTGAGAAGGTGACGCATGGCCAATTCTAGCGGTTCGCGCGGTCCTCGAAAAGTCCCCGACCGATCAGCACCCGACCGACCAAAGAAGCCCTACCCCGGCTTTCCGCTCACGCCGCACGCCAGCGGCAAGTGGATGAAGAAGATCCGCGGCACCATTTACTACTTCAGCAACTGGGCGAGCCGGGTTGATGGCGTACTGCAACGTGTCGATGGCGATGGTGCAAAGGAAGCTGAGGCCGCATACAACGCGGTCCGCGACGATCTTCATGCAGGCCGCACGCCGCGGGTGGAGGGCGATGGGCTGAGGGTGGGCCAACTCTGCAATCACTTCCTGACGGCAAAGGCTCGCAAGAAGGAATCGGGCGAACTCGGGTTGAGGATGTTCGCGGACTACAAGGGTATCACTGATCTGCTCGTGGAGACTTTTGGGCCAACCGGCTGGTGGACGATCTTGCCGCTGACGACTTCAGCCAACTACGGGCAAAGATGGCTCGCCAATGGGCGCCGGTGCGGCTCGGGAACGCGATCATCCGGACCAAGAGTGTTTTCAAGCTGGAAGCCGGGTGGGTGAACTACCCGCGACCGAAGACGGGTATCCCGCGTCGATGCCCACTCTGGCCTGATTCACGATCCGGTTGCTTTTGTCTATTCTGTCCTCGGGATGACTTCTGACCGACTGAGGATTAACGCGTGATCCGTATTTCCTTGCCCGACGCCGAGGTTGGCCGACTGGTGGATCTGTTTGAGACCACCCCGGAT
>JBGSLF010000051.1:0-1601 GCA_041740855.1 Gemmata sp.
CCCACGCGCGGAGGCGTTGGCGGTGGAGCCACCACGGGGGCCGCATCGGGGCTGCGCGACAACGCCGCCGCTGCGACCACGTTCCCGAATGTGGTAAGCAACCCCTCGAAGCCATCTTCACCCAGAACCACATCGCGAAGATCGAAGTGCTTTCCCCCGCTCGCAGCGGTGCCGGCTGCCATGAGCGGTTGATACACATCGAGATCGAATCGCTGAATCACCAGATGAACCGAGTCGATGCCGGCCTCTTTGATCGTTGCTGAAGTGTCCGCAACCGCACGCGCGACATTCACTCGATTGGCTTTGGGCGGCGCATCGGTAATCAGTAGCAGCAATCGGCTGGTTCCCTGGCGGAATCGCATCTTCGCCGCTGCGTTCAACCCTTCGAGGCTGCTTTCCGGAACGTCGCCTCCGCCCGATGCACGCAAGACGCCGACCTTTTCGCGGAACACATTGGCATTGGAGGTGAACTCTTCGTCGCCCTTGAAGGTAACCACTTCTACACCTTCGCCCGCCACGCTCAGGTCGCGAAATGTTACGAGACCCAGGCGGAAATCAATCTGGTTGCGTGACAGGCTCTCGGCGAACTTGACGATGCCATTCTTCAAGTCATCGATCGCCCATTGCATGCTCGCAGTGACATCGAGAACGAAGACGATATCCGCCGGGGCAACAGGTGGGTTATGCACATCGAGGGTTGCGGCGGAATCCGCTTTCAAGCCCTGTTCTGCTACCTGAGCCACGATCGAAATCGGCGAAGCTCCCAGCGGTGTGGCTTCGGTTGCGTTAATCGTGATCGCGAGTTGATT
Organism: Gemmata sp.; assembly: GCA_041740855.1. Lineage (GTDB taxonomy): Bacteria > Planctomycetota > Planctomycetia > Gemmatales > Gemmataceae > Gemmata. Next base: position 810 of record JBGSLF010000051.1, read on the forward strand.
CGTGGCCGCGGGGATAATATTTGGCGTGATGGAAATGCCCGCAGGTGCTGCGGCAAGCGAGAGTGCGACCGGCCCATCGTAACCGCGACGAGCCAGTTCGACTGTGAATTTCCCCGAGCCGCGCCGAAACACCGCAAGCTTATCGGGCACCGCAACAGCTAGCCCCGGTGGCGGTGCGACGACCGAGAGTTTGAACTCCGTGGTCGCAGAAGCTTTGCCACCCTCTGCGTCCGCGACAACACGAATCACATATTCGCCTGTGGCGGCCGTGTGATCGGCTTTCACGATTGCACGATCCGCAAGCGTGCCCGCGGGAAGTGCTAATGCGGGTATCGTGATGCCTGCGGGCATGCCTGCGAATGAGACTTGGACAGGGCCATCGAAATTCGCGCGTGCCACCTGAACGGGTAACGTGTTCTCCGAACTCGGATACACCTGTGCAACACTGGAGACGGAAACGGCAACTTGCGGGGGACCAATTGGCGCGGGCGGCGGCTTGAGTAGCCACCACGCCAACTCGCCGAAGAGGAGCGCACCCAGCAGGCCGCCGATCGCGCCATACAGGCCGAATAGCACCGGCTTCGGTAATCTTGAGAGCGCTTGCGGCGCGGGCATGGCTAATTCTCCGAGGCACAGACGTGTCCGCCATGCGGTTAATCAGTACGTGGTATCGCACAACATGCAATAACGGCTGCCCGGGCGGCCGGGGTTCACGCGGCCACAACCGGGGCACGCATTCGGATCGCGTGGCCCCGCAGTCCGAGTCGGCTGCACGGGCGATGGGCTGGTGCG
>JBGSLF010000052.1:0-51710 GCA_041740855.1 Gemmata sp.
ATTGCTGGGGTAGAAATCCTAAAAAGTGATCGGCACAACGAAATAAACGGCTTGAATTGCGAGAAGGCTGGGGTAACGCGATTTTGCGACTGGCAGCAGCACCTACGATTCCCGCCAAGGGCGAAACGCGCAAGAACCTCGTTCACGGCCTATTCCCCTTGTCCACTTGGCCCGGAACACGCACAATCCCACACATGAGCCGCGAAAAACATCTCCAACGAGTTCTCGATTCTGGCATCGTCGCTGTGGTGCGATTCTCGCACCCCGATCCCCTGATCGAGGTCGTGAAGGCCCTCGCCAGTGGCGGCGTTACGGTTGCCGAGATCACGTTAACCGTGCCAAACGCGCTGGAAGTGATTCGCGAAGCCAAGCGGCAAATCGGTGACCGCATTCTACTTGGTGCGGGAACGGTGCTCGATCCCGAATCCGCACGAGCGGCGTTTCTGGCTGGTGCCGAATTCATCGTTGCACCCAACACGAACGTCGAAGTGATTCGCATGTGCCGCCGATACGATAAGCTTGTGATGCCAGGCGCGTTCACCCCAACGGAAGTCGTAACCGCGTGGGAAGCCGGGGCCGATGTGGTGAAGGTTTTCCCGGCGGATGTGGTTGGCCCTGCGTTCTTCCGTGCACTGCGCGGGCCGCTTCCTCAGGTGAAGCTCATGCCAACCGGGGGCGTGGATCTCACCACGGCGGGCGAGTTCTTGCAGGCTGGGGCGGTGTGTCTGGGTGTGGGTTCGCAACTCGTCGATCCCAAGCTTGTCGCTGCGGGAGACTTCGCAACGATCTCTTCCCTCGCGAAACAATACGTTGATCTCGTCAAGCAGTATCGGCACTGAACATCGCATATCGCCACGTTGAGGTTTGGATAACAGCATGCCCGATCTCGTAGCCTTCGGTGAAGTGATGGTGCGGTTAGCGCCGCCCCACTTTCAACGCCTGGAACAAACCCGGACGCTCGACGTGGAAATTGGCGGTGCCGAGTTAAACACCGCTGCGGGTTTGGTCCGATTGGGCCGGTCGGCAGCGTGGGTGTCACGCTTACCCGACAACCCGCTTGGCAAACTCATCAGTAACCGCGTTCGCGAAGTCGGTGTGTCCGATCAGTTCGTGCAATACACGCCCGATGCTCGCTGCGGGCTATACTTTCTCGAATTTGGCGCTGCCCCGCGTGCAAGTTCCATTCTCTACGATCGCAAAGATTCCGCGATTGCCAAAGTGGGGCGTGGAGTGTTCGATTGGCCCGCTGTGTTCCATGGTGCGAAGTGGTTCCATGTTTCGGGCATCACGGCCGCACTCAGCTTTGGAGCGGCGGAAGTCGTTGATGAAGCGATGCACGCTGCGAAAGCGGCGGGGGTGAAGATCAGCATCGACCTCAATTATCGCTCGAAACTCTGGACGCGCGAACACGCCGCCGAAGTGATGGGTTTGCTTCTGCCCATGTGCGATGTACTAATCGCAAGCGAAGCCGATGCGGAACATCTGTTTGGCATCACGGGCGAGGACTTCACAGAGGTTGCCAGAGGATTGCAAGAGAAGTTTAACGTGAGGACCGTGGTTGGCACGCGACGCGAAGCCGAGTTAGTGTGGAAGAATCGGTTCGCAGTGGTGGGCTATTCCGCAGGCCAAACATACGAATCGGCGTGGTATGAAGTCGAGATTGTGGACAGGCTCGGTGCGGGCGATGCGATGGCCGCGGGCTTAATTCATGGGCTGCTGGATGGCGATCTGAAAAAAGGGATCGAGTACGGAGCCGCGATGGGTGCCATCAAACACAGCATACCGGGCGACTTGCCCTGGGTCACGAAACAAGAAGTTGAGGCGGTATTACAGGGGCATGGACTACGGATCAACCGATGACGAGGTTCACACTGACACGAGCCGAAGTGCGCGAACTCGATCGCCGTGCGATTGAAGGTTTCGGCGTGCCAGGAATCGTGTTAATGGAGAACGCCGGTCGGGGCTGTGCGGAGTTGCTGATGCGGCTGAACCCGGATCGCAAGCCGACGATCATCTTGTGCGGCCCTGGCAACAATGGCGGCGATGGCTTCGTGATCGCCAGACATCTGGACAACCACAACTGGCCCATCGATGTTCATGCGTTTACGCCATGTCGCAATGAGGGCGGCGATGCGGAAACGAACTTCGATATCCTTTTCGCATCGGGCATCCACTTCACACAGTATCACCCAGAACACTTCGAAGCCAAGCAACGTGAGTTTGTCGAGCAACGCCTGAAATCGGAAGCATGGATCGTGGATGCCCTGTTCGGCACGGGCCTCTCACGCCCGCTTGGGGCACCGTTCTGCGATCTTGTCGCCATGGTGAATGCGTCGGGGAATCCGGTGCTGGCCATCGATATTCCCTCTGGGTTGGATTGCGACAGTGGCGAACCAATCGGGCCAACCATCCGCGCCACGCACACCGCCACGTTTGTCGCACCAAAGCGCGGGTTCCTCAACCCTGCCGCACGCGAGTGGACAGGCGACGTTCATGTGATCGACATTGGCGCACCTCGTGTGTTGGTGGAAGAATACCAGGCGCGCGAGAAGTAACTCTTGCCGACGCATACTCAACTGCGTGACGTGCACTGCTAACGGTGTAAATTGGTCATGGATGCCCTCCCCTTTCTCGCGACTTCCAATCCCAAACGCCAGCCAATATACGCACTGAGTGGCGACGAAGACTTTCTCAAACGACTCGTGCGCGAAAGAATCATTTCGAATATCCTTGGCGATGTCGATTCGGAATTCGCCGTCTCCGTTTACTCGGGCGAAAAGCTCGATTTCTCAACGATTCGCAATGAATTGGACACCTTACCCTTTCTGGCGTCTGTCCGCGTTGTCGTCGTCGAAACGGCAGATACTTTCATCACCAATCACCGGCCAGCACTGGAGCAATACGCGGTAAAGCCAAGTTCGGCCGGCGTGCTGGTTATGGATGTAAAGACCTTTCCCGAGACAACCAAGCTCGCCAAAGCATTGCCGGACTCCGCAAAGATTAGTTGCAAATCGCCCGCGCTATACAAACTCCCGGCGTGGTGCGTGGAATGGGCCAAGTCGCGGCACGGAAAGAAACTCGCACCCGATGCCGCCGAACTGTTGGTGGAACGGGTTGGCACCGGAATGGGCCTGCTCGATCAGGAACTCGGTAAGCTCGCGAATGCCGCCGGTGCCAAGCCTGCCATAACGGCCGAAGATGTCGATAAGCTTGTTGGCCGTAGCAAGGCGGCCGATGTGTTTCGGATCATGGATGCCGTTGGTGATGGGAAGCCCGGCGAAGCGTTGAGTATTCTCGAAGATCTCTTCGCCGAAGGTGAAGACCCGATGGCCATCCTCGGGCCACTCACCGCACAACTTCGCAAACTCGCCGCCGTGGGGCGATTGACTTCCGGCGGGCTGCCATTGGGCGAAGCGATGAATATCGCCAAGGTTCCGTCGTGGCCCAAAGCACGGGAAAGTTGTGAGCGACAGCTACGCCACTTGGGGCGACGCCGACTCGATAAACTGACCGACTGGCTCACCGAGATTAATCTTGGCCTCAAAGGTGGTGTCGCATTGCCCGAACGTGTGCAGGTGGAGCGATTGATTGTGATGCTCGCGCGACCGCGTGAAGAGGCGAAACGGGCGTGAGCAAAAGTATTTCAGGTTTGCGCGAATCCATCGAATAGCGTGTGCAAGTGAATGTGGTGTGGGCCAAGTTTGCCGCCATAGTTCCCGGCGCTAATCTGCTTCACGCCGGGCAAACACGCCGCCTCGATTCCCACACGCGTGGCCTGCTGCACCGCCGCAAGACTCAAGCCATCCATCACAATCTCATAGACAGCATCAACGCCATCCGTCAAGGCACTCGCCACCACTCCGCGAAGAGTGGGGCAATACGCTTCGTTTGTGCTCGCCCTCAACGCAGGGTACTTACTGCCAACCTTGCTACCCGAGCGAACGATGCCGCCGGGAAACGGCATGATCACACCTTCCACACCGCGAATCGCCTTCACCGCAGCCTCCGCAGCAGTCAGCGCGAGGGCCTGCGTTTCTCCCAGTATCAGGAAGTTACCACCGCCCACGCCCTTCACCGTTCCGAAGAGATCTTCGCAAAGAAACTCGCCATCCATGGTTGGCATTCGCCAGTAACGCCGGCCATCAACCATTTTGCTGATTTGCCAACCATCGCCAAAGTAGCGTAGCATTCCCCCGACCTTGATCACCTTCTCGGGATCGCCCTCTAAGCCGTTAAAGCACGCGGTGGTTGCACAGGTTAGCACACACTGCGCCACACGATTCACCACGGCCTTCTGCAACCCGTCGCGGCTGAAACCGAAGAACAGCAACGACACGCCCGGCCGTCCGTCCGGCGTTTCCTCTGGTGTCAGTTCGCGCTCGATCCCCGCTTCCGCATCGCAGCCGATTACGCTCGCGGCGTAGCCGGTTGCGGCGCGTGCAGCAATATTCGCCCACTCCATGTTCGCAGCCGTCACCAAAACACGGGCGGCTGTCATCGGAAAAGCTTCAGCAAATGTCTGTTCGATCAGAACGTAGTTGATGGTGAGCACCGCTACTTGCACCTCTGCGGTGACGACGGAAAGGATCGCGTTTCACGGCGTTCGGCAAGCAGAATAGGAAAAATCACGCCTCACAGCCCGACCAGAAAATCAGAAAAAGTTTGGCCAGGACAGAGAAAGTGCCTTGACGGCACAACTTACTCAGTTTTACAGTGGAAATAAATGGGCGGTGCGGTTCGTACATGGAAGGTACGAAATGAACCCGCGCACTTCTAACAAGAAGTTGTTAGGCGAGTGTCGGATTCTCGGCCACGCCCGCGGAGTCGTGTGGAATCGACCCCAGAGGATTGGAGGATTACGGGTACGCCGAACCCGCCTTGTCACTCACGGAAAGATAGACACCAATGCTCGTGCTGTCCAGGAAAAAAAACGAGTCTATTGTGATCAACAACGACATCGTGATCACCATTGTTGAAATTCGCGGCGATAAGGTGCGACTGGGCATCGCTGCACCTAAAGATGTAACTGTGCATCGTGAAGAAGTCTATGAAGCCATTCATGGTGTGCGCGTAACACCACCCACACCGATAAACATGGAAGGCGATACGCGGAGCTAATCCAAAGACTTCCGGCCGCCCTCCCTGACTATCCGCAGCATTCCGAGCGGATATCGATCACCTACCCACTTCATAATGCCAAATCCCTCGCGAACGGTTGCCGTCATCGGTGCCAGCCCAGATCGCCACAAGTTTGGCAACAAGTCCGTGCGTGCCCATTTGGCCGCCGGCTTTGTCGTGCATCCCATCCATCCCAGCGCATCAACCGTCGAGGATCAGCAGGCGTATCCTTCAGTTGTAGAAGTCCCAGTTGCGAAACTCGATCGCGTCACGATCTATCTTCCGCCGCATATAGCGATGAAGGTCTTGCCGGAGATTGCTTCGAAGCAACCCGCTGAAGTGTGGTTCAACCCTGGCGCGGATGCTCCTGAAGTGTTGGCCGAAGCGCGCCGCCTTGGCTTGAACGTGATCCAGGGTTGCAGCATTGTCGATCTTGGCATAAGTCCGTCTATGTTCCCGGATGTATAACTTCTCTGATCGCATCAAACTTGAGATCGCTTCTCGCGAGTGGTGAACGGCTCGTGGGTTCTCATGAACCAAGCGCGATGACTCAAGCCGCGATCCGATTACCGACTGCACCCACCACAAATAACTCGCTTACAATGGCCATGGACGATGCGTTTCACTCGCGATCTCATCTGTCTATCTCTGGGCTGGCTTGTGCTTCTCGCCAGCATGGCAACGCCAACCATGCGTCACGCTGTTGCGGCTGAACCGGTGCCTATCAAGGCTGAGGCCGCCGAGAAGAACTGGCTGCTCGCAGTTGGGCACGGCGGCCATCGGATGCTTTCGCAAGACGGCAAGACTTGGCTCAACCACACATCCTGGGGCGAGCCGAAACACGATCAGAACGATCTCAACGTTGCCACGAATTTCAAAGGAACTTTCTACGCGGGCGGTGGTTACTTTAGCGGTCGCGTGAGCGCCACTCGCGACGGAAAAACATGGTCCGATGGCGTGGTTCCCGGCAGTGCGCCGATCTTCGGTCTGGAAGTATTCGGCGACACACTTTACGCAGTGGATCTTCGCGGCAAGGTGTTCAAGACCGGCGACGGCGAGAAGTGGGAACTCGTCGCCAAAGCGGAAATGCCCACGGCCACGCACTGGATTCGCGGCACAGCGCAAGGGAATAACATCATCGTTGGTTCGGGAGATTTCGGGCCAGCAATTGCTTTCGATCCCAAGACTAACACGATCACCATGACGCAGATGGACGGGCAAACAGACAAGAACGCCACATGGCAACGCGTCGCCTTTGGGAATGGCGTGTTCGTGGTGGGTGGGCAAGCCGGTTTGCTGGCTGTCACCAATGACGGCAAGAAGTGGGAGAACAACAAGGCACAACCCGAGCGTGGCGATATTCAGTGCGTCGAATTCACGGGCAAGGAGTTCCTGGCAACCACAGCCAAGAGCGCTTACCGTTCTGTGGACGGCAAAAGCTGGAAAGAAGCCAAAGCTCCGCCGGCGCGACAAGTGCGACGAATTGAAGATTGGCTTTACACTTCGACGTATGCGCCAAGTCGGTTAGCGCGCAGCAAGGATGGTGGCGACACCTGGGAAACGCTACCCAACGAAGGCGGATGGCACTTCAAGGCTTATGCCACTGGGCCGCTTACCGGCGGAGATCCGCCCAAGCTTCCAATTCCGCCGAAGAAGAAGTGACGCATCACAACGCATCACTCACCGAGGGCTTTGCCCTCGATGCGTTTATCCGCCGCCCCTATCCGCAGCGCGGTCTTGGGATCGATCCAGATGGAATGGGCATCACCTTGTCGGCCTTCGGTGATCACGTGGCCCATCGCTTTGAGCTTGGCCACTAACTCTGGGTATTGCTTCACGCCCTCGAAGCGTGCGGAATCGGGGAACCATTGGTGATGCCAGCGCGGTGCGGCCACGGCTTCTGGCAACTTCATTTCAAAGTCCAGCACGTTAATGACAACACACAGTGCTGTGTTAATGATGGTTCGCCCGCCAGGACTACCCGTGATCAGTAAAGGCTTGCCATCCTTCAGCACAATCACAGGTGTCTGTGAGCTAAGCATGCGTTTGCCCGGAGCAATCAGGTTTGGCTTCGTACCAATCTGACCTTTGGTTGTTGTGATGCCGGGGCGTGGGTTGAAGTCCGTCATCTCATTGTTGAGGATGTAGCCCGCGCCACGCACAACAATGCGGTTCCCATAACTGTTTTCCAGTGTGTAGGTATTGCTCACGGCCATGCCATGAGCATCGATCACCGAGAAGTGCGTCGTGCTATCGCTTTCCGCAGTGAGTGTGATTTCTGGTGCGAGTTGAGCGGAGGGAGTGGTCTTGAGCAAATCGATCCCTGCTGCCAGCTTCTTGGCGTATTCCTTGGTAGTGAGATAGGCCGGGATTTTCGCGAAGTCCGGATCGCCCACATATCGAGCGCGATCCGCATAGGCTCGCTTCATGGATTCGATGATCAAGTGATTGGTTTCCGGCGACCACCGGCCGTGCTTCTTGAGGTCGAAGTTCTCCAGGATATTGAGCATCTGAACGAGCGCGATTCCACCAGAACTCGGAGGCGGAGGGCCGTATACATCGAAGCCACGATACGTGGTGTGAATGGGAGCGCGATCATTGGCTTTGTACGCCGCCAAATCGGCCTTCGTGATCAAGCCGCCACCGTCCTTCATCTCCTTCACCAATAAGTCCGCAAGATCGGCGGTGTAAAACGCATCCGCGCCTTGCTCCGCAACGATGCGCAGTGTGCGACCCAAATCTTTCAGGACGAGTCGATCGCCGGCTTGCCAGGTTGTGCCGTCTGCTTTGCCATATACCCGCTTGAATTCCTTATTCGTGGTCTTGGGATCGGCCAACACGCGATTGAGTCCGGTGGCCAGAACCGCACCCACAACGAAGCCCTTCTCTGCGATTTGAACCGCAGGCAGAACCAGATCTTTCCAGGGGAGTTTGCCATATTGCTTGTGCGCCAGTGCCAAGCCCCGCACGGTTCCCGGAACGCCCGCAGCACGGTGATCGAGAAAGGTGACTGTGCCATCGGCGAAGAGATCGACCTTTGAAGCCGCGGGGGCTGTCTCGCGATATTCGATGCAACGAACATCTTTACCCGGCGGGGCAACCATCATGAATCCGCCGCCGCCAATGTTACCTGCCTCGGGCCAAGTAACGGCCATGGTGAACGCCACCGAAACGGCGGCATCCACGGCATTGCCACCTTGCTTGAGCGTGGCCAACCCCACATCAGCGGCAAGCGGAGAAACACACACCACGACACCGCCGCGCGATTCCACTTTGTGGGTCGATGGTTGCGCCAACACCGGCACCGCAACGGTCAGTAACAGAACGACCAGAATCAATGCATATCGCATGGCTATTCCTGTTGAGCGAGGCATCCCAAGACTTCGTAGAATGTGCGAAGTGAACCGATCGCACCGCGGGGGTGGAGAATGATCAATGAGAGCTACATCGTTCCCGCACGCAATGCGACCGAATCCGCAACACCGAGGTTTTGGTAAATCTGGCGGGTGGCATCGGACCTATTCAGTGTGTAAAAGTGAATGCCGCGAACGTTGTTATGCAAGAGATCGGCACATTGTTCTGTCGCCCATGCGATGCCAACTCTTGCAACCGCGTCATCATCCGCACATCGGCTAACGGAACGCATCAACTTGGCTGGCACGCGCGCACCCAAGGCGAGTTCCGCCATGCGCACCATACCGGCTTTCGTGCCAATGGGCATGATGCCCGCAACGATCGGAACCTTGATACCCGCCAGATCGCACCGTTCGCGGAAGTCGTAGAAATCACGATTGTCGAAGAAGAGTTGCGTGCAGATGTAGTCCGCACCCGCTTCAACCTTCCGCTTCAGATATTCCATCTCCATCAGGCGATTGGGGCATCCCGGATGCCCTTCGGGAAAGCCCGCGACGCCCACGCCGAAGCCGCGCGTGTTTGGCGCATTCGGCCGACTGCGGATGAACTTCACGAGCTGCTCGGCATAACGGAACGCATCCTGATTGCGATCATAGTTCGCTTTGTCGCGCGGAAGATCTCCGCTCAGCGCCAAAACATTCTCAATCCCGCTCTCCGAGTAACGATCGAGTATGGTGGTCATCTCGGAAAGATTGTGGCACACGCAAGTGAGGTGCGACACGGCGGTGAGATCGGTCTCCTGTTCAATGCGCACCACGAGATCGTGCGTGCGTTCGCGCGTCGAACCGCCGGCACCGTATGTCACGGAGACAAAAGAAGGCTGTAATTCTTGCATCGCCTTGATGGTGCGAAAGAGTTCTTCACTGGCCGCGTCCGTCTTGGGTGGGAAGAATTCGAAGCTAAATGTGGTGGAGTCGCGCGCGAAAATATCCTGGATGTGCATCGGTTCAAGCCTGTAGTAAGCGTGTCGTGAATCGGTGGGTATGGACCCCTCAGCGATTCACAGTTGGGAATAGTATGGGTAATCGCGGAAGTGTGGAATCCGTACCAGGTGTTAAACGCACGCCGGGGGCCAGTTCTGAAGCGGCTCCGGGCTTGGCCATGCGAGGTTCACGCGTGAGCTTATCGAACTGGAAAACGCGCGACCGCGATGTTTCCCACACCAGTTTGAAGTCTCGCCCACCCGCCCGCACCGGAAGCTCTGCATAAAGTTCATCCCCTGGTTTATACAGCAGCTTATCTGTGCTATCCGCCTTGAAGCGATAATTCATCGCCGAGCCAGTTTGAACTCCATCGCCAACTTGCTGAAAGCTCCGGGTTTTCGCGGTTCCATTTGGGGCATTGATCTTGAGCGTGAAAGGCCCGGCTGGCGTCACTCGCCCCAGAGCCGGATCGGGTTGCAGCAGTAATTCAAACCCATTGAGCTTCAGCTCGAACTCGTCCATTTTAAGAAACTGAGCCAATTCTTCGATCGGATTGAGTGCGGACGGGTCCGCAAGTCGAGCGATCAAATGTAGCAGTCTGGCCCAATCCGGGAACGGCGTCGCAGTGTCTCGCAGTGCTTGAGCGAGCGCACGCCAGGATTGCGGGGTATCAGCGGTGCTCGGTTCCGCATCAATCCGGGCACGCATCAAGAGATCGACATGGCGAACACCCGTGCGAAACGCCTCATTGAGTTGCTCGCTCAGTAACGAACGCACGGGGTTGGGGAATTCACGAACTTCCCATTCGCGGTAATCCTGGGTTTCGCGCGGGTACCACTTGAACAAGCCCGCGAGCCGCGCCCCTGCCAGAGTTGCCGAATCAACTCCGGCACCCGGTTCGGGCAATCGTAGCACTGCGGGCGGAAGCCCATCGCCAGCGGTTAAGCCCAGTGCATCTCCCAAATCGCGAAGATGCAACAAGCGACTGAGAACCGTTTCCCAGTCCGATCGCTCGTTATAAACTCGCTCAAATTCAAACGGAGCACGCCGGGCCACTCGCTGACCGCGTGATTGTTCCAGTGCAGGCGAACCGGCAAGTGGTTCTTCGAGACCAATCGGAATACGTGCGGCCACATCGGTAATGGCACTGAGTTCTGCACGCCACGGCCCGCCTAACGAAGGTCGCAGCAACATCACGGTGCCGCGGCGAACCAGGTCACGGTACTTTTCCAGGAACTCACTTTCCGCAGCGCGAATCACATCGACATCCACTAACCACTTTTCCCGAAGTGTGGCGGCCGATGTTTTGCCCCATGCGTAGTGTTCGGGCAATGCCAGATCTCCTTCGAGCAGAGTCCGGCGAACGCCCTCGAGTTCTTCCAGGGTGCGTGCATCGCCCGGCGCTTTCGCGGTCATCAACCTCTCACGAAAGGCTTCGTAATCCTCAATTTCGGTCACGCGATTGTTGACAAACTCACGCATCTCAATGGGGAGATCGAGAAAATCCGAATCTTGCTGAAACGCCAGCAACAGTTGTTTGTTGCGTGTCAGCATCGGATAGGCCAATCGCACCGCGGCTTCGGGTTCGTTCCGTTCGTAGATCTGAATCCGCTCTACCAAGCCCGGACCACCGGCCGGTGGTTGGTAAGCAATGATAGCGATTGCCACCATGAGCAATACGCCAATAAAGGCCAGGGCAAACCGGACTGTCCACTTCAGGCGATAGTCCGACTCCTTCACCCGATCACGCCGAGAACGGGCCACAGTAAAGCAATCGCGAAATAGCTCTGCCACTTTGTACGGGACATTCGGATCTGTGGATGCATCGGCAAAGCGTGGCGTGCGAATCGCAACGGAATAAACCCGTAAGTCGACATCACCAAACGGTAGAAACGGCGATGCGATACCATCTTCCAGTTCGGCCCCTCTGAGGAAACGGTCGAACTTCGTCCATGCTTCGTCGGCACGCAGCGCCACGCGATGCTCCCACATCTCCGGAGTATCGCCGGCACGGGCGAGGCGATCGGATTGCGTGAGAACGAGCATGACGGGGAAGCCGCCAACCTCGCGCGCGTTCGCCTTACCCTGCGCGACGACCGTAAGGAACGTGTCGAATTCCTCGAACGCCTCCAATAACTCTTCGTCGTCTGCAGCTCCATTGACCAACAAGATGATGGCATCGGCATCAATCACGGCGCGTGCCACCGGAACATGCGTCTTGGGATCGCGTAATGGTTCTGGGTGGTGAATCAGCGATTCAGCGGCTTTTCCCGAGCAATCGTTTAACGTGATGGTAACGGGCTCCGTGACCGCGACCGATCCCTCTCTCCATGGCCGAAGCCGAACGGTGTAGGTAGCAAGTTCGGCGGCGTTCGGTTCGGGGGCATTGCCCTTGTAAACGGAATCGCGAATCGATGCGAGTCGGCCGGAAGCCTCAAGCACTTCTCCACGAAGGATTGGCCCCTGCGTTTCCGCGGCTTTGAGCATCGCACCAAGTAGTGCGGATTTCCCTGCCCCCGAATGCCCGAATAGCAAGACGCTCGGTGTGTCCTTTGGGACTGGCACGGGGGTAGACATGTAGCGTGGCCCCATTTTTCCAGATCACACCGCCCGCGAGAATTGCGCCTGTTTTTGCGGCAATTCAAAGGCTAACTACGAGCGCGTGGAAGTTCGAAACAACTCAGCACATTCACTTGATGGCTGGAAAGATCACATCAAGCTGAGCATCTTCCGTGGCCCAACGGGTCACATCCGTTACTTTGCTTTCTTTGCGATCGGAAGGGGCCATGTTTCGATCGATGGGAAAGAGAATCGCAAGCGTCAATTTACCCTTCTCAGCAACTTTGCGTTCTTCGATATACTTCTTCAACTCCACGAGTGTTTTCGCAGTGGCAACCGCATCATCGTTGATCATGTAAAAGCGGCCTTCACCGGGCACCGCAGTGCCAGCGATGATTGTCACTCGGATCGTTTGGTCTGCTGGTTTTAGATCGATCTTGGGTATAACGACCTTCGGTTCCACTTTTGCGGTGGGGTCAGTCGAAGAGTTTGTTGGGTCGCCCGGCGTTCCCTTGCCCCCGCCGCCATCGCCAGGGCCTTTGCCTCGGCCAGTAAACACGAGAACCGCAACGATAATCGCCAACAGCGCTCCACACATCGGTCGTGCGATAACCTTGATGTTCCGCGTGCCATTCTTCATGCGAAGGGCATAGCGACCGACCGCCCAGCCCAGAACATGGCCGATGATGTAGCCAACGAGGAAGCCGCCTGCCACCATCAGCAGCCCGACCACCAGTTCCGTTATCAGATCCTCAAAGTTACCAAACATATTGGCAAACATCCCTAAGTGCAGTGTCATCGCGTTGTCTCACGGCGTGGCTGTCATGGGATGTCGAACCCGAAGGCCTCGTTCTTGAACCATTCCCGTATATGTTCAATCTGTGCAGCAGTTGGGAATGCGCTGGGCCTTCTCGGGTAGAGTATCAGGAAGAAGAGATCCTTCCCACGGGCTAACTCTTTCTGCTTCAGGATGAGACGAATCGCGTCTGCATCGGTGCGTATTTCTTCGCGACCGGGATCGTAGTAATAAAGTACGCCGGTCGCCGGATCGATCTCCAGCACCCTCACCGAGAGGCGATCGGCCAGTCGAGCCTTCTTCTCTTCTTCCAATCGCTTCACCCGTCGCCGCTCTTCATTCACCAATTCTTGCAGAACTTTGACCTCGGTCGGAAGCGGTTCATCGGATTCGCCCTTGATCGGCGTTTCAGTTGGTTCTGCCCCTTCCGGGCCACTCACGAATGGCATGAGCAAGAAGATCGCAAATAGCAGAATGAGCACATCAATGAGGGGAATGAAAAAGCGGGTAACCGACTTTCGGGGCGAGATGATCACTTCAATTCCCCTGCTGATGATGATGTTTCAGGCGGAGGAACATGCCCGCCAAGTGCGCGGATCAGATCGCGGCCCGCACCCACCACCCAATAGGGGAGAATGTTAATGAAGGCCATGTATAGCCCGCCGCCGGTTGCCGTGATGGCTGGTGCGTATTTGCGAATGATCTCGGAAGGCTCGGGCTTGGAACCGGGTGTGATCGAACTGAACGTCTGCAGAATGGCCACGACCGTGCCAATCAGCCCCAACAAGGGAAACCATTCCGCTGCCTGAGAAAGGTGATTCACCCAGCGGTCCGCACGATGATCGAATTGGCCACCTGGCCCTGTCGCATCGGGCTTCCACCGCAGTGCTTTCCAGGTGAGAACGATCTGAAACGCAAAGAGGGTGAAACCCAGCCCGATGATGATCCAATCGATCGGCGTATCGGATACCCGATTGATATACTCGCGCCGCGCATCTGCGGGGATGGCCAAAAATAACAAGAGCGCAGCGAGCACAGGTATCGCTGCGAACGTAACGGGCAGCACATTGTGAATCCAGAACCGGCGCACGATTGCTCCGTGGTTAGGCGACTAATCGGCCGCGGCCGGGTTTGAGATAGTTATGGGTTCGGGGCGATGCTCTCTATTGTCGCATACGACTACTTCATTTCCGACAACCACTCGGGCAACGCCTGCAATTTCCCTTCACGATTCACACACGCGAGCGTGGTGTTCCCTTCGCAGAGCAACTCATCGTCGCGGAACACTTCGTAGCGATGTTCGAGCCGAACCGATGTCTCACGCGTCACGGTTGTTCGGATTGCGAGAACGTCGTCGTAGCGTGCGGGGCTTTTGTATTTAATATCGATCTTGGCGATTACAAGATAGAAGCCTTGATCTTCGAGTTCACGATAGGAAACACCGCGTTCGCGAAGCAACTCCGTGCGGGCTTGCTCAAAGTAAACCAGATAGTTCGCGTGGTGCAACAACCCCATACGATCGGTCTCGGCATACCTCACGCGAATATGAATCTCTCCCGTTTGCATAGCTACCCCGACCGTTCCCGGCATTGCGATTCGGGCCTCTTATCTCAAGAATCTTTCTATCACTTGATGAGTCCGACCCGGTTATTGGGCCATGCGGGCCAGAAGACGAAAACTGCTTTGCCAAGCATTAAGCGTTCGGGAACCGTGCCCCAATCGCGGCTATCGGAACTGTGAGCACTGTTGTCGCCGAGGCAAAGAAAGTGCCCCGGTTGAACGTAATAAATGCCCGCCTGAGTCGGATCGGGGTTAATGCCGCGACGCGTGTAAAAGATATCGCGGAAGAGTTTGATGGATTGAACGCGTACGTTTCCTTTCGCACCGATGCTGGCGGGGGCATCAACATCGTTGGTCCGCGTCCAGCCTTCCGAATGCATGTCGGGGTTGCCACCTGCGTCGCGAAACGCGGCCTCCTCTTCAGGGGTGGGCGGTCGATAATCGCCATCGGTGCCGAAATCGATCCGCCGCCCATCAACCCACACCCACAGCCGGCAATCGATATTGGCGAACCGCAGCGTGTGGGCGGTGCCGCTGGTCACTTTCACATCGCGTGTCGGCTTACCAAATTCTTCACTTCCTGCTCCGATTCGGGAAAGCTCGGCCTTTCCATCGCGAAACGTGGCGCGGAACCGATTCACACCCCGGGAAAGTTCGAGGATCACTTCGCCGCCGAGTGCGAGCGTTGCCTGGCACTCGATGCAGAGATCGCCAACCCAGTACCGATCGGTGCCCGTGTTATCACGCGGAACAATATCGTTTGGTGATTCCGGATCTTGGTTCATGCCGGCGTTGTAGCCGAGGAAATTATCGATGGGTACGGGACTCTGGCCGGAGAGTGAGGAGAGATCGGCCGCAACGCCGCTCTCGGCTGCGCCCGTGGGATTGGAGCGCCAGGGCATCACAAGGTGACGATAACGGAGCCAGTGAAGATCGGGGCTATCGTGGGCAAATACTTTGGGTTGAAATGCGTTATCGCCATTCCAGAACACGGGCGGCGGTTGACCGTTGGGGTCCGCATCGCCCAGAGCCGGATACCAACGCGGTGCGACTTTGCCCGAAAGCTCGGCTGGCTGCTGATCGTTGTCCCAAACGATGCGGAGGCTCGCCAGGAGTTGATCTTCCTCTTTTCGAATGATCTCGAAGCCGCCCGTTCCGGATGGGAAGCCCGCCTCGCGGGAGCGAGCGAAGCGTTCGTTCGCAACGGGATTGCGGCCAGGAGCGCCATCGTCCTGATCTTTGCCGGGTATCGAAACATTGGGGTACATGTATCGCGGCTTCCACAGATCATCCGAGCTTCGTGGCCGCGGGAACAGTGGCTCGCCGTATTCATCCAGTGCGTCCGGCGGATATTCCAGGGCACGCGTGACGAAGAGATCGCCGCGGTAAATGCCGATTGTTTCACCACCGAAGCCCATCGCACGTTTGATGTAGTTTTGTGCGGTGAACTTCTCTTGCGGCTTCTCCGGGAACTTGAAGACAACAACATCGCCGCGTTCCGGGTTTCGGATGTGGTACAGCGGCTTCAGCACCAGCACGCGGTCGCCGGTGTTGTTCTGCGGCACTGGAGAAAGTTCCTGCACCCTTCCCTTATACCTGCAGTTCGGGCAGCAATAGCCAAACACATTCATCCGCCTGCCATCTCGCCCTTCGACTTCATCATGTGAATTGACAGGGAATTCATGCCCACACTTGGGGCAAGTGATCATCTTTTGATAGCCGTAAAGCGTTTCGGCCATGCTCCCCGTGGGAATGACAAACGCCTCGGTGACAAAGAGTTTCAGCAGCAGAACAAGCACGACGACAAACACAATTGTCTCGATTACCTCACGCGCCGAATCGCGTGGTGCGTGCGGCAACTTCTTCTTTTCTTCGTCTGGTTTGGCTTCAGCGTGTGCAGGCATATGTTTCTCGGCCAACCTTTCGCAAGCAGCGTGTGGTGGCGTTCAGTGGGTGTGTGGCGGAGCGTTTGTTAACTCATGGTGCCCGAAAGTTAGTGGAGCCAGCGCATTCGCGACCAATCCACTGTTTGGAACACACGCTCTCGGCCGCCAAACTTCACCTGTGCTGCGCGGAGCGGTTGGTGAATGAGGAATGGTTTACCGATGAACTCCACCTCTGGCACGCCTGGATTGGGCCATTTCCGGCTGTCCTGGGAATTACCGCTGTTGTCGCCCATCATGAAATACTCGTTACTTCCCAGAGTTACCGGGCGGCCATGCGGCGGTTGAGTCCCATTCTCTCCAAACTGCGTGTAATAGATATCCCGGTACAGAACCAGGCGTCTCACCACGAGGCGACAACCGCGTGCCCCGAGTTGCAACGGGCGGCGAACAGGTCCGCGCTGGTTTGCCACGGGAAGATCCGCCGATGCCATTAACTCGCCATCCAGCACCACCATAGCCCTTCGATCCGAGAATGAGAACTCCACCCGGTGCCGCTTCCCCGGTTGCAGGCTCGCACCGCGTTTGGTTCCGATGATCCCTTTGCCATCATGGTTAAGGGTCACCACACCACTTTGCGGAAGCCCAACCGAGATTTCCGTGTGAACCGCGTCGGCGGCATCGAACAATCGGCAGGCAAAACTCGCTTCCGGCGATGTCGCCAGCACTTCCACTTCGCACGACATCGAGAAATCATTCGCATGCGGAAGTTGCCCACGCCCGGAGCGGAAACCATCATAGCTATTCCACACCAATATCGGCTGTTCTTTACGCGTATCCAAGTCGCAGTGCCGATACGTGATGCCGGCTGAAGTCCGCGATCCTGTTATGGCGTCGAGCGTAATTTCCCCACCTTGCAGCACCGAGTGATCAGCCGGTTCCGGCGGGCGGTTCGTTTCCGGTGGAAGTCGCGGATCGTTTTCGGGCGGTTCCACCAACCAGCGCAAATTCCACCCGCCAGGATTCGGAACATACGCCATATCACAAACCACCACGCGGGTTTCCTTAACTTCCGCGAATGTCTTTCGCAATAACACCGTGTCGGCGAACACGTCGCCATCGCGAATCGAGATCGTCTCGCCCGGCAACCCAACCACCCGCTTCACGTATGGCTTGCGATACTCCTTTGGATCGGGGTCCGGACAGTGAAAGACTGCCATTTCCCATCTGCGCGGCCGACGAAGATTGAACGTATTCTTATCGACGAGCAACCGATCGCCGTTCAAATCGATGGAATCCATCATTGAGCATTCGCTCTCGCAGTTCGGGCATTGAACTCGGCCAAATTGCTCCGCCACATTTCGCATGTCGAGTGGTGCTCCAACGCGAACGGGGAAACCACATCGTGGGCACGCCATCGCACGGTGATTGCCAATTAACGCGGGTGCCATGCTTCCGGTTGGCACGCCAAAAGGTTCCAACAGGAAGATCCGCACAAAGATGAAGAGGCTGACAAATAGGACGAAGAGATTCAGCAGTAAACGAACCGGCGAGGTTTCATGCAGATGGGGCGAAGGATCGGGCGGAGTTGTAACGGCGTTGGCACCGTTATGGTTAGCGGGTTCGCCACGATTCGTGTGAGATTCGATTAGCGGTTCGTCAGCAGGCAATTCTTCCGCAAGGGGTAACTCATCCGCCGGTGTTGCAGGGATTTGATCCATGATGAACGAGCCGAAAAAACCGCCAGGAGCTGTTACGCCGCCAGGCGATTTTGTGAGAATCAGTCATCCGATTCGAGAACGGCCAGGAAGGCTTCTTGTGGCACTTCCACTTGCCCGATCTGCTTCATACGCTTCTTCCCCTCGGCTTGTTTGGACCACAACTTACGTTTTCGCGTGATGTCGCCGCCGTAGCACTTCGCCGTCACGTTCTTGCGCATCGCGGCGATATTTTCGCGAGCGATCACGCGCGCTCCAATCGCGGCTTGCAACGATACTTCGAAGAGATGGCGATCGATTTCTTCGCGCAGCTTCTTCAGAATCGCGCGCCCCCGCCGCTCGGCGTTTGCTCGGTGAACAATCACCGAAAGCGCATCAACTTTCTGGCCATGAACAAGAATATCCATTTTCACAAGCTCGGCGGCACGAAAGCCAAGCACTTCGTAGTCCATGGTGCCATAGCCATGCGTCACGGATTTGAGCTTGTCGTAAAGATCATAAATCACCTCTGCCAGTGGCATCTCATACACAAGAATCACACGCAATTGGCTCAGATACTCGGTGCGAACAAACGTCCCGCGACGTTCCGTACACATCCCCATCAGATCGCCGATATTGCTCGACGGAATCAGAAAGCTGATGCGAACAATCGGCTCACGGAATTCCTGTATGAATGCACCATCTGGCACATCTTGCGGGCCGTGAAGCGTGACGACGGTGCCATCATTTTTCAGCACTTCAAATGACACGTTGGGAGCGGTCTGCACCAGGTTCAGGTTGCTATCTTGCTCCAAACGCTGCTGGATGATTTCGCGGTGAAGCATGCCAAGAAAGCCACAGCGAAAGCCGAAACCAAGCCCGTCGGACACCTCGGGTGTGTAGGTGAAACTGCTATCGTTGAGTTTGAGTTTGCCCAATGCCTCGCGGAGATCCTCGAACTCGTTATTGTTCACGGGAAACAAACCCGAATACACCATCGGCTTCGGTTCCTTGTATCCCGCTAATGGCTCCGCGGTCGGGTTCAGTGCGTCCGTCACCGTATCGCCAATGTTCACGAACTCAATGTTCTTGATGTTGGCCGTGAAGTAACCGACCTGGCCGGCCGAGAGTTCATCGCACTTGGTCATCTGCGGGCGGAACTGACCCATCTCCGTGATCACATATTCACGGCCCGTTCGCATCAGTTTGATCTTCTGGCCCGGCTTCACGCTCCCATCAACCATGCGAATGTACACCACGACTCCCTTATAGGTGTCGAAGTGAGAGTTGTAGATGAGCGCTTTAACCGATGCGGCGGGGTCGCCCGAAGGCGCGGGCACACGATCCACCACCGCCGCGAGAAGATCTTCGATTCCAATCCCGGACTTCGCACTTACCCGCATCACATCGGCGGGGTCGGTCATGAGTGCGGTTTCCATCTCCCCAATCACGAAATCGGGCCTTGCGTGCGGTAAGTCGATCTTGTTGAGAGTGGGAATAATCTTCAGGCCAGCTTCCATGGCCAGGAAACCGTTGGCCACGGTCTGCGCTTGAACACCCTGGAAGGCATCGGCCAACAGAATCGCACCTTCGCACGCCGCAAGGCTGCGCGATACTTCGTAGTTGAAGTCCACGTGGCCAGGGGTATCGATCAGATTCAGTTCGTAGGTTTTGCCGTTCTGCTCGTGATAAATGGTGACCGGGTGCATGCGAATCGTGATGCCACGTTCGCGCTCCAGATCCATGCTATCCAGCGTTTGGGCCTTGATATCACGCTCGGAAACAGCCCCCGTCTTTAACAGGAACTGATCGGCCAAGGTGCTTTTACCGTGGTCGATGTGGGCGATAATACAAAAGTTGCGAATGTTCGCAGTCGGCGTCGGCATGTCGTCGGCGCTCATAGGCTCGGGCGAGGTGGGGAAAGCATACTCCCCGGTGCATTCTCAATCTTAGCAGGCTAATTGTAAGCTGAATAGGGCACCGCAATGTTGACCTGCCGTTGGATTCCGCGAAGATGTGTGCAGCCGTAAGAGTTCAACCCCCCTGCGGTAATCTTCTCAGAGAGGTAAATCATGCGATACCCGTTATGGTGTTGGCTCACTTTTGGCGTCGCTGTCGGGCTATCGTCCGGCTGCGATGACCTGAAGAAAGGCACTTCGCAATCCAGCGAAAGCCCTGCTCAGCAGACTCAAGAAATCGCACTCGCAAACGTGACGTTCGATGGCGTGGAATCAGCCATCGCCTCGGCCAAAGGGAATGTGGTTCTCGTGGATTGCTGGGCCACTTGGTGCGGACCATGCGTCAGCAGCTTCCCCAAACTGATCGAAAAGCACAATAAGTATGCCAGTCAAGGACTGTCGGTCATCTCAATAAGCCTGGATGATGCAGAAGACGCCGACCAGGTGAAGGGCTTCCTGAAGAAACGCGGAGCCACTTTCACCAACCTGCATCTGATGCGCGATAACGCGTCGGAAACAGGAATGAAGAGCAAATTCGCTTACGAGGGAAGCATTCCGCACGCCGTCTTATTCAATCGCACCGGCGAACGAGTTTGGGCGGGACACCCGATGGACCCCAAACTGGACAGCGCAATCAAGCAAGAACTCGCAAACTAATTCCACTTTTTAGAGGTAGTGCAATGCTCAATCGCCTGTTGGTATTAACTGCGACGGTGACCGTTGGCGTGGTTGTGGGGTGTGCGGTCGAGGAAGCCAACCCCAATGTGACCGCGACAGAAATCCGTGCGACCGACCTGGAAAAATCGCTCAAGGATAACAAGGGCAAAGTCGTACTCATCGATTGTTGGGCAACATGGTGTGCGCCATGCGTGAAGAAGTTCCCACACCTCGTGGAGATGCACAAGAAATACGCAGACAAAGGGCTAGTCTGCGTGAGTCTGAGCATGGATAAGTATGGCCTGGATGACGATGAATATAGCAAGGACGCGATCCTGAAGTTCTTGCGTTCCAAAGGGGCCGCGTTCCCCAACTTCATCGTCGCCGAACCCAAGAAAGACGAAGAGCCTTTGTTGAAGCTCATTGGCGATTTCTCTGCTATCCCCTACATGGTCATGTTCGATCGGGCGGGCAAAAACGTCTGGGCAAGTGACCAGAAGCCAAAGCTGGAAGATGGGCAACTTGAGAAACTGATCGAAGAGCAACTCGCAGTAAAGCCATAATGGAAGCCCGCCGCATCTCGATTCGGAAGAACCGAGATGTGGCATTTCAGCGGGATCACTCGGCCCGCTGATCCTGCGTTCGCGCTGCGGCGCGAACCGCCTGATACCCCACCGGTAACAACTTCGGTCGCGGAACCACCACGCCAACGATTCCACCGTGTCGGTCGCAAAGCTCGTTGTAGTTCATACGCAAGAATGAATGCACTTTTGGCTCGGGGTGCTTGGTCAGGTACGCCTTTACCAATTCCGCCATGTGACCATCGTAACGATCTTTAGAATGCGAATGGACGGAGTATCGGCCCGGATGTCGCCGCAAATCGCCATCGAATTCCGGGCTAACATGGTACAATTCGTGGAAGACGGTAATGAGCTTTTCTTCGTAACTCTGATCGAGAAATCGCGGTAAACAGAACGTTAGCACGTAAAGCATTTCACGTTGATCGACGTAAAACCGTTGCACCTGATATTCGATCTTCCCCTGCCGACGAATGAGCGCACCATCGCGGAATCGGAGCGGCGTGACGCGTGCCTGAAGGCCATAACGGCTTCGGTTGCGACACGGTGTAAACGACACCAGCACACGCGGCATATGAACGTGCTGCAATGTCTCGCAGCGCTGCGAGACATCATGGCAGAGTTCAAGCATCGCCGCCGAAAAGTCAAACGGGCGACTCGCCACACTCGGGGAAGGAGTGTTTGGTCGCTTGTTGCCACGAAGCACCCACTGGGTGGGTAGCGGTTGGTGACAATCCCATCGAAGTTCCAGCGCGTGGGCAACTCGGGGATATCCATTCCGGTTCCGGATCATCCGCAGTGAATCCTGTTGGTGTGCGACTGCGATGCGGAGGCCATGCTAGAGCCAAATTAGCCCACGGTCAACGAACGGATAATACATTTGCAGTTAGGTTACGTAGTGCGTGGTCTGTGTGCGTTGCGAATGCTCGCTGCAATGCTGTGGAAAATGTGACCGCCATTATCGGCGTTCGCACGGGACATCGCACATAAACCACCTTGGCCACGGCAGCATTATTTCACTTTGGGAGATTGTTTCACCAAGGGGGGTGTGGGATATGAACGAACGAATCCGCAGCGATCGCCAGCGTGAACTGCCCATCACCAAACTGAGCTGGGGTAATTCTCTGCCCCCTGTGGCGGAATCCTTTCAAGTGGCAATCTCGTTTCAACCGATACCAGCGACATCATACTTCTCCGTTGCGACGGAGATGCGATCTGGCACGGAGGCACGAGATGAAAGCGAAGCGGCTTTGGATGGCCAGCGCGGCGTTGGCTCTTTCCGCATTGACCGGTTGCCAGACGTGGTTCGGGGGATTAACTCTCCCAAGCGGGCGGTATCTGGAACGGCACTATCCGCAGTATTTTTCGCCTGATCCGGACTTCCCACTGCCACGGGAACTTGCCAGTCAGGAAGATCCGGAAGGCGCGGCTCGTCGCGCGGCCGGAGCGGGTGGAGTTGTTCCCGCACCCGCACCGCCGGCACCACCCGTACCAGTCGATAACCGTTAAATAGACAATCGCCAATCGCGGCCTTGTGGGATCGGGTTGATTCCTACGCCAACTTGAGATATGGCCCCAAGACTCAGCGAACGATACTGCCGACTGGCACGGATGCTGGTCGGCCGTCGCCGAAGTCTGGGGGAGGTACAGGTCATGGCGCAGGGACAGCGCGGGGGATGGCTGCGAGTCGCATTCGCAGGACTTGGTTTTGCAATGTGTATTGGAACGATTGGGTGCATGAATACCGATAAGGACAAGATGCCGCCCAAGATCGGTTCGAGTGCTCTCAACAAACAACATCCAGGCGTTGGCCTTCCAGGCACGCCGACACTTCCAGGATCGAGTGGCATCGCGAATGCCAACGCCAAATCTGTTCAACCTGTATCGGGAATGAACCCCTACGCAGGTTATGGCAAGGGCGGAGTCCAGCAAGCGGGCAGTTTTGCAACCGGCACCAATGCCCCAATGGGTGGTTCGAACGTTGTTCCTTCGGTTAGCCCTGCTGATTTCAACGGGTCGGGGAAAAACTACGGTTCAATTCCCTCGCCCAATATGAACACGTCCATGCAACCGCCAATGAACTATAACACCACCGG
The DNA here is from genome assembly GCA_041740855.1 of Gemmata sp. Taxonomy (GTDB): domain Bacteria; phylum Planctomycetota; class Planctomycetia; order Gemmatales; family Gemmataceae; genus Gemmata. Next base: position 23,240 of record JBGSLF010000052.1, read on the forward strand.
AAACACGAATTACAGCACCACTGGCGGCCCACCGGCACCGACTCTTGATCAACTTCCCGTACCCCCTGCACCACACGGTTCACGGAGTATGGGCACCGATTACCAGATCACACCACCAACACCACTGGCTCCAGGTCCTCGTCCATGAGATAGAACAGACTCAATGGCGGCATGGCCCGGGTAAAGTGATTACCCGGGCGTTCGCTTTTCGATTCGTTTCACAATCAGTGCAGCAGCATATCCAGCTTTGAAACCCGCATCGATGTTCACAACACATACACCAGCAGAACAACTATTGAGCATGGTAAGCAGAGCGGCAACGCCACCAAACGCCGCGCCGTAGCCAATACTAGTTGGCACCGCGATAACGGGGCAATCCACCAACCCACCCACGACACTGGGCAAGGCTCCATCCATCCCTGCCACCACTATCACGACATCGGAAGCAGCCAATCGTTCACGTTGTTTCAAAACGCGGTGAATGCCAGCAACACCAACATCGGCTACCAATTCAACGTTAACTCCCATCACATGAGCCGTGTTAACCGCTTCCTGCGCCACCGGTAAATCGCTTGTGCCCGCAGTGACCACGCACACACGACCAATCAAAGCTGGCCGCATTCCGGGCTGCGGATACCAGAATGTTCGCCCAAGCCGATCAACTTCCGCGTCGGGGAAACACCTCGAAAGATGATCCGCCTGCGTTGAACTAACACGGGTAACAAAGCAATCCTGGCCAGCATCCCAAAGTCTATTGACCGCCACTTCTACCCATTCTGCCGTTTTCCCCTCGGCAAACACGACTTCGGGATAGCCGCAGCGATCCTTGCGCTGAAGATCGAGTGTAGCAAAGCCCAAATCAGCAACACTACTTGCTGCGAGTTGTAGAGTTGCGGCTTCCACGGCAATGCCACCATCACGCACGCTCTCAAGTAATTTCCGAATATCGGACGGTGACATTCGACACCATTCACGAGATTACGACCGGTTGACAGGTCATGAAAACCAGGCCGAACTTGAATGAATCCACCACATGAGTGAATTCTACATACCGGATAGCCGATACACCCGATACAGAGAGAATTACGTCTCCCCGGGGGATAGGGGTCATGAATTATGTTGCTGTTGCCCTGTTGGGAGCGTGCCTCGGTCAACCACCGTCTGCTTCTGCGACGGCGGACTGTTACCCGCTCAACTCTCGCAACATCAAGTTGCCGATCCGTTACGAGAAGGATCGTAAAGCCATTCGCATGGTAAAGCTCTTCGTGGCGAAGAATGGCGAGAACACCTGGTACCAAGAGGCGGCTGCCGCCCCGGATCGCGAGTCGTTTTCTTATACCGCCAAGGAAGACGGCATCTATTGGTTCACCATGGTTGAAGAGGATCTTCAAGGCAAAAATAATCCCGCGGATTTAACGCGCACACCGCCGGATTTGAAAGTGCTCGTGGATACGGTACAACCACGGGTGCAGTTCACGAATGCCCGCCGCACCGGCAACGAAATCGTCATTGAGTGGCAGATTGACGATAAGTACCCGGATGAAGCCAAAAGCCAGGTCCATTTCCGCGCATCTGGCACGGATGGCTATTGGCTAGAAGTCACGCTTCCCGCTGAATCGCGCTCCGGAGTCCGCTTTCCTGTCAACATAGCAGGCGCGGTCTCGATCCGGGTGACAGCGTTCGACTTGGCGGGAAACAAGACCGAGATGGTGCACGAGGTTGGTGGAACGGGTGCGACCAGCGCTACGCGCACAAGTCTATCCCCACCCCCTGCGCCTCCTCCGCCAGATGCAGTTGCTGGCGTAAACATGGCTCCTTTACCTCCGCCCGACCTGGAGCCACTCGCGCCTACCGCGCCAACGATGCCCACTCCAGAGACAAACAGTCGCATTGTCGCGGCTCCTCAAATGCAAAACCCCGCTCACTCGGAGATGCACGCCCCTCAACCGCCCGCTCCCAGCCACACAATTGCAACCGTTCCGCCCACGCGGACAGAAACAACCCTACCCACCGGTCCTGCTGAGTCTGAACTCACTCCGGTTGCTGTTTGGACAGGTGCTTCGAACCCGTCTGGCCCCACGGTAGAACTGACCCGAGCGCAGTTCATCAATTACTACAGCTTCGATATGAGCTACGAAGTCGAATCGCGCGGGCCGTCCGGAATTAGTCGGCTGGATGTCTGGGCGACCCGAGATGATGGGCGGACTTGGCTCAAGTGGAGCCAGCACGATGGTAAAGCCCAGACTGTGCGCGTGAAGTTGGACGTTCCCGGAAACCCAATGCCTGAAGGGGCCTATGGCTTCCGAGTCGTTCCGGTGAGCGGAGCGGGTCTAAGTGAACGAGCACCTGTTAACGGCGATGCACCCGATCTGCGTGTCGTACTTGATGTGACTCCTCCCGCGCTGGATCTCTACGCTCCAACCGGCGATCCCAGTAGCTTGGATACGCTCGTCATTAAGTGGAAAGCAGCCGACAAGAACTTTGGCGAAGACCCGATTACGATCGAGTGGAGCGATAAACCTGTAGGACCGTGGCAGCCGGCGGCGGCGGGCGGTGAAGTGATGCAAGTGGGTGCGGGTGCGATTGCACAATCGCGTCGATTACCGAACACCGGTCAGTTCTCTTGGCGGGTTCCCGCAGGATTGCCGCCAAGAGTATTCTTGAAGGTATCCGCACGCGATGCCGCCGGGAACGTCAAGGAAGTAGTGACGCGCGATCCGATATTGGTCGATCTCGTGAAGCCACGAGCCAAGATCAGCGGAATTGTTGAACCAGCAGGTGGTGTGGTTCGACCATAAGTCGCTTGGTGCGATGACAATCACAAACCTGCTGAGAAGTGCCCCCAGAGCAACAATGCCGGGGGCGCATTCGACAAACACTCCCGCCCTGCGACCGCCACTTATTCATTCGTTCACCACCCAGACCCCCCTTTGCGAAATAATATCCCAAACCGAAACAATATGGTGTCGCCGTAATTATCACACGAGAGAAGAAGTGCGTGGAAATTACGCACGTTCTTTCCGCGTCATTAGGCATGCGCAATTTTTGTGACCTAGAGTTGAAAATCTATCCTCATCTCTCACTCCGCTTCTTTTAACGGATGTGATCTGTCATGGCCGAGAAGATCGCAGAAACGTGGATCACAAGCCCAAGGCGCTTGTTGTCCGTCGTATCTCGTGAAGCATGTTTAGTGCACATCTATCCCACCGGCCCAACAATGGGCTGTCGATACACCCTTTCGGATCACCCGGTTACTCTGGGGCGTGGCGATGATTGCGACGTTCGGCTTCAAGATCATTCGGTATCCCGTCGTCATGCTCGAATCGAGCCATCTATGGAAGGATTTGTTCTCTACGATCAGGGAAGCACCAACGGCACATTTGTCAATGATCGGCAGTTGACTGGCTCCTGTTTGTTGCAAGACGGCGACTATCTTCGGGTTGGGAATAACCTGTATCGCTACCTAGCTGGCGGGAATATTGAGGCGGAATATCACGAGGAGATTTACCGGCTCACGATCCTCGACGGTTTAACCCGCATTCACAATCGGCGATATTTGAGCGAGTTTCTGGAACGCGAAGTGGTGCGTTCGCAACGTCATGAACGCCCGCTTTCCGTACTCATGATCGACATCGACCGCTTCAAGTCGATCAACGACAGCCTGGGCCATCTCTGTGGCGATTTCGTACTTCGCGAACTGGCGGATATCCTGCGCGAGACTGTTCGAACGGAAGACCTTTTCGCCCGTTATGGCGGGGAAGAGTTCACCGCAGTTCTGGTGGAAACCACCCGAGAAAGCGCTGCGGTCGTCGCTGAGCGCATTCGCAGTACGGTGGCAGAACACTTGTTCCGTTTCGAAGACCAGCGAGTCCGGCTCACCGTGAGTGTGGGGGTTTCATCGACCACTGGCGATCAAGAGATGACACCGGGAATACTCATCAAGGAAGCCGATGCGAACCTTTACTCCGCCAAACGGAGCGGGCGGAACAAGATCGTGAGTTAAGCAAACAACTCTGCGGGCATCACAATATCGGAGAAAAAAGGCGACAACCGTTCTCGGCAACTTGACTGAAGAATGGCCGCGAGGCATACACGGCGGGATCAATCCGCACAGACACCGACAGATCGTTCAAGAATTCGCGTTCCAGTTCCGCAACTAATTGCTCATCGAACAACTGGCAGTTCGCTTCGTAGTTAAGAAGCAAACTCCGGTTATCGAGGTTCGCACTCCCGACAGATGCCCATTCCCCATCGATGAGCACATACTTGGAATGCATCATTCCGGGCGTGTATTGATAGACCTTAACACCTGCAGCAATCACGTCATCCCAATAGAAGCGAGCCGCAAGATAAGGAAGCCATTTGTCGGGTCGAAACAGCCCCAAAAAGCGCACGTCCACACCCACGCGAGCCGCGAGCATCATCGCATCGCGAATTCCCGCATCGGGCACGAAGTAAGGGCTGGCGATCCAGACGCGTTTGCGTGCGTTGAGAATGGCCGCGAAGTAGGTTTCACGAATCGCCTTGTATTCTGAGTCTGGTCCGGAGTGAACAACTTGTACCAGAGATGTGCCGGGAGGCTTCTTCAACTTGGGAAAGTAGGTCGCACCGAGCACGGCTTTCTCGGTCGCGAAGTACCAATCTTCGAGAAAGATCCGTTGCAGCCCGTGCACCGCGGGGCCTTTCACCCGCATGTGAGTGTCCCGCCAGGGGCCAAACTTGGGATGCTTGCCGAGGTACTCATCACCGATGTTCAATCCTCCCGTGAACCCCACCCGACCATCAACGACCAAGATTTTGCGGTGATTGCGAAGATTGATGCGAAAACGATGAAGCGGATTGAGAAGCGGTAGGAACGATGCGACTTCTCCACCTGCGTCTTGCAGGCCGCGCAGCAAACGAGAGGAAAGGTTGTAGCTACCGATCGAGTCGTAAATCAGACGAACCTCGACCCCACGTTTGACGCACTGAGAAAGTGCATCGATGAATCGGGTGCCGGATTCATCGCTCCGGATAATGAAGAACTGCATGTGAACGTGGTGCTTCGCCGTGCGAATGGCTTCAAGCATCGCTTCATAGGCGTCAATGCCAACGTGATAGAGGTTAACCGCATTGCCACTTGTCACAGGCATGCCTTCGCCGTGGTACGCCAGTTTCGCGAGGTTATCCCATCGGGATGGAACATCGTCGGCAGGCTTGCCGTCCAGAGTACCCGCGATTCTCTTGTAGTTGGAGTTCCGATTCTTGCGTCGCGCGATGGGTCGCGCGATGGACTGCGAGCCGAAAATGAAGAAGAGGAGCGCCCCAAGAAAGGGCAACAGAATGACCGTGAGGCTCCAGGCAATCGCCGACATCGTTTCACGCTTCGAATTTAAAACCCAAACGAGAGCTCCAATCGCCACAATCGCATCGAGAACGACAAGCGAACCAATAAGGTCTTGCCAGAACCGAACGGTAAACGCGAGCAACGGCATGTGTGGTTTCCGAAGAAGCCCGGGTGTCGTAAGACCTTGTACGTGGACGAACGCCCTCGGGAAGTCGGGCGAATCATCATCTTATCCGGAGTGAAGCGTGAAGCGTGTGGTGTTCGATCAACCCGGTCTGGCGAGCGAAGTCCTTCGCATCGAGGAAGACGTACCCGCACCACAGCCCGCCCGAGGTGAAGTGCTCGTCCGCATGTTGGCTAGCCCGATTAACCCTTCCGATCTGATGTATATCGCTGGCAAGTATGGATTGAAGCCCGCACTGCCCGCGACTCCCGGTTTCGAAGGCGTTGGAATCGTTGAAGCAACGGGCGGCGGATTGCTTGGCCGGTTTCGGAAGGGAAAGCGCGTTGCCGTCATTAATGATCGGGTTGGGAATTGGGCGGAATACACGATCACCAAAGCACGCCAGGTTGTGCCCGTCCCGGAAGATCTTTCAGACGATCAAGCCGCGACGTTCTTTGTTAATCCGGCAACCGCAATCGTGATGACGGAGCATGTGTTAGCAGTACCGCGCGGCAAATGGTTATTACAATCGGCGGCGGGCGGTGAACTCGGAAAGATGATTATTCGCCTCGGCAAAATCAAAGGGTTCCGAACGATCAATGTTGTTCGGCGGCATGAACAAGTCGAAGAGCTGAAGCGGTTGGGGGCGGATGTGGTTGTTGTGGAATCGGATGGCCCCTTGCTCGATCAAATCCAGAAGCTTGGTGTTGGCGACGTACGATACGCCATCGACCCAGTGGGTGGGAAAACAGGTACTGAAGTTATTGCAGCCCTTTCCCCCGGCGGGCGTTGTCTGCTGTATGGTTCACTCTCTGATGAACCTATCTCGTTTCACCCACGCCATGCGATTGGAACGGGTGTGCGAGTTGAAGGCTTTTGGTTAGCTTCCTGGGCGAAGGAACAAGGCATCGTTACGATGCTCAAGTTATTCCGCCAGGTGCGATCCCTAATGCGAAAGGGAGTGCTGCAATCGACATTCGCCGCGACATATCCACTTGAAGAAGTGCGGAAAGCCGCGGAACATGCCGCCAAGCCCGGAAAGGGCGGCAAGGTGCTGTTGCGTATCGGAACACGCTAACAGTTGGAACATCTGGTCGTTCACGCGACGCGGCTCACCAAGCAAGAACCCGCTCGCCAAGATTCGCAGAAGCAGCGCTCAGCTCAATTCGCCTTCCCATCGAATGCCTCCGCCAAGTAAACTCCCTGCGCCTACCTCTCCAGGAGGGAGACCAATTATGTGCGGAATCGTGGGATTCACAGGTCGGCGTGAAGCATCGCCCATTCTGCTGGCTGGCTTACGGCGACTGGAATATCGCGGGTACGATAGCGCGGGGATGATCACCGGCACGGGCCAACAGTTGCACCTTCGCAAAAAAGCGGGCCGACTCGCCGAGTTGATTCAGTTCACCGCGACGCATCCTGCTCCGGGTTGCTTTGGGATTAGCCACACACGCTGGGCCACACATGGCGAAGCAACCGATCGCAATGCGCACCCCCATCTCGATTCGACCGGCAACATCGCAGTTGTTCACAACGGTGTGATCGAGAACTTCGCAGCTCTCAAGCAACAGCTTCAATCGCAAGGCGTGGCGTTCCACTCCGATACCGATACCGAAGTGATTGCCCAACTGATTGGGCACTACTTCCACGGCGATCTTGTTGGCGCTGTGAAGCAGGCTTTATCGCTGGTTAAAGGGACTTACGGCATCGCAGTGGTTTCAAAAGACGAACCGGGCGTGATCGTCGGAGCCCGATTGGGCAGTCCGTTGGTCGTGGGCATCGGTGAGGATGGGCATTACCTCGCGTCCGATGCCAACGCACTTGCCGGTTATGCAGACAGAGTTGTGTATCTGGGCGATCGGCAACTGTGCGTGCTCTCGGAGGACGAATGGGAGATACGCGATCAGGAGGATCTTGCCCCTGTCTCGGTGCGAGTGAGCGATATCGGTGAGTTTCTGGGAGATGGCGACGCGGAGAAAGGCGACTATGCGCACTACATGCTCAAGGAGATTTACGAACAGCCGGAAACCGTGGCGAACGCGATGCGTGGCCGGCTGGATTATGCCAATGCGACCGCACACTTTGGCGGGCTGAATTTATCCGCGCAACAACTCCGGCAGATCGATCGCGTGATCATGACCGCTTGCGGCACCAGCTATCACGCGGGGCTTGTGGGCGAATCGCTATTCGAAGAACTGGCCCGATTACCGGTGGAAGTGGAATACGCCAGCGAATTTCGTTACCGCAACCCACCCATGGACCGAAACACGGTTGTACTCGCCATTACGCAATCCGGTGAGACAGCGGACACACTTGCAGCACTGCGCGAAAGCAAGCGTATGGGCCACACGACCCTCGCCATTTGCAATGCCGTGGGAAGTAGCATTGCTCGCGAAGCGTGTGGCGGAGTTTATTTGCACGCAGGCCCAGAAATTGGTGTCGCAAGCACCAAGGCATTCACATCGCAATGCACCGTGCTGGCAATGATGGCGCTTTATCTTGGCAGAACGCGGCACCTATCGAGCCTGCAAGGCCAGCGGATAATCGATGAGCTTCGCATGCTGCCCGATGCGATTCGCAAGGCGCTGACCTGCCATGAACGCGTGAAACAGATCGCAGAGAAATACGCGGATGCGACCAACGCGCTTTATCTGGGCAGGCAGTATCTCTACCCCGCGGCGCTCGAAGGGGCCTTGAAGCTTAAAGAGATCAGTTATATTCACGCCGAGGGCTACCCGGCAGCAGAGATGAAGCACGGGCCAATCGCACTTGTGGACGAAAACACGCCAAGTGTGTTCTTGGTACCACGCGGAAATGTGTTCGACAAAGTAATGTCTAACATGCAGGAAATCAAAGCCCGGCGTGGCCCCGTGATCGCTGTATGCAGCGAAGGCGACGATGAAGTTGCAGCCGTGGCGGACGATGTGATACCCGTGCCCGATGTGCCGGAATACTTGCAGCCCATCATCACGGCGATCCCGCTGCAGTTGCTCGCATATGAGATCGCAGTCTTACGCGGGTGCGATGTGGATAAACCGCGAAACCTGGCGAAGAGCGTGACCGTGGAGTGAAGCCACACCACAGGCGAACCGGCTTGCTACGCCTGCTCGCCTAACAGCTTCTCGATTTGATTGGCGAGCTTGTGGGGTTTTGTCAGCGCGCTGTATCGCCCCACAACATTCCCTTGGCGATCGACAATGAACTTCGTGAAGTTCCACTTGATCGCACGGCTGCCCAAGAAGCCGCTCTGTGCCGCCTTGAGGTGTTGGTACAGCGGATGGGTGTCGCTACCGTTGACCTGCAACTTTGCGAACATGGGAAATGTTACGTTGTACTTCAACGAACAATAGCTGCCGATCTCGGCTTCCGTCCCCGGTTCTTGGTTCATGAATTGGTTGCATGGGAAACCCAACACAACCAGGCCGCGATCCTTGTACTTCTTGTAAAGCTCTTCTAGCCCTTCGTACTGCGGCGTGAACCCGCACTTGCTTGCAACATTCACGATGAGAAGCACCTTACCGCGATAGGCTTCGAGATTGCTTACCGTGCCTTCGATTGAAGTAACGGGAATGTCGTAGATCGCGGTAGTCGCCTGCATAGATACTCCCAGGAAGAGTCTGCGAAGGTTATCCGCAGACTTGGATTCGCGCGGGCGGTGCTACTTCCCTTCCTTGGTTCGGCGAAGATACTTGCCATCTTCGGTCTGAACCACGATCAACTCGCCCTCAGTAATGAATGATGGCACCTGCAGGGTAAGGCCCGTCTCCAGCGTTGCCGGCTTCGTTTGCGCAGCGGCCGTCGCACCTTTAATGCCGGGTTCGGTTTCGATTACTTTGAGCGTCACCGTCTGCGGCAGTTCCATCGAAAGCGCTTTGCCATCGTAGAATGTAATCTTCACGGGATCGTTTTCCCGGAGATACTTCATCATGTCGCCAACCATGTCGCTGCCCAGCGAAACGGGTTCGAATGTCTCGGCATCCATGAAGACATAATCTTCGCCATCCTTGTAGGAATAGGCGTAATCCTTCGTGTCGAGAAACACCACATCAACTTTATCATCGGGGTGCACACGTTCATCGGTGATGCTACCCGTGGTCATATTCTTAAGCTTCAAATACAGAATCGCGCGCCAGTTGCCGGGCGTATTAAGGTCGCGGTCCAGGCAGTAGAACAGCGTCCCGTTCATGTTCAGAACCATACCGCGGCGAATGTCGATCATCTTTGTGGATGCCACTGCAAACCCTCCGTTATCGGCCACTGCGGCCCACGAGTAATTAACTTACTTGTGGTTTTATCAGACCAACCATTAACCGAGAAGGGTACGCGGTACTCGCCAAGTTGCTCTCGCCCGGTTAAACTGCCCGCTAATCCCGCACCTACGAGGTAATCTCATGCTCTCGCGCTTGCCCGCTCTCTTACTCATTACCGGCCTGGTTGCGCTGCCGGTCGTGGCAGATGGCCCCGCCGACAACGTGGCCGATGCCGTGCGGCCCGTTCCGCCCGTTGGCAACGACATCCCCGCTGCAGACCTCGACGCCATCAAGAAAGGGCTTGGTGAACTTCAACAACTCATCAAGGACATCAGCAAACACGAACTACTGGCGGATGTCCTCATCTATGAAAAAGCGGTGCGGTGGGCACTCGATTACAAGGAGATTTACGACCCCAAAGGCACCAAGAGTCCTGGCTCCAACGTGAAGAAGGTACTCGCCGCTGGCATTGAGCGGGCCAAGCAACTTAAAGGCGGAATGACGCCGTGGACCTCGCAAACCGGGCCTGTTCTGCGCGGCTACACGTCGAAGATCGATGGCAGCGTGCAACCCTATTGGCTCATCGTGCCCACGAACTACGACTTCAAAGCAGCGACCAAACACCGGCTCGATTTCTGGTGGCACGGCCGCGGAGAGACTCTGAGCGAAGCGAATTACATGGCAAATCCCGCGAGCGGCAACGGCATCATCCCCGCACCCGGCGCACTGATCCTTCTCCCATTTGGCCGCTACTGCAACGCCAACAAGTTCGCGGGCGAAGTCGATACGTTCGAGTGCCTCGCGCATGCGAAGAAGCACTATCGCATCGATGATAGCCGGCTCGTCGCGCGTGGCTTCAGCATGGGCGGCGCAGCGTGCTGGCAGTATGCGGTGCATTTTCCCACGCTCTGGGCCGCGAACGCACCCGGCGCGGGTTTCAGCGAAACGCCCGAGTTCCTGAACGTGTTCCAGAACGAGAAAGTCGATCCGCCGTGGTACGAGAAAAAACTGTGGCACATGTACAACGCCACGGACACTTCCGTGAACCTCTTCAACCTGCCCACGGTCGCCTATAGCGGAGAGATCGACAAGCAAAAGCAAGCCGCCGACGTAATGGCTCGCGAGATGAAAAAGGTGGGATTGGAGCTTACGCACATCATCGGGCCGAAGACGGCACACAGTTACGAGAAGGGCGCGAAGGAAGAAGTCAACAAGCGGATCGACGCGATAGTTGAGAAAGGCAAACCGGCAATGCCCGCGGAGATCAAGTTCAAGACTTACACACTGCGATACAACCAGAGCGGGTGGTTAACCGTCACCGGCTTGGAGAAGCACTGGGAGCCGGCTGAGGTCACCGGTACATACGATGCGGGAAAGTACAACTTGACCACAAAAGGCGTGACCGGGTTGAGTCTCCATCTGCCGGCTAACCTTCCTGTCGAAGCGTTTGTTGACGGCACGAAATTGCCAGCTATAAGCCGCACGCAAGATGGACGCTTGGATCTCATCAAAGGCGACGACGGCAAGTGGAAGACGCCAATCCCGCAGAAATCGACTTTGCCGGTCAAGAAATCTGGCCTGCAAGGACCAATCGACGATGCATTCATGGATGCGTTCGTGATGGTGAAACCCACGGGCCGACCGATGAACTCGAAGACGGCAGAGTGGGCTGAAAAGGAGATGAAGCACGCGGCCGATCACTGGCGAAAGCAGTTCCGCGGCGACGCACCGATGAAGAAGGATACCGAGGTCACCGATGCCGACATCGCGAACAGCAACCTCGTGCTGTGGGGCGATCCGATGAGCAACAGCGTGCTTGCGAAGATCGCCAACAAGCTGCCGATCAAGTGGACCGACAAGGGCGTGCAGATCGGCGACAAGACATACGACGGCGGCACGCACGTCCCAGTGCTGATCTACCCGAACCCGCTGAACCCGAAGAAGTATGTGGTCCTGAACAGCGGGTTCACATTCCGCGAATACGACTACTTGAACAACGCGCGTCAGGTATCGAAACTGCCGGACTACGCAGTGGTGGATATCACCACGCCACCCAATTCGCGGTATCCCGGAAAGATTGTTCGTGCTGGATTCTTTGGCGAGAAATGGGAGTTGATGCCAGACGACGGGAAGTAATCGATTCATGTGCGAGCGACCGGAATGATTCCGGTCGCTCTGTTCTCACTCACTTCACTGCGGCGTTGGTTGTGCTCACGATGTAGTCCCGATTGAGCTGTGCAATGTGCTCAACCGAAATCTCTTTCGGGCATGCGGCCTCGCACTCGTTAATGTTGGTGCAATGGCCGAACCCCTCGCGGTCGTGTTGTGCGACCATTTTCAGAACGCGGTCTTTCCGTTCGGCTTGTCCCTGCGGCATCTGTGCGAGATGGCTCACCTTCGCAGACAAGAACAACATGCCTGATGCATTCGGGCACGCGGCGACGCACGCACCACAGCCGATACACTGGGCGGCATCCATCGCTTTATCTTGGGCGACTTTGGGAATCGGAAGTGCGTTGCCATCGGGCGCGCCGCCGGTGTTCACGCTCACAAAGCCGCCGGATTGAATCACTCGATCAAACGCCGTGCGGTCGCAAATCAGATCCTTGATCACAGGAAAAGCCTTGGCACGCCACGGTTCGATGTAAATATGGTCGCCGTCGCGGAAGCTCCGCATGTGAAGCTGGCACGTTGTACTGGCTCGTTCGGGGCCGTGTGCCAACCCATTTATCATCATCGCACAACTGCCACAGATTCCTTCGCGACAATCGTGATCAAATGCGACGGCTTCCTCTCCTTGCTTGATGAGCTTCTCGTTAAGCACGTCAAGCATTTCCAGAAACGACATATCGGGGCTAACGCTATCAAGTGAGTATGTGACAAGCATGCCGGCGTCGTTTCGGTTCTTTTGACGCCAGATATGCAGGGTGAGATTCATGGTAATTCTCGCCTGTAAACTTTGTGCGATGAGAGAGCGGATCATGCTGGCGATCCGGACAGATCACCAGCGATACGGCAAACGGCTCCCTATTACTTGTAACTTCGCTCGGCCAATTTCACGTTCTCGAAAACGAGTGGTTCTTCGTTGCGAATCGGTTCTTTATTTGGGCCGTTGTATTCCCACGCCGCGACGTGGCAGTATTTGTTATCGTCGCGCTTCGCTTCGCCCTCGGGGGTCTGGTACTCCGTGCGGAAGTGGCCACCACACGATTCTTCTCGCTTGAGGGCATCCAAGGCGAGAAGCTCGGCGAATTCGAGATAATCGGACACGCGATTGGCCCGCTCCAACGCCACGTTCAAGTCGGCATCCGATCCGGGCACAGTGACATCGGACCAGAACTCTTCACGCAATTGGCGGAACCGTTTGATGGCCCGCTCGAGTGTTTCGCGGCTGCGCGACATACCAACATCGTTCCACATCGTAAGCCCGATTTCGCGGTGGAACTCGCTGGCGGTTCGCTTCCCCTTGATCGCGAGGAGCTTCTTCAACTTGTCTGTTGCATCGGTTTCGGTCTTTTTGAATGCACCATGATTGAGCGGAGTTGCGCCGGGCTGTTGCCCTGCAAGCCAGTTCGTGATCGTGTACGGAAGCACGAAGTAGCCATCGGCAAGCCCTTGCATGAGTGCGCTGGCACCCAGGCGATTCGCACCGTGATCCGAGAAGTTGGCTTCTCCGATGACGAACAAACCCGGCACGTTAGATTGCAGTTCGTAATCAACCCACAAGCCGCCCATCGTGTAGTGGACGGCAGGATAAATCCGCATGGGTCGTTCGTAGCCGCTTTCCGCAGTAATCCGTTCATACATCTCGAAGAGATTACCGTACTTTTCCCGAATGCGATCTTCGCCCTGCTTGGAAATCGCGGCTCCGAAATCGAGGTACACACCGCGGCCACCCGGCCCAACACCGCGACCATCGTCGCAGGCTTCCTTGGCCGCGCGACTTGATATGTCTCGCGGGGCGAGGTTGCCGTAACTCGGGTACTTGCGTTCCAGGTAATAGTCGCGTGCGCTTTCTTGAATCTCGCTGGGGTGTTTGCCAACATCGGCTTTGTTTTTGGGAACCCAAACGCGGCCATCGTTTCGCAGGCTCTCACTCATGAGTGTGAGCTTGGATTGGTGGTCGCCCGCGACCGGAATACATGTCGGGTGAATCTGGGTGTAGCACGGGTTGGCGAAAGCGGCACCACGCTTATAAGCGCGATAAGTGGCCGTGACATTCGAGCCAATGGCGTTGGTGCTGAGATAGTAAACATTGCCGTAGCCGCCGGTGGCGAGCACAACCGCATCGGCAGAGAACGATTCGAGTTTGCCCGTTTCCAGGTGGCGCGTAACGATACCTCGCGCTTTGCCATCGACTGTCACGAGATCGAGCATCTCGCAACGCGGAAACATCTTGACGTTACCCAGCCCGATTTGACGAGACAACGCCTGATATGCACCGAGCATGAGTTGCTGGCCGGTTTGGCCACGGCAATAGAAGGTGCGTTGAAGTTGTGCCCCGCCAAAGCTCCGCGTATCGAGAAGCCCGCCATACTCGCGTGCAAACGGAACGCCTTGGGCAACGCACTGATCGATGATGTTCACAGACTCTTCCGCGAGCCGGTGCACATTCGCCTCACGCGAACGGAAATCGCCGCCCTTGATGGTGTCGTAAAAGAGGCGAAAGACGCTATCGCCGTCGTTGCGGTAGTTCTTCGCGGCGTTGATTCCCCCTTGCGCCGCAATGCTGTGTGCGCGACGCGGGGTATCGTGAAATGTGAAGTTGAGGACTTTGTAGCCCAGTTCCGCGAGGCTTGCCGCAGCGCTGCCGCCCGCCAAACCCGTGCCAACCACGATGATTGTATACTTTGACTTGTTGCCCGGGCTAATCAGCTTCTGATGCTTTTTGTAATCCGACCACTTCTCGGCCAATGGCCCCGGCGGAACGTTCGAATCGAGTTTCATACCTCTCCTCCGGCGTAACCGGGCTTAGATCCGGCGCACACCAGCGACATGTGTCTGTATCAAACCTTGCCCGCCCAACCTGCCATGATGCCAAGGACAATGACCAGGTTTCCGGCGAGGATCACAAATGCGATGAGGAACCCAATGGTCTTGATCGAGGACGCAAATCGGCGATTCTTCAAGCCTAGCGTTTGGAAGACGCTCTGAATCCCGTGCAGCAAATGGGCGAATAACGCCAGTTGTGCGATGACATAAAGGCCAACGATCAGCGGGTTCGAGAACCCGATCACCACCATGGAATAAACATCCTGGCGACCGTTATCATCGAGGCGACTGAGATCCACGCCATGCAGCCAGCCAAACGTGAAGTGGGCCAGGTGATAGATCAGGAAAAGCCCAATCACGATCCCGCTCCACATCATGGTGCGGCTGGTAACGGTCGCTTGAACAGAGCCAGGATAGCGATACGCCACGGGGCGAGCCGCACGCGACCGGAGTTGTAACCGCAGAGCCAGCGTGAGGTGCAACACGAAGATGCCAAGAAGCCCAGCGCGAGCGATCCAGATGAGCGCACCCAGATCGTGCTTCAAGAAGTACGCGTAGTTATTAATCGCATCTGGTCCCTGAAAGACCTTCAGGTTGCCGATCATGTGAAAGAGAACAAACGTCACGAGGCCGATGCCCGTGAGAGCGACAAGCAATTTCGCTCCCACACTGGAATCGAGCAAGCTCGTGAGGAATGGCGTGGCACCCTGCTTGGGTTCGATCTCGGGAGGACCCTTGGGGTGCCGGGGGCCGGCGGTGGCGGAAGCCATGGCGGGTTCGGTCCGGTTGGCTAGAGGAATCTTTATCAACAGTGTAGTCGCCGCAACGCACACGGCGACCAATTTGCGCGAATGAAAACCTTAACTGGCGGCACTCAGCCGGTGCATTCCCACCTGTCGCTCGCACCGCGCCACTACGGCTACACGATACGCCCGCAGGTCAGTTTTTCTCGCCCCAAACCTTGGGCACAACGAAATCCGCAGCACGAGCCTTGCTCTTGGGTTCCGCGGCTTCCTTCGCATACCCGGCGAGTTTCTCGCGTAGTTGCTTAACGATCGCAGGCTGTTTCTCAGCGAGATTGGTCTTTTCGTAGGGATCATTCTTCAGGTCGAACAACTCGACTTTCGGCGCATCCAACTTGGCTTTCTTCTTGGGTACACCGCCATCGGGATCATCCACTCCCGTTGCGAGCACTAACTTCCAATCGCCAACGCGAATCGCACCGCCTGCGGGTGTTGTGTTCAGAAGAATGTCTGCGTGTGGTGTGGGCTTTCCGGCCGTGATCGTGCCCCAAACATCTTTGCCATCGATCGGCAGCTTCTGTTCGAGTGAGCCACCTGCCAGCTTGATGAGCGTGGGATACCAGTCCACCATGTGAAACGGTTCGGTTACCACGGAACCCGCCTTGATCTTCCCATCCCAGGTTGCGAAAGCCGCGACGCGTACGCCGCCTTCGTAGAGTGTCCCCTTCCCGGCTCGATACTTGCCGTTGTCGGTAATTCGCCCCGGAGCTGGGCCGCCGTTATCGCTGCTGAAGATGAATAATGTGTTGTCACGCACGCCCGCTTTCTCGACGGCCGCCACGATCTCACCAACCGCATCGTCCATGGCTGTGAGCATGCCGGCATACGTCTTCCGATCGCCATTCAGATTCGGATACGCATCCGTGTACTTGGCGGGAACCTGCAAGGGGTTGTGCACCGCATTAAAGGGAACGTACAGGAAGAACGGTTTCTTCCCCGCGGTTTCGGCAACGAACGCAGCCGCTTCTTTACCAATCAGATGAGTGCTATAGCCTTCATCTCGATTAACCTTATCATCCCGGTGCCAATCGAAGCCACCATCGCGAATGTGCGTGAAGTAATCGATTGCGCCGTTGTAATGGCCATACTGGCGATCGAACCCGCGACGAGTGGGAAGGTATTCCGGCTCGAAGAAGCCCAGATGCCATTTGCCCACAATCGAAGTGGTGTATCCCGCCTCTCGCATAGCCTGGGCCAACGTTCGCTCTTCGAGTGGCAAGCCATATTGAGCCCACGGTCGGACCACCCCAACCTGAAGCCCGTGCCGCATCGGGTAGCGACCCGTTAGTAAAGCTGCTCGCGTGGGTGAACAGACCGGCTGAACATAAAAGGCATCGAACATCGCCCCCGCTCGTGCGAGCTTATCGATGTGCGGCGTATTGATCTCCATGCCGCCCATGAAGCCGCAATCCGCCCGGCCAAGATCATCGGCAAGGATGAAGACAACATTGGGTTTGGCTTTTTCATCGGCAGCAATCAGTTGACTTGGAGTGAGTGAAGCTGCCAGCAAGACCGCGAAAAGGTAAAGAGGTTTCATGTGTTGGCCCAAGTGGGAAAGGAGATGCGAGCGTAACGCAGGCCACACGGAGTTCAAAACACCAAAAGATGTGGAAGCAAGAATTCAATCCTTGGCTCCACCAACGACAATTCGTTGCCCGACCGAACCCCTGAAGTTCTGAGCATTCTTCACAATCGCATCAACAATGCCAACTCGCGGCAAGCGCGAGTTCAGCTCAAGATTAGTCCGCCATTGCGTAGCCATCGACCCGACCATCTTGAACGATATGGAGTGTCTGATCCGCATCGATCGTGAGTGCACCCACCAAGCCGGTGAACGCTGAGGGGCGACCCTTGAAGAACGGAATCTTCTTCTCCTTCAACATCTCGAAAACCTTGTCGTCGTAATGGCTCTCGAAATAGACATTGCCGTCTTGTGGGCGAGGTAAACCAAAGCGAGGCTGGTTCATGGCTTCGGTGGGCGATAATGCCCACTCCACGACTCCCGCACAGTATTGCCACGGCCCGTGCACGAATCCGAAACCGGGCGAGCCGGCAATCATGCGTGGCTTTCCTTCCTTGAATAACGCCACGCTTGTCGAAATTCCGGAAGCGCTCCCGCCGGACCCGCGAACATGTTCGCGATTCATCGCATGCGCGGCATAGATCCCGTCGACCATGATCCCAGCGCCGAATGCTGTTGGCGTGTTGATCGAATGCGTGCCCCACGCGATGTTGCCATCTTTGTCCCGCACAACGAGAAAGCAAGTATTGAAGATCGCGTCGAACGTCAGTTTTCTCAGTGGGCTTTTCAGGACATCGTCGGCACGCTTGCGAGCATACTCGGGTGAAGCGTATTGTTTGTGGGAATCCTTGGTGTAATCGCGAGAGGACAGAAACACTTCTTCCATGATGCGATACTGGCGAAACAGCGATTCCGGATTCGTTCGCGCCGCACCGCTGGCCTTCAGATCCAACGCCTCGTTCAGGTGCAAGGCGTAGATATTCAGACCTGCCGACGCAACTTGATAGCCACGGTAATTCCCTTCGAGGTCGACCTTCGCGGCCACAGGTAACTCTTGCCAGCCGGCCATGTCCTTCATCGTGATTCGCCCGCCGTCGGACGTGGCACGGCGAACATAGTTCTTGGCGAATTCCCCCGTGTAGAAATACTCCGGTCCGTCTTCGGACACTCGCTGCAAGGTCTTGCCAAGCTCCTTCTGCACGAGCGTTTCGCCGGCTCGCAGTAACCGCCCTTCCTTCATCCAGAGTGCTTTGCCCTCTTCGAAGCGTGTGGCCTTCGATGATGCCGCGCTAACAACCAACGGCCCGAGCGAGAAGCCTTCGTTGGCGTTCTTGATCGCCGGTGCAAATAGTTGATCCCACTTCAGCTTTCCGAATTGCTTGTGGGCGGAATGAACGCCGGACAGGAATCCCGGCACCGGCATCGCCCGGCCGGTTTGTGTGATCGGTGACTTGCGATCGAAGTCGTATTTCTCGGCTTCTGCACCCCTCAAGGGTCCGACGACACTGTGAATCTTACCTGTCGCGGCCTCGTAGTAATTGATCGAGAATCCGCCAGCGAGCGACGTTAATCCGTGTTCGACAACTGTCTGCGTCAATGTCGCCGTTATGTAGGCATCTGCTGCGTTACCGCCCTGAGATAACGCCCACAACGCCGACTCCGACGCTTCTTTCGTTGTCGCAGCAACCGCGTTTTTCTTGCCAGTCGCATGATGATCATTGGCCTTTGAGAATCTCTTGAGATCCTGCGAAAACAACCCATCGGGTGCTGCCGAAACCGCTGCAAGCGCGGTCGCATTCTTGAGCCATTGTCGGCGTGTCAGAGCGATGCGATTCGGAATAGCTGTCTCCTCTGTAATACCCTCGCGGATCAATCGCGGGATTTCGTAGATGTGCTATTGCAGCTTTATAGGGATCGACGTGTTGTTCCCATTTTTCCCGGAACTGTACCCCTTCCTTCAAGACGCGTTTGAATAGGCCGAACCGGGCTAGGTACACGTCATTACCCGCAACCGATCCGATGGGAAGATGGGAAACGGCCTGACAACGAATTGGCGTACGCAGTTCCTCCGGCATTCTCCGCAGAGCGGGCATTGCACCGTGGCCACGATTGTTCCACGCAGGCCCCGTGAGCATAATGCAGCATAATGCAGCATAATGCCCCATTCGGAGAGCAAGCATGAACCCTGCAAAGCCGCGCCCAGAGGAACTCTCGACGGTACAACTCGCTGCCGTGGATTTGTTGGCCGCTGGGAAAAACGACACCGCCGTGGCTGCGGCCTTGGGTGTTAACCGCTGCACGGTCTCCCGATGGCGTTCCTTCGACGTTGGGTTCCGGGCTTCCTTGAATCGACGTAGGCAAGAGATTTGGGCCGAGTCTGGCGATCGATTGCGGAGTCTGCTGCCCCGTGCCCTCGATACGCTGGCCGAACTGCTCGGCTCAGAGGAACCAACTGAGCGCCACCAGGCCGCCGTTGCAATTCTGCGGATAGCCGGGCCATTCTCTGTTGCCCCCACGGGCCCGTTAACAGCGGGCGACGTGCTACTTGAGGAAGTCGAGCAAGAACGTAGCCGCCTGCCCGCTAGCGGAGACGTGTTCAAGGCGATGATTGACGGCAGGCCAAGCCACGAAGAACTGGTTGCGATGGTATCGCAACGACTGGCCATGCTCGCCGCAGCGCGGGACTCGGGCTGATGTGGTGTGGAATGCTCTCCACAAGCTTGCTCGCCTTCAGCGGCCGGTTCTGGAACGACTTCCCGAATCGGCCGCCTCCGAAACCACTTGTGGTGGAATGCCGCCGGCGGAAAGTCGAAACGGCGGATGATCGAATGTTTGTGGTGCAACTTCCCGCTGTTGGGAAAGGGGCCGGCATGACCACCCCGGCCGTGTCGATTGCATCGCCGTGCTGGTCAAACCTTTCTGACCCCCGCCTTATCGAGCAGGAACACATCGCATTCGGGGCTGATGGTGGATGGCCCCTTCTTGATCGCATCGAACCGCTCACTGCAGACTTTCGTGAGGAGCCTGCAAACCTCAATCCCGTGACTTCTCCGCGATGCCGATCCTGGCCGACGCGCTCCAGGACGCCGGGTGCGACAGCGACGACATCCTGGCCCACTGCCGCGGCACCGGGACGCACGTTCGCGGATGCTGGGTGGTCGATCTGGTACTGGGTAAGGAGTGAACATGGCGAGCGCGGACGAAACCCGCTGGCAGGTATCGGCTACAATACTCCGAGCCACTTGCGGAGCGACACACCGTCGTTTGCGGGTGGCGAGGATGCCATGCAAATCACCATGTATCAGCGCTCCTATCCCGTCGCGACCGCGCCCGTGGCCCTGACCTTCGTTCGTCACGGCTCCCACCAGCGGCACACGTTCACGACCGAGGGGAAGGTGTACGAGGCCGAGTGCCGCGAACTGCACGTCGTTGTCCCCGACGGCGCGAAACTCGACCGAGACAGTCACCTGCTCTGCTGGGTCGGCGGCAAATCGACGGCACACGAAGTCCTCGACTTGGCTGAGTCGCGTGTTTCGGGGTTCCGAGTGGTGAAGTAGTCGGGCCACACGGCGAAGCAACTCCGGCCCGACCGCCTCTCTTGCTACAACGCGAACGGGTCGGGGATCACTCCCCGACCCGTTCGCGTTCCCGTGGCGTCTACTTCTCATCCTGTAGCGCGGAAGGCTCACAGCACCGCCAAGTTGTTGGCGATCGCCCGCCGGCGGCTAAAAGATGGGGGGGCGTAAGGTGGCGAAAATCGAAGCCGAAGCTGGATCGGTTCGAACTGCTGACCCGACAGAAGGCCGAACGCGCAACGCCCTGACGTACGCCGGAACAACCCTGCCAGCCGGAACGCAGGGTTGGTTGGGCCGCTCTCGGTTGATGACGGGGATCGAGGTGCCTGCCGCGTACATGAACCGGGTTCGCAGCTAACGGAGGTGGAACATGGCCGAAGTGCAGCGGAAGAACAACGAGGACGCCCTCCTGCTGGCGTTGGCCTGTGGGGCGACCGTGGAGGCGGCAGCCCGGCAGTGTCAGTTGACCGAGCGGACCGTGTACCGGCGGCTCAAGGAACTGGCGTTCCAGACACGACTCCAGGAGATTCGCACCGACATGGTCCGGCGGTGTGCGGGGATGCTCACGGCCGCCGCGAGCGAGGCGGTGCGAACGCTCCTGTCGTTACAGAAGGACTCGATCCCGGCCGCCGTACGACTGGGTGCAGCCCGGGCGGTACTGGAGATCGGCATCAAGGTTCGGGAGATGGCTGAACTGGAAGTGCGGATGACACAACTGGAAACGTTGGTCAAACAGCAAGAGCAAGCCGGACCGCGTGGCGTGTACCGCCTGCCTGCAAGATCGAGAAATGACGTTGAATGAGGCGGTGCAATCATGTGGGTGCCGAGTTCCCCAGAGGACAGATCATGACGCTGGCACGACGCATCCGCACCCTCGAACGCCTGCTGCCGCCGAACCGGTCGGGGCGGACCGTGCCGCACGACCCCGTGGCGTTTGCCCGCGGCCTGCTGGCCGGCGACTTCGGACCTGCCGACCTCGACCCGTCGCACCCGGACCACACCGGGTGGCTGACACGGGTGTACGCGTTCCGCACCACTCTTCTCCCCGAGCACCAAGCGTGGCTCACGGCCACCGGCATTCGCCAATCCGGGTGCGACTCCGGTGAGTTCTCCGCACTCGACGCGGTCATGCGGAAAGGGTAACCAGGAGCAGATGGGGGCCGACGATGCGACTCCAGACACGACTGCGGAAGCTGGACACTTTACTGCCGAAGTGCGACTCACGGACCATGCTGCTGGCACCAATGGGCCACGTATCCAGTGAGGCCGACCGGTGCCCGTGGTGCGGCGGCTGCCACGTGCTGGTCATCGACGAGGTGATCGTCGCCTCACCTGCCGATGCGGAGCGGGCAACCGGGGTCGAAGACCGAGAACCCCTATGAAGCTGATCTCCACGGAACCCGGGAACACGCCCCGATCCGTTCGAAGACGCCCCTCACACAGCCCCAAACTCGGTTGTTGACGTGACAGCCGGCCGTGGGCAATTATTCGGCGTGCAGGATCCACAGGGGTTTCCAGAGGCCGGTCGAGGTTGTCATTCTCAGGGATGACTTGGATTGGGGCCGGTCAGAGAGAGCAGATGGGACAGCGAAGCGGGCGCAGGTTCCGGAATGAACGATGCCCGCATTACAACAAAGGCTCGAAACGCTCTCGCCCCATGCGGGAGCGGCTCACTGAATGGTTGGTGACAGTGCGATGTCAGTGGTGGGGAGGATTCAGGCGGCTTCGCGGTAGTAATGCTTGATCAAACCCCCGAGCCGTTCCTCACTGTACTGTCAGTTTTGCCAACACGGCTCTCAAACAGTCTGGTTAACAGACCGGCGACTTTTGAGTGCGAGGAGTGTTCCGCTCGGGCATCGAGTGAGATCCGAAACTTCGGCCGGTTAACACCCATTTCATCGTAGCACTTCTCACGAAACGCCGGAAATCCCTGGTAATGATCGATGTCGGACGGGCAAAACTCGCGCGCGTACTCTCGCACGCAAGTTCGAAGAGTGTTACGCACGGGGAGGGTGTGGCGGAATCGACGTGGGGAGGAGGATCTCGAACCGACTTCCTGAATCGGTTCGTGATGCCCTGACCCGACCACCAAACGTTGACACAATCCTGGCCGTCACCGAGAGTCCCAAACCGACCCCCGGAATGCCGAATCGTCGGGCTTCCGCGGAGCGGAAGAAGGGATCGAAGACGCGATCTAACTCGTCCGCCGAGATACCCGGCCCCTGGTCCTCGACGGCGATGACGACTTGATCCGGTTGTCCATGCAATTGAATACGGATGCGTGACCCCGGCGGGCTGTACTTGAAGGCGTTGTCGAGCAGATTTCCGACCGCCTGCCCGAGCAGCGCAGGCTGGGCATATATCACCGTCGGTTCGTGCCCCGTGGCCTCGACCTGGATGTCGCTGAACCGCGGGTGGCTAGCCCAGGATTCGGTCAAATACTGGGCAAGCCAGTTCGCAAGTGGAATCGTTTCCAAGCCCGGCATCTCGGTGTCCGCATCCGCCCGTGCCAGGAACAGGAGCGACTCCACGATCTGCCGCAACCGCCCAGCCTGGGCGACGGACGTGTTCAGGACTCGACGGTACTCGTCCGGCTCGCGGTCCCGCCGCAACGCGACTTCCATCTGGCCCAGCATGGCCGTCAGTGGCGTTCGCAGTTGGTGCGATGCGTCTCCGGCGAAACGGCGTTGCCGCTCGAAGGAGTCTTGTAGCCGGGTCAGCAGGTCGTTGAACGCGACCGCGAGATCGTGCAGTTCATCGCGGACCGGAGGTACCGGAAGCCGCTCGCCGAAGTCCGCGGGGGAGATGGTCCGAGCGGCCTCAGTCATTCGCGTAACGGGAGCCAAGGCCCGCCGACAGAGCCACCGGCTGATGAGACCGGCCATCAGCCAGATCACTATCGATATGCCGGTCAAGCTCCAGGCGAGAGTTCGGAGCGCAGTTTGAACAGGTGCTACCGGCCAAGCTGTCACGAAGACCAGGACCTGGTGCCGTTCGCGGCCGGGGCGGCTGCGGATCGCGTCGGAGTCCGGGAAGACTAACGTCTGCCGGGCAACCCGCCAGTCATTTCCGTTCCATTGAACCTGCTGGCGTTCTCTCGTGGATACGGGGCCGCGAGCGGCGAACTCGGAGAGCCGGTGAATCGGGTCGTGGGAGCCATCGACTCGACTCTCGTTCTCGTCGTAGATCGCCCAGAGTGGCGGATCGCCCTCCCAGTGGGCGGGAAGGCGACGGAGTTCAGGTTCCCAGTCCAGGCCGTCCGGTTCGATCTCGGCGAGTGCGATCAGTGTGTCCATCGTCGTGGCCACGCGCTCATCGAGTTGAGTGGAAAGGTGCGCATGGGCTAGTGAGTACAGTGTCACCGAGAACGCTGCCAGCACGAGGGCCAACGCGGCCAGAAAGAACACGGTGAGACGGTTGGAGAGTGTCATGCCTCGACCTTCTCTGCTGCGCTGCGCCGGCCGAACCGCAGGTACAGGGACGGCAACAGAAACAGGTTCAAGAGCGTCGAGGTGACCAGACCGCCGAGAATCACAACCGCGAGCGGGTACTCGACCTCGTGACCCGGCTTCTGGCCGCTGACGATGAGCGGCAATAGGGCCAGCCCGGTAGAGAGGGCGGTCATCAGGATCGGGGCGAGCCGCTCCTCGGACCCGCGCTGCACCAACTCGCTCCCGAACGCCTCGCCTTCCTCATCCTCGAGGTGCCGGTAATGGCTCACCAGCATGATCCCGTTCCGCGAGGCGATGCCCAGCACCGTGACGAATCCGACGAGCGAGCCGAGCGACAACACCCCACCGGTGAGACCAACCCCAACCAGCCCGCCGACCAGGGCGAACGGCAACGTGAAGGCGACGATGAGCGTCAGCCGCCACGAGCCGAAGTCCGAATAGATGATCAGGATCACACCCAGCAACGCGAACGCTCCGAGGGCGTACAGCCGCTGGCTCGACTCGCGCCGGGCCGCCTCTTCGCCGAGGAACTGCGGGTGGTAACCCGGCTCGTACGGCAGCTCCCGGACCTTCTGCTCCACCTCCGCGGCCACCGCCGCCAGGTCTCGCCCCTGCACGTTGCAGGTGATGTCGAGCCGGCGGGATGCGGCCTCCCGTTTGATTTCGTTGGGCATCGGCACGATCAGCACGTCGGCCACGTCCTTGAGCCGGACCTGCACGCCCGCCGGGGTGTCGATCGGCAAGGACTGGATCGCCGCGATGTCGTCCCGGCACGTCGGCACGCCCCACACCACCACGTCGAACCGCTTCTGCCCCTCGTACACCTCGCCGACCTTGGTTCCCCGCAGGAGCGTCGTCGTCGCCCGGCGGACGTGGCCGGGTGTGAGGCCGTAGCGTTCTGCCGCTTCGGGCCGCAACCGCACTTCGATTTGAGGGAGCAAGACCTGGGACTCGACCTTGAGATTCGTCACTCCCTCCACGGACGACATGACTTTCTCGGCTTCTTTCGCCTTCGCGCGCAGTAGGTCCATGTCGGGTCCGAACAGGCGCACGACGATGCTGGCGCTCGAACCGGAGAGAACCTCCTTGCTGCGCTCTTTAAGATAGGTTTGGACGTCGCAGAACATGCCGGGGTAATTGTCCATCACCGTTTGAATCTTCTTCACGGTGGCCGGGTAGTCCACGTCCGGGTCGATGCTGATCCACAGTTCGGTGAAGTTCGGGCCGTACACCTCGTCGGCGACCTCGGCCCGGCCGATGTGCGAGCCGAAGTTGCGCACGCCCGGAATGGCCCGCAGTTCCCGGCTGGCCAGCACCGTCACGCGGTCCATTTCCTCAACGGACGCGCCCGGCTTGGTGATGAAGTGCATCAGGAAATCGGTCTCTTGAAACTCCGGCAGGAACTCCGAACCGAACCGGGTGGCCGCCGCCCCGCTGAGGACGAACGTGGCCGCCACGATCCCGAGAGCGGTGTAGGGTTTGCCGACGAGGTACGGGAGGATCGCCCCGTAGATCCGCCGCAACGCCCGGGCGAGCGGAGCTTCACGATGCCGGCCGCGGTCGCCGGTGAGGAGCATGTAGGAAAGCGCCGGAGTGACCGTCAGGGCGACGAGGAGCGATGCGATAATGGCCAGGATGTACGCCAGGGCCAGCGGGCGGAAGAACGATCCGGCGATGCCGTCCAGGAAGAAGACGGGCAGGAACACGACGATCACGATCATCGTCGCGAACACCACCGCACTGCGGACTTCCATTGAGGCACTGATCACCACCTTGAAGGCCGACACGGGGTTCCCTGACGCCCGGTTCAACCGCAACCGCCGGACGATGTTTTCCACGTCGATGATGGCGTCGTCCACCACCTCGCCGAGGGCGATGACCAGACCGGCGATGACCATCGTGTTGAGCGTCATCCCGAACGCGGTCAGCACGACCACGGCGGAGATCAGGGACAGGGGAATCGCGGTCAGGCTGATGAGCGCCGTCCGCCAGTCGAACAGGAAGACGACGAGGATCACGACCACCAGCCCGCAGCCGACGAGAAGGGCGTGGCTCAGGTTGTCGATGGCCCGCTCGATGAACGTCGCCGGGCGGAAGATGGTGTGATCGAGTTCGACGCCGGTCAGGCCCGGTTCGAGTTCCTTGAGCGCCTCCTCGACGCGGCGGGTGACTTCCAGCGTGTTCCCCTCGGGCTGTTTCTCGACGATCAACAGCAGGCCCGGTCCGTCGTTGATGATGGCGTCGCCGATCATCGGAGGGGAACCGAACCCGACGCTCGCCACGTCGCCGATCCGGATCGGGGCGTTGCCCTGGAAGGCGACCACGGTGCGGGCCAAATCGTCGGGATCCTGGATCATGGCACGGTGCCGGATGGCCAACCGCTGGTTCGGCTTGTCGAGGAACCCGCCCGACTCCAGGACGGTCGAATCTCGGGCCGCGAGCATCACCTGATCCAGACTCACGCCCTCGGCCCGGAGGCGGTCCGGATCGACCAGCACCTGATACTGCTTGTCCGCCTGTCCCCAAATGGCGACGTTGGCCACCCCCGGAACGGACATCAGTTTCGGTCGGATCGTCCAGAGCGCGAGCACCGTCATGTCCTGCTGCGACATGGTCTTCGATGACAGCCCGATCTTCATCACGCGGCTGAGGGACGACAGCGGCTGGAGGATGACCGGCGGGCGGGCGACCGTGGGCAGTCGAACGGCCTCGGCCGCGACCCGTTCCTGCACGTACTGCCGGGCCTTGTGGATGTCGGTGCCTTCCTCGAACAGGAGCACCACCGAGGAAAGGCCGAGAACGGACTTGGACCGCAGCGTCTTCAGGCCCGGGGTGCCGTTGAGCGCGTTCTCCAGCGGCATGCTGATGAGCGCCTCCACCTCGTCGGTCGAGAGGCCGGGGGCTTCGGTTTGGATCTCGATCTTCGGTGGGGCGAACTCCGGAAACACGTCCAGCGGCGCGGTGCGTACGGTGCGAAACCCGTAGACGACCAACAGCGCACTCAACGCGATCACGACGACGCGGCCCCGGACCGATGACGTAATCAGCCAGCTCAGCATGGTGTCCTCACTTGACGAAGCCGGTTTCCGCGCCGAACAACTCCTGGACTCCGGCCGTTACGACCCGAGTGCCGGCCTTCGGCCCACTCGCCAGCACCGCGTCCGACCCGACGGTGTACTGGACGACGACCCGGTTACGGACGTACCGGCGGGGGCCGGTCTGCTCGTAGACCCAGGTGCCGCCGTGGACATCGAACACCACGGCCGACCACGGGACGGTCAGGCTCTCCGTGGCGTCCGCGAGCGCTAACGTGACGCCGAGCCGCTGGCCGGGCGTCAACTTTCCCGCCGGATTCGGCAACTCGTAGTAGAGATCGACCGTCGAGTTCAGCACGTTCGCAGACGGCGGAGCCAGGACCGGCTTGGCAGACGTGAGCCCGGTCCCCGGCCGGGCGGACAGCTTTCCGACCCGTGCCGACTCACTCCGGTCAATGTCCTCCAGATCGCCGACCGGAAGCGGCACGCGAACCCAGACGGTCGTCAGGTCCACAACCTCGAACAGGGGTGCCCCGAGCGGCACGGTTTGTCCGGGTAACGCCGAGACGACCCGCAGGATTCCGTCCTCGGGGGCGTCGATCGCGATCGGGGAGGGGCTTCCGCCTTCGCCTTCCCCAAGTGCTTTCGCGAGGGTGGCCCGACGGGCCACCGCCGCTTCGAGCGTCCGGGTCGCCACGTCGAACGCGGCCTTGGCCTCATCGACCTGCCGCTGGCTGCCGGCCCCTTCTGACAACACCCGTTTGGCCCGTACCAGTGCAATGTCAGCGAGGGTCAATTGGGCCTTGGCGTTGTTCACCTGACCGTCCGCATCCACCAGTGCGGCGGAGACCGTCGCCCGGCCTTCGGGGGTGAGCAGCGGGAGCAAGTGGAAGACAGTCTGCCCGGTCCTGACGGGTTGCCCGGCCATCGGCACCCCGCCCTTGGGGGCCTTGAGCATCCCGCCCAGCGGGGCCGCGACCAGGATCGCCCGGCCGACAGGGATCGTCACCTCGCCCCCGTACACGCGGACCCGGCGCACGGACTTCGCTTCGACCACACCGACCTTCAACCCCATCAGCCTCTCGGCGTCCTCGGTCAGTGTGACCGTGTTGAGTTCGTCTTCCTTAACGACCTTGGCGACGGCTGCGGGCGGGGCTGGCTTCTCGGCCTTGGTCGCGGACGATTTGTTCGTGACAATCCACCAGGCCCCGGCCCCAACGGCAGCAGCGAGTGCAAGTGTCAAGATGGCGGATGCGGCTCGTTGAAGGAATTTCACTTTGTCCTCCGGTCCTCGGCGAAAGTCTGGTTGTCGGTCTAATCTGGTTTTGATTCCGGCCTCGGGGCGGGAAGCGG
>JBGSLF010000053.1:0-58318 GCA_041740855.1 Gemmata sp.
TTCGGCCATGGCGCGGGCTACCTCGGCTCGCTGAACGGCAGCGCGTTGCCAGTTGAACAGCACCGCACCGCACGCAGCCAGAACTAACGCGGTCACGGCGGCGGCGAACAATTTGTTGCGGCTCGATTCCGGGCGCGTGGCCGGCGCGGTCGGTTGCCAGTCGGCATCGCCCCAGGGTACGTCGTCCGTATTCTCATCGCGTGCCACAGCAAATCTCCCACTACTCCGATTAGAACTCCATGCCGCGCAGCGATCGCGCGCCGAATCGCAACGATAACACCACGGCCACCACGCCCAGCAGCACGCCAATGGGCACCCCGGCATACACCCAAAGGCTCACGGCCTTATCCACATTCGCGGCCCCGCGAGCCAACTGCGCCGTGTGAAGCGGCACCGCCATTAGTCCAATGATCATGACCAGGAAACCCAGCCCCGCCACCATGTTCACGGTGCCGCCAAAGCCAACCACGATCTTCGAAGGGTCCGTCTCTTTGAACGTCGGCAGGTATGCGCCAAGCCCGACATTCAACCCGGCCAAGCCCACGGCCACCACTGCCATGATGATGGCATGCAGCAGCATTCCTTGCCACGGCAAACCAAGCAGGGCATCGCTTACCAGAATGAGAAGTTCGCCAATGACGAGCGCACCGGTGGCGGCGAACACGAACTTGCCCCAGAGAATCTGGTCGCGGCTCAGCGGTGTGAGTCCCAGCACCCAGAACTTGCGTCCTTCCAGGCTAATGAGCGGGAACACAAAGCGGCTCAGCCCCGCACACAGCATGATCGCGGTGCCGGAAAGGTTCATCAGGCTCACGGCGTAGCGATCCATCACCGCCAAGCCCGCGGAATAATACTGGCGAAAGTTACTGGCCCCGAAAAGCATCAGGATGCCGAAGAGGATGAGCACGGCCCATTGCGTGGGATCGCGGCGAAAGGTGCGGAAATCCTTGACCACAAGCACGCGCGTGCGTTTATCGAGATAGAAGACGAGCGTTTCCATCACGCGGTCCAGGAAGTGCGTGCCATAAACTTTCTTGCCACGCCCGCCGCCCGCGATGCGATCGTACGCGGTGCGATACACCCGCCGGGCCACCCACGCCGCCAGCACATACAGCACCAGCCCGTTACTCCACACCTGCGCGAGCGGAATCAGCGCGCCGCGAAGATCGTCGCGCGCAGCAGCCATCACGCCGCGCGTCATCCAGTGGCTCGGGGCGAAGCCGCTGCGCAGCATATCGAACCGACCGATCAGTTCATCGAGTTCGCGGCCACCGGTGTTGAAGGTCTTCTTCAAGCCAATCCCCACGCGATACATCCAGATGCTTGCGACTACCACCATCACCAGCGCCACCACAATCAACACCTGCTTGCGGTTCTGCGGCATGTAGCGAGCCAATAGCAAGCACAGCGTGGCGGATACCGAACCGGGCAACAGCACATAGCCCAACAGGAACGCCGGGAGCAACGCATAGAAGTACCACGGCACACCGGAGACAATGCCAAACGCGAGGAACACGGGGATGCCGAGAATCACGAAACCCCAGGAACTGAAGGCGACCGCGGCCTGAAACTTGGTGGCGAAGATGCGATCGGCGCGTGCGGGCGAACAGAGCAGATAGCGCGATTCGGGGCTGTTGAACAAACTCGCGAACAGAATGAGACCGGTCGAGAACACCAACATCGAGCCAAGCGTGAAGAACATGAGATCGAATAGCGCTTCAACAATCGCACCCTTGAACGGAACGTTCGCCTTGGCCAGTTGCGTGAAGAGGTATAAGCCAACCGCGAACGTGAACGCAAAGACGAACACGCTGGACGCGAGCATGGTGATGAGCCGCGTGCGGCCGTGATCCAGCGCGACACGCAGGCCATTGCGAAGCAAACGCGTGCGGAGGCGGCGAAACACGCCGGCTTGATCGGCCAGCCCGGGGAGTTGCGCGGGGAGTTCGGCAGTCATTGGTTCACCCCACAAGTCCCGAGACGGCCGGCTCTGGTTCCGTCGCCGCTTCCTCGGTGATCTTCAGGAACAAGTCTTCGAGGTTGCCATCGCTGCTGGCAAGTTTCTGCAAGTCGCGCATCGTCCCGCAGCCGAGCAAGCGGCCGTGATCGATAATGCCGATGCGATCCGCCAGTTCCTGGGCAATATCCAATGTGTGTGTGCTGAGGAACACCGTTGTGCCGCTCGCCGCGAGACGCCGGAGCAACGTTTTCAGCTCTCGAATGCTCTTGGGATCAAGCCCAACGGTGGGTTCATCCGCAATCAGCAACTTGGGTTCGTGAACCAGCGCTGCGGCAAAGACGGTTCGCTGCCGCATGCCGTGCGAGTAGCGTTCGGTCAGGTCATCTACAAAGTCATCGAGGTGGAACAACTCGATCACTTCATCAATCTTGTCGGACGCCTTACCGCTCGGCATGGCATACAAATCCGCAGTGAATTGCAGGAACTCGCGGCCGGTGAGCTTCTCGTAAAGGAACGGCTGATCGGGCACATAGCTGATGAGCGTGCGGGCTTGATCGCCATCGGCGAAGAGATCGAAGCCGCCCACACGCACGCTTCCTTGAGTGGGGAACAGCAGGCCGCAAAGCATCTTGATGGTCGTGGTTTTGCCCGCGCCGTTTGGCCCGAGGAACGCGAAGAGTTCACCCGCTGGAACGTGCAAGTCCAGCCCTTGCACCGCGATCTTGGGGCCATACGACTTGGACACACCGCGAATATCGATCATGGCTTTCGCTCCGGTTGCTCGCATGGCCCATGAAAGGGCGTGTCGCTATTCGTCTCGATCGACCGTCAGGTTCTCGCCCTTGCGGAACGCTTCCTGGCGTAAGACTTTTCCATCCGAAACGCGGACCCACGTCCGCACTTCGGGTTCCTCGCGGCGATATTCGATCACCCAGCATGGAACCGGTCCAGAGGCACAATCCAGGTTGCGCGGCTCGGCGAGCACTTCGCCATACAGCGGGCCACGGTTCTGATCGGGCAAGTTAAAGCCCATCTGCTTGGCCACCGCCGCAACGGCATCGTTGAGCGGGTTGCTTTCGTTCACGACCCACTGCCGCCCCGGCCGCACGCCACGAATGCGATTGACCGGTTGCAGCGGGTTGAGCGGCTGGCCTTGCGCGACCGGCACGGGGTCCAGTGTCTTGGTCATGGTCGTCGGCTTCAAGCCCGCGAAGCCATAACTCCCATCGAAGACCGCGTTCAACTGGCCATCGGTTACGATCCCTTTGATCTTCGCATTCACCACGCCTATCTTCACACCGGACAACTCCAGTTCCAGCGTGCCATCGGCGGATTGTTCGAGGAGGTTCCCTTCGCGATCGACGCGAACAAGCGACACCAACTGCGGGACAAACACCGTGACGCCGCCCACTTCGACACGCAATTGCTTATAGGTGTTGGTGAAGGCGAAGGTATCGTCGGCATCGAGATACTTCATGGACGTGACGAGCTTGCCCACGGGCTTGCCGTTCCAGTTCACGGTCCAGCGAATGGGGATGTTCTGCGCGGCTTCATCGGCGAGATCGATGGCGATGGGCGGCGGACCGGACGCGAACAGAAGGGGCCATAAATCGCGATACGCGACATAGCTGGTGACCGCCAGCCAGAACAGAAAGATCAATGCGATCGCGCGACGAGATGGCATACAAACACCCAACAGACAACCGAGGCCCGGCAAGACATGATAGGACGAAATCGCCTCGATAATGATGAGACGCCTGCGAATTCAACGCATTTCAACGGGAGAGAAGAAGTGTTGGCCAGTCAAAGCGAGGAAGAGATGATCCGCAGATGATACAGGTTCAGAACGTAGAAGAGTTATCCGCAGATTTCGCAGATGACGCAGATTTCAAATACAAGAACCGAAACTATACCGGCGTAATCTTCTGATTTCTAATCGGCGGATCGTTTCATAACCGAAAACATATCATCCGCAGCTTACACAGAAGACACAGATTTTAAAACCGAAAACAGAAGCCACACGTCAGGATGTGAGTCTCATAGATATCTGATGTCAGTTCTTTATCTTCTGCTTTCTAATCTGTGTAATCTGCGTAATCTGCGGATGATCTCTTCTTCGTTCTGAAGCGGATCATCTGTTCTTCGTTCTGAACCTGTATCATCCGCGTCAGACCGGTTCACTCCGCCACTTCGGCCCCGCGATACGAGCGAACCACCTCGGCGAGTTTATCCGGGCTAAGTCCGCAATCGGCGAGCAACTCGGCCCGCTCGCCATGCTCGACGAACTTATCGGGCATGCCGCAGCGAACGACGTTGCGCGAATCCAGCCCCGCCGCGTTGGCCGCTTCCAGCACCGCCGATCCAAAGCCGCCTTCGAGCGTGCCTTCTTCCACCGTCACCACCAACGGCAGCGACTCCACCGCACGCAGGATCGTTTCCTTATCGAGCGGCTTGACGAAGCGGGCATTGATGACGCCCACATTCAACCCCTCGGTGCGAAGCTTCTTGGCGGCGGCCACGCAGTTGGCAAGGAGCGTGCCGAACGCGACAAAGCAACCATCTTCGCCCCACGAAATCACCTCGGCCTTGCCCATTTCAATGGCCGGGGCCGGGTTGGCGCGTTCCACATTATCCAGGCCGGTCTTGGGGTAGCGCAGGGAGATCGGGCCGTTGTGATCGAGCGCGAATTGCAGCATGGGCCGCACATCGGCTTCATCGCCCGGTGCCATGCTTACCATGTTCGGGAACAGCCGCATATAAGGGACATCGAACATGCCATGATGCGTGGGGCCATCCGGGCCGGTGAGGCCGGCGCGATCCATGCAGAACACCACATGCAGATTCTGCAGGCACACTTCCTGGAAGATCTGATCGAAGCTCCGTTGCAGGAATGTGCTGTAGATCTCGACGACAGGCTTCATGCCCGCTTTGGCCATGCCCGCGGCAAACGCGACCGCGTGGCTTTCGCAAATGCCGACATCGAAGAAGCGATCGGGGAAATCTTCGCGAACCTGTTCCAGCTTGTTCCCCTGGCACATCGCCGCCGTCAGCACGGCCACCTTCGTATCGTTCTGCATCGACTCGTGAAGGGCGAAGCTAATGGCATCGGTATAGCCCTTGCCGCCGCCCTTCTTGAAGGAGACGACGCGGCCATCGCTATCGACGTGCTCGAACACGGGCGGCGTGTGATAGGTAACGGGGTCGTCGGCCGCCTGTTGCACGCCGTGCCCCTTGTTGGTGAGCACGTGCAGCAGCAGCGGGCCTTTCTGCGATTTCAGGTCGCGGAGAATCTTGCGAAGCGCGGGAAGATCGTGCCCATCGAATGGGCCGAAGTAGCGGAAGCCGAGTTCCTCGAACAGCATGCCATCCTTGAGGAACGCCTTCATCCCATCGCGGCATTGTTCGAGCGCCGATTGCGCCATTCCGCCGAACACAGGGATGGCGTTAAGCACTTGATTCAGCCGCCGCTTGCTCCCCTGGTATAGGCCCGTCATGCGGCATTGATCGAGGTATTGCGCCAGGCCGCCGGTGCGTGGGCAAATGCTCATCTTGTTATCGTTGAGGATAACGAGAACATCTTGCCCCATGCCGCCGATGTTGTTGAGCGCTTCAAACACGATGCCGCTGGGAAGCGCGCCATCGCCAATGACCGCGACAGACTTGCGATCGGTTTCGCCCAGAAGATCGTCGCCCGCTTTCAGGCCCGACGCGGTGGACACACTGCAGCCGGCGTGGCCCGTCATGAACAGGTCGTAGATGGATTCGCCCGGATGCGGGAAGCCCATCAGGCCGCCCTTGGTGCGAATGGTGTGAAAGCGATCGTAGCGACCGGTAATGAGCTTGTGCGGATACACCTGATGGCCGGTATCCCAGATAAGGCGATCGCGGGAGAAGTCGAACGTCAGGTGCAGGGCCACGCACAGTTCCACCACGCCTAGGTTGCTGGCGAAGTGGGCCGGCCGCGTGGTAAGCACCCGGACGAGTTCGTCCCGAATTTCCTGGGTGAGTTCCTGCAACTGCTCATCCGAGAGTTCGTGCAGGTCTGCGGGAGACTGAATCTTGGGCAGCAGCTTCGCCATTGTCTTTCCCCATTGGGAGAGCGATGGGTGGTGCGCGAATGGCGATGAACCCCGAGTCGGTTCGATGGCGTTCATCGTTGTTCGTTCAGCGCTCATCGTTCAACGTTCCCTCGTGACAATATACCGGGCCAGTTCCGCAAGCCAGCGACTGCCGAGTCGTTCGGCCGCCGCCCCCGCCCGCCGACCCAGTTCCGCCGCCTTGCGCCGGGAATCCTCGACACCGAGGAGGCCAGGGTAAGTCAGCTTCCCGCGGGCGGCGTCTTTGCCAACCCGCTTGCCAGCCTTATCGGCCGTGCTCTCGACATCTAGCAGATCGTCTGTGACCTGAAACAGCAAGCCGAAGGCGACTGCGTATTCGTTCGCGGCGGCCAACGTTTCGGCGTTCGGCCCGCCCGCGCGTTCGGCTTGTGCGGCATACACGCCCAATCGCAACGCCGAGGCGAACAGTGCGCCAGTCTTGCGGGTGTGGAGATCTTCCAACCGCACGACCGCTGTTGGCCCCATTGGCCCCACCGGCTCGCGATTCCCGTCGCCCAATTCCGCAACAGGAATTCGGCCGTCGGCGATCAGATCGAGCGTTTGCCCGCCCACCATTCCCACGGCCCCGGCTCCCCGCGCCAACTCTACACAACTAACCGCAGCGGTTCGCGCGGGGTAACCCGAGGCGACGACTTCGAACGCCGCAGTAAGCAGGGCATCGCCAGCCAAAATCGCGAGCGCCTCGCCAAACTTCTTGTGGCACGTCGGCAGGCCGCGACGCAGATCGTCGTCGTCCATGGCCGGCAGGTCGTCGTGGATCAGTGAGTATGTGTGGATCATTTCCACCGCACACGCACCGGGAAGCGATTCTTCCGGCGATCCACCCGCCGCCTCGCATGCGAACAATGTTAACAGTGGCCGCAAGCGCTTGCCCGGAGCGAAAAGGCTATACGCCATCGCATCGCGAACCGCGACTGGCCCGCCTTCGGTTACCTGGGCAAGCGATCTCCGCAGGGCGGCTTCCACTCGCCCTTGCCGCGATGCCAGTTCCGCGCCCAGATCACCACCCACGCCCACTCCTCGCCCTGCACAATCTTCAGATTACCATTCATAGTGGGGTGGCTCGCGAAAGCCCAACTGTTTGGACAGTTGGGCTTTCGCGAGCCACCCCACAGCGGTTATTCCGTACCTCGCGGCGGCTTTGTCGAATTGCGGACGCCTGCTTTGGCCGATTCGATGCTCGCAACGTGCTCGAACGGCTTCAGATCGGCTCCGCCATCTTCGGTTAACCCGGCCAGCAGTTTCACCTTCTGTTCCGCGTCGCGCAGTTGCCCGTAGCAGAGCCGCAACAACCCCACGCCGCGTTCGTAGCGAGCCAATGCCGCTTCCAGGCTCGTGGTGCCATCTTCCAGTTCGCGAAGAATGACTTCGAGTTCGGAAACGGCTTGCTCGAATCGCGGTGCAGGTGGTTCCGTTGGCGGCATCGTGGCTCCTGTAATTATTCCCCCGGTGCAAGGGGCATGTTGCGCCGGATCGCCATCTCTTTCAGAAACTTGCGGGCTTCAACACCGCCACGATCTGCCAACACGTCTTCGTAAGATTCCCGCAACAGCGCCAGTTCGGTTTCGCGATCGTAAGGTGCGTGCGGATGATCCGGCGGCAGCTTCGGCGACAGTTCCACACGCACACGCGTTCCCTCGGGCAACGCCGCGTTGCCATCCAGCACAATCACGCCATTGATGATCGTTCCTTCAAGCTGCATGGTTAAACCCTCTCTGCGCAAAAACAGCACAGTTGCCCGCACGGCGCTCGTCAGTTCGAAGGGGTGGTGGTTGGGCGGCCTCCATGCCCCTCGGTAATGTGTGACGATTCGACTTGCGGACTTTCACTTGCGATCACGCGGCTCGTGATTGTGCCGGCTGCCACGCGGGTGATGAGTTCATCACCGGGGCTAACATCTTCTGCCGCGCGCACCAGTTTACCATCTGCCGTGTGTGTCAAGCTATACCCACGGGTCAAGACGTTCAAGGGGCTAAGTGATTCGAGCCGGGCGGCGAGTGCGGCGAGTTGCGAGCCGGTTTGCGTGAGCTTGAGGTTGGCCACGCGATCCATGCGGCGGGCCAGATCGTCCAGCCGTTGTTCCAGATCGCGCACGCGCTGCAGTGGTCGCCGGAACGCGGGCCGCGAGGCCAACTGCTGCACCTGCTGTTGCGCCAGCGCGAGCCGGTGTTCCATCGCCTCATACAGCCGTGCCCGTAGTTCGAAGAAGCCCGCAAGCATTTCGCGGCGATCCGGCGACAGCGCCACCACCGCAGCCGATGGCGTTTCGGCCCGCAGATCGGCGACGAGATCCGCAACGGTCACATCGGTTTCGTGGCCCACCGCAGACACCACCGGCACCACCGATTCGAACACCGCATCGGCCACGGCTTCTTCGTTAAACGCCCACAGATCCTCGATGCTTCCGCCGCCGCGCCCGATCACAATCGCATCGAGCGGAACCTCGCGCGTGGCGTGGAAGTGGTTGAGCAAGCGAATCGCCGCCGCCACTTCTTCGGCCGCACCTTCGCCTTGCACGCGGCTGGGGCGAATGATCAATTCGGTGAGCGGCCAGCGCTGTGCGAAGAGTTCCACCATGTCGCGCAGGGCGGCCCCGCTGGAACTGGCGATTAAGCCCACTCGCTTCGGGAAGCGCGGTAACGGGCGTTTGCGGCGTGGATCGAAGTAGCCCTTCGCGAGCAGCTTTTCCTTGAGTTGCCGCAACGCCAACTCCGCAGCGCCCATTCCCTTCGGTTGGAGTTCTTCCACGATCAACTGATAATCGCCGCGCGGCTCATACACACTCACGCGACCGCGCGCCAGCACTTCCAGCCCATCGTGCGGATCGAATTTCGCACGGAGATTGAAGCCGCGAAACATGGCCGACTTGAGTTGCGCACCGGCGTCTTTGAGCGTGAAATACCAGTGACCCGAAGCAGCCCGCGTGAAGTTCGAGACTTCGCCCGCCACCCACACCGATGCGAACTTCCCCTCGATCAATCCGCGCAATTGCGCCGTGAGTGCGGAAACAGTGAGGGCTTCGGGTTTCAACTTGGGAATAGCGGCCATTGGCGATTCGCGTGAAGTTACGGGGCTGGGGTTTCCGGCTTTTTCACCACGATCAGCGGGTCGCCTTGCTGATCATGCATCCAGTATACCAATTCGAGTTGCCCGAACGCAGCGCGGTCTTCCCACTCCTGGCGAATAAGCACTGCAAACGCGCCGGGTGGGAGTTCATCCGGGTGCGATAATCGCACCGCCGGCCGCGCGTAATAAAACAGCACGCCCTCGTCCTTCAACCGAAACAGGTAGAGCGGTTCGCCCGCCGGGATCTGTTCGTGCAACACGCGTGCGATTGGCTCGGGGTTGCGGTGAACCGTGCGTTGCGGAATCACCACATGCACGAATGCCAGCTTCACCACCACCCAGAAAAGCAGAAAGCCGCGCACACCGCGTTGCCACTGCAGCCGCGTGTGCAGCACGCTGAGCAAGCCCATCACGCCCAGGCCCATCAGGCCCGCACTCATCGGAAGTGTGTAGCGCACGTTGTGGTTGGGCACGAGTGTCCAGAACAGCAGATTGGGCCAGGTCCAACAGTGGAGAAGTTGCAAGAGACGCTTGCCGCGATCGTCCCACTTCGCACTGAATCCGCGGCGCAGTGTGAGCAGTGCGAACGCCGAGAGCGGCAGGTGTGCGGCCCACACTTGCAGCGGGTATGTGGCGAGTTCGCTCCACGGGTAACCTTTGGCAGCGGACTTCGGCGTGAAGCGATACTGGGCTTCGCTGCGAAGTGTGTCCAGCAGCGATTCCCACCCCACTTGCCGCGACACCGCGAACACCCAGGCGGCGCACACTCCGCCCGCCAGCGCCACCGCAAGCAAGTGCCGCCAGCCGAACAGCACGCGGAGTTCGCCACGCCATGCCAGAAGCGGCACCACGGTGAGGTAGAAGAACGCGGGGGCCGTCCATTTCGTGAGTGTGCCGAACGCCACGCAGAGCAGCGCGACGATGAGATAACCCACGGACCAGCGGCCGCGTGCGGGGTTCGCCAAGTGGAAGCACACGAGTGCCGCGGTAACCCAGCCCACAAGCGTCATATCGATTTCGGCACTCGGCACTTTATCGAGCCACAACAGCGATGTGGGAAGCAACAGCGCTGCGAGCAACGCGGCGCGTTCATCGAGCGATCGGCGGAACAACGCATACACCAGAAACACCGCGATCGTGGCGGCGAACACGGAAGGCAAGCGTGCGGTGATCGCGGAGACATCGCCGAAGGGAAGGGAGCAAAGCCCGATGGCGGCGTAGTGGCCGGGCGGCTTGGTGAGGAACGGTTCGCCATACAACACCGGGAACAGCCAGTTGCCGTGCAGGCATTCGCGGCCAATGATGGCACGCAGCGATTCCGTGCGATACAGCGGGCCGGCATCGAGGCCATAAACGAACAGCACGCCACACCACGCGGCGAGAATGACAAGATGTGAAGTGCGAATGGGGCAGCCTCCCTGCTGCGTGCGGGCGTCGGCTTTCCGTCACAGTGGCGAGACGCACTCCATGCCGAAGGTGGCAGCGACCGCGGCGTTCGTCACCTTGCCCGCTTTGATGTTCACACCCGCCATGAGTGCGGCGTTTTCGCGAATGGCCCGCTCTGGCCCTTTGTTCGCCAGTTGCGCCGCGTATGGCAACGTCACATTCGTGAGCGCATAGGTACTGGTGCGACCGACGGCACCGGGCATGTTTGTGACGCAGTAATGAACGATGTCGTCCACCATGTATGTGGGGTTCGCGTGCGTGGTTGGCTTGCTCGTTTCGAAGCACCCGCCCTGATCGATCGCCACATCGATTACCACGGCACGCGGCTGCATGATTTTCAGATCGGCACGCTTCACCAGATGCGGGGCCTTCGCGCCCGGAATGAGCACGGCCCCAATCACGAGATCGGATAATCGCAGGCATTCTAGGATGTTTAACCGATTGCTGAAGACAGTGGTGACGTTCTGCGGCATCACGTCGTCGATGTAGCGAAGGCGATCGAGATTCACATCGAGAATGAAGACGTTCGCACCAAGGCCCGCCGCAACACGAGCCGCGTTGATGCCAACAATCCCGGCCCCAATCACGGACACCGTTGCGGGCGGCACACCGGGCACGCCAGCCAAGAGAATGCCGCGCCCCTCGAACGGCCGCTCCAGATACTTCGCCCC
Organism: Gemmata sp.; assembly: GCA_041740855.1. GTDB lineage: Bacteria > Planctomycetota > Planctomycetia > Gemmatales > Gemmataceae > Gemmata. Next base: position 11,262 of record JBGSLF010000053.1, read on the forward strand.
TTCTTGCACGCTCATGCGCCCCGCGACTTCGCTCATGGGCGTCAGCAGCGGCAGAGTTCCCTTCGCATCCTTGATGGTTTCGTACGCAATGGCGGTGATGCCGGATTTCAGCACGGCCCGCGTGAGTGGTTCATCGGCGGCGAAGTGAAAGTACGTGAAGACGGTTTGCCCCGCGCGCATGTGTGGCCACTCGGCGTGCAGCGGTTCCTTCACCTTCACGATGAGGTCCGCCCGCTTCCACACCTCGGCGGCTTCGGGCACGATCACCGCGCCATTCTCGGCATACTGTTCATCGGGAATGCCGCTCCCGGCACCGGCTCCGGATTGGATCAGCACAGTGTGCCCACTGCGTGTGAGTTCTTCCACGCCGGCGGGCACCATCGCAACGCGATACTCATCTGGCTTCACTTCTTTGGGAACGCCAACGATCATGACAATACTCACACAGGTTATGTGCGAGTATTGTTTGCGGGGCTGGTGGGCAGAATCAAGCCGAAGTGCGTGCCGGCGTGTTAACCGCAGGCAGTGAGACCGAAACGCCGTTGTTGCCACGCACCGGCGTTGCTCTGGGTTTCCGCAACGGTGGCGTCGGTGGCGTCGGTCGCGGTTGCACGCGCGGCGGTTGTGGTGGTTGAACGCGCGGTTGTACGCGCGGCGGTTGTGGTGGTTGAACGCGCGGTTGAACCACGGGAGGCTGAATCACCGGCGGCTGAACACGCGGTTGAACCACCGGCGGTTGAACACGCGGCTGAACACGCGGCTGAACACGCGGCTGCACAACGGGCGGTTGTGGCGTCGGTCGCGGTTGTACAACCGGCGGTGTCGGTCGCGGCTGAACCACGGGAGGCGGCACCGTTGGTTGAATCCGTGGCGTTGGTCGCGGTTCGATCTTCGGCACTTCGATCTTGGGTTGCGGCACCGGCTTTGGTTGAACCTTCGGCAACTCGAACTTGGGAACCGGTCGCGGTTCCACCCTCGGCGTTACCATTGGTTGTGGCATCGGCGTGGGCCGTGGTTCAACCTTCGCGGTCACCTTCGGCTCCACTTTCGGCATTACCTTCGGCTCGAACTTGGGAACCGGTCGCGGTTCCACCTTCGGTTGTGGTTGTGGCCGTGGTTCCACCTTGGGCGTTACCTTCGGCTCGATCTTCGGAATCACCTTCGGTTCGACTTTCGGTGTTACCTTCGGTTGTGGTTGTGGCCGTGGTTCCACCTTGGGCAATACCTTCGGTTCCACCTTGGGCAATACCTTCGGTTCAACTTTGGGCGTTACCTTCGGTTCCACTTTCGGCGTTACCTTCGGTTCCACCTTCGGCAATGGGCGTGGCTCGAACTTCGGCTGCGAGGCCGCGTTCCGGTATGGGTTGGGCGGTGGCGATTTCGCGTTGTCCTTCACCGGGGCGATCGAATGCGCGGCGGCCGCTTTGGACACTTCCAATTGCACGCGGCGTGGCGTATCCGTTTGCCGCGTTACGGGGCCACTCTTGGCCGCGGCGGTTTCCAATCTGGCACGTTGTGCCCCGACGTTGCGAATCTCGTTGGCGGCGTTCGCCTCCGCTTTGCGAACCTCTGCCGAGATGGGCCGAATCTTCGCCTCGGGTTGCAGATCGCGGGCCACGCGGGCCGGTGCCAGCATCGCCACATCGGTCACGTTCTTGTTGTTCACCGTCAGATTCCGGTTCACCACGGTCACGTTATTGGTGACATTGGTCACGTTCACTTTGGTGATATTGTTGATCACGGTGTTCTGCTGAACCAAGTTCACCGGCGGGCGTGCAATGTCGCCGCGATAGCGCCCGCCATAAAGGTTCCCCACGCCGGCGGACCAATCGGGGTTACGGCGATGCTGAACGGAATAGTAACTCCAGAGCGGATCGTAGCCCCAGGTGCGACCCACGCCGAAGCCAACGGCGAACCCGCCGCCCCGGCCAACCGTGCCGCACCACGCCTGGAAGCCCACCGTGGTGAAGCGCGGAGCGAAGAAGTCCCCGAAGAAATAGTTCGAGCAACCACGGCGAACGAAGAGCGCGCCCACCATCGCGGGTTCGCTTACTACATACGTTGGCGTGAACACAAACGCGGGGCGAGCCACAACGACTGGCGAAAAGCAGACCGGCGCGAACAGCACGCCACGATCGGCGAGCGGATAATCCCAGTAGCCTTCCACGAACACATAGCCAACCGGCGTCCAGCGGAAGTGGGCGGGCACCCAGAGCCAACCCGGCCGGTGTTCGAGCCAGAAGCCGGGCCGCCACACATAGCGATCACGCCACACCCAGCAACCGGGCGAATAAAGGTGCGTCACGCCCGGAGCGGGAACACTCGGGCCGAACTCCACGCTTTCGGGCGGCGGCGGCAAGTATTGCAAATCGGGTTGTAAGGGTTGTTCGGGCGCGGGCGATTGCCAGAAACCGGGCACCCATTGCCAGCCGCCGCGCACCTCGCGCCACGATCCCGGCACCCATAACCGGCCCGGCGGCACCACCCGCCAGAACCCGCTCACCCAGATAAAGCGCGCGCCTTCGTCGTCCCAGTGCCAATAACCGGGAATCCACTGCACGTTCTCGCCCTCGGGCTTCTCCTCGGGCGGAAGTTCCTCGATCGGATCCGGCGGTTGCTTCGCGATCACCGGCGTTGCTGTGGGAGCCTCCGCGGTGGCGGCGAACGCTTCATGCACCGGTCCGCGTGCGAGCACCTCGGGTTGTTCCGCGTCTGGCTGTGCGGGTTGCCCTGCGGGTGGCGGCAGTGCGGGAAGTGGCGGCTGTGCCGGAACTGTTCCCGCCGTGAGCGCGACAAGCAGACCCAGCAGAACGGTGGCAGGAAGCGCCCGTGAAATGGGGAAAGGCATCAGGATATCTCCAACGGTGCAACGTCATGTTGTTGGTGCGCGCGGGAGCGCGACAACAGATAACGCACCCCGGAGCAAAACTTGCGCCAGAAAAAAGACGCACGTTAATACTTCGCCACATCGCCACCGGTGCGGCCAAGGGGTGATAACTGTGGTTGCCCGGATTCATGGTTTGAGGAGGACCGACGGTGCCATCTCCGCGCGGGCATCGGTCCAGAGCGGCACGCCCGGGATCGATTCGACCTTGCGGAATGCGTGGCCTGACATAGCCATCATCACATCCTGGAACTTACCGAACGGGCCAAATATTCCAATCAAACGCGCGTAAAGAGACAGCCGCACTTTCTCGGTTGCATCGGTTACGACGGCTTGCTTCCGGTCGATCCACAGGCCCCACTCGAGCTTTGCCCGATCTGCTACCAGATCGTTAAGTTCCTGGTACTTCGCCTTCTCGAATCCAACTTCACGCAGTTCGGGGTAATCGGCTACCAGGCCTTCGAAGAGCGGCCTGTTGATGGCCAACATCGCGTGCTTGGCGGCAGCAGGTCGAGAGTCCGGCGCGAATAGCAAGTCGCCGATCGGGTTGGCCAGGCCGCCCAGGTGCTCGTGCTTGCGGGCCAGCACCAACCAGCTCGATGCGGTTTTCCCTGGCTTCCGATCAGAGTCGTCGTTCCACACCCGCGCGACCAATCCGAGTTCGGCGGCGATGCGGGCTAAGACCAGTTCCAGCCGCAGCGTCTTGCTTGAGATGTGCAACGCGATCAAGCCGTCGTCGGTCAACCGGTCGAGGTATGCCCGTACCGCGTCGATGTTCATCCGGTCTTTCGGGGTCGGGTACGTTTCGCACTGATCGATGAACAGGACCGCGAACTTCTTGCCAGCGTCTGCTTTCAGATTATCGCGAACGTTGCCGTTGCGAATTTCGATGGTCGAGCCACGTTTCCGGGCTGCCGCGACATGTGTGAAGAACTTATCGGAGTCGGCGGTGAGCCGTGTTAACGCCGGGTCGGTCTCGTAGAAGGTAATCTTCTGGCCGGGGAGCGTATAGCACGCGTGCGCGCCGTTCTGGAGGCCGACCACGCCAATCGCAGCCTTGGCGTCGGCTCCGTTTTTGCGAGAGCGGAGTTCATAGAAGATCGCTCCGACCGGGCCGGAGCGGTGATAGTACGTCAGTGGTTCCTGGCGGATGTCGTACCCGGCGAGTGCCACTGTCACGGCAACCGTGTCCCACGGGTTAACGCCCAAAACGAGCGACTGGAAATCGTCGAGGAAATGCGGGATGTGCTCCGAGATCTGGCTTCCGAAGAGCACTTCGTTTTGGAGCAACCTGTGGAACCTGTACTTCCCCGCAACGAGAGGTTCACCGTTCGCGCCTCGAAGTACCTCACCGTCGGCGTTCCGGATGTGCTGGTGCTGTTCGTTCCACTCGATCTTCAGCGAACTGAACGGCGTCTGTTCAACGAGCAGCGTGTTCTCGTTGGTATCGAGGCTCTTCCAGTAACGGAAGCCGAATGCCCCAGCGAGAACCAAGACTGTGCAGACGATGAACGAGAACAAGCGCATCGGTGCCTCCCGCGATCTGAATGTAGGAGGTGCAGTTTAACGCACCGATCAATACTTCGCCACATCGCCACCGGTGCGGCCAAGGGCGTCAATCACTTCCTTCGCACCCTGCGTCATAAACCGCAACTCGCTGTTCACTGCGATGAACTGCCAGCCCTCCGCGATGCGCGATTTCGCCTCTTCAACACTGAAGGTGTGAATCCCGGCCGCCACACCAATCCGCTTGCATCCCGCCAGAATATCGGCAAGCGCTTGCTTGAACGCTTCGGGCGAGGGCGGGTTGCCGCTCGCGTCGCGCATGCTCGCCATCAGATCGTTTGGCCCCACGAACACCGCATCCACGCCGGGCACCGAATAGACCGCATCAAACGTGCGAACCGCCTGAATATGCTCGCACTGCAACACCACCAGAATTTCGTCATCCACCTTCGCGTAATAGTCCGCAGGCGTGGCAGCGAAGTTCAGCGCATGCACGCTTCCCCCCACGCTCCGATCGCCGCGCGGCGGATACAAACACGCGGACACCGCCGTGGCCGCCTCTTGCGTTGTGTTCACCATCGGAACCACGACACCATACCCGCCGTTATCGAGCACGCGCTTAATGTGATCGTGCCGGTTCGATGGCACACGCGCCAGCGGCACGCAGCCCGCATCGGCGATGGCACCGAGAATGTGCGTGGTCGTTTCCACGTTCACCAGCGAATGTTCCACATCCACGGTGAGCCAATCGAAACCCATTCGGGCCAGGAATCGCGCGGCCGTGATGCTGCCCAGCGATAGCCATGTGCCAACCGCGGGTTTGCCATCGCGGAGAAGTTTCTTAACCGAGTTCTTGCGCATGTGCGTCTCGGGCGGGAGGGAAGGTTTCGAGCCAATTGTATGGCTCGGCAGCGAGGAACGAAGGCGAGCGCGCGCCAAGCCGCGTGCGTGTCACTCCTTGACACGGAAGGAATCGAACAGCCGGCTGAACTCTGGCCCGTCTGGCTCGAATGGCCCGATCATGCCCACGAAATACGCGCGCGGTTTCGCCCCCTTGGGAAACACCATCATCCGCTCCATCATGTAGCCACGCGGCGATTCGGCCCGCAGTTCGCGCGTGAGCGGATTCGCGAATTTCGTGGTCGCTTCCTGAATCAACTTCGCCTCGTGTTTCGCCAGGATTCGTTCGCGTTCCGCATCGAAGATCGGTGTGAAGTGCTTCCACGCATCCACGTGGGCGGCCATTTCCACCTGTGCGGGCGTCAAGTCGATCCAACCCACCCATGCCGTCGCGTTGGAGGCCGGTTTGTCTGCGATCACACGCCGCACGCCGCCCTCTTCGCGCGCCTCGTTCACCGTGCCGAACAGTTCGATCTCGAAGGCGCTCTCTTCGGGCGTGAACGATTTCCAGATCAACACCTTCGCCTGTTCCCGCACCGAGCGCAGCGTCGCGAAGGTCACGAGCGCCACAGCCAGAACCGCGCCCAGAACAATAGCCACGCGCTTCCACGGCACCTTGCGATCGGGCGCGACGAACACCAGAGGAACGTCGTCCTCTTCGGGCAGTGGCAGTGGCAGAGGCGGAAGCGGTTCGGCGGCGGGTGCTGCGGGCACACTTGCGGGCGTGGCAACCGGCTTCCCCACGGGAAGTGCGGTGACAGTGGCCTGACACCACGGGCACACCGTCGCACTGCCGACAATCGATTCGGGCACCTGAAACGGCTTGCCACATTGCGAACACGCAACCGGAATGAACATGAGGCGACCCTGCAGAGCGAATGGCGCTTCCCGTGGTAGGGTTGGTGTATGTGCGGGGAACAGCGTGTGAACGCCGGGCTGAAATTCACGCCACAAAGTTACTTGACATTTGTTCACTATCACGCACAGTTCTTGTAGTGCCTTGTTTCGCGCACATCTTGCTTCTCACTTCACTCACTTACTCCCCACACTCGCCAGGCGGAGGTGCCCCATGGCTGCGTATGCACCCAAAGTTGCTGCGGCTCCTTCCGCACAGCGGATGGCGTTGGCCAGCCAACGATTGCTCGCCACGCTCGATCCCAGTGCGTTCATTCGCTACGCCCTCACCGATAACGCGGGCCATCTGGTGAAGCAATCTTTGATTCATGAGGAACTGCAAGATTTCCTGACACAACACGCGATGGCCCTGATTGAACTGCCGCGCGACCACGGCAAGAGCTTTCAGATTTGTGGCCGCGTGTTATGGGAACTGGGCCGGAACCCGGAGTTGCGAATCAAGATCGTGTGTGCGACCGAAGCCGTCGCCCGCGAACGGTGCCTGTTTATTCGCAACATCATCGAGACGAATCGGCTTGTTGAGCAAGTGTTCCCCGCGTTGCGGCCCGGCACACCGTGGACCGCGCACGCCTTCACGATCGCGCGCACCAGCGAGAGCATTGGGCCAAGCGTGGCCGCGTTCGGCGTGGGAGCCGGCACAACGGGCACGCGGGCCGATCTGCTGATCTGCGATGATATCGTCGATGTTCACGCCATTCACAGCAAAGTCGATCGCGACCACACCTGCGATTACTTCACCAATAACCTGATGAACCTGCTGGAACCCGAAGGCCGCTGTTGGTGCCTGTGCACGCCCTGGCACTCGGACGATTTGAACGGGCGATTGAAGAAGAACCCGGCGTTCGCGGTGCTGCGTCGCCCGGTGGGTGCGGAGTTGGAGCCGGTCTATCCCGAGAAGTGGCCCACGGAACGATTGACGCAGCGGCAAGCCGAGATCGGTTCGGCGTCGTTCGCCCGCGGCTACCAACTGCGTGCCATCGCGGAAGAGGAAACGCTGATTCGCCCCGCGTGGGTGCAGTTCTGGCACGATGCCGCGCCGTGTGACACGATCATCCTTTCCATCGATCCCGCCGTGAGCGTGTCCGAACATGCGGATCGCTCTGCCGCCGTGGTGTTAGGCCGCATCAACCGGGAAGGAGCCGCACCGGAAATTCGCGTGCTGGCTTGCCTCGCCCGAAGAATCAAGACACCCGAACTCTTTCCGCTGATCGATGCTTTGGATTTGAAGTGGAACCCCGCCGTGATCCTGTTCGAATCGAACGCCGCGTTCCTGGGTGTCAAGGATTTGCTGGCACGAAACGGCCGCTTTGGCCCGAAGGTGAAAGGCATTACGCAATCGATCGACAAGAGCAGCCGCGTGGCGGCGTTGAGTGTGACCGTGGAGAACGGCGGCTTTCGCTTGCAAGGCAACGAGCATGGCGAAGTGCATGAATCGCAGCGGCAATTGTTCGATGAGATGACCGCGTTCCCGTTTGGCGAACACGACGATTTACTCGATGCCGCCGCCACCGGCTGCGCGTACTTGCTCGATCGCCGCGAACCGCGCGCATGGTGAACCAAACTCTTCGCTTCCATCACTTCCATCACTTCACCGAACGTCGCGAGCCAAGGGCTTCGTGGCGTTCTTCTCGTTCGGGAGTTCCATCATGTTGGCACCCATCACCATTCGTTACGCATCTCGCCCCGTAGCCCGGAGCCTCGCGACTGGTGAAGTTGCGGATCTGTTCGGGCTGGCACAAGAAGAACCGCCGCACACCATCGCGGAGCAAGTGTCGCTCGACATTCGCACCGGCGACGTGGTGCTCTTCACCGGGCCAAGCGGATCGGGGAAATCGTCGCTATTGCGCGCCGTGGCGGCGCAACTGGGCGCGTGCGATGTGTTCGCGCTGGCATCGCCCGAAGTGCCACTGATCAATGCCGTGCCGGGCACCGTTGAAGAACGGCTCGCCCTGCTCACAGCGTGCGGGTTGGGCGAAGCGCGGCTTCTGCTGCGGACGCCGACGGAACTGAGCGAAGGACAGCGCTACCGCTTCCGTATCGCGTTCGCGCTGGCCCAGAGCGGCACGGCGGCTTCGCCCACTTCGCACGATCGCACGCCCGCATGGTTCACGGCGGACGAGTTCACCGCCACGCTGGATCGCACGCTGGCAAAAGTGGTGGCGTTCAATCTGCAGAAACTGGTGCGGCGCGGCCAACTCGGGGTGTTGGTGGCAACCACGCACGAAGACATTGCCGAAGATCTGCAACCGGATGTATGGGTGCGTTGCCACGGCGATGGGCACATCGAGGTGGAACGCCGGAGGTGGGAAAGGCGACCGGTGTCGTTTGCGGGCGAGCTTTGGCTCTCGGAAGGCTCCGCTCGCGACTGGCCATACTTCGCTCGGTGGCATTATCGCGGGCACGGCGTCGCCTGCTTGCGGCGCGTGATTCTGCTCTGGCACGGCAACGAGCCAATCGGCGTGTGCGTGTTCTCTGCACCGGCCGCATCGCTGAAGCTCCGCTCGCGTTTTTTCGGGTTAAACGAAGCGCGATCGCGCGTTGCCCTTCGAGCGATGAACGATCAACTCTGGCTGCTGCAACGTGTGGTGTTGCACCCAACGTATCGCGGGGCGGGAATCGCATCGGCGTTCGTGCGGCGGGCGTGCGAATTGTGCCCGGTGAACTGGCTCGAAACGCTCTCGGCCATGGGCCACGCGAACCCGATCTTCGAGCGCGCGGGGTTCCACCGCGTGGGGATCGTTCAACGCCGCATACGCCATGCGGATTGCGGCCAGTTCGCATCGAAGACCGCCAAGCTATCGGTGGCGTCTCGCGTTAAGAGCCGGCACAGCGAGCCGGTTTATTACATACGCGACAATCGCCTTCGCGCTACCACTACGGCACCAATTTCGTAACGTCTTCTTCAGATCACATCACGGAGAACAAGCTCATGAAAGCACCCGCCCCGAAGCATGGCATCGCCTTCCACGCATTTCTGGTGCTGTTCACCATCTTTGGCATTCCCATCATCATCGCCACGCCGTTCTTGCTTTCAGGCTTCATCGGCCTGAAGTAGCACGAAACAAGCTAACCGCCATCGCATGCATGAAGGGCGGAAAAATTGCTGTTATGTTGGACGCTCTCGTGCGGTTTGATAAGTTAGTGAAAAGTTTCACAAAGTCGATTCGTCGCCCATTATCGCCCAGTGAAGGGGCAAGCGAATGCCCGCCATCTTCTCGCGATCTCTGGACTTTCAGTTCCGCCAGCTTGGCGTGGCGCTCACGGTGGCCGCGGGGCTAGCTGTGATCGGCTTTTACTATTACGCACTGCCAAGCTACACGCGCGTGGGTTACATGCCCGAACAGCCCGTGCCGTTCTCGCACCAACTCCATGTTGGCCAGTTGGGCATGGACTGCACGTATTGCCACACCGGCGTGTTCGAATCGCCGCATGCGAATGTGCCGGCTTCGCAAACGTGCATGAACTGCCACAACCCCAAGAAGGCGAATGTGAAGGGTGCGAGCACACTGCTTGCCCCCGTGCGCAATAGCTACGACACCGGCGTGCCGGTGGAATGGAAGCGCATCCACAAGCTGCCCGAATATGCGTACTTCAATCACGCCGTTCACGTCAACAAGGGCGTGTCCTGCGTATCGTGCCACGGGCAAATCAACGAGATGAAAGTGGTCTGGCACGATAAGCCGCTGAGCATGGGCTGGTGCTTGCAATGCCACAACGAGCCGGAAAAGCACCTGCGACCGGTGAGTGAAGTCACCAATCTCACATGGCAACGCAGCACGGCACCCGAAGACGACGGGCTAACACTGAAGCGGAACCTCGCGGTGAATCCGCCGATGAATTGCCAGGGTTGCCACAGGTAGTGCGGGCGAGTGCGCGCGAGCCTTACCTGCGAATCTCGCTGCAACGCACACCCCGCGACTCTTCAAGCCAACGGGACGACGAGCGAACTCATGGACACCAAACGCCACTATCGCAGCCTCGATGATCTGGCCAATACGCCGGAGTTTCGGGCGCACTCCGGGCAAGAGTTTCCCGGCTATGCGAACGTACGCGACGGTGCGGGCGAGGCGGAGCCGCTCGACGACGATCCCGTGGCCGCGGAGTTGAATCGCCGCAAGTTCCTGGCGTTATCCGCCGCCTCGCTCGGCTTAACCACACTCGCGGGCTGTCGCCGACCGGAACTGCCAATCCTGCCGTTCTCCGCGATTCCCGATGAGCAAATCGGGCAACTCGTGGGTGGCAAACCCACGTTCTATGCCACTGCGTTTCCGCAAGCGGGCGGATCGCTGCCCATTCTCGTGGAAAGCCATGATGGTCGCCCCACCAAGGTGGAAGGAAACCCGAAGCACGCGGCCAGTGGCGGCGCGACCAATGTGTTCGCGCAAGCGTCTGTACTTGATCTTTACAGCCCCGATCGGGTGATGTCGGATAAGTGCCCCGGCGTGATGGAGAAGGGCGCGCCACGCCGGTGGGACGACTTCGACCGCTTCGCCCGCACACTGACCACACAACTGATTCAACGCGAAGGCGAAGGGCTGGCGATTCTCACCGATCAAGTTCCGTCGCCCGCCCTGCGACTGATTCGCGAACACATCGCGAAGACCTTCCCGAAAGCATCGTGGCACACCTACGAACCGGTCGACACATCCGAGGCGTTGAAAGGGACCGAGATCGCCTTCGGAACCAAGCTGGTGGCGAAGTACGACTTCGCCGCGATCGATCGCATTCTCGCGCTGGATAGCGACTTCCTCGGCTGCGATCCGGACGCCGTGGAATACGGTCGCGCGTTCGCGAAGCGACGCAAGATGGAAGCGCCAACCGACACGATGAACCGGCTGTACATCGTCGAACCAACGTACACCGTCACCGGCACGATGGCGGATCATCGGTTGCGGCTTCCCGCTTCGCAGATTGGCGGCTTGCTCATCGCCATCGCACGCGAATTGCAGATCGCCGTGCCCAATCTGCCCGAGCCAGGAACCGCATTCCCCGAGAAGTGGGTGAAGACTCTTGCGAAAGATTTGAGCGCGAATCGCGGCAAGACGGCGCTGATTGTGGGCTATCGCCAGCCCGCGTGGGTTCATGCTCTCGCGCACACCGTGAACGCGACTCTTGGCTCGGCGAAGGCGATCACGTATCACGCCGCGCCGCCCGAAGCCACGCAGAAAGATATCCGCACGTTAACCGAGAGCATGGCCGCAGGCACCGTGAACACGCTGTTGATTGTGGGCGGCAACCCCGTTCTCAACGCACCCGCCGACACCAACTTCCGCAGCGAATTGCAGAAGGTAGCCACCAAGATTCGCCTGGGATTGTTTCACGATCAGACATCGGAAGTCTGCGACTGGCACTTGCCCCTCACGCACTATCTCGAAGCCTGGGGCGACACCGAAACCAGCGATGGCACGCTCTGTTGTGTGCAACCACTGATCGCGCCGCTCAATGGCGGGAAATCGCCAACCGCTTCCGAAGTGGAATCGCCGGCACGCGGCGGTCGCTCGGCTCTGGAAGTGCTCTCGCTGCTCACGCAGTTCAAGAACCCCGCCGGTGGCAAGGTCGTCGCATCGTACTTGGCGGCCCAATCCGCGGCGTACGAAACCGTTCGCAAGGTGCTCGCCGACCGCGTGAACCTGGAGAAAGACGAGAACGCCAACACCGCGTTCGATCGCTACAAGCAACTCGGCTTCCTCCCGCTCGCAAAGGACAAAGCCGCGCGACAGCCGCAAAAGGTTGAAGCGAAGCCGGCGGAAGTGGCCAGGGCCATCGCGGCGTACCAACCGGCATCGGCCCCGACGAAGGAATCGCTCGAAGTCACGTTTCACCCGAGCTACGCGGTGTACGATGGCTCCTTCGCGATGAACCCGTGGCTGCAAGAACTGCCCGACCCGATCACGAAAGTGGTGTGGGATAACGCCGCCGTGATTAGCCCCAAGACCGCGGCCGAGTTCGGCGTGAAACTGAACGACATCATCACGCTCACGGTGAACGAAGCGAAGATCACGATCCCGGTTTACGTGTTGCCCGGCCAGGCGGATTTCTCGGTCGCGCTCGCGTTCGGGCAGTTCGGCGAGATGCGAATTTCGCGTGTGCCAGATGGCGGCGGCACGAACATTTTCCCGGCGCGCACCACGACCAACTTCAACACCGCGACCGGTTGCCAACTGGAAGCGACCGGCCGCACCGGCAGCCTTGTGAGCACGCAAGAGCATGGCGTGATCCCCGAGGGCCGCGACATTATCCGCGATTTCACACTCGCCGAGTTCTCGGAGAACCTCAAGCATCACGGCCACGATCACGACCACTCGCACCACGACGAACACAAGCACGAGCATCACGGCCCGCCCATCGGCATCGCGCCAGACGGCCACCTGACCGAAGAGGACTTCAAGAAGGGCTTCCAGGGCGGGTACGGCAACCCGCAACAACCGCCCGCGCCCGCACTGGATAAGCAACTCCGCTTCCCGCTCGATCTGGCGCGCCCCGAACTGCTCGATAGCCAGTTCCAGTGGGGCATGACGATCGACATGACCGCATGCACCGGTTGCACCGCGTGCCTGATCGCCTGCCAGACCGAGAACAACATTCCCGTGGTGGGGAAGGCGGAAGTGAAGCGGAACCGAGAACTGCACTGGATTCGCATCGATCGCTACTTCTCGTCCGACGGCACCACCGCCGACGCGGAACCGACGATTGTCACGCAACCGATCGCATGCGTGCATTGCGAGCAAGCCCCGTGCGAGCAGGTGTGCCCGGTGAACGCCGCACTGCACAGCCCCGAGGGCTTGAACCTGCAAGTGTATAACCGCTGCATCGGCACGCGATATTGTGCCAACGCCTGCCCCTACAAAGTTCGCCGCTTCAACTGGTTCGACTTCAACAAGCGCGGTTTGGATGAACTTCGCACGCCCACGCCGTTTGCTCGCGGGGGTATGGCGTTAACCGAGAACCTGCTGCCCGAATCGTTGAAGATGCAGAAGAACCCGGACGTAACCGTTCGCATGCGTGGCGTGATGGAGAAGTGCACTTACTGCGTGCAACGCATCGAACGCGGCAAGTATGGCGCTAAGATCGCCGCGGCGGAAGTGGCCAACGGGCGACGTACCATCGAGACCGATTCGAGCTTCAAGCCTGAAGGGCCAACCACCGCGTATCGCAAGCCGAAAAACCCGCACGCCGCGGGCTACGATCTGGATAAGCAAGGCCGCGTGATTGTGCCCGATGGCCTGATCGTGACCGCGTGCCAGAGTGCGTGCCCCACTCGCGCGATCACCTTCGGCAACGTGCTCGACCCGAACAGCGCGGTGTACAAGGCGAAGAAGCGAGCGGGCGAATACTTGTTGCTCGGCGAGTTGAACACCAAGCCACGCACGAGCTTTCTGCCCCGACTGCGGAACCCGAACCCGGAAATGGCTGGCTAAGGCGCGTTGCCTGTTTCAGCGAGCAAGCACCGCCACCGGTCGTACCCGTTCATGGAACTGATCGGCTCGCCACGATCACGGAACCCACGATGACCGCGACCACACACGACACCGCCGACACGCACCACGGCCCGAAATTCGCGGACCCGTTGCCACGCATTCCACTGGTGTGGGGGCCGGCCGATTACGATTCACTCTCGAATCAGATCAGCGAGATCACCGAGAAGCCGCAGCCCTATTGGTGGTGGCCCGCGTTCTTGATCTCGGCGTCGCTTCTCACCGGTGGCGTGCTCGCAGCCACATACCTGATCTCGACTGGCATCGGCGTCTGGGGTTCGAACAACCCGGTGAACTGGGCGTTCGACATCACGAACTTCGTGTTCTGGATCGGCATTGGCCACGCGGGCACTTTGATCTCGGCCATCCTCTTCTTGTTCCGGCAAAAGTGGCGCACGAGCATCAACCGCTTTAGCGAAGCGATGACGATCTTCGCGGTGCTGTGTGCGGGGGTTTATCCTGGCATCCACGTGGGCCGGTTCTGGTATGCGTGGTTCATGTTTCCGCTGCCCAATGCGAACCACATCTTCCAGAACTTCCGCTCCGCGCTACTCTGGGATTTGTTCGCCGTCAGCACCTATTTCACCATCTCGCTCATCTTCTGGTATGTGGGCCTGCTCCCCGATCTGGGCACGCTGCGCGATCGGGCGAAGAGCCGCTTCCGGCAGATGGTGTTCGGCGCACTCTCACTGGGCTGGCGGGGCAGCACGCGGCACTGGCGGCACTACGAAGTCGCGTATCTCATGCTTGCGGGGCTTAGCACGCCGCTGGTGCTCAGCGTTCACTCGGTGGTGAGCTTCGACTTCGCCACCTCGGTGATTCCCGGCTGGCACACCACGATCTTCCCGCCCTACTTCGTCGCCGGGGCGATCTTTGGCGGCTTCGCGATGGTGCTGCAAGTGATGATCCCGGCGCGGGCCGTGTATCGCCTGGAGAACCTCGTCACCATCAAGCACATCGATGTGATGTGCAAGTTCATCCTCGCGACCGGCACGCTGGTGGGCTACGCCTACATCATGGAACTGTTCATCGCCTGGTTCTCGGGCAATCCGTATGAATGGCAAACCTTCAAGAACCGCGCCTTCGATGGCGATTACACCTGGGCTTACTGGGTGATGATGTCGTGCAATCTCTTCATTCCGCAAGTGTTCTGGTTCCGCTGGGCGCGGCAGACGCCGTGGTTCGTGCTCATCATTGTCACGTTCGTTAACGTTGGCATGTGGTACGAACGATTCGTCATTATTGTGCAATCGCTGCACCACGATTTCCTCCCCGGTTCGTGGGGCCGCTTCTATCCATCGTGGGTGGACTGGCTCCAGATGATCGGCGACTTCGGGCTGTTCTTCACTCTCACGTTGCTGTTCATTCGATTGCTGCCGATGGTCGCCATCGCCGAGGTGAAGGGCGTGCTACCCATGGCGAACCCGCACCATGAACCCAAGCCGGACGCGGACTATCTGAA
The DNA here is from genome assembly GCA_041740855.1 of Gemmata sp. GTDB lineage: Bacteria > Planctomycetota > Planctomycetia > Gemmatales > Gemmataceae > Gemmata. The sequence goes on from JBGSLF010000053.1 coordinate 26,404, forward strand.
GGGCGAGGACGGCAGCTATCCCACCGCGGATCACGCGATGGCAGCGGAATATGGCCCACCATCGCGACCGCGCACAACCGTGCCACCTTCGCCAGAACCGGTGCCCACGTTCATTGCCACGCCGGGCGGAAATGGCCAACCGTGGGGTGCGGTTGCGGAGTTCGCCAACGGCACCGATCTGCTCGCCGCCGCCAAGCAAACCGTGGCTGCGGGCTACAAGCATGTGGACGCGTGGACGCCGTTTTACGTTCACGGCATGAAGGAAGCGATTGGCCGCACCCGCAGCCGGTTGCCGCTGTTCACGCTCGCGGGCGGCCTCACCGGTTTAGCCACGGCCGCAGCGTTGCAGTTCTACCTCATGGCGTATTACTACCCCACCAACGTGGGCGGCAAAGAGTACCGCAGTTGGGAAGCGTTCACGCCGATCTTCTTCGAACTTACAGTGTTGCTGGCGGGCTTCTTTACGTTCTTCAGCCTCGTGGGCTTGTGCAACCTGCCGCGATTCTTCCACCCGCTCGATAGTCACCCCACGTTCCGACGCAGCACGCAGGGCGGGTTCTTCTTAACGATCGAAGCCGTGGACCCGAAGTTCAGCCCGGACGCAGCGAGGGCGTTCCTGGAATCGCTTGGCGGCAAGCATGTGGCGGTGGTGGAAGCCTAATCACGCCGCACGCAATCAAGTGTGTGGCCGGGAAGATTCTCATGTACGCGATCGATACGAATGTGTTCATGAACTGGGTGCTGGGGCTAACCCTGGCCACCGGCGGGCTTGTGATCGGGCTGACACTCGCGTTCGCCGCGTTCGGCAAGAAACGCACGCCGACGCTTTCGTACCTCTACATGTTCAGCGTGCTGTTCGGGGCGTTTGCAATTGTGGTTGGCATTCTCGGGCTGCGCGGCCAGAAGAGCGACGCGCGGCCGTGGCATGTGTTCCTCGATATGAAGTATCAACCCAAGTACACCAGCCAGGGGCCGAGCCGCTTCTTCGCCGATGGTCGCGCCAATCGCTTGCCGCCCACCGGTTCGGTTCCCTTCGATGGAACGGATTACTTCGCCGATGCCGGCTTCCATGCGGAACCCAACGCGGACTTCTTGAAGGCCGACCCGCGATACTTCAACGGCGTCGCCAACCCCGATGCCAAAGATAACGTGGGCGTGCCCGCCAAACCGATCTGGCAGGATGGCAAGCTCACGGGCGAAGGGTTCTATGTGAACCACATTCCCCCGGAAGCCATCGCGCGGGCCAACGGGTGGGAACCGCTCATCAAGCGTGGGCAGTACCAGTTCAATGTTCATTGTGCGGTGTGCCACGGCACGAGCGCACGCGGCGGTGGCGGCGAAGTGGCATATGGCATGACCGGGGCGTACGGGCTTACCGTCGCACCCTCGAACCTCGTGGGGCCAGACATTCAGGCGCAACCCGATGGCCAACTGTTTTACTCCATCACCAACGGCGTGCGAAACATGCCGGCCTACGCGCATCAAGTGAAGGTGCAAGATCGCTGGGCCATCGTGGCGTACTTGCGCGTGCTGCAATACGCAGCGGGCAAACCGAGCAACTAGTTCGCGTTCCTGTTGAAGCGTTACCGAGACGAAACCCCGCGCCCCCGTGCGGGCCATCGCTATCTGAGACGAGCCGAATACCGATGAGCACAGACTCTTTCACCAACGGCAACGGCACTCCCCCGCTCACTTACCCGAGCGGTCTGCCCGATAGCGCGGCCCCGCTGGGCGATCGCGGAGCCGGTGCGTTCCGCACACTGGCGATTGCCACGGCTGTGGTGGGTGCCGCACTGGTCGCCGGCTGGGTTCTGGAACCGAAGCAGTTCTATTTCTCGTATCTGTTCGGCTATGTCTTTGCGCTCGATATCGCACTCGGCGCGCTCTTCTGGGTGCTGATTCATCATGTGGCAGACGCGGGTTGGTCCGTGGGTTTGCGTCGCGTGTACGAGAACATCAGCCGCGCGATCATTCCGCTCGCAGTGCTGTTCGTGCCGGTGCTGGTGGGCATGCTCTCGGGCAAACTCTACACCTGGTACGACTTCATCCACGGTCAGCAGCCAGAAGAAGGGCACCTCAACCACCTGTGGCACGTCAAGCATCTGTACTTCAGCACGCCGTTCTTCGTGGCACGCCTGGCGTTGTACTTCGCAGTGTGGATTGGCTACTCGGTGGCGATGCGAAGCTGGTCGATGCAACAAGACGCCATCGGCGGTGTGGCGCTCACGCGCAAGATGCAGTGGTGGGCACCATCGGGCGTCGGGCTTCTCGGGCTAACAGCGACCTTCTTCGCGTTCGATGTGGTGATGAGCTTGCAATACACCTGGTTTAGCACCATCTTCGGCGTGTACTTCTGGGCCGGCGGCATTCGCGGGAGTCTGGCAACCGGCGTGCTGGTTGTGTTAGCACTTCGTCGCGCGGGCTACTTGCGTCACACCATTACCATCGAACACCTGCACGATGTCGCCAAGATCATGTTTGGCTTCACGGTGTTCTGGACGTATATCGCGTTCTCGCAATACTTCCTGATCTGGTACGGCAACATGCCAGAAGAGACGCAGTTCTATCTGCTGCGGCGCAACGGTGCGTGGTATCCGATGTCCATACTGCTGCCGATTCTGTACTTCGTGGTGCCGTTCTTCATGCTGTTGCCGCGAGCGCACAAACGCAGCACCGGCTGGCTCGCATTCATCTGCACCTGGATTCTGGTAATGCACGCATACGATCTCTACTGGCAGATTATGCCGGTGCTGCATAACGAGACGATCCACTTCCACTGGCTGGATGTGGCCGCACCGGTGGGTTTATTCGGGGTGCTGTTGCTTGCCACGCTCTGGGGCTTCAATCGCTACCCACTGATTCCGATTCGCGATGCCCGCCTGAATGAAACGATCGGTTACGAGAACGAAACGCCGTGAGCCATGCGTGAATCGCGCGGCGAGCAACGACAGAAGTTAGCGAACGACAATGCAAGCGGAGCAAGCCATGGCCGAGCCGGACACAAACGATCTGCTTCCCGCGCGGGGCTTCCCGTTCATCACGGCGGCGACCTCGCTGGGCATCCTGTTCACATTCCTTGTCCTGATGGTGTTGGCGTATCGATCGCCGAATTATCTCGATGAATACAAGACCAACCCACAGCCCATCGAGCGGGTGAAACTGGACGAAATGAAAGCCCGCAATCAGGCGCTGCTCGATGGAGCCAACGCGAAGATGCCGGTATCCACTGCGACGGCGGAACTTCTGGGGCAGTTGAAATCGGAAACGGATCGCCTCCCGTTCCCGATCCCGGAACCCGCAGCGCCGATCGCGCCTGCACCGAAGAAAAACTGACTCAGAAGAATCGCCCGCAAGTCGTACAACACCGGACGACAGCCTTACCCGGAGCATGCGATGAGTCCTGCGGATATTACGGTCATCGCCATCGTTATTGGCTCGATCGCGCTGTTTGGCGGCGCAACGGTGCTGGCGATGGGCTGGGCGTTTCGCAACGGTCAGTTCGAGAACTTTCAGCAAGGGGCGGCGTCGATCTTCGGGCCAGATGAGCCAATCGGCGAAATGACCGATGCGTTCCCAGTTAAGCGGGCCGCCAAGCACGCCGCGCAGCCCGAATCGCAAGATTGAGTCGATCGCTCGTTTCCGTCAACGCACGAAGTAGGAGATTCCCCGCAATGGCCGCTGCAACTCAGACGCCCGACTACGACCGCCAGCGGGCCGCCGCGGAGCGAGCCGCTATCGATGCGTCGTGCCGCGGGCCGGTTCTCTATTTCTCCGCCAGTGCGGTCTTCTGGCTGCTTATCGGCTCGGTGCTGGCGATCATTGCTTCCACGAAGATGCACAGCCCGTACTTTCTCACCGGCACGCCGGAACTCACGTTTGGCCGCATGCGTATGGCGCACTTGCAAGCGGTGGCCCTGGGTTGGTCGTCAATGGCCACAATGGCCGCCAGCTTGTGGATGATGTGCCGATTGGCGCGGGCCGAGTTGATCTATCCGAAGATTCTGCTCGCCTCCGCCACGCTCTGGAACGTGGGCACATTCCTGGCGGTGTTCGGCATTATCTTCGGCGGTGGGCAATCGGTGGAATGGCTCGATGCCCCGCAATACGCACCGCCGTTCTTCATCGCGGGGTTGGGCATTGTGTCGGCGTGGGTGGCCGCGGTGTTCCGCCGTCGCCGCGAGCCGCATGTGTATGTCACGCAGTGGTACATTCTCGCCGCGGTGTTCTGGTTCCCGTGGCTCTATACCGTGGCCGTGATGATGATCTTCTGGAGTCCGGCAACGGGCGTGGTGCAGCCAATTGTGAACTGGTGGTTCAACCACAACTTCCTGGGTTTGTGGCTCACGCCCGTGGCCGTGGGCACCGCGTACTACATCATTCCGAAAGTGATTGGCCGCCCCATTCACTCGTATTACCTCAGCATCACCGGCTTCTGGGCGCTGGCGCTGTTCTATTCCTGGGCGGGCATGCACCACTTGATCGGCGGGCCAGTTCCGGCGTGGCTCGTTACGGCCAGCGTGGTGGGAAGCATGATGATGTTCATCCCGGTTATCGCGGTGGCGATTAACCACCACATGACCATGCTCGGCCACTTCCACCGTGCGAAGTATAGCCCGGCACTGCGATTCACGGTCTTTGGCGCGATCACCTACACCTGGGTGAGCTTTCAAGGAGCGATTGAATCACTCAAGAGTTTCAGCGAGGTGGCCCACTTCACGCATTACACCGTCGCCCACGCTCACCTTGGCGCATACGGCTTCGTAGCCATGATCTTCTTCGGGCTGTTCTACTACATGATTCCGCGGCTCACGGGCCGAGAGTGGGCCAGCGCTTCGCTCATTCGCGTCCACTTCTGGACGGCCGCCGTGGGCATCACCATTTACTTCGTCGGCTTATCGATTGGTGGGTGGTGGCAGGGGCGTATGCTCAACGACCCGAATGTGCCGTTTGGCAACATCATCACTTACCTGAAGCCCTACTTCCTGACACGCACCATCGCCGGCATTCTGATGACGACGGGCCACCTGGCGTTCGCCACGCTGTTCATCATGAATCTGGCCGGGTGGGGCAAGAAACGCGTTGGTGGGCCAACATACTTCGTGGAACCGCTGAAGACCACGAACAGCCCCAACGCGAAAAACTGATCTCATTGGTGAGGATCGAACATGGATCGCGGCATGGTGATCTTTCTCGGGTCGCTGCTCACGTTCGCGTCGAGTTGGCTCGGATTGGTGCTATTTCCGTTCTGGCAACTCCAGGGCGAGCAGCCGTATCAAGCCGACCCGGCCGACGATCCGTACCCACGGCCGTTGCAGGGGAAAGCCCTTGAAGGAAAGAAGATCTATCAGCGTGAGGGCTGCCTGTATTGCCATAGCCAGCAGGTTCGCAGCGAGACGTTCGGCAACTGGTGGGACGAGAACGGCAACGAACGAACGGGTGCCGATATCAAGCGCGGGTGGGGGCTGCGGCGCACGGTGTCGCGCGATTACATTTACGATCGCCCTACCATGCTCGGCACCATGCGCACCGGGCCAGATCTCGCCAACGTGGGAAGCCGCTACTCCGAATCGTGGCAGCACGTTCACACATTCAACCCGCGTGCCTTCAACGATTGGAGCGTGATGCCATCGTTCGCGTATCTGTATCGCAAGGAAAAGATTGTGGGCGAGCGATCCGATAACGCGCTGAAATTGGGCCGCGAATGGACCATCGATCCCGGTTATCGTTGGCGGCCGTCCGCCTCGGAATGGGATGCGATTCTGGCGAATCAGGGTGCGGCGATTATGTCGCAGTTCTTGGCCGGAGCGGCCAGCGATATCGATGTCACAACGCCTGAAGGAAAGAAACGCTTGATGGAGTTCTGGCTCACCACTGAAGAAGAAGGCTTCCAGATCGTGCCCACCGACGAAGCGAACGCGCTGAACGCGTATTTGCTCGCACTACGCAAGGCCGAAGTTCCGCTTCCGGAGGCCAAGGAATGAGCACCGCCAATCCCGGCAAATTACCCGAAGAGACTTCCGTTCAAGACTTGCACCGCCCGCACATGGCGGAGTTGAACGAAGCGGCGATGTCGCTCGATGGCACGCCGCCGGATGATGAAGCACGCGACAGCGTTCAATCGCAGCTCGACATGCTCGCTCGCGAACAGGCCGAACCGCGCGACGGCTTCGAGCCGGTGCCATTCTGGGTGGCGTGCGTCTTCGGTGCGCTTCTGGCGTGGGGCGGCTTCTACATCGGCACCAACTCCGCAGACTTTCGCCGCGATGTGTTCGATCGCAGCGATCTCGCCATGGCCACCAACACCGTTACCGGCCCGGCAGCGCCCGACCCCGATCCGCAAACGGTCGAAGAACTCATGAAGATCGGCGCGCAGAAGTTCCAGGCGGTGTGCGCTTCGTGCCATCAACCAAGCGGGCAAGGGAACCCAGCCCAGAATATTCCGCCGCTCGATGGCTCCGAGTGGGTTGTGGGTGAACACGCTTCGCCCGCACGGCTCTCGCGTATTGTGCTGTATGGCCTATCGGGGCCAATCGCCGTGAAGGGGCGAACATACAACGCCGTGATGCCCAACCAGGGGAACGTCATGAAGGATTACGAGATTGCCAGCGTGCTAACGTATATCCGCAACAGTTGGAGCAATGCCGCCGATAAAGGGAAGCCGCCATCGATCACCGCGGCCACCGTGCGAGCGGCACGCGCGGCAGAAGGCACCCGCAAAGCGAACGGCACGCAGCCCATGAAGGCCGAAGAGTTGCTGAAACTCGCAATCGATCATTCCGATCTTCCCACCGCCACCGCCGATCCGTAGAAAGATGACAAGCAAAAAGAGAAGAAGGAAGAGAAGAAGTAGCATCGGCGAACCCACTCCATGCCAAACTGCAGCTATTGCGGCGGGCCAATCACCGGTAGCGGGCACGCGGGAAGACCGTGGCCCGGCCGCGCCGCCGCGGTGTACTGTTGCTTCGGTTGCCTGAGCCTCGGTGAACAGCAACAACAAGAAGCCGCATCGCCCGCACTTCCCGCCACTTCGTGGAAGCTCGATGGCCTTGGCATTCGCCTGGGCGTTTCGCTCATTATCGTCGCGCAGTCCATGATCTTCGGGCTTGCACTGAACTTGCACGACGATGTTCCCGCACCCGCACGCCTGGTGGCGCAATCGCTGATTCTGGCCGGCACACTGGTGGTGATTGCGCTACTCGGATTGCCGCTGTTTCGCGCCGCATGGCACGAACTTCGCCACGGCCGCCTCACCATCGAAGCGCTCTTCCTTCTCACCATGACCGGAGCAATGGCCGCATCGATTCAAGCATTCGCCACTGGTCGCGGGTCGATCTACTTCGAAGTCGTCTCCATCTTGCTCGTGGTTTACACCCTGGGAAAGATCATCGGTTCGCGCAGTCGCGCCGCGGCGATTGATGGAGCGCGTGCGTGGGCCGGGCAACTCGCCACTTGCCGAGTGATCGACACACGCGGGCGAATGCGCGTGGTGCCCGTTGCGGAAATCTTGCCCGGCGATGTGATCGAGATTCACCCCGGCGAAACATTCGCAATCGATGGCGTGATTCGTGACGGCGTCGGGTTCGTTTCCGAAGCGGCAGTAAGCGGGGAACCGTTCGCGGTGGTGCGCCGGCCGGGCGATCGCATCTTGGCGGGTGCGGCCAGCCACGATGCCACATTTCGCCTCGAAGCCACTGTTGCGGGAACCGATCGACAGATCGATCGCTTGCTTGCGGCCATCGAAGAATCGCGTGACAGGCCGGTGTCACTCCAGGCGCAGGCCAATCGCGTGGGCCGCTGGTTCTTTCCGCTCGTCGTCGTCACCGCGCTGGGCACATTCGCGTACTGGTCGCTCTACACAACCGCAGGTTGGGAAGCCGCACTGTTCAACGCCATGGCGGTGTTGCTGGTGGCGTGCCCGTGCGTGATCGGGCTTGCGACGCCCATCGTGATCTGGTCCGCCGTGGGGCGATTGGCGGAACGCGGCCTGATTGTGCGAGCGGGCGACGCCATCGAACGGCTGGCCGAAACCGATCGCGTCATGTTCGATAAAACCGGCACACTCACCGACGAAACCTTCGCACTGCTCGATCTAGTTACCACAGTTGAAGGCGCGGAACGCGCTCAATTGCTGGCGTTGCTCGCACTCGTGCAGTCGCACAGCCGGCACCCAGTCGCGCGGGCCTTCGCACAGTTGCAGCATGCCTTCCCGCAAGAAGAGCCGCAAGTGCGATCGTTGCGAAACGTGCCGGGCTGCGGGGTCGAAGCGGTTATCGCAGTGGGTGGCCAACAAACCCTTCTGCATGTTGGCCGCCCGGAATGGATCGCAAGCATCGGCACGCGCGCGGCCCCGAATCTGGCGGCGCAACTTCGCGCCACTGGGCATCGCATCGATGTGGCACGCGATGGCGAACAGGTCGCGGTTGCGGTGTTGGCCGAGCGATTGCGCGATTCCGCCCCGCAAACACTCGCCGCGTTTCGTCGCCTGGGCATGCCGGTGGAAGTGTTAACCGGCGACACTCTCGAACGCGCGATGGCTCTGCATCTCCCTGCAATTCAAGCCGAATTGCTGCCCGTTGCCAAGCAAGCGGCCGTGCGCACGGCCATCGCGGCGGGGCAGAAACCGCTGTTCGTGGGCGATGGAATTAACGATGCTGCGGCGCTGGCGAGTGCGCACGCGGGCGTCGCCCTGGCGAGCGGAACCGATCTCGCCGTGGGTGCCGCCGACATCACGCTGTATCACGGCGATCTTCGCGTGCTGCCGTGGGCGGTGGAACTCAGCCGCGAGGCGGTGCGCAGTGTGCGGCGGAATCTGTATCGCGCGCTGAGCTATAACCTCATTGGCATGGCACTGGCCGCGAGCGGCTTTCTTCATCCGGTTGTCGCGGCGATATTGATGACACTTTCGAGCCTTTCACTCATCTTTTCCGCAACGCGAATTGGTGTGATCCCCGATCATTGCGACGAACCAGTCACTCCGATGAGTGAAGCCGAACAGCCATCGGAACCCGCAAGAGCGCCCGGCGGAGCAGTCGCGTGCTCGGCGATGTTTCACGCTGCGGCGTTCGCTCTGCAAGGTGTCGCGTTCGTGCTGTTGCTCGCTTCGGCTCGCACGCTTCCCGTTGCGGCAAGCGTCGTCATCGGGTTCGCGGGCGCGGGCGTTCTGTTGGCGCGCGTCTGGCAGCAGTGGCCAACGATTCCGCACTCGCTCGATATGTGTTTCGGCATGCTCACGCTCGGGAACATGGGGATGCTCTTCGGGTGGTGGATCGATAACGGCTGCGTGCCCTTGCAAGATCACGGCTGTTGCCACTGTGTGGATGCGATGCGAAATGGAATGATGGGTTCGCCTTGGATGTGGGTTGGCATGCTGGTTTGCGCGAACATCGCCATGCGTTGGTTGCCACGCCGCAAGCCGGCACACGCGCGCGATCACGCGATTGCCATGTATTCCGGCGGGAACGTGGGCATGGTTGTGGGCATGGTTGTGGGCGGATGGCTCGCTTCGCATGTGCAAACCGATTCCGTCGCAACCGCGGTGATGTGGGGCTTCGCGGGGATGACGGCGGGCATGCTCGGCGGCATGCTGGTGGGCACGGCGATAACTGAATGGGCCATCGCTGCCATGCGAGCACTGCGAACGCTACCACGCTGGTTCCGCGCTGGCCGCGTTCGCACTACCGGATGAAGTAATATGCCGAGAGGCTAAACGCGATCACGATCACCGCGTAGCGCACATACTTCGCAGGTAATCGCAGGGCGATGCGTGCTCCAGCGTAACCGCCGGCGATCGCGGCCAAGGCCATGGGCCAGGCCAGATCCCAACGCACTAGCCCATCGTGAACGAAGACGATCACCGACGCACCGTTGATGCCCGCTGCGAGAAACGTCTTCACTGCGTTCATTCGGTGAATGTCGCCCACGCCCATGAAGCCCAGCGCGCTAAGCATGAGAATGCCAATCCCCGCACCGAAATACCCGCCATACACGGCGACCAGGAACTGGAAGGCGATCACGAGCGTTTGCGTGCGCCAGCCGGGTTCCGGAGTCTGGGGCAATTCGCCCGCCGTAATGGCGGTGACCGCTCGCCGCTTCACCCAGCGCGAAACCGGCGCTTGCAGCACAAACAGCACTGCGGAAGTGAGAATGAGCCAGGGCACCAACTGGGCAAAGACTTTCTGGTTCTGGCCCACGAGCCACGCACCCAGAAAGCCGCCCGCAATGCTTGGCACAATCATGCGAGCCACGAAGCGGCGCGAGGCCCAGAGTTCTTTGCGGTAGCCCAGCGCACCGGCGAGCGAACCCGGCATGAGTGCCACGGTGCTCGTGGCATTCGCCAGCGCCGGAGATACCACACTGGTGAGCGCCGGGAACGTTAGTAGAGTGCCGCCACCTGCGACGGAGTTCATCACACCGGCGAAGAACGCGGAGACGCAAAGGGCAAAGAGAGTCCAGTCGGTTGGTGGCATCGAGACATGATATAATCAGTTAGTTAACTGGCTCGTTCCCGCAACTGCCAGGGTAACTCTTAAGTGATCCGATCCGAGTGCGACTATGCCGCGTGACCCGCTTCAGCCGCAAAAATGTGCCAAGCTTCTCGCAGCGCTCGCGGCACCGGAACGGCTCAACGTGATTCGATTCCTGGCCGATGGCCCGCACAATGTCACCGAGATCGCAGACGCCGTAGGCATCACGCCGTTGAACCTGTCGCACCATCTCACGGTGCTCAAGCACGCCGCCCTCATTCGCGGAAAGAAGCAAGGGCGTTTCGTGCTGTATTCGCTTAGCCCGGGCGTGCTGGAAGATGCGCTCGAAGCCGGCGTGCCCAAGGAAGCATTGAACCTCGGCTGCTGTCGCCTGGAGATTCCCGTCGCGGGCTGCGATCCGGCACCTAAGTGACGAGCCTCGCAAGGGCGTGCGCAACTATCGGTCTTACGGCCACTAGCCGTAGACGAACGCCAGAAGCGTGGACACCAAAATCACCAGTGTGTACGCCGGCCAGTACAGGAGCTTGGGCAGCAAATTCCCCTCGTATTGCACAAGCCAAGCATCGGGCCGGTGAGCCAACACGAACAGGTTTGCTACCACCAATGCGATGGTGCAATACAGCACGATGTACAGGTATTCGAGATACGTTATCCCAACAGCGCCCACCATATCTCGCAGTGAAGAATGCGCCACGACGATGACAAAGAACAACGCCGCGATATAGCTCAACCCGCTCACCAGATCTTGCCAGCCCGACACTTGCCGCCCGCTAATGAGCAATGCGAAGGTTAGCCCGGCGGCAACCACTGCGGGTGTGAGATACGCGATGAACGGCCCGATAAAGTTCCGCTGAGCATCCACCACCATGTGCAACACGGGAGCCGGATCGCGTTCGGCTCGTGCGGCCAACCCGAGCGTGGGGCCAGGCGGTTCCGGCCGATAGCTAAAGTAGCTGCCGCGGAAATGCCAGTTATTCACGCGAATGTTCGGGTTCATGCCGGGCAGCGACGACGGCGCAATCAGCGGATACGAGCCGAAGTCTGGCACGAACACCACATTCGCCCGCAACTCGACGGGCGTCAGGTTAATGGTGACCGCGCGATGATCGAACGGGAACAGTGCCGGGTCGAAGGACTGTTGCAGTACCACGATGAAAGACGAGATGATCACTTCATCTGTACCATCGCGAGTGCGCTGCACCTCTTCAATAACGGGCGGCTCAATTATCTTTTGCGGGAATGTGAAACCGCGATTCACTTCTTCCGGAATCGATTCCGAATATCGCTGCCAAACCAGCCCGGAAATGGCAATGGAGTGCGGATCGGGAAACTGCAACGCGGAGATCTGAATGCCAGTGGGAATGGCATACACCGGTTCGGCTTTGCGCAGCGTGTTGCGATACACCTCAAGTTGCCGGTTCGCCACCGAGGAACTCGTGAGCGGCACGCCATCCAGCGGGCGCACACCCCAGGCGAGCCACCACGTTAACACCACGAGCGCGGTGCAGCAGAAGCTGAACACCATGGCGACGATCCAGAGGCGATGCGGATCGGCGTGCTCGGCCCGCACAAGGAAGGCCACGAACAGCACAAACGCAATCGCCGCGGCCAGCGCAGTGGAGACTCGCCAGCGCAGCAACTGTTCCGGTGCGCGGCCCGATTCTGCCTTCCAGCGCACCACCCCCATTACCCAGCCGGTCGAAGGAATCGGGCGAAGCAACACCCATGCTTCTTGCCCACTCACGGGGTCGCGGAAATCGAGATCGATCGATTCGCCCGCGATGGCCTTGCGTGCGGCCGCGTGAAGTTCGGCGTTATCTGTTCCAGGAGAGTTATCGAAGATGGAACCTGCAACCACGCGGCTCGAATCGGGGTGCGCCAGGAAGGTGCCGCGATTGGTGAACACAACGCCGTAGCCTGTGGTGCCGAGTTCCAGGCCACCGATTAACTGGCGCAGATCGTGCAGAGAATAATCAACTGTCACCACTCCGGCCACGCGGGCAGCATCGTCACGCCGGAAGAACGGCGCGCCATACTCGATCAACACCTTGCCAGCGCCGGTTGCCAGAAACGGCTCATTCCACATTGGGCCGGAGTTCTTCGGGCCGTAATACCACGCGGTCTTGAGGCCATCGGGGCCGGTGCCAGGTGTTGCGGTGTAGTCGTAGGTCGCGCCCTTCAAGATGGGCAACGTGCCATCCGCTTTTCGGCTCACATACTCCTGGTAAAGCCGTTCCTTGGCATCGTACACGAACGGTTCAAATGCGATCGCGAAGCCATCGAGTGTGGGATGCGCGGCGAATTCGGCCCGCATTCGCGCTTCGATATCGGTGAAGACGAGTTTGCCATCGGATAGATCGCCAACAACCACATCCGCGGACTTCTGGGCGTCGCGGAACACGCGGTCAATCTCCTTGGCCGCTTCAGCCGCCTGATCGCGCGCCGCCGTGAGCGCCTCGGCATTGAGGCGTTCGAAATCGCGGCGCGTTTCAACGGCCCACCAAACCGAGATTGCTCCAGCCACCAGCATTCCCACGAGCAGCGCAAAGCGAATGAATCGCTGATGCACGCGGGATGTGCTGGCCGGCGTTTCCGCGTTGGGCGTGGTGCTTGAAGTCATATCTTCATCATATTGCACCTGAACAACGATAACCTGGGCAACTTTCGCCCTGATTGCTCGCCGGCCAAGAGAACCCAGGCCGCTGGCCTGGGCTGATGTACCGCGGGCCTTCAGCCCGCGTAATCACCAGTGAAGGTCCGAAGGACCGACCTTCCTTAGCCCAGGCCAACGGCCTGGGCTACAAGGCCGTTCTGTGGGAGCCTGTGTCGGCATAAATCGCCCTAAATCGTTGCTGGTAAATGTCGCGATCGACGCATTGTGAATAAAGGAACGGCCCTGGCTCGCTGGCGGTTCGGCTTGAACTTGCACGCGCATCGGCTATATGCCCGCAGCAACCTATCCACCATGGGGCGGGGTTCTGTTATGCGGGGCAAACTGCGGGCTATCGGCCTGTTGGCGGCGATTACACTGGTGATCGGGTGTGCCAAAGATCGCTACGGGCTTAAGCCGCCCGTTGTGGAAGATTACATCGATCCACCGAACCAACCCCGCTACACACTTCCCGATACCGCAGATTACAAGAAGCCCGCGCCGGCGAAGGAAGACAAAGCGATGATGGGGCGACCCGGTGGCTTTGGCACCAACGGCGTGGGCGGCCTGTAAAACCTGACCTGATCCGATCCGCACCGTTATGCCGATTCTGCGGATCTGATCCGGCGTAGCGAATCGCGCGATTCACGCAATCATGCGGATCGCGCGAACGCATTGTCTCATCGCCATTCGCTATCTCTGATTTCGCGCAATAAAAGATCAAGCGGTTAGCCGATGCCAGAAGTTGGGCCAGAATCCGTGCGATTCCGGCGACTCTGGGGGCGTGTTCGTGATTGACACTCGCATTGTTCTCGTCGCACTGTTCACCTTCGCACCCTTCACGGCCGCATTCGCAGGCTGGGACTCCAACGGGCTATTCAACCGCAAGAGCCGCCCCGATCCGGCGCGAGTGCGAACACTCGCAGAAGTGATTCGCGTGGATACCGATGCCAAGAAACGCCGGGAAGCCGTGGTGGAACTCGGGGCGATCGATCCGCGAGTGAACGCCGATGTGATGCCCGCTTTGATAGGTGCGTTAAAACGCGACGAGGCCGAATCTGTGCGTGTGACTGCGGCCGAAGTGATCGCTCAACACAAGACAGTGTTCCCCGTTGCGGGCGCGGCGTTGGAATCGGCCGCAACTGATCGTTCGCCCTTGGTGCGCAATGCCGCCAAGCAAGCGTTGTGGGCGTATCATCTCAACGGCTATCGCAGTGCCACCGCCGCTGAAAAGTTCACCGCGCAAACCGATGAACCACCGCTGGCACTTCCTGCCATGCCCATCATCGTGCCGTCTTCCGCAGAGACAGTTGTGCTACGCCCGCCAACTGAAACGATCGGAACCGTTGCGAGGCCCATTGCGGAATTGCCAGGTATTGTGCCACCGGGGCCGCGACAGGGATTGTTCCCCAAATGGAAAGGAATTCGCGCACTTCTGCCCGCATCGCTGTTGCCCAGCCTAGCGAAGAAGCCAGCCACCACAACGGGCGAGCCTCCGATCGCCGCACGCGATAACACTTATGTTCCGCCCGCGATTACGCGGCAAGAACCGCCCATGCCAGTGCGGCATGCGGATATGGTGATCTATGGCAAGCGGCCAACACTCATCATGGAACTTCCGCCCATTGTGCCGCATCCGGGCGTCATTCCTGGCACCTCTCCGTTACCGCAATCGACATCGGAACCGCCGCTTCGCAAGCCGGCTGGTCGGTGAACGGAGTGATTCAGCGAAACGTGTGTTCGGTAGCGGGGAAGCGGCCATCGCGCACTTCCTGGCAATACGATTGCACCGCGTCACGCACTGCGGTGCCCAGATCCACATAACGCTTGGCGAACTTCGGTTTGAAATCGGGGAACAGGCCCATCATGTCGTGGAAGACGAGCACTTGCCCATCGCAATTCGGCCCGGCTCCAATGCCAATCGTGGGTATCGAAAGTGCGGCGGTCACCTTCGCGCCTTGATCGGCGGGCACGCTCTCCACCACAACAGCAAACGCCCCCGCTTGTTCGACCGCCGCGGCATCGGCGAGCAAGGCATCGAAATCGCGTTGTACCTTGAAGCCGCCGAGTTGGTGAACGGCTTGCGGCGTAAGGCCGATGTGCGCCATCACGGGAATGCCCGCTGCGACACAGGCTTTCACGGCGGCTTGCATGCGTACGCCACCTTCCAGCTTCACGGCGTGCGCGCCGGCTTCTTTGAGCAATCGCCCGGCGTTACGCACCGCTTGCCGCGGGCTAACTTGATAGGTCAGGAATGGCAAATCCGCGACAACCAACGCCCGCCGCGTGCCCCGCACCACACAGCGTGTGTGGTAAATCATTTCGTCGAGCGTAACGGGCAACGAGGTGGCTTGCCCCTGCACAACCATGCCAAGCGAATCGCCCACCAGAATGGCATCAATGCCGGCTTCGTCGGATAAGCGGGCCGAGGTATAGTCGTACGCGGTAACCACGGCGAGCTTCGCCTCACCCTTGGCAGCGCGGAATGTGGGCACGGTCATCGGGCGGGGTGCGGGTGCGGAACTCATGCGAAACGCCTCGGGAGCGAAGACAGCTTCTTGCGTTCTCCGTGCGAAGGAGAAGGCCGTAACTTGGTCGTGATCATTCTACGCTGTTGGATTTCGCCCGCATTAACGGTATCCCATGTAGATACAATGGAATGCCCGCAGGGAGTTCCCATAATGGCCACAACCGAAGCCGTTACAATGAAGGCCAACCCCGCCGAGGGCAAGGGGATCGTGCTATTCGATGGCATGTGCCCGCTGTGCCAGCGCTCGGTGCGGGTACTAAAACGGTTAGATTGGCTTAACCGGCTCCATTTTCAGGATTGCCGCGATACCGCCAACCTGCCGCCATCGGAAATCCCGCTGGATTCCAAACGCATGCTCGAAGAAATGCATTTGGTTACGCCGGATCGCAAGCGGGTGTATGCGGGCTTCTCCGCGTTCCGCTGGATGGCGTGGCGATTACCGGTGCTCGCCCCGTTCGCCTGGGCCATGTATCTTCCCGGCGTGCCATGGATTGGTAACAAGGTCTATCTGTGGATCGCCAAAAGCCGGTACGATCTTGTTCCGTGCAAAGATGGCGTTTGTGAATTACCGCGACGAAAGTAATCGCCTTACTGGCTTCCACGAATTCGGAAGCGACACAACCCGGCGTTCACGCCGGGATCTTTATTTCTGGCAAGGACACCGCATGAGCCGCCGCTACATCGATCAACTTCGTGATGGAGATAACCTCGACGGTGTTTACCTCGTCACCGACAAGCAACTCCGCGCCAACCGCAACGGCAACCCGTACTTGTTGCTTGAACTTCGCGACCGCACCGGCGGCATGTCTGCCCGGTTGTGGAACACCGGCGACCATGTGGCAAGAGAGTTCGACCCCGGCGATTTTCTGCTGGTTACCGGCAAGGTGCAACTGTTCCAGGGTTCGCTTCAGATCATCCTGAACACCATCGAGCGCGAAGAGCCGCAGAAAGTCGAGCTTACCGACTTCCTGCCGCACACCGAGCAGAGCGTTCCGAAGCTGATGGAACGGCTGCGTGGTTATCTGCTCCGGTTGGGCAACCCGCACTTGCGTGCGCTGGCCGAATGCTTCCTGATGGACGAAACCTTCATCGGCAACTTCGCCACGTGCCCCGCCGGTGTGAAACTGCACCATGCGTATGTTGGCGGATTGCTCGAACACGTTGTTTCGATGATGGACGCGGCCGATAAGTTGCTCCCGCTTTACCCTGGCGTGGACCGCGATCTGGTGCTCATGGGCATCTTCTTGCACGACGCGGGGAAGACGCGCGAACTCACATATTCGCGGGCGTTCGGCTATTCCGATGAAGGACAACTCATCGGCCACATTCCCATCGCAGTGGAGATGCTCAGCGAGGCCGCGACAAAGGTGCCGGACTTGATCGGCGAGCCATTGCCGCGCGAACTGATGCTGCGCTTGCGACACATGATCTTGAGCCATCACGGCGAACTGAACTACGGCAGCCCGAAGGTGCCCATGACCGCGGAAGCGACCATGCTGCACCTGATCGACTTGATGGATACCCGCATGCACATGGTGTTGCGCGAGTTGAAAGAAGACCGGAACAACCCCAGTGCGTGGACGCCCTACAACGCGAACCTGGGGCGGCGCATCTACAAGGGCGGCCCACTCGGCGATTTGTATTCCGAGAGTGGCGGCGGCTACGATTGATGAACGAGTACGAACTTGCGAACACGCAAGAACAAACCCGGACGGTTTCGTCGGCCGGCCTGTAAGCCGGGTTTTGTCCTCACCCTTGCGGGCGAGCGACGATCATTTATCTAGCCCCGCCGTCGCCGACGGGGTCCAGCGGTCTACCCGGGGATCGTAACGGTTCGGGCCGAACCTGTCCCCTGCTTGACCTTGCTTCCGGTGGGGTTTGCCGAGCCAGCCGGTCGCCCGGCTGCTGGTGCGCTCTTACTTTAAGGGCTTTCGCCCCGCACCGTTTCACCCTTACCGAGAGAACCGCTAGCTGTTGGCGATTGGCTTGCGGTGTAATGGCGATTGCTCACCCAACACCAAGCCAGCAACGAACAACTAACGGCGCTCCAGGCGGTTTACTTTCTGTTGCACTTTCCCGCCCGTTGGCGGCCCGCGCCGGGGAGCACGAAACCGTTACCGGGGGTGGGCGTTACCCACCACCGCGCCCTGTGAAGCCCGGACTTTCCTCCCCCGCAAAGCGGCGGCGATCGCCCGGCCGACCGACGAAACCGAACCATCATCGTATCGTAACGACACGATACCGAGTATAGAGAGCCGCAGAGGCTGTTCGGGTTCACACCGCGTTCACAAGATATCGGCATGGCTATGGTTTCGCTCGAATGGTTCGCGCATCCCCCCATGGAGTTCACGGGCGGAGCCGTCACCATTGGCAACTTCGATGGCGTCCACCTGGGGCATCAGGCGTTGGCCGCTGCCACGCGGCAACTCGCGCGGCAAGTGCGTGGCCCTGCGGTTGTCGTCACGTTCGATCCCCCGCCGCACCGCGTGCTGCACCCCGATTCTGGCCCGCCGCGCCCCCCGCTCACCACACTGAGCGATCGCGCCGCATTACTCCAGACGTGCGGGATCGATCACGTCGTGGTCTTGCAAACCAGCCCCGCGTTGCTGGCACTGAGCCCGGAAGCATTCTTCGAAGATATCCTGTGCCGCCAACTCGGCGCGAAGGCGGTGGTGGAAGGGTACGACTTCCGCTTCGGTCGCGGTCGCGCCGGAACCAACGAAACACTTCGCACGCTCTGCGCCGCAAGCGGGTTGCTGTTCGAAGAAGTGGCACCGGTTACGGATGCGGGCGAAGCGGTATCGAGTAGCCGCGTGCGCACGGCCATCGTGAACGGCAATGTGGCCCACGCCGCGGAACTGCTCGCCCGCCGGTATCGCATCGCGGGCACAGTGGTCACGGGTGCCAAGCGCGGCCGCACCATCGGCTTCCCAACCGCCAATCTCGGCGATGTGCCCACGGTATTGCCCGGGAACGGGGTGTATGCGGTGCGGGCCATGGTCGAGGGGAAAATGTGGCCAGCGGCCGCGAATGTTGGCCCGAACCCGACGTTCGGCGAGGACGCCCGCAAGGTGGAAGTTCACCTCATGGGCTTCGCCGGCGATGTGTATGGCATGGCCATGAGCGTGGAATTCGTCGCCCGATTGCGCGACACCCGCCCCTTTAGCGGCGTGGCGGAATTGATCGAACAATTACAGCGCGATATCGAACACGCATCGCGCGTTCTGGGTGAAACATGAACGATCTACGTACCCGCGTCGAGCACGCACTCAAGCACGAAATCGCCCCGGCGCTGTTACTCGATGGCAACGGGATTGAAGTGCTGGAAGTGGTTAATGGAATCGCATCGGTGCGGCTCACCGGCGTGTGCGCCGGATGCCCTGCAACGATCATGACGGTTATCATGTCTTTAGAAGATGAGCTTAAGAAGAAGGTGCCCGAGGTGGAAATCCTGGAGGCCGTGCTTTAACCGAAACTGGTATCAGATCGTTGGCGACTCGTTGGGGAGGCTCGCATGTTCCTCGGATACAACACAAACGGGTTCGCTCATCATCGGTTGGAAGACGCCATCGAGATTCTCGCCGAACTCGGCTACGGCGGCATCGCACTGACACTCGACGTTCACCATCTCGATCCATTCGCAGCGGATCAATCGGTGCGTGTGGCCGCAATCGCGCGATTGCTCGCGCGGCATCGCATGCGTTGCGTGATCGAAACCGGCGCGCGGTTCCTGCTCGATGCCCGCCGCAAACACCAACCCACCCTGGTGAGCGCAACACCCGAAGAACGCGCCGCCCGGCTCGATTTCTTGAAGCGGTGCGTGGATATTGCCGCCGATCTTGGGGCCGATAGCGTCAGCTTCTGGTCGGGCACCGCCAGCGATAGCACACCGGGCGGCGTGCAAATGGTTCGCCTCGTCGATCGCATCGAACGCCTCGCCGAGTTCGCGGTCGAGCGTAACGTGCGGCTCGCATTCGAGCCGGAACCCGGCATGTTCATCGATACCATGGAGCTGTACGCCGAGCTTCACACCAAGGTGAATCACCCTGCGTTCGGGCTTACGATGGATGTCGGGCATCTCATCTGCAATGGCGAACTACCAGTGAGCCATTACCTGACGCAATGGAAAGATGTGCTCTGGAATGTGCATATCGAAGACATGCAGCAGGGGGTTCACGATCACCTGATGTTCGGCGAAGGCGAAGTGGATTTCGCAGATGTGTTCGCGGGGTTGCGGGCCGCGGAGTATGCCGGTGGCGTGTATGTGGAGTTGAGCCGCCATAGCTACAATGCGGTGAACACCGCACGCGACGCGAAAGCGTTCCTGAACCAATACACCGCGCTGAGTTCCATATAAGCGATGAGCATAAGGCGTTGGCCACTTGCAACGCCTCAAGCTCATCATCCGCCAATCACACTCTCGCAATCTTCACTTCGGGCCAAAGCAATACAGGTGGTTAACACCGCGAATGAAGAGCTTGCCATCCGCGACGGCGGGTGATGCGAACACGCCTTCACCGAGCTTCGTCCGTGCGACTTCATCGTATTCCTTCGCCGCCTTGAACACGACGATCTCGCCATCTTCGGCCACCATCATGATTTGATCGCCAATCATGACGGGCGAGGCCGAAGGTTCCTTGGGCGTCACGCGTTCGCTGTAGAGGGTGTTCCCGGTCTTGGCTTCCGCAGCGGTGGCAAACCCGCCCGACTTATCGCCGATCCAGAAGATGAGATCATCTTTCACGAGCAAGCACGGCACATACGGGCGGCCTTCGCGGCTGGAATCCCAGACCTTCGTGGGCGTCTTGGCTTCAGGGTCCACGGCGAGCATGTATCGCGCACCGCTGCCATCGCCGCTACTCATGACAATCAACCCGCCGGCATACACCGGTTGAGCGATCACGCGCAAGATCTTCTTGGTGGGCCACACCACATCGTGGTTCCAGTTCACTTTGCCGGTCGCGGGTTCGTATGAAGTGATGGCCGTGGTCGTTCCCATAATCAGTTCGGCCGGCTTATCGCCACGTTTGATCAGGAATGGCGAGGAATAACTGGCGCGCTCTTTCTTGCGTGGGGCGATCCATTTCTTTTCGCCGGTCTTGGCGTCGATGGCAACGAGTTCCGCGCGTTCATCGTCGTCCACATTCACGAACACCAGCCCTTCGTGAAACACCGGCGAGAAGCCGGGGCCATGCTGGCTCTCATAGCCGCCCAACGAGGTGGACCATTTCTCTTTGCCCTTCATGTCGTAGGAATGGAGGGAAACGCCGGAGCCATCCCACCAGGCACAATACACCGATTCGCCATCGCTGGCGGGTGTGCTGGAAGCCAGCGAGTTCTTGGCGTGGGTCTTGCTCGGTTTGCCTGGCACATTCGAAGTCCAGAGCGTTTTGCCATCGGCCGCATCCAGGCATAACAGCGACCGCGTGCTGCCATCTTTGGCCGCGGTTTGCAGGAAGATCTTCCCGCCCACCACGATGGGCGAACTCCGCCCCTGGCCGGGAATCTCGACCTTCCAGAGCGGGGCTTTCGGGTCGATCTTCGGCATGGTTCCTTCGGCCACGCCGGAGCCATTCGGCCCTCGGAAGCGGGACCAATCGGCCGCGTGCGAAACCGAGAGTGCGAGCGCCAGTGCGAGTGCGGCTACTGCGAAATGTCGATGCATGGAATCACGTCCTGATGGCGGTGGGAGGTTTACCGGTTTAACACCGGGCCAGCGGGCAGGTGCTGGAATTATCCCAAAACTCGCCATCGTTGCAATCAGTCGCGTTACTTCTTGCCAAAGTCGATTGTTTTAACCAGTGCCAGATCGCGGTCGCCCACGGGCTTCACCCAGTCGGGCTTCATCGCCACCGTCACCACCACTTGCTTCCCTTGCGGGCCAGCGAGCAGGTAGAACTTCTGCACCACTTGCAAGGTGTCCATCTTCCCTTCCACCACGAGGCAATAAAGCCAGTGGCCGGGCGACGTGGAAAGTTCGCCATCGGCCAGCACCTTCGTGGGCACCCATCCCGGGGCTTCGGAAGCGGCTTTCTTGAACTCATCGGGCGGGCTGT
Organism: Gemmata sp.; assembly: GCA_041740855.1. Classification (GTDB taxonomy): domain Bacteria; phylum Planctomycetota; class Planctomycetia; order Gemmatales; family Gemmataceae; genus Gemmata. The sequence goes on from JBGSLF010000053.1 coordinate 48,124, forward strand.
GCTTGCCGGGTTCCACGGGCTTCCACACGCCCACGGTGGCCTGCGCCGCGAACTGCCCACCATCCAACAGCCGAAGCACCAGGTGCGAATCGGTGCGGCCCGTGAGGTGCCAATCGCGCGAGTGTGTGAGCGTGTAGCGTTCTTTCGGATCGGTGTATCGCAAGTCGGTCATCGTGGCGGGAATGTCGCCCTGCGGCAACTTCGCGATGGCGGCATCGGCCAGTTCGTTGGGCAACTCGGTCGCTTTATCTCGCCGCACCGCGATTGTGGCCTCCACGCGCGACGCCGGGCTAACCGGCCCTTGCTCGCGATCGTCGGTTTGCTTCCAGTTCAGTGCCACGACCCGCCCCGCGTTCACATCGAATGTGCCCGTGGCGGTCACCGCCACCGTGACACGCCCGCCATTCTCCACACCTTCGGCCGTTCCTTCGATGGTGAACGTCGCCAGGCCATCTTTTATTGCGGTGAGTTTGCCACGAACATCCGCCTTGATGACCGCATCGAACAGGCACGCCGTGTGAACCGCGGCAGAAGACAGCAGCCACGACTCGCCGACTTCCACCGCTTTGTTCGGCAACAACCCCGCGAGGCATTGCGGGTTGAAGTGCTCGGTCACCAGATCGAGTTCATCGCGTGTGAGTGGCCCGGCGGGGGCGAAGCAGAACAAGCCATCCGGGTTGCGTTGCGCCACGATCAACGTGCGATTGGCCGGAAGCGTGCGATCCATGCGTTCGCTGGCGATCACCGCCGAGGCCACCGCTTCCGTATAAAGTCTCGCGGTGGAGCCAGCCATACCCTCGTTCACCGAAAGCACGCGATGCGTGAACAGATGGCGAGCCTTGGCTTCCAGGCGCGTCGTTTCCTTCTTGCCATCGACATCGAAGATCAACTCGCCCTTCAGGTCTAACTGAATGGCCCAACGAGCCGCATCGCCGGTTGCCACCTTTTCCGCCAGATTGACCGATTGAGCCGTGGCGAACGGGGCAATTTGCAGCGCGACCAGAAACGCAAGGAAACGGATCATTGGGGAATCTCGCGAGCATCGGTAAAATCGGCGGGGACTAGAGCCGAAGCAGTAGTATTGGTCAAGTGGAACCGCGCGAGTGATTGTTCAACGATTCTTGTCGTGCAGGAGATGCCGATGGCCGCCCAGGCGTTCTCGACCGTGCAACTGGTGAATGGCTCGACCGGCGACCCGGTGCTGTATCTGGATTATCCCGGAAGCGATAACGCCATTCTCTTCGATGGCGGCGAGAACGCCGTCCTGACGATGGCGCAACTGGGCGATCTCGAAGCGGTGTTCATCACGCACCACCACGTCGATCATTTCATTGGGCTGGATCGCATCATTCGCGCGAACATGGATCGCGACAAGATGCTCCATCTGTTCGGGCCGGTGAACACGATCCGCAAGGTTTACGATCGCATCACGGCGTACGAATATCCGTTCTTCCCGTTCCAGAAGATCGTGGTGCAAGTCACCGAATTGCTTCCCGGCCAAAAGCGTACCGCCATTCTGGAATGCACGAAGAAATTCCCGGAACCGAAGATCAGCGAAACCGAGTGGGTTGGCCCGGTGTGCTACGAGAACGCCGAGTTGCAGATCGAGGCGGTGCCGGTCGATCACACGGTGCCATGTTTCGCGTTCGCACTCGTGGAGAAGGGCGGCTTCCATCCAGATTCGGCGAAGCTCGCGAATGGCTTGCTCAAGCCCGGTCGCTGGGTGCAAGAAGTGCTGGGCTTGCTTCGCGCGGGTGCCGACCCCGCCACACGCCTGGAAATCAACGGCGGCAGCTTCAGCCTGGGAACGCTCGCCACGAACTACTTCACGGAATCGCAGCGCGCACGCGTCGCGTATGTCACCGATACATTCTGGTCCGAGGCGGTTCGCCCTCAGTTAATCAAGCTGGCCAAGGGCGCATGGCGGCTTTATTGCGATAGCTTTTACGCCAGCGCCGAAGCCAAGCGCGCGGCGCAATACAAGCACATGCTCGCGCCGCAAGCGGGCGAGTTGGCGAAGGCCGCGAAGGTGGAACAACTGGTGCTCATCCACTTCGCCACCCGCTACGCCGGGAAGTATCAACACGTGATCGATGAGGCCGCCGCGGTGTTTCCCCGCGTGACGGCCGAAGTGTAAACGCCACACATACCGCCCACACATCTGGAGCCGAGCATGTCCGACCCCATGCAGTTGCAAGACGACGCAGCACCCGAAACCGATGGCCGCGCGCTGGGCGATCCTCGCGCCGAAATCACGCCCGCCGAGGCACTCGAACGCCTGGCCGCGGGCAAGCCGATCGAGAACGTGCGCATCCGCCGGCTCAAACTCAGGGGCGAGTTCGCCAGCCCAATCTTGTTCCGCAACTGCACGCTCGTGCAACTCGAGTTCGGCGGAACCAAGTTCAACGGCGATCTCACGTTTGCGAACTGCAACATCGATCGCCCGATCTTCTCGAAGCCAGTCACTGTCGAGGGGAACTTCTCGTTGAACAACTGCACGGTTGTGAAGGCCCTCGTTCACCGCATGACCGTGAAAGGGAAATCGTTCCTGGGTGGCACCGTATATCGCGGGAAGTTCACCTTCAGCGATTGCAAGTTCGGCGACAAAGTGAGCCTGTGGGAAGCACAGCTCGAATGCTGGACCGACTTCAAGAACTGCGAGTTCGCAGGCGAAGCCGATTTCCGATCGCTCCACGCCGATCAGGGGTTCGTACTCTCCAAGTGCGATTTCCAGGGCGATTTCCTGTTTCGTGGGGCCACAGTCTGCAAGAAGTTCCAGGCGGATGGATCGAAGTTCGCGAAGGCCGTGGATATCTCGAAGGCAAAGTTCCACGACTACGCCTACATGGAACAGATGGAACTCGGGCCAGACGCGCGATTGGCGTGCGCGAACGCGGTGGGCGAGCGATTGCTGATTCGCCCGCAGCAGGTGGAAGGCCGCCTGGCGAGCGAACTGGCAGGCCAACACGAACTCGCCATGCAAGAGTACGGCTTCCTGAAGAAGTGCTATCAGAGCCAGCATCGCTTCACCGACGAAGACTGGGCGTTCTACCGCTTCAAGGTGAATCAGCGGTTGAGCACGCCCGCCACGTGGAGCCGCCCATGGACCAAGCTCCGCCGGCTGTGCGATTGGCTATTCCTCGATCTCGGCTGCGGCTACGGCACCAACCCGATTCGCGCGGTGCGAATGGCCATCGTCATCATCCTCGGGTTCGCGCTGCTATACATGGCTGGCGTCGAGCAGTTCTACGCGGAGAAGAAGCCGTTCCCGGACGCAGAACTGACTGACATGAGCAACCGCGTGATGATTGGGTTCATCACGAGTGTGTCGGTGTTCACATCGGGCATGGGCGGCATTCGCGAGATCGCCAAGGGCTGGATGAACATACCCGTCATGATCGAAAGCATTCTGGGCACGCTCTTGTTTGGCTTGTTCATCGTTGCTTTCAGCCGCAAGGTCATCCGCTAACCGACTCGTCAAGAAGCATCTTGGCGAGCCGTGTGTGTGAACACACGGGTTTCGTACACCACCCGCGTCATGACTGACGCGGCTCGCCAAGATCCAAAGGGGGCACTTGGCGGCTGGCCTTCCCACGTCGCCCGCACTTCGGGTACCGTCTCATGTCGGTTCCTGTCACGGAGGACATGCCCATGTCGGAAGCGGGGAAGGCAAAGCGAGGTGCGTGGTTCAAGGCGACGCTCGTCGGTTTGCTCGGGCTTGGCGGCGGAGCGGCAGGCACGTATGCGACCGCCGTTGTCGAGCGCGTTGCGAAGCCGGCCAAGCCGGTCGCCAACTTCAGCGTGTCGGCCGACGGGCTTGCAGTCACTTGCCAGAACCACGCCACGGGCGAATCGGGGTGGTGGGACTTCGGCGATGGCAGCCCACTCGAAGAGTTCGCCGCGGAGCAACCGGCCACACACACCTACGCGAAACCCGGCAACTACACGGTCAAGCTCACGGTGCGGAACTACTTTGGCGACGAAAACGAGCGGTCCGTGCCGGTAGAATTGGGCGGCACCGCCGCGGGGAAGGAATCGCCGGCCCCATTGATCGCGGGGTTCGCGGTCACGCCCATCGACTCGCGGGCGACCGCTCCGGCCACCTTCCGCGTCACGGCCGATGTGATCAACGCCGACTCGGTGGTGTGGGATTTCGGGGACGGTCGAACAGAGGCGGGCGAAGCGGGGAAAATCGACCGGCTCGTGACGTTCGACAAACCCGGTGGGTTCCCGGTGCAATTGTTCGCCCACAGCAAGAAGCAGGCAGTGAAACAGGCGGCCGCCGTGAAGGTGGAAACGCCGTTGCCCAACGATTTCGTGGCGATACTGAAAGTGACGGACAGCGGAAGCCAGGTCAACCGAGTGCCGCGATCGGAGTCGGTGGCCGTGGCCATGCCGACGGGCAAGAATGCGCCGCAAGGCTTCGCCAAGGTCGTGCACGCCCGTGCTGGGTTCACCATCGCCGAGGCAACACTCGCGAAGTCGGAAGTAGCTGCGGTGAAAAATCTCAAAGTGGCGGTTTCGGCGGATAAGCGGTCCGTGACCATCTCGGGCGAGTGGGCCGGCGATCAGAAGACGGCGACCAAAGCGTCCGGCGGATCGGACGCGATCATCCCGCTGAAGATGATCGAGGAACAGCGGACGACGATGAACCCCGCGGTCACGATGGTAACCGGGACGGTCAACACCTCGTTCCTTTCTGGTCCCCTGGCGTTCGCGAAACTGCCGTTACCACCAGCGGTTCCCGGACTGACTCGCGAATTCCAACTCGAAATCCGATACACGAATGCCCAGGGGATGACGACGGCAGCAATCCGCACACCGGCCGACGGAAAGGGATCAATGAAATTCCCCTGGGCCGACCGCAGGGGGAACAGCAACAGCGGCATCAACTACAGCGCAACACTGGAAGGCGACTCGGTAACCGTGCGACACTGGTACGACAACGGCATCCGATAATGCGACCGTTCGACACAAAACCCCACCCGATCTGCGGGTGGGGTTTTTTCGTTTCCCGTATAATTCCCGCGACCGATTCACGAGGTGCGCAATGGCCGCGGAACTCCGCCCGGTCTCCCTTAAAAAAGAGGGCGACGGGCTAATGATCGAATGGAACGACGGTGCAAGCACCTTCGCAACATGGCGGAAATTGCGGGCGAGTTGCCCGTGTGCCGCCTGCACGGAAGATCGCGGCAAGCCACCCGATCCCTTTCGCATTCTCACGCCGGAAGAAATCGCCGCCGGAGCGCCACTTCCGGTGGCGATGCAACCTATCGGTCACTACGCCTACAAGATCACCTGGAACGATGGCCACGACACGGGCATTTACCCGATCGAACGCTTACGCCAACTGGGCGAGGAACACCAATGAATCCGCAGATGCCGCAGAAAATGTCTTTGCCCGGAATCAAGAACGTCATCGCGGTGGCGAGCGGAAAGGGCGGAGTCGGGAAATCGACCGTCGCGGCCAACCTGGCGATGGCACTGCACATGACCGGGAAAACCGTCGGGCTGATGGACGCGGATATCTACGGGCCATCCGTGCCCATCATGTTCGGCCTTGGCACCGTGAACCCGCAAACCACGCCATTCCCAATGGAGAAGTATGGCATCAAGCTCATGAGCATGGGGTTCATGGTTGGCCCGGAACAGGCGGTGATCTGGCGCGGGCCGAAAGTGGCCCAGGCGGTGCAGGCGTTCCTCGGGCAAATTAACTGGGGCGAACTCGATTACCTCATCATCGATCTGCCGCCCGGCACCGGCGATGCGCAACTCACGCTCAGCCAAAGCGCGCCACTAACCGGCGCGGTGATCGTGACCACACCCGGCGAAGTGAGCCTCATCGACGCCCGCAAAGGCGTGAAAATGTTCCGCGAAGTGCGCGTGCCCATTCTGGGTATCGTCGAGAACATGAGCTACTTCGAGGACGCTACCGGAACGAAGACGCCCATCTTCGGCGTGGGTGGCGGAATGAAGCTGGCACTGGAAAGCAATGTGCCTTTCCTGGGCGAACTCCCCATCGATCCGCGCGTGGCCGCCTGCGGCGATCAGGGCGAACCGATCGTGCGGAAGTTCCCCGATTCCGGCGTGGCGAAGTCTTACGTCGCACTGGCGGCAACCGTGGCCGAAGCCGCAAGTGCTCCGCAATCCGATGCACTGCCACAGGTGGAGTTGTGAAGTGTGATCATGATCACGCGAGCGGCCGGGTTTATCCCGGTCGCGCATTCACGGCCGCTCAGATGATCACTTCAAGTGTTGTTTCAAGAAGTCGAACGTCCCCTTCGCGTTGATCTGGTGCCCGCCGGGGAAGAATTCGATGGTGGTGCGATCTCCCAACTTCAGCCGGTTCTGGTAGAGGTAGCGCACTTTGGCGAACTCGTAGGCCACCATTTCGTCGGTGCCAACACCGTCGTCGTGTCCGCGTTCCACCATGAACGGCCGCGGGGCGATGAGGTACGCCATCTCGGCATAGTTGAACGTGTTCCCCAGATCGAACTCGTACATCTCGTATTCACCGGTCCACATATAACTGCGGTCCAAATCCACCGACACGTTCTTGCCGATCCACTCGTTGAAGTCGCCGGAACAGATGGAGAGGCAGTAGCGTTTCTCGATCGCGGGCACACGCATCGCCGTCTTGCCGCCATAGCTCAGGCCGTAGAACGCGATTTTCTTGGCGTCCACGTTGGGGAGCGTTTCGAGCCAGTCGATGGTGCGCTGGTGTTGCCGGATGATGAAGCTGAACAGCGAGAGTTTCAGCGGGTTCGCCTTGCGTTGAAGCTGGCGAAACTCGTTCTTGCCGTAGTACGGGTTCTGCGGCGCATACACGATGTAGCCCAGTTCAACGAGCCGACGCGCGAAGTGGTTGTACACCGTTCGCTTTGGTTCCTCGTCGATGGTGTGCCGCGGAACGCCTTCGAGACCGTGTTGGCATACCACCACCGGCCGCTTCTCGCCGGGCTTCAGATCCTTCGGCAGTAGAAGAATCCCCTGCGCGAATACATCCGGGTACACATCCACCATCACTTCGTAGCCGGTGAACTTCGGCTCGTCGTACACCTGCCGCGTGCGTGGGTTCAGTGGCATCGTCGGCTCGGGCAACTTGCCAATCACTTCGGTGTGGAAGTAATCGCGGTACGAGTCGCATGACTTCTCCCACGCTTCGGGCGAAGAGAAATCGGCCTTCGACCAGTACGCCTTGCGTGTGGCGTCCGAATCGCGCCAAAGTTTCTGAACGTGCGCAACAAGTTGGTCGAACTGCCGCTTGTGGCGGGCGGCGGAGTCAAGTTTGACATGAGGTTCGCTAAAGTTCTGGGATGCCGAGGCTACAGCATCCGGGACAAGTTTCTGATACAGTTCCTCCCAATCGTAGTCATCGCGTTCAATGGCAAGCTGTGGGAGTCTTACCAATTCGCCGGCTCGGAGTTTACCCAAGCGAACCCACTCTGCGGCCGCATCCTTTGGCGGAATCGGTTTGATCACTCCCGGCGCGGCACCGCCCTGACCAACGGGGCCGCCCCATACGGGCCAAATGTCCTTCGCGCGTTTGGGCCCATCGCCGGCGGCAGCTTCTGGCGAAATCAGAAGTTGCCGAGGGTGGATCAGCATGGCGACTTCCGCGTCGCCAAACTCGCGCGATTGGCTCCAGAGGTTGCGATCAAGCGGTTCCTCGTGTGCGCCTTCGCGTGGACCGAATGCGCAGGCCACTTGGGCCACCTTGATCCGCTCATCGCAAGCCGCAGCATAGAACGCAACCCGCCCGCCTTCACCCACGCCAATCAACCCGATCGGTAGTTTCTTATCCTGCGATTGAAACCAATCGACTGCGGCGAGTACCTTCTGCACCTCGTACCCGGCCAATGTGCGGCCCATCTCGAAGGCCATGCGGTGAATGAACTCGCGATGCGGTTGGTTGGTCTTGCGCGGAAGGCGAGCGTTGCCCGAGAGCGTGTCCGCGCGATCGATGAGCATAGGAACGAGGACGCGACATCCACTTTCCGCGAGCCGCTTGGCATAAGGTTCTGGCCCGCGTGCCAACCCGGCGATCTGTTCCGGTGTCCATGTTGCGTCCGGAATCGCCACGACGTTCGCAGTCGCTTTCTCCTTTGGTTCCAGCAGCAATCCTTCCGCTTGCACGCCGGGCAGCACGTCCCACCGCACGGCATACACGGTGAACGCAGCGTAGTTCCCCAGCTCAAGCGGAGTGCTTGACTCAGTAACGTACTCCAGCTTCGCCGGCATCCGTTCATCAACGATGCCGAGCAACTTGCGAAGGCGTTCGCGCTTGGCGGGCAGCGATTTAGCAAGCGCTTCGGGTGTGGCGAGATCGGCTTTCCACAACTCGCTCCGCGCCTTCGGCGATGCGGCGAGTTCGCGATCGAGATACTTGTGCATCCCCGCAACCATCTTGGCCGCGAGGTCACCCTCTTCGGTGAGAAGCTTCGTGTTCGGTAGCGGCTCCGCCGCAGAAGCGGCATTCACCACAAAAACCACGGCCAGAACGACAAATCGGTACGCAGCCTTCATGGCTTTCCCTCACACGATTTAAGCGGCCGGGATAAACCCGGCCGCTCGCAATGCGAATGTCGAATGTCGAATGTCGAACGTCGAATGTCGAATGTCGAACGTCGAACGTCGAATGTCGAACGTCGAATGTCGAATGTCGAATGTCGAATGTCGAATGTCGAATGTCGAATGTCGAATGTCGAATGTCGAACGTCGAACGTCGAATGTCGAATGTCGAACGTCGAATGTCGAATGTCGAACGTCGAATGTCGAATGTCGAACGCGAGCGGCCGGGTTTATCCCGGCCGCAACTTATTAAAACAGTTCCGCGACGGGTGCGGCGGGGTATACCGCGACCGGTGAGCCATCCGGGCCAGGGATCGTCGCGTTGTGCGGAACGCCCATCGCATGGAAGACGCTCGCGACGAGTTCTTGCGGCGTCACGGGTCGATCAGTTGGTTCGGTTCCCTTCGCATCGGTGCGGCCAATCACGCGGCCGCCTTGCGTGCCGCCACCGGCGACGAGTGCGGTCCACGCACTAGCCCAGTGGTCGCGGCCACCGTTGGCGTTCAGCATCGGCGTGCGGCCGAACTCGCCCGTCGCAACGACGAGCGTACTTTCGAGCAACCCGCGTTCTTCAAGATCGGTGAGCAGCGCCGCGAACGCCGTGTCGAAGCTCGGCGCGACGGTGGTGCGGATGTCGTTGAGGTCGGTGCGGAGCGAACCGCCGTCGGCGTGACAATCCCACGATGGCGAATCGAACACGGTGTTGAACATGTTGATGGTGAGGAACCGTCCCGATCGCTTGGCAACGCTGTTGGCCGCCCCATGACAGTTCTGGCCAAACGCGGTCATGCCATAACTCGGGTTGGCTCGCCCCTTCGACGCCAGCCACTCCACCATCGCTTCATCCGCACAATTCACGTAGTGCAACTGTGGTTTGACACGCCCGGAAAGGAAACCCGGTGTGAAGCCCTTGCTGATCTGAATGCCCGTTTCAACTTCTCCGATCGGTGCCACATAGTGTGTTCGATGACTACCGAGGAGGAAATCGCCGTGCAGAAGCGACCACACACTTCCCATGCTGGGCCATTCGGGGCCGTCGCGGAAGAGGCGACCGGTGTTCAGCAACTGCAAGCCGGCTTCGTGGATTGGCGGTGCGGTGTGATGCATCGAGCGGATCAGCGAGAACTTGTCCGTAAGCCCTGCGAGCTTCGGGAATAGTTCGCTCAGGTGAAGGCCCGGTACCTTCGTCTGGATCGGGCGGAATGGGCCACGCACTTCCGATGGTGCGTTCGGCTTCGGGTCGAACGTATCGATATGCGATGGCCCGCCGACCATGTTAATGAAGATGCAGCTTTTCGCGGTGCCGAGTGAGATTCGCGGCGTCGCGGTGGCGATGCCCGGAAGCGCCAGACCCGCGGCACCGGCGGCGGTAGTGGCGAGAAAATTGCGGCGAGTTGGATTCAACATGCGATCACCCCGTAGTGGTTCACTTGAACCACATGGTACCGCCTGGATCGGGGGATGCAACTATTCCCATGAGCACGAGAGGTTCTTGCGCGTTTCGCCCTTGGCGGGAATCGTAGGTGCTGCTGCCAGTCGCAAAATCGCGTTACCCCAGCCTTCTCGCAATTCAAGCCGTTTATTTCGTTGTGCCGATCACTTTTTAGGATTTCTACCCCAGCAA
>JBGSLF010000054.1:0-16103 GCA_041740855.1 Gemmata sp.
GTGGCTGTGGGCCGAGTCCCTTTTGCCACAGGCCGGTCAAACCATGGGTCTTGAACAACTCCCGAAGCCCGTGCGGGAACTCTTGCTCACCACGCTCGCACCTGCTGCATGACCGTCACAGAATCGGCATCAGTCGAGCTATGAGATCGTGAACAACACAGACCTGGACACTCCTGTGCCCGTGAACGATCCGCAAGGGCGTGAAATGGGCACGATCGACCACCAACGCACGCCGTTCTCGGTGTATTTCACGTTGCTCAGTTCCATCTTTATGCATGGCAGCCTCATGCACCTGGGCGGCAACATGCTCTTCTTGTGGATCTTCGGCGACAACATCGAAGACGACATGGGCCACGTTCGCTATTTGTTCTTCTACTTGATCTGCGGGCTGATCGCGTCGCTCGCGCACATCGCCTCGACCTACGCATTCGGCATGAACCCCTATATCCCTTCGTTGGGTGCCTCGGGTGCGATTTCCGGCATCATGGGTGCATACCTAGTGTTGCACCCGCAGCGGCGAGTGATGGTGCTCATGTTCCGCGTGATGACGCAAGTGCCGGGTTTCGTCGCCATTGGCATGTGGTTCGTGTTTCAGCTTATTGCCAGCCTCGGAATGTTCGGAGGCGAAACCGGTGGCGTGGCCTATGCCGCACACATCGGTGGCTTTATCGCCGGCGTGGCATTGATCAAGCTCTTCACGCTTGGCCGGCAGACCACGAGATGGACACGCCGCCAGGCGAAAGCCACTACGTGGTACTGAAAGCGGTACCGACGGAACTCACACTTTGCGGCGATCACGCGAAGCGTCGTTGCCGCATGATGAGATAATCCAACAACGCTTTATCGAACCCAACCGAGGTGTCCATCGGCACGTAGTCCACATTCGCCTTGGTACACTCGGTTTTGTAATACGTGCGGAATTGATCTACAAACTGCACGTAATCATCGCGAATTCCCTGCGCGTCGATCTCCTTGTGCTCATCCGATTCAACATCCTGAAAGTCCACTACGCCAGCGAGCGGGAACTTCGCTTCCAGCACATCGAGAATGTGAAATAAGATCACTTCATGCCCGGAATATCGCAAGCGGTACAAGCTTCGCAGTGTGGCATCCGCTTCCGATTTCCAGTCGTCGGTCGTGGGAAGCAGATCGCTAAACAGCATCACCAAACTCTTCCCCTTGATGAGCGAAGCAAGTTGAAACAGGCTATCGGCGACGTTCGTTTGCCCGGTGGGTTTGAGATTGGCCAACACGGATAGCATCGTCCCAAGTTGCGATCGTTTGCTCTTCGCCGGGATCACGGTGGTGAGCTTGGTATCGAACGCGACCAAGCCCACGGGATCTTGCTGCAGGATCATCAGATAACCCAGCGCGGCCGCGAGGCAGACGCCATAATCGAACTTGGTAAGCGTTTCGTCGGCAGCGCCCAACGCGGCCCAATCGATCTTCACGCCCGCCTTGCGTGCTTCGGCCGGGCCGTTCCAGTCCATCGACTTGGAGAGATCCATGACGAGGTAGCCCGTCATGTTTGTTTCCGCGCGGAACTTCTTGACGAAGTATTTGCCAGTCTTGGCGTACACATTCCAGTCCAGCGTCTTGAGATCGTCGCCGGGGTTATATTTTCGATGTTCGGAGAACTCGACACTGAAGCCGTGGAAGGGGCTGGAGTGCAACCCGGTGAGGAAGCCTTCGATAATGAACTTCGCCCGCAGATCGAGCCGTGCGACCTGGCGAATCACTTCGGGGCGAAGATATTTTTCGGGTGTCATGATTGGTTCCGGAGGTTCGCCGGTGTGGTCGCCGGCCGGGTCGGCTCGCCCAGGCGTTCCAGTTCTTCCGCCTCCCACGATTCGCGTTCGTCCACCGGTTCCAGGTGAATCATCACCTCTAACCCGGGCAGCGCCGCAATCAAGCTCGCCTCAACCTGAGTGGCAAGTGCGTGGGCTTTTCGCACGGAGATATCCCCATTCACCAGCAGGTGGAACTCGACGAATCGGCGGGAACCGGCTCGCCGCGTTCGCAGCATGTGGAACTCGGCTCCGGGCGGGAGATGGGCCGCGATCACGGTGCGAATACTATCCCGTTCGTCTTCCGAAAGTGCGTGATCCATTAAACCGTTGAAGGAGCGCGCCACCAGACCAAGACCCGCCCACACAATGTTCAAACTCACGATGACTGCGACCACGGAATCGAGCCACTCCAGACCCGTGAGAATCACCAGGCCAAGCCCGACGATAACGCCGACAGAAGTCCACACGTCAGCCATCAAGTGCTTACCATCGGCTTCCAGAACAATCGAGCGGTGTTTGCGGCCATAGTGAAGCAACACGCGGGCCACGCCGAAGTTGATAATCGACGCGAATAGTGCGATCAGTGTGCCGAGTTCCAGCGATTGCAGCGGTTGCGGATTAAGAATGCGAGCGATCGCATACACCGCCGTGGCAAGGCCCGCCAGAATGATGAGTACGCCTTCCAGCCCGCTGGAAAAGAACTCGATCTTCTCGTGCCCGAAGGTGTGATTGGGGTCGGCCGGGCGTGATGCGTACCACAACGCCGCCAAGGCGGTTACCGCGGCTGCGAAGTTCACGACGCTTTCGAGCGCATCGGAAAAAAGCCCGACCGATCCGGTCATCGCATACGCGATCCCTTTGATCGCGATCGTGAGAACGGCCGCCGCAACGGACAGAACGATGGGCCAGAACAGATACGATGGTGGCGGCATGTCGGAATTGTATCAACGCAACAGAACAGTGCGCACACCACTCCCTTGAACTTCGAGTGAAGCGTGTCTCTCGATTATGCCGATTGAATTCGATGTGCGGAACACTCGGGGCCTATCATGGTTCGATTCGGATTCATTCTCGGAGTTAGTGTTGCAGCGGGTTGCCACGCGGCAAACCCGATGCAGCCGCATTCGCCTGCCCCGGTACAACTCGCGGCAATGCCACGCGGCGAGATCACCGCCGACGTAAGCGCACTCGCCACAGAGCGAGCCGCGTTCCCGCCGGTGCGCCCACCGCATTACCGCCGGCTTAGCGCGGAAGAATGCCGAATGCTCGCCATGCGCAACGCCCCGCTCGCGGCGGAACTGGATCAGCACCCCGATAACGTCTCGCCTTCACACCCGCACCTGCACAAGAAGAACACGGAACTGGCGGAGCGTGCACGACTCGCACGCGGCTACGCAGCCGATGAAATCCGCAATCGTTCCGCCGCCGATGCGCTCGAACTTTACTACAAGCTGGCGGGTGCCGAAGGGCAAAGTGATTTCCTCCTCGCGGCACACGGTTTCCTTCGTCCGCAACTCGTCGCCGCCGAGAAAGCCGCGAAGTTAGGAGCAGCGAGCGAGGCGGAGGTCGATCGCATCCGCCGGCAACTGCTCGATCTGGAATCGCAAGCGGCCAAACTTGGTGTTGCGATTGCCGGACTCAACGCCGGATTAAGCGGCGCACTCGGGCTGGACCCCGGCGATCCGGCCCCAATCTGGCCGATCGAACCGCTTCGCGTTGCCAGCGAACAACCGGACGCCGATCACGCTGTTCACATGGCATTCACGCAACGGCCCGATCTGAACTTGCTGCGGAGTCTCGCGGGTGGTAACGGAGTCACGGGCGAGTTAACCAATTCCGTCCTCGCCGCGGTTAATCCGCTACTTGCTGCAGCAGACTCGAACAATCCCATCATGGCGTTGCTCGCTGCGTTGAAGAAAAAGCCAACCGAGACCGATGCGAAAGCGCAACAGCAATTGCTCGGGTTGCTGGCAACGCGGCAACAGCAGGCGGAGGCCGAGGTGCGAGCGGCTGTCGCGGCGATCCGCGGGAACCGGAATGTTGTCGCGGCGCTCACCGGCGAGGTGCGGATTCTCGAAGGCAGGGTGGCTGAGGAAGAGAAGCGGTTAGCCGCTGGTGTTGCGGGTGCGGAAGCCACACTCACAACGGCACGGCTGGAACTCCTCAAAGCACGTGGCGAACTGCTCCAGGCGGTCGTTGACTGGCACCTTAGCGATGTGCGTTTACGCCAGGCCACCGGCACACTCGTGCGAGAGCCAATCTCGAATCTCGTTCCTTAACCCAACCCGAGCAGCGGCAGCGAATCGCGGTAAATCATCGCCTCGATCTTCTTCTCGTCGAGCCGTGGTAGTTTCGTCCCTTCCAGCATTCCGTTGAGCGAACGAAGCCCGTCGAGCGTGGCGTTCACTGTGGTAAACGGGAAATCGGTGCCAAAGAGCACTTTGTCCCACACGCCATATTCCTGCACGAGCATGAGGCTGTGATAAAGCTGAAAGGGCCGGTAGTGCAGCGCGCTGATATCGGCGTACACATTCGGGTGTTTGCGAATCACCGCCACGCACTCGCCCTCGTAGGGATGCCCGAGGTGCGCCAGGATCATCTTGGCTTCGGGGTGCCGGATGGCAACGGTATCCAGGTGGCGTGGCAGCGTGTATTCCAGCGGTGCCTTACTGACGAATGTGGTGCCCGTGTGCAACAGCACCGGCAAACGATGCTTCGCGGCGTATTGCCAGAGCCGCTCCAACCGCACGTCATCCGGGCGAAAGCCGGCATACATGGATAGCAGTTTGATGCCGCGAAGGCCGAGTTCCTCGTGGCCGTGCCGCAACTCCGTTTCCCAACCCGGCTGTGTCGGATCGACGGAAAGAAACCCGATGAGCGTATCGGGATGAGCGGCCACATAAGCAGCCACGTGCTGATCATCCACCCACATGCCGCTGAGCTTCGCCTTGCCGCCGAACACGATGGTCTTCACCGGTTCGCGTGCGGTCGCCCGGTAATCTTCGTAACGCACCGTGAGATCGACCTCGATCCCCGCCCGGGCACGCTTCGCCTGGTCGCGAAAGTCGGCGGTGAAGTCTCTCGGGTATTCCCAGAAATGGCTATGCACATCAATGATCACGTTGGTTTCTCCTCCGTTTTGTTCGCCTGTGGGTCTTCCAGCGGGGTGTAGCGGTAGAACCACCAAGCAACCGCTCCGCCAATCAGCACGACAACGTATACATCGAACAGCGGATCCCACGCATCGCGGCCCGTGTATCCGAGCGATTTCTGCCTGTCGGTGTAAATACCGACGAACCCCTGCGAGACCATGGCCCCAATCACTCCCAGACCGTTGGTCAGGCCAAACAAGGTTGCGACATGCCGCCCCGCCTGCGGAATGATGACCGACCACCAGTTCGGGAGTTGCACGTGCATCGCGCACATCGCAGCGGTCCAGAACCCGGCCAGAACATTGGGATCGTCGCACCGGGTGCCAATGAACATGCACACCGCCGCGATCAAGAAGCCTGACATACTCAGATACCGGTGACCGCGGATTGGGTCGGCGAATCGGCGGGGAATTCGGTCGGCGAGCCAACCACCCAGGAGCATGCCCACACCGGAGCCGGCCATTACCAGCGATGTGAGCCAGCCGGCGCGAACGTTCTCGACTCCGCGTGCGGTCATCAGATACTTCGGGAACCATGTATAGAAGAAGTACGTGAAGAACGCCCCGAGGATCATGATGCAACTCAAAACAATAATGCCGCGATTCACGACAACAGCTCGCCACGGCACCGGGCCAGGATCGTCCGTTCGCGTCTCGGCGGTCGCGCGGATGGTAGCCAGTTCTGCCGCGTCGACACCGCGATGCTCGGCCGGGTCATTGCGGAACCAGAACCAGAATCCGCTCGCCCAAGCAACCCCGAGCAAACCAAAAGCGAAGAACGCCCAGCGCCAACCTGCCCCTTCAATCAGATATGCGGCCGCGGCTGGCGCGATAATCGCTCCCACTTGTGCAAAAGAGAGCATGACACCCTGCACCCGACCGCGTTCGTTGATCGGATACCAGCGTGACATCACCTTGGCGGCATTGGGAAAAGCTCCGGCCTCCGCGGCACCGAAGAAGAAACGCACCGCAATCAGAGTGATAACTCCCGTGGCCGCTCCCGTGAGTGCGGTGAACAGCGACCACACGAACACGATCGTGGTAAGCACCGAACGCGGGCCAGACTTGTCCCCCCACCGCCCCACGGGAACAGCGAACAGCCCATAGGCCAGCGTGAATGCCATCGCTACAAGGCTGATCTCAGTGTTCGATAGGCCGAGTTCGTCCTGGATCGGCTTCACCGCCTGAGCCATACAGATGCGATCGAGGTACAGAATCGACGACAGGCCGCATAGCCAGATGACGAGCACGAAGCGTGCACGCGTCGGTGGTGGAGTATCGGAATGAGTTGAGGGCATGGTGGGCCGCGTGGGTGGGATGAAACTGCCACAGTGTACTGGCGCGGCGGCCGTCCGTCACGCCTCGGAATAAGTTCCTTGCGGAACGCGCTCGCCTTCACATCCCGCGTCTGGTGAAATGTTCCGACACTCCCCTTCAGGGTTCGCCATGCTTATGGGTTACGTTAGCGACGAACGATACGTCGCGCTGCCTGATGCAATGCTGGAGTTCACTAACGAACGCGGCGAATCGTGGGAAGCCCGTTCGCGAGCGTCGGGTGCCGTGTACCTCGAAATCCCGCCAGGGGAATATCGCGTTGTCATTCAGAAGTCTGGGTTTGGCGCGAAGTTCAGCCGGGTGATTGTGCCGGTAGAAAACCCGTACGCGTTCCGACTGCTGAGCGATGGGTTGCTCGGCTACGCCTGGCCGAAGTGGGTGCGGGCGGGCGAACCATCCGAGTTTCGTGTTCACTCTGTTGAGCCGTACAAACTCGAACTGTGGCGCTACGGTTGGGAACCGGAGTTCGTGCAATCACTGGGATGGCACGACGAGCACGGCCCGCGTGCGGTGATGCAGGTAACGCCCGACGGCGACTACACTCGCACGGGTGTGGAGTTTAACAAGATCGGATACCGCCAGTCGGTTCACTCCCAGCATGTTTCCGGGCCAGAACGTAGTGGGCTTTATTACTTCCGCGCTTCGACCTATTCCGGCCAGCAGTTCGCGTTCCCGTGGATTGTGGCACCGGCCAAACCCACTGCACCGCTTGCGGTGCTGGCATCAAACATCAACTGGAACGCTTACAACAACTTTGGTGGCCGCAGCAATTACATCCACGCCGACGGGCTACCACCAACCCCGACAATCCATTCACGGACCGAACTCAAACGGTACTCCGATGCCGGGCACTTCACCTGGAGTGTGGATGAATACCCGCCACTCTCGTTCGATCGCCCCGAGCCGTTCAATCACATCGACTTCACTGAGAAGATCACAGATCCGATCGAGGGGCGGCAAGCGTGCCACCTCGCGCCGGCGGAGTGGCGGTTTGTCGGTTGGCTGGAACGGCAGGGCTTCGCCTACGACTACTATGCCGAAACGCAACTCGACGACGGCACTCTGGATCTCGCGTGCTACCGCGTCCTGGTGACAGCCGTTCATCCCGAATATTGGACACGGCGAATGTATGAGCGGTTGAAACACTGGGTATTCGAAGGCCGCGGGCGATTAATGTATCTGGGTGGCAACGGGCTGAACTGCGAAGTGGAGTTGCTGCCCAATGGATCGATGGTCTGCCACAACGGCAAGCTCACGGGCCTCACGGTGGCAGGGCTTGGTGGGTTTGAGAGCCGATACGCAATTCGTCACGAATCGGAAGCCAACCTGCTCGGTGTCGTGTTCACGCCGACGGGGGCCATGACCGGCGCACCGTATCGCGTGACGGATGCCTCGCACTGGGCCTTCGCAGGCACGGGATTAAAGAATGGCGATCACTTTGGCGAGAAATCCCTGCACATGCGCTGCCCGGGCGGCGCATCAGGTCATGAGACGGATAAGGTTTCGCCAAGTTCTCCGCAAGGCGTGCATCACCTGGCGAAAGGGTTGAACCCCAATGATGGTGGCGCCGAGATGGTGATCTTCGACACGCCTTCTGGCGGCAAGGTGTTCTCGGTCGGTTCCATCAACTACGTCGCTTCCCTACCGGTGGATGAGAACGTATCGCAGATTACGGATAACGTGTTGCGGAAGTTCCTGGAGTAACCCAAAAGGAGTTCGTGCAAAGTCGCCAAGAGGGAAAGCATTCGCGTGCTTTTCCGCGAGTCGGCGTTCTGCGCGAGTGAACGGCCATGAAGATTATTCGCATCGAAGCCATTCCCGTGTGCGTCCCGCTCAAGAAGCGGATGACAGCCAAGACCGCTCACGGCGAGCACGCGACTTCGCCGTATGTGCTCGTCAAGGTTCACACCGATGAGGGGCTGATCGGGCTGGGCGAAGCGACGATCTCGGGGCTATGGTCGGGCGAGACACAGGCCGGAACCGTGGCCGCGATCCGCGATTACATCGCCCCGCAACTCATCGGCAAAGATCCGCGAGACATCACCGCTGCACGGCGTGCGATGGACTTCATCATCAAGCTGAACCCATTTACGAAGAGTGCGATCGAGATAGCCCTGTGGGATATTGCCGGGAAGGCTGCAGGGGTGCCGGTCTATCAACTGCTGGGCGGCAAGGTGCGTGAGAAGATCCGCATCAAACTCGTGGTGTGGGCACGCGACGTGCCTGGTTCGCGGCAGATGGCCGAGGATCATCTCAAACTGGGGGTGACCTGCGTGAAAGTGAAGACCGGGCTTGATCCCGAGACGGACATCGCCCGCGTGCGGGCCGTACGCGAAGTGACGCCTCATCACATTCCCGTGACGATCGATTCCAACTGCGGCTGGACACTGCAACAGGCGAAATACTGCCTCCGAGCACTCGCCGATGTGAAGTTGCTTCTCGCCGAGCAACCCATTCCGGCCGGCGACCCAGCCGCTCTGGCCGAACTCCGCCGCGACACTCTGGCCCCCATCATGGCCGATGAGAGCGTGTTCACCCTTCAAGACGCCTGGCAACTCACGACTCATCGGGCCGCGGACATCTTCAGCGTGTATCCCGGTAAGCACGGCGGAATCGCCGCGACAGCCGAAATCATCGCAGTGGCAAAGGCAGCAGGTATTCGTTGCACCATTGGGAGCAATCTGGAGCTTGGCATCGGCACGGCCGCCATGCTGCATGTCGCAGCGGCATTTCCGGAAGTTGATACGGATGCGTTCCCGGCCGATACGATCGGCCCGTTCTACCACGACGGCGAAGTGATCACGAACCCGCTTGATCTCGGTCCGCCGCACGCAAAGGTGCCCGATGGCATCGGGCTAGGTGTTGAACTGGACGACGCGGCCGTCGCCCGCTGGCGTGTGGGATAAACAATGGCAGTCCCGCTGGTTTCACTTTCGAGGAGGGAACGGCACGCGTGTTGCTCGTCATGGGGGGAACAGTCGGGGCTGCGAGCACCAATTTGTTTCGCAACGTGAAGCAGAATGAGAAGCCGATT
The DNA here is from genome assembly GCA_041740855.1 of Gemmata sp. Taxonomy (GTDB): domain Bacteria; phylum Planctomycetota; class Planctomycetia; order Gemmatales; family Gemmataceae; genus Gemmata. The sequence goes on from JBGSLF010000054.1 coordinate 9,311, forward strand.
GCTCGTTGCCCGGCATCAAAATACCCAAGGTGTAACCTATGGCAACTGTCATAACTCAGGAACCTGCTGTTGTGGCTCCCAGTGTGCCGGATGAAGAGATCCGCATCTATGGGCACAGCAATCTGATGTACTGGTGGCCGGTTTGGGCACTGGGCTTTCTGCTCGCATTCCTGACGTACCTCGATGGCCACTTGATGGCTGTCGTGCCGGCGGGAACAGAAGTGGAACAAGTGGAACTGCAACCCGGTCAGGCAGGGCAAACACGCGAGGTGCTGGTGGCACCTGTTGGCGAGTCGGTTGTCACGCAGAAGGAAAACAGCGATGGTAGCCGCAAACCCTGGCTCCTGGTGGCTTCGAACAACAACTATGGCGTGGTCTTTATTGGGGCAATTCTATTCGTGATCGTGGTCACCAACTTCACACTTCGCGGACTTTATTCGGTCGTCGCACTGGGCATGGTGATCATGGTAGGCCTGATCATCGCGTTGTTTGGCTGGTGGGACAACGTGCTGCTGTGGTTTGGTGGGCTAGATGTACGGATGAATGCTGGCGGCTATCTGGCCCTCGCCGTTCCGCTGTTCCTGATCTGGGCGTTCTCCACATTTGTGTACGATCGCTACACGTATCTGATCGTCACCCGCGGGCAAGTTCGCATCCGCAAGGAAATTGGCGACGGCGAAATTGCCGTGGATGGCACAGGCGTGCTGCTGACAAAAGAACGCGACGACGTGTTCCGCCACTGGCTTCTCGGGTTGGGCAGTGGCGACATTCATGTGAAGACAGGCGGGCCGGCAAACCTGGACCTGGAACTCTACAACGTGGTGTTCATTGGTTCCAAACTGGCCCGCATTCAAGAACTGCTGCGTGAAAAGGAAGTCGCCACACAGAGCACAGCGACAACGGTGTGAGCCATTCTGAAAAGCAGTTTATTGCGATGATTGGCAATGCCTTCGGAGACTCCACGAGTTTCCGAAGGCATCGCTCATTCACCCGCACCGGTTTCGGGAGCGAAGCCGCGCCGCATCTGGTTTTCGGTAATGGTGCGGGGTAGCAGGAATTGCAGCAGGTAGTCTGGCCCGCCCGCCTTGGAACCGATCCCGCTGAGCTTGAAGCCGCCAAAGGGTTGCCGATCCACGAGCGCACCGGTGCACTTGCGATTGATGTAAAGATTCCCCACGCGGAAGCGGCGTTTCACCTGTTCCAGGTGCGTAGGGCTGCGACTGAACACGCCGCCGGTGAGCGCGTACTTGGTTCCGTTGGCAATGCGAATCGCATCGTCGAGATCTTTCGCTCGCAGCACCGATAGCACCGGGCCGAAGATTTCTTCCTGGGCCAGGTTCGCGGTTGCGGGCACTTCTGCGAAAATGGTTGGCCCCACGAAGAAACCCTGCTGCGCAAGTGGCCCCACATCGGTCTGATGTGCGAGGCGGGCTTCTTTGCGGCCCATCTCGATAGTTTTCACGATGCGCTCGCGCGATTCCGCATCGATCACCGGGCCAAGCGAGCAACCGGGTTCCTCGGCGGGTGCCACGGTCAGGCTCTTGGTCGCCTCGATCAACCGATTCAAGAACTGGTCATAGATTCCTTCCAGCACAATCGCCCGCGATCCCGCCGAGCATTTCTGCCCCGCATAGCCGAACGCAGAATCGACCACGCCCTTCACCGCTTCGTCGAGGTCCGCGTCGGCGTCCACAATCACGGCGTTCTTCCCACCCATCTCGGCGATCACTTTCTTCACGAAGCTCTGACCGCCGGGCGTCTTCGCGGCTTGCTCGTTGATCATCAGTGCCACCTTGAGCGAACCGGTGAACGCGATGAGCGCCACGTCCGGGTGTTGCACGAGCACCGGCCCGATTTCCTCGCCCACACCGGGAACGAAGTTCGCCACGCCCGGCGGCAACCCCGCTGCCTGGAAGCACTGCATGAGCAACGCCCCCACAACCGACGATTGCTCGGCGGGCTTGAGAATCACCGGGTTCCCCGCGACAAGTGCCGCCGTGGCCATGCCCGTTAAGATGGCGAGCGGGAAGTTCCACGGTGCGATGATGACCGACACGCCGCGTGCGTCGTAGAAGTAGCGGTTATCTTCGCCCGGCACATCGCGGTGTTGTGGGGAATCGAGTTTCTCCATCTCCCGCGCGTAGTATTCGCAGAAGTCGATGGCCTCGCACACATCGGCATCGGCTTCACGCCAGGGCTTGCCGGTCTCGAAAACCATCCACGCCGAGAGTTCGAATTTGCGGTCCCGGAACTGCTGCGCCACCCGCCGCAGAAACGCGGCCCTCTCGGTCACGGGTGTGTCACGCCAGCCATCGTAAGCTTTCACGCACGATGCCACGGCCGCGTTCGCCTGTTCCACCGTCGCGGCGGCGATCTTGCCAATCACTTCCGAACTGCGCGACGGATTCACGCTGTCGAACGTCTTGGCCACGGGCTGTGCCACGTTATCGATAATCACCGGATGGGTTGTGCCGAATCGGCTGCGAACCTGCTCCAACGCCATACGCATCGCAGCGCGATTGGCTTCAACGGAAAAGTCTGCGAGCGGTTCGTTGTGGAACGCGGGGGCAAGTGGCTTGCGTGCGACGCCCGCTTCCTTGTTCACGCTCGTGCCATTGCTGGCCGCGGAATTCACCTTCGTTGCGTGGTTCGTGGGATCCATAAGTAGCACGTCCTCTGATAGCCCCTCGGCGAAGCCTTGCCGCAGGAAAGAATCGTTCGATGAATTCTCTAATAGGCGACGCACCAGATACGCCATGCCCGGCAGAAGTTGGCCGTATGGCGTGTAAATGCGAACGCGGTAACCCAGCGATTGAATCGCTTCCTTGATCGCGTCGGCCATGCCATAAAGCATCTGGAACTCGAAACGCCGGCTCGGCACGTTCAACTTTTCCGCCACCGCCATCGCATGCGCAATGCTCCGGATGTTGTGCGAACCGAACGCCGGAATCAGGTGCTCCACATTCGCAAGCAAGAATTCCGTGAGCTTCTCGAAGTTCGCATCCGATTGCCACTTCTTGGTAAACACCGGCACCGGCCAACCATTCTGGGCCGCGATCACCGTTTCGTAATCCCAGTAGGCCCCTTTCACCAATCGAATCCACACGGGGCATTTGCGTTCGTTGCGAACCCAATCGAGGAGTGTGTGAAGATCCTGTTCGGTATCTGTGAGGTAAGCTTGAATCGCAATTCCCACATGCGGCCAATCGCGAAATTCGGGTTCGCTCAGGATCTCGCGGAAAATCCGCAGGGTGGTATCTTTGAAGCTATGCTGCTCCATATCAAAGTTAACGAACGCACCGGTTTGCTTGGCGAGCGAGAGAATCGGCCGAAGGCGATGGCGAACCGCTCGACTGGTGCCTTCCGGGTCGATGGGATCGAACTGGCTGAAGAGCGCCGAGAGCTTAACGGAAACATTCACGCGCGGAATCGGGCCGCGATCGTCGCGATCGATGCTCGGCTCTTCGGGCCAACTGTTCACCTGCTGCGTGAGTCCGGCGAGTAATTCGAGATACTGCTGTTGAACATCGTCGGCTTCGGCCTCGGTGATGGTGGCTTCGCCGAGTAAATCGATGGTGAACGCCAGGCGGCGGTTGCGCATGGTTCGCACCGCTTCAACCGCCTCGGCCACGTTGGAACCGGCGATAAACTTGCGGGCCATGCGCTCGGCGTTGCTTCGTGCTTGCCACGCAAGCCCTTTGCCCAGAAGCCCGCCATTGGGAATCAGCGTGGAACCCCAACGCACCCAGCGCGGAAGTTCCTCACCGGCTTCGTTCAAATATTCGCGCAGATGCCGCGAAACTTCATCAGGTTGTTTGAGGTACGGCAGTGTGTCCACAAACCGAAAGAGTTGCACCTTCAAGGCCGGGTCGTGCATGCCCAGGCCCATGAGGCGATCTTCCAGCCAGGGGCGCGTGAATAACACCGGCCCCTGGCGATCGAGTCGCGCGAATATCTCGCGACCGTAGGCCTGTGTTCGTGTATCAATCGCTGAGTTCATAAGGCGTCTGCCTCGTTCAGAAATCGCCACGTCTAATCGTGCGTGGCCCGCAGTTCCGGGGTAACATTGACTCCGCAGTTCAACCCTTCATTCGTCGGATGGTCTGGTGATGTCGATCGACAAAATCGGGAAGTTCACGATCTTGAATACCCTGGGGAGCGGGGCACACAGCAGCATTTTACATGTTCGCAGGGCCGATGATGATCGAGAGTACGCGCTGAAACTGGTCTCGATCGAAGACAAGGACGATCTGAAATATCTGGAACAGGCCAAGTATGAGTTTCGTGTTGGCCAGATGTTGAACCATCCCAATCTCGTGAAGGTATATGCATTCGAGACGGAAGGCGGATGGCTAACCGGGCCGAAAAAGGCCAAGCTACTCATTGAGTATGTGCCCGGGCGGACAATGGACAAGATTCCATTACTGCGAATGGCCAAGCTCATCCGCGTGTTTGAACGCATCGCCGATGGCCTCACCCACATGCACAAGCAAGGGGTGTATCACGCCGATCTGAAGCCGAGCAATTTGATCTATGAACGCGGCACCCGCGTCAAGATCATCGATTACGGGCTGGCGTGGCTCCGGGGCGAGGGGAAGAATCGCGTGCAGGGCACCCCGGAATACATCGCACCCGAAACGGTCGAACATAAAATCGTGAACGATCGCACCGATATCTACAACTTCGGCGCGACCATGTATCGCCTCACCACGCTGCAATTACCACCCTCGTGGGTCGCGGGCGAAGACAGCCTTCCCATGACTTCCAAAGTGTTCAAGGAAACGCTCAAGCCGGTGCGAACCCTGAACCCGATTGTTCCCGAACCGCTGGCCAATCTCATTCACGAGTGCCTGCATCCCAATGCCAACAAGCGGCCCGAACGGATGAGCCACATTCAAGGCACGCTCGACCAACTAGCCGATGAAGCCGCTACCAACATCGACCCGGCCGAACTGGAAGAGTAATGGGTGGTGTTACGCACGAAACAGATGCCGGGGTTGTGTGCCTTGTTTTGACGAGCCGGCAGCGTCAGCGACGGGTATTGCTCAAGCCGTCGCTGACGCTGCCGGCTCGTCAAGAAGACTCGTCAAGAATTTACCTGCGATAAAGCGATGGGTATTGAGTCATTCCCGGAACGGAGACTTTCATGGCGGAATACGATGATCGCGAGCACTTCATCCCGATCCGGGTCACCGATCTTATCGAGTATATTTGCAATGAATCGGGGCCAGGCCACGGTCAGCGGCTCAATCCGGAAGAACAGCACTTGTTGCGTCGTTTCTCGCGCTCGGTGATTGGCCACCTTCACGCGCTGTATCAGACCGAAATCCGCCGGCTCAAGGAAGCCTTCGTGTCCTTCGATCCGGACGCGGACCCGAAGCCACTCAACCCCATGACCGAAGAGGAACGAGCGACTTCGCTGGATAAACTGCTCGAAACCTTCATTCACTTGATGTCGCGTGCGAATTACATTCGCCTGAGCCGCGACGAAATGGAAAACGTGATGGCCGGGGCCAGCGCCTGGGGCGTGGACATGGACGTGGCATGGGATGCCTTCGATCGCGTTGAGATTTTCTACCGCAGCAAAGGCGTTGGCAAACGAGTTAAGCGGCATCGGATCTTCTTCTGGCGAAAGTACGAAGTGGCTGTGCCCACCTTCAAACGTGTCGCGGTCATCTTCAAGCAACGCCCACACAAGCGACTCGGCCCCGATCCGGATGTGAAAAGCGTGTATCTGAAGTTGTTCAAAGACATCCCACAGATGGATATCGAGATGCTGTTGCCCGGCGGCCGCATCCGCATGCCACTGTTCGATCGGTGGAAGCTCGGCGGTTCCATCGGCAGCACCATCGGCTACATCATGTGGAAACTCTGGGGCAGCGTTTCTCTACTCACGGGAGCCATTCTCACGGGAAGCGTATGGGTGCTGTTCGGCCCGCTCGCGCTCATCGCGGGCTATGGTTACAAGACCTGGTACGGCTTTCAGGTCTCCCGTCAAACCTACACGCTTCAGCTCACGCAGAGCCTTTACTATCAGAACCTCGATAGCAACGGCGGCGTGATGTTCCGCTTGCTCGACGAAGCCGAGGAACAAGAAACCCGCGAAGTGCTGCTCGCGTACTTCTACCTTTGGCGTTACGCCGGCGAGAATGGTTGGACGACGGATCAACTCGATGATTACATCGAACTCGATCTGGAACGACGGCTTAATACCAAGATCGATTTCGAGATCGACGATGCGGTGCGAAAGCTCGAAGCCGGGGGAATTGTGATTGCGCTCGAAGGCGGCCGATATCGGGCGGTTCCTATTGAAGAAGCCCAGGATAAACTCGACCGCCTCTGGGAACGCTACGCACGCGGAGTCGAACACCTGGAGCAACCCATCCTGGAACCGATCGAAGCCCAGCCGTCGTAACGGCCGGGCTTCGTGAGTGACCAGAGCGATTGCAGAAAATGCTCTCAGCATGCGGCCGGGGTTGCGTATCAGGTTTTGACGAGCCGGAAACGTCAGTGACGGCGCAAGCAAAGAACCGTCGCTCACGCGTCCGGCTCGTCAAAAAGTAACTACCATCTGTGGTCCAGTGCTTAGGCCAACCTAACGTTCCTGGGGGCACCGCTACTTGCCGGGGACGACGGTCAGCACGAACTCGTCGCTGCGAACTTCGATCTTGGGCACCCTCTTGAAGAGGCTCACGACCTCTGGGCTGTCGTCCTCCCAGCCACGCCATTCCCTGATGTCGTCGCTCTTGGTCGAGTACACGAACCGGATGCGATACACACCCGGCTCCCTGAA
>JBGSLF010000055.1:0-18167 GCA_041740855.1 Gemmata sp.
TGGCTGTGGGCCGAGTCCCTTTTGCCACAGGCCGGTCAAACCATGGGTCTTGAACAACTCCCGAAGCCCGTGCGGGAACTCTTGCTCACCACGCTCGCACCTGCTGCATGACCGTCACAGAATCGGCATCAGTCGAGCTAAAGGCAAGTGATTGGCAACTCACGTCTGTCATGACGCGGATGGTGTCAGGGACTCTTTGGCTTTTGGCCGCCCAGCAAATCCTAGTATGAAAGGAACATGAGACTTACGATAAAGTGACGTGACAGTTCACTGGCAAGTTGGCTATTATCTTATTGTTAATACCGCCCACAGTGGGGTGCAGCTATGTCAAAATTCAAGACTCCGGCGTTCTTATTCCTTCTCGGCCTCGTGCTCGTGTTCGCTCCCAATCACACCAGTGCTCAGTTTCGGGGCAAAGGTGGTGGGAGCGAAGGTGGCGGCAAAGGTGGCTTCGGTGGAAAGGGCGGGTTCACTCCCATCGGCGGTGGCGGCGCACCAGGCGGTGGTGCACCCGGTGGATTCGGTGGCGGCGCGCCAGGTGGTGGTGCACCGGGCGGGTTTGGCGGTGGCGGATTCAAAATGGACCCCGCCAAAATGTGGGATTACGTTGGTCGCGGGAAAGATAGCATCGATCTGAACGATCCCGCCAACTCGCGCACACGAAGCATGATGGAAGGCCGCGGCATGCAGATTCCCCCAAACGGGATTCTGACCCGCGACATGTACATAAGCCAGACAGAAGCACGCATGGCTGCTGCGACGTCAGGCGCACCACCCGCAGGACCAGGTGGCCCAACGGTGATGATGTATGGAACAGGCGCTCCGGGAGGCCCTCCAGGTGGTCCTGGTGGCTTTGGAGGCGGCCCTCCAGGTGGCGGGCGCGATAGCGGTAACCGAGACAGTCAAAATCCAAACGATCGCGCAGCCGAGAGAATCAAAGAACAGGATAAAGATCGTGACGGCCGTATCTCACGCGATGAGGCCGATGGACGGCTCAAAAGTGCGTTCCCCCAGCTCGATACGAACCAGGACGGCTATATCGATCAATCCGAGTACGCCTCGTACTACGCAAACCGGGACAGCGGCAACCAAAATAATAATGGCCAACAAGGGGGCTATGGTGGTCCTGGTGGCTACGGTGGTCCCGGTGGCGATCCCCGCAACTCGCGTGATCCTCGCCAAGCTACCGAAGAGGCCAAGCCCGTTGCCATGCGTTATGGCCACTTGCCGAAAGATCTTCCGGAGTGGTACAACTCCCTCGATCTCAACACCGATGGCCAGATTGCTCTCTATGAATGGCTCAAGGGGAACAAGGCGATCGACGAATTCCAGGGAATGGACCTTAACGATGATGGCTTGGTGACCGCTGACGAACTCCTTCGGTTTAAGCGATTGCAAGTCGAGACCGAAAAGATCGCGGCTCTGAATGGCGAAGAGGGTGCGGTTCGGCCTTCCAGTAGTGGGCGAGGTTCAAGCGGCAGCGGCTACGCCATGCCCGGCTCGACTCCACCCTCAAGCGCCACCGCCGATCGCGGAAGCAGCGATAAGGGAAGCATTGACAAGGGCAGCGGCTCGAACCCGTTCCGCACCGGTGGTAAGAAAGACAAAGGCAACAAGAACTGATCGCCTTCCAATTCACTGAACTATCGCGACCCCGCAGCAATGCGGGGTCGTGCTATTTATGCGGCCTGGCCATCACCGCACTGCGCAACTCGCCTGCCAGAAACACACTGCCTGTCACGCACACCAAATCCGTTGCACCCGCTTCCGCTTGTGCCGCGTCCCATGCTTCTGCGGCCGTCGCATGAATGGTAAATGTCTGTGCCGCCACGAACTCTTCCAACACACTCGCTAACTTTTCTGGTGGCACGCTGCGCGGATTACTGCCGAAGCGAGTCAGATGGAAGCGATCGAAATAGCCCGCTAGCACCCGCAAGATCTCGCGGAAATCCTTGTCTGAGGAAACCGCGAACACGACTGCCTTGCGACCGCTAACCGGCACGCATTCTCGCAGCGTGTTCACGAGTGCTTCGGCACTGGGAACGTTGTGGGCGGTATCGAGAATGATCGCAGGGCGTTCCGAAATGAGTTCCACGCGTGCCGGCCAGCGCACATTCGCCAGTCCGTTTGCAATGGCTTGTTCGGATATCGGCAAGCCCGCACTTCGCAGGCGTTCGATGGCCGCCAGTGCGATCGCGGCGTTCGCGTGTTGATGCGTGCCGAGCAACCCGAGTTTGAATCGCGGAGGGCCAGCAACCACTTCCCAGAGTGGTGCGTCTACCTCTGTTGCGACACGCCGCACCACATCGCGCGCACCCGGTTGCGTCACCCCGCTTACCACCGGCACAAGGTGTTTGATGATTCCCGCTTTCTGGAAGGCGATTTCCTCCGGTGTGTCGCCGAGTTGCGCGGTGTGATCCCGCCCAATGTTCGTGATGATCGAAACAAGCGGCTGGCACACATTGGTGGAATCGAATCGCCCGCCGAGGCCAACTTCGATCACGGCCACATCGCAGCGGCGGTAACAAAAGTGGAGGAACCCAAGTGCGGTGACGATCTCGAAGAAGGTGATCTCGGGTGTGTCGCGTTCGAGTTCGCTTACCGCGGTGGCAACCTCGGTCATGCGAGCCGCGAGTTCCTGATGTGTGATTGGTTGGCCATCAACCTGAATTCGTTCTTCGACCTGTTCCAGGTGCGGCGATGTGAACAGACCCACGCGGTAGCCATTCGCCCGCAGCACCGCCGCAAGCATGGCGCACGTCGAGCCTTTGCCCTTGGTGCCGGTAACATGAATCAAGCGAACGCGATCGTGCGGATGGCCGAGAAGCTTCAGCAGCGCCCGCATCCGCTCGAGTTTCAAGTCTCCCGGTTTGGCCGAACGCACTTCATAGTTGATGCGGCCATACCAGAACGCAAGGGCTTCGTCGTAGGTCATCGCGAGGAGTTCGCTATTGACTGTCGGTTGCCAGCCACAGTGCGGACAACTCGGTAACCCGAATGCCAGTGTTGTACGAATCCGATCAGAGAAACGCGAGGCGGGTCAGTCACCGCCTCCGAAGTCGCATTACTTGACAGGGTCGAACGGCAAGGCGGACTTGTGAACGCACAGCCTCAACTTGCCATCCGCACATCGCCGGAAGACGAAGGTCTTGTCTACCTTCACTTCATCACCCTTCGCGTTCGTCAAATAGACGTTGCCCATCGTGATGGCGATATCGCCATGAACCTGATACCCATTCTCGCTGGCATTGTTGTCGTACCGCACCTTCACCCAGTGCTTCAGAGCGAAGCCGGTATCTTCCGGGAAATCTTTATTCCCGCCAACAAAGTAGGCGAGTGCGCCTTCTTTCGTATTGCGGAAGGCGTTTTTGCCGAATGCCAGTGTTGGCTTGAAGAAGACTTTGCCATCCTTGTAATCGTAAGCATCGTCGATGATTTGGCTGGCCAGGGCTTTGTAATCGCCGCCATCCTTGTGAACCTGGCCGATCTTCACCAGCCCGTCGCACCACGCTTGTTGGGCCGCGTTAACTTCCTCCATGGTGATCGCCTTTCGCGCGGGCGGTTCGTCGGCGAGCGCCCACTGCGGTAGACTCACGCACAGTAGGGCCGCAGCGGCACCCAGGAACATCCGACGTTGCCCGGAAATACATTGCATAATTCATCCTCACAAGAATTCAACGCGGTTCATTCACCAATAACACCGAAGCCCAGACGATACCGCGTAGTGGCCCGGCGGCATAGTGAAACCTGGAAGTGCGAAGGCTGTTACATGCCCGCCGCGTCCGATGCCGCACTCGGCCTCGCATCGTCTTGAGCGAGCGCTGCCGGTGCGACAACGATCATGCGAATCGCTTTTGCCCGCACCAGGAATCGCCTCCCTTCCGGGGCTTCCAGAATCACCATACCGTTGAGATCATAAGGGAGATGTGTCTTCAAGCTCTCGGTGTTCGTGAACCCGATAAACCGCACGCGGTCGAATGTTTCGCCGCCCTGCATGTGGACCGCCGCCCAAGTCTCTTTCTTCAGAACCCCGCGAACGGCCATCGTCTCGGGCTTCGCTCCACTGCTGAACCAATTGATTGCGGTGAAGAATATCGTTAACGCGATGATCGCAAGCACCACGCACAAGATTCCCACACCGAACGTGCTGAACGTCTCGATTGCTTTCGGCGTCATCGCACACCTCATACTGCTGCGATTCACTGGTGGAATTGCGTCGATTCTTCCGCGAGTTCACGCTCAGTTGGTCTGTGAAAACCACAACCGCTCGCCAAGCGACCCCTGCCGTGAAGGAGGCCGTCTGGAAAGCGGTCGTGTGTGCGGGCGATCCGATCGACGCAATCATCAACACTTCAATCGCGGTTAACCCTGAACCGGCATGCACACCTGTTCCAGGAGTTTCTCGCAGCGGTCTTGAATCACATCGGCGAGGTTCGGCACCGGCACGCCTTCGGGCAGCGATTCCCGCACGGCCGCGAGCCAGCGCGGGAAGCTATATAACTGTGCGAAGCCATCGAGCGATACCGGCTCCAGGCGGGCGTGCTTGCCGCGCCGTTCCGCTTCTTGCCACAGCGATTTGCTCTTGCCCGACATCGTGAGATCGTCTTCCGGGCGAAGCAAAATGAGGTGATCGACCACGGTTGGCTCGGTATCCATCACACCGAGTTTCACTTCCAGATCCTTCGGTTTGCCGGCTCCGCGTGCGAGAAACAGCCCGATGCCCACCTTCCAGGGTTGGCCATCCTTGCATGCCCAATGGGCGATCGTGACGGCTCCATATGTGGGATGTTCGCCAAACGTGAACTCGCCCACCACGTGTTGCAATCGCCACGGGCCAACCTTCACGCCGTGCTCGTGGCACAACGCCAGGAACGACCCCAAGCCCGCTTGAAGCTCCCGCGTTGCACCAGTCAGCGCGCCTTCGGGTTCGATCTTCCGCCGGGCGGCACGCTGCTCTTGCTCCCACAATTCCACCAGCGACGCATGCGATGGCGTGGCGGGAAGCGTGCGATGGGAATGGGCCGTTACCACGTTCGCGGGCGATTCTGCCGCGACCATCGGAGCCGGAAAGGGCAACGCAGGCGGCACCTCCACCACCGCCGCTTCGCGAATTGCTTCGGGCACCGCAATCGCCATTGGCGGCGTTGGCGTTGGCGGCGGCTCTTCTGGCTTCTCGATTACCGGTGTGGGTGCTGGAACTTCTGCTTGCGTTACTGCGGCCTCTTCAATTGCGGGCGTGGCGGGCGTGGCCATTGGGGCGATATCGGCGGGCGTCTCGATCACATCCATTCGCTTGAATGTGATGGCCTCGGGTTCTTCGTTACCCAGCAGCGCCGCAATGCGACTCGCCAGTTCATTGGGCGGCGGCATGTCCGGAATATCGGCCGGCTTCATGCGTGCTTCAAGTGGGAACTGCGGCGTAAACACTTCCGTTTGCGGGGCTGGCGGTGGTAACTGTGGCGTTACGGCAGGCGTGAACACTTCCGCTTGCGGGGCAACCAGGGAAGGCATGTGGGTTGGCTGTTCGGTAGTTTCATCTTCGGGGCCATAGATGAGATGATCGAACAGATGGCGGCACTGCTGCAGCATGTCGCGCAGCGTGGGTTCGGTCTTCGCGATGCGGGCAACCTGATCGTCTGCGAACGGGAAAATGTCGGGCACCACGTCGTCGCCGGGCAACTCGTCGTGGCATGGCCGCAAGCGTGCTTCCGCCACGCGACGGAACAGATCGGCCGAAGGCGCTTCCAGGCGAATCGCCTTCACTGTGCCTTGCTTGGGCACATGCACCGGGTTGTTCAAGCGATCTTGAATGTAGCCGTCGAGGCTGGGCACGAAGCGGTTCCACAACCCGCGTTCGGCGAACACCAGGAAGCACAAACCATCGATCTGGTGCATCACTTGCACAATGCCCGCGAAGAACGATTCGGCGGTGCGGTGTGCGTCGTCGCTGCGGCGAGCCAATAGCAAGTCTTCAAGCTGATCGAACGCCACCACCACCGGCGTTTTCAAGCTGCGGAACACTTCCATCAGCACCTTGAACAACGCCAGCACCAGATCTTGCCGCGTGGGGCGAACGTGGAATTCCAGTTCCGCGAAGCCATAGGTGAGGAAGCCGGCGAGATCGGATTCATCCTTGAGTAACGCCGCCCGGGCGAAGCCTTGGAGGATGTGCCGACGCATTAACCCGGCGGTGTTGTGCGACTCGGTTTTCTGAACGTGAGCGCAGAGCAGATCGAACGCCTTTTGTGGCGTTACGCCGGCTTCGTCCAGCGCGCGTGCCAGCGGCATCGGCGTGCGGGCGAAGTTCGAATAGCCCGAGAGATTCTCCGCGAGCCACTCCGCACGCTCCTCGGCTTGTTGCGTGCCCAGACCGAGTCGGCGTGCCCAGCGACCCAAGCCCGGCGGTGGGAACAGCTCGGTCTTGTCGGCGGCCGTGAGTTCTCGCAGGGCGACTCCCAACACGCGGCGAACGAGTTGGTCGCCAACGTAATCGAGCGGTCGCACGCCCTTTTGCTTCCCGCCGCCCAGCAGTGTGTCGATAATCTGGAACAGCAGGTATTCGAGAAAGTCGGTGTCCTTCTGGTACACGCCGGGTGTGACAAGCAGTTGCCACTGCCCGCTAATCCCGTGCTTGATCGAGTGAAGCAAGTGGGTCTTGCCGGCCCCCTTGTTCCCGAGAACCGGCACCACTTCGGAGTGCGTGGTTGGGTCGTAGCGGTAGAGATCGATGATTGCGTGCAGCAGGTCCCGCTCTGCGGCGAACAGTTCGGGAACGTGATAACGCGCGCAAACTTCATCGTCCGGGTTGCGGGCGAAGTAGTTGCGGAACGGATTCCCCGCCCGCTTGAGCACATCGCGGGTGCGGCCGTTCAGGGTGGTTTCAACAGCGGCGGCAGTGACGGTCATCCGGGGTCCCTCCGGGGTAATTTTCAACGATGTTCATCGAACCAGAATTGGCATAGCCACGGCTTGAGGCGGTTGGCTTGCCTTGCGTGTTCGCCGATCATCGTCGTTTCAAACTGGCGTAATAGGCGATGCCGTGACCGATGAGCAAGGCGTAAGAAGGCTCGGGCACGGCGTACAGCGGGCCGGTCCACGGGTGCAAGTAAATGGCTCCCTCGGCGTGCAACCGACGGAGGCAATCGTGGAAGCGGCCGATGCTCGGCGGAGAGCCTAGCATTGAGAGCGAGCGAAACAACTCGGGCAACGGGCAATCTTCCCCCGCAGAACCCGACCAATCGCCCAGTCGGGCCAAAAGCGCAGGATCGAGTTCGATTTCAGGATCGACTTCCAGCACGGCAACAGTGCTGGTCTCAACTTCGGGCAAGCATGGCGAATCGAGATGCGAGCGATGGCCGCTCTCGTTGAGCATGCCGTTCCGGATGTATTCGGGGCTTTCCGATTCCGAGTTAACCGGCACCGGCATTCGCGTGGCGACCACTATGGGAAGGACGCGGGAAACGGCATCGCGCAAGCCTTGCAGGCTCTCGGCCATGCGGCGGGCGGTCTCGACCAGTTCGCCAACCTCTCCGCTGCGCGCTTCGAGCACCCGCACGAAGTCTTCGAGCACTTCTTTGGGGTTCACTCGTGCCAGCAGGAATTCCCAGCCCGCATCGGTGAGCGTGTAGAGTTCGCGCGGCGTGCGTGTGGTCGCGGTCGCATTGCTGCCAACCACTTGCAAGAGCCGATCGCCCAGACATTTTTGCGCAGCGGGCTTGGCCGATGATGTGTTCGGAAATAGCCCCGGCTCGCTCTTGCCCGCGTAAAGCGGCAACCCCGTGGGGTGAGCGGCGGCCTTGGCCAATGCGTCGGTCAGTTGCTGAGTGAGTTTATCGGCCACGGATCCGCTTCCATGCGGGAGCCTGAGGGATAGCAAAGATCGGCCCATGCTAGACCGGACCGCAACGCGATTGCAACCCCGACCGCGCATCGGGTGCCCCTGCGGATTTTGGCGAACCGCGTCAGCCATGACGCGGGTTGTGCAAGAAACCCGTGTGTTCACACACACGGCTCGCCAAGATGGCATATCGACAGCCGCACCCGGAAGCGCTGACGCGGAGCGTAAAATGTCGTTAAACCCGGTGGCTGATGCGACTCGGCTCACGGGAGTGAACGGCGAGCCGACGAGCGTAAGCTCGCGGGTCTCTTAATGTAAGCTGGCGGATCACTTGCAGCAAAGAGTTCGGCCTCAACTCGGCGGCTTTCGGGGGAGTCGGCGGGACGAGTGGATGATAGCCACGATCTGGATGTCGGTGCTGGCGACGCGGTAAATGATCCGATAAGGGTGCTCGAATACCTCCCGAATTTCTGGATCGCCGTACTCCTCGACCTCAGCTCCGAGCAGCGGTTGGTCCGCCAGCTCATCGGCCCGTGCGACGACCCGAGCGGTCAGAACTTGTGCGTAGCCCGGACTGCTTTGGGCCAGGTAGTCCCGGACGGCTTGCAACTGGGCTGCGGCTGTCTCGGTCCACACGACGTTCACAACGATAACCCGAGCCGGCGACGGACCTCGTCCGCCGATACGATCCGCCCGGCCTGAATATCGGCCAGCCCGGCGTCGACCGACTGACGAACGTATATCTGGTACAACAGGTCGTCCCAGGTGGCATCGTCTGGTAGTTGCTCGACGAGCCGGCGGGCCTCGTCGCGAATTGTCGTTGCGGGCATCAGCCGTTCCCTCCGGGCGAGTCGATGCTAGTTTACACCCTCATGGTAGGAAGGCACAACCTTCGCATGCACCTCTCCGCCGGGCCAAAGAATCAAGTAAGCTGTGTGCGTGGTGGTGAAGGGTGATCGGGCTTCAAAGTGCTTCAGGACTCGCTTTTAACTCGCCCCGGAATCTTGCTTTCATTCAAGTCGATTGGCCATGAGAGCGATTCGGCGTCTGGGCTACACCCGCGCGAACTCGAACTCGTCCTCGTGGCAGTAGAACAGCGCCCACCCGCCACCGGCCGGCACGATGACTACGTCGTCCCGCGAGGGGCAGAACATATCCTGCCAGCGATCGAGGAACACCGCGGTCGGAACCTGGAACACTTCATCCCGGCCGAACACCAACAGCAAGTCGTCGGCTCCGACCCGCTCAGCGAGCCACGGCCGGACCGCTGACCCCGGCTCCTCGACCTCCAATCGCTCGATGGCGGCGAACACCGTCTCGTCCAGGCCGTACCGCGTCCGGCTGCACAGGCCCGTCGCACGGCCGTAGGCGGCGAGGGCGTTCGGACCACCGAGTGGCACCACTTCAGGGCCGAACGCTGCCAGTTCCGAGTGACGCCAACCCACCGAGCGCCTCCGCAGTCCGACTTGGTGTTAGTGTGCAAGGTTTTCGGCACAACACCTTGCGACTTTCGCACAATCACACAGTAACTACGATCTTGCTGAAACAGAACCTGATCCCGTGCGAATTCATATCAGAACTGAACCATGCCGCCGGCTAATCCTTGCTTGACTTGGTGATTTGACGTTACTTGCGAGCCTGCCAGGTTGAGGAATCGCGACTACCGTGCATTACCGCCAATACCTCGACGCGGTCGTTGTGAACGCGGTAATACACCACATAGGTAAACTTCCGCAACCGTGCGGCCCGCACGCCCTGCCACACATCACCATACAACTCCGGCATGTCACTAATGCCGACCAAAACCTCATTGAGTCGATCGAGGAAGACTTGCCCCAAGCCTGTAGACGATGTTTCAAAGTAATTGCGGGCCTCCTCTGCGTCCCGGCTCGCGTCAGGGCAAAGGACAACCGGCACTCTCACGCCTTCCTCGACAGACGAGCCAGAACCTGCTCCCAGGGTTCAGCCGCGTTGGGGTTCGCATCGGCAAGTGCGATCCGTCGCTTCAGTTCCAGCAAATGCCATGCGGGGGGTGTGAACGGCGTGTCGTTGGGAAGGCTGTCCCAAATAAGGTCGATCAGTTCACATCGCTCCTCGGGGTTGAGGCGATCGATGCCAAACTGCTCCAGGGTCAGGCTCATAAAAGAACCCTTTGGATTTCAGGTGAACCAGGGGATCAGCTTACCACGCAAACCCTTCGTCAGGAAGAGTTCTGCCCTTCCGTCGCCCATAGAATCCATGCCAGTTGTGTGCGTTATGGTGAAGTGTAATCGCGCTTCAGAGTGTGTCAGAATGCGCGTTTAACTTGCCCCGGAATCTTCGCTTCGATTCAACTCGGTTGGCCATCAGAGTGGTTCGGCTTGCCTTTGTCCGCTCAGCGATAGCACGCCGCCCACTGCGGGGCGAGCGGAATCCACTTGTACACCCCCTTGCGGTTCATGTGGGCCAACTCGGCGGGCAATGGGTCGAAGCCCATCGGACTGTACCACAGCTCCGGCACGGGCGAGTCGGCGATGAATCCGAATGTGACGCAGAAGCAGTCCCCGTGCTTGGTGCAGTACCGCGCCCCGTGGTCGATTAGGTACTGCGGGATACCGTACTTCCGCGTCTCCTCGTGGTTCACCTCGTCAGCCGTCAGCCGCCGCCCGTAGTCGTGCAACCGCGACTCGTAGTGTGGATAGATCAACTCCGGCCGGTCATACATTCGCTGGTAGTTGAGCCAGAGGAGTGGCAGCCCGCAGCACCCGAACAAGACCGCCACGACGGTCAGTACGAACCCGCGGGCCGGCCCGCGGTCGAGTGACCTAACAGGAGGCCGCGGGCCTTCAACCGGCCGGCAGTGGGCACAGCAGTCAAAGTCGAGGCCCCGCAGGAACGGCAGCCGTGCGCCGCAGTGGGAGCACATCTTCGCCACCCCGATACCCTCTGCCGCCGAACTAGGAATTGGACAGAACTGAATCTGCCTAACCGCGTCACTGTTGTGGCGTTTAGCCATACGGTAAGGCTAACAGCGTCGATCGAGTGTGCAAACAGGAAATCAGCGCGATGCAAGAGACCCGGTCGCATCCTGTGCAGTTTCAACACAGATGAACGGTTTGCTCGAACTGAACCGCCGATTGCTTAACCGCGCGGCAGAAATGAGGGTATAATGCACTGAGTCGATTCTCGACCGCCTTGACAATAACACGGGTTGTGCGGTAATCCCCCTCTACTCCGCACATCCCACCTCACGGTTTGCCATGCGAACCGCGTAGAATGCCTTGTGTCGGTACAGTATGCGGGCGCTCATCGTTATTGTTTTGAACTTGAAGTGAACTCCGTTTCATTCACGGCCCGATCTTTGCCTGAAGAAGCACTGTTCCTTCAAGCTGACAGTTGCAGCGTTCCGTAACTGAACCTGTCCACTCACCATCCTCTTGGGAGGGCGTTCCGATGCCCGGGATGAACGAGGATCCACCTGATATCGACGGCGTACCAGACCGGCGGGGCACTCATACGGCCCACCCCGCCGTGGTTCGGTCTGGTCGTGAAGCCATTTCTGCCGAACTTGCACTCACCATTTTCCGCCAGATGATTCGCACGCGAGCGCTGGAAGAGCGCAGCATCAAGATGTCCAAGTCGGGCGAAGCCTATTTCTGGATTGGTGGCCCAGGCGAGGAGGCGTTTAACGTCTGCCTTGGCGCGCAAGTGCAGAAGGGCCAAGGCCCCGCTCACGATTATCTCCACTTGCATTACCGCAATGCCGGCGTGATGCTCGCGATGGGCATGCCGATGATCGACCACATTCGGCAGTTGGCGATGCGCGCCACCGATCCGCACTCGAAGGGGCGAAACTTCGTCGGTCACTACGCGGTCAAAGCCTGGAACGTGATGCCGGTCACGAGCGTGATCGAAATTCAGTATGCCATGGCACCGGGCACGGCGCTGGTGCAAAAGCGGCACGGCGGCGATGGGATCACCATTGTGGTGGGTGGCGAAGCGGGTACGGCGGAAGGCGACTTCGAAACGTGCCTGAACTGGAGCACCCGACCGGGCCGCGAACTTCCCGTGCTCATGATGGTGACGAACAACCAGTTCGGCATTTCCACCGATCTGCACACCGTGAGCACCGAGAAAAGCATCGCCGATCGCGCGGCCCCTTATGGCATCCGGGCGGAAAGCGTGGATGGCAACGATCCGGTTATTATCTGGAACGCCATCCATCGTGCGATGCGATACTGCCGCCGGGAACGCAAACCGTTCCTGCTGGAAGCGAATGTCTCGCGCTTGCATGGCCACTCGTCAAGCAGTGGGGCACAGCGCAACTGGAATGAAACCGATCCGCTCTCGTTGTTCGAGCAAAAGCTGATCGATTCCGGAGCCATCGACCCGCCCACTGTGAAAGCCTTGAAGGAAGAGGCGAAAGCCGAAGCCGACACGGCCGTTGTGGAGACGATGAAAGAGCCAGAACCCACCCGCGAGGACGTGTATCGATACAGCTACGCTCCCAGCGATGTGGACGCGGTTTACCCGCACGACTACACCGGCCTTCCGGGGCAAGACGCGGGGCACCGCGAATGAAAGCGGCGAGTGATCCAAGGATTGCCCAGATTACACCAACACCGAAATGGTCGCGGCCTCACCCGTTCACTTGGTGTAATCTGCGGATCACTCATCTTTCTTGCGGAGTGATACGATGGCCACAATCGCACAAGCCATCCGATTGGCCCTGCACTATGGCGAGGAACACCTCGGCGTTACCGATGTGTTTGGCGAAGACGTTGGCCCGCCACTGGGCGGCGTGTTCACCGTTACGCAAGGGCTGAAAACCGCCTGGAATACTCCTCTCGATGAACGCGGGATTATCGGCACCGCCATGGGGATTGCCTATGCGGGTGGTCGCCCGGTCTGCGAAATTCAATTCTGCGACTACGCCTTCAACGTCATCGATATGCTCAAGGTCGCCGGGAACCAGCGATGGTCGTCGGGCGGCGAATTCGACATGCCCATTGTGGTGATGACTCCCACCGGTGCGGGCATTCGTGGCAGTTTGTATCACTCGCATTGTTTCGAAAGCTGGGCCAGCCGGTTGCCCGGGTGGAAGATCGTGATGCCATCCAACGCGCTGGATGCGTATGGCCTGATGATCGCCGCGATCAAAGACCCGAACCCGGTGTTCATGCTTCTTCCGAAAGCATTGCTCCGGGCGAGAGACACGCGGCTTATTCCCGGCGAACCTGCGGACCCCGGCGAACTTTCGCGCATGATCGATGCCCCGGTGAACGATCGCTCCAAGTGGCAACCGCAATGGCCGGCGTTGCAAGAATACATCGTCCCCATTGGCAAAGGCGAGTTGGTGCGTGAAGGAAACGATGGCACGATCATCAGCTACGGGCGACCACTGCCGTTGTGCGTGCAAGCCGCCGATGAACTGGCCCGCGACCACGGCCACAACTTCGATGTGATCGATCTCCGGAGCATCTTCCCGTACGATTGGGAACTCATCTCCGCCAGCATTCGCAAGACCGGTCGCGTGCTGATTGTGAACGAAGATACCGAGATTACAAACTACGCCGAACACTTGCTGCGAAGAGTGGTGGACGAACACTTTTACGATCTCATCGTTCGCCCGCGCACCCTGATGGGCAAGCACGTGCCGGGCATTGGGATGAACCAGACATACGAAACCAACAGTGTGCCGCAACTGGGCGATTTGCGTGCCGCACTGCGCGAACTGGCGACCGATCCGGCCTGAGGCCACGCGACGCAACCCAAGGGCGTGACAATGGATTTCCCTCTCCCCCCTGTTGGTGAAGGTCTGTTTGAAGTGGAACTGGTGCGCTGGCTGGTGAACGCGGGCGATGCGGTGTCGCGCGGGCAAGGGTTGGCCGAAGTGATGTCGGATAAAGCCAGCATGGAAGTGCCGGCCCCGTTCGCGGGCACCATTCAATCGCTGGCGGTTTCGCCCGGCACCAAGGTCAAGGTTGGCGAGGTGATTCTGAGCTACGACGCCGTGGGCGAACTTGCGTCCAAAGTGGCCCCACGTTCGGAATCCGCGAGCCAACCAAGCAAGCCCCCCGCAACCGCAACCACTATCCCAGCCGCTCCGCGTTCCACTTCCAATGGCCACAGCAAGCCTTCCGGGCTGCCGCCGGCGGCAGCGCCTTCCGTTCGATTACTCGCCCGCAAACTGGGCATCGAGCTAACCGGCATTCACGGCACCGGCCCCGGCGGTCGCATTCTGCTGGACGATCTCGCCCCGCTCATCAAACCGCGCCCCGGATTAACGGACCGCGTGGCTCCGGTTGTTTCCAAGACGGATACTTCGAAGTTCGATCTGGGCGTGGCCGGCACGCGCCGCAAGCTTGTGGGGCTGCGGCGAATGATCGCCGAGCACATGATCGAGGCGAAGCGAAGCATCCCGCACTATTCCTACATCGACGAATGCGATGTCACCGATATGGTGCGTCTGCGCGGGCAACTCCGCGATCCACTCGCTGCCGCCGGCGTGAAACTGACATACCTGGCATTCTTTGTGAAGGCCGTGGCCCGCGCGCTCAAAGAAGTGCCTATCGTCAACAGCTCCTACGATGAAGCCGCCGGCGAAGTGGTGCTCCACGATAAGTACCATATCGGCGTGGCGGTCGCCGCACCCAACGGATTGATGGTTCCGGTGATAAAAGATGCGGACAAAAAAGATCTGACCGCGATTGCTTTGGAGATCGATCGACTCAGCACCGATGCCAAGGCCGGCAAGAGCAAGATCGAAGACTTGAAGGGCGGAACCTTCACCGTTACATCGATCGGCGGAATCGGCGGGCTAATCTCCACGCCCATTATCAATCATCCGCAGGTTGGGATCATGGGCCTGGGCAAAGTGGTGAAGCGGCCGCTCTACGATGCGCAGGGAAATCTGAAGCCCACGGACATTGTGTATCTCTCGTTCTCGTTCGATCACCGCGTGCTCGATGGCGCGATCGGTGCCGCGTTCGGCAACGCCGTGGTCCGCTTGCTGAACGCACCGGCGTTGCTGTTGATGCCCGATAAACTCAGCGGCTAACGGTAACACTTCACTTCTGCGGTTCCAGAGTAACCGTAACCTGAAGACCCACGAAGCGGCTAGCTGGCTCGATGGCGTCGTCGTCGAGCGTTACGATCACTTCCACCACGCGCCGATCCACATCTTCGCGCGGCCCCATCGCGAACACCTGATTGCGGGCAATCATCCGTGAGATGGCTTGCTCGGAACGCACCGTGCCCCGCAACGCTCGCGGCAGCGCGGGGTTCTTGATTTCCGCCCGCACCGGGCCGGCCCGCACCCATTGCGAGAGCCGCTCGATGTCGCTTTCATACACTTCCGCGATCGCCGTCATCGCCGAGAGATCCGCCATTTGCAGAATCGGTTCCATCCCGGTGGGCAAACCTTCGCGGCCCGTTACTTTGAGAACGGTTCCGGTGATGGGTGCTTTGAGAATGGTCTGCTCGGCGAGATCGCGTGCGAGTGTCAGTCTTTCTTCGGCCGATTTCGTTGGCACCTTGGCGACGGCCTCATCGAGTTCGGCTTTGGCGGCCGCGATGCGGGCTTCGGCGGCTTTCTCTGCTTCAATGTAAGTCGTCTCGGTTTTCTTTCGCAGGGCTTCGCTCGCCTTGAGTTCCGCTTCCCCTTGCGCCGCGAGCAACCGGGCTTTGTCCGCGTCTTCTTCGGGCACGCGCACGCCGCCGGTGCGAAGTTTATCGAGCCGGGCCACGGCCGCGACCGCCGTTTCCGCCTGGAGTTTCAGGAACGTGAGTCGAGCATCGATCGCAGCGAGATCGGCATCCTTGTTGGCCTTCGCCTGGTTCAACTCCGCGCTGGCGGCCGCCAATCGCTGATTCCCCGCCACACGCGCGAGCCTCATCGCTTCATTTGTTTCGCGCTGTTGTGTCTCGGCGATTTGCAATTCTTGCAACCGCTCTTTGCGGCTGGCGAGGGCCGCAATCCGGGTTCCCGCTTCAATCGCGGTTCCGGGCGCAACCGAATACATCTCCGTGATGCGATCGCCCGGCGGACCAAATACCGGAATAATGCCCCCGGTTGGTTGCAATCGCCCCAAAGAAGTGACCCGCTCGGCGCGAGTCGAGACCGCTTCGGCGGCGGGTGCTTCCGGGGCCGCGACACGCGCGCCGATCAGGTAGCCGCCTGCGGAACCTGCGGCCGTGGCGGCGAGAACCGCCAACAACACTTCCCACCCGCGACCCATTCGGGAAACGCGCACCATCGGCATGCTCAACTCCGGCGGTTCACGGTGTCACCACTTGCGTGGCGATCAATCCAAACCAGGCCACCTTGCAAGCGATGTGCAACGCTTGATCGGTATTGATGCCAAACCACTTTTCACATTTGCCGAAATCGATGAGCCAGTGAACGGCCGTTTCCGCGAGGGCAAGTATGACAACGGCATCCCAACCGAAGCCAAACCAGCGAACCACCAGCCCCACCATGGCACCGTGAAGAACCGCGTGGGCGGTGAGCCAGTAGTACCACGGAACCGCTTTGGCCGTGGGGCCATTGTGCTTGCGGCACTTGCAACCGGCCATCACATCGGGTTGCAGTGCGTAGTCCATCAGGGCGTGGCCGGCGAACAGGAAGAAGAGCAATGCCAGCAGCATGAACCGCCCTCTGTGGCGTTCGATTGGCTCGATCGCCTACTGCAACCCAACAACTCTATTGACTCGCCCCAAGATGCCAACACTTCCGGTAAACGCCAACGATTGACTCGGTGACTTTGGCTCACGGATCGGGAATTCCGAGATCGCGGCAAATCTTCCTGGCAAGCAGGTTGGGGATTTCGGTGTGCCGCGGAACTGATGATCGGCGACCATTGGCGAAGTTGCCCCACCACGAATGGTTTCCACTTTCGCGGATCAGAACGCACCCGTTCTTCTGGAGATGCCGAATCAGATCGTGCCGCTTCACGGTACGAGTTCCACTTCTTCAAATGCTCCGGCCGCAGTTGCGGCGACTCGTGCTTCTTGCCTGTTCAGCTCGATGGCTTCGGCAAGCGCTTCGCGGAGATTGTCGAGCAATTCTTGCCGGGTCGCTCCTTGCGAGTTTACACCAGGCAATTCTTGAACCCACCCAATCCACCAGTCGCCGTCTTGTTGGATAACGGCTGTGTAGGTTACCGCCATCGGAAGTCCTCGGCACGAGTATGCGACGCTGCCACTATAGCAGGCATATTGGCCGATTTCATCGTGGTGCCAGCTTCGAACACACTTGCATAACATCCATGAGCCGACGCGGATCGGATACCTACATAACGAGAGCCGGGAGTTTCGGCAACCGGAGCATGAATCGCTCCCATTGTCGCTGCGATAGGCGTTCACACGACCCCGCTTTGGGTTAAACGCCTCGCAGTGATCCGAACACCGCAGATCCGGCTTGTGATGCGATATTGTGAACGGCAGTCGCCCTTCACGTTGAATGCTTGCGATCGACTTGGGGCGGCACAAGAGTGTTGCCCGCGCTTTTGTCGGGGTCGAAGAGATGCGATCGAGCTTCAAGATGCGTCAGGACAGGCTGCGGAACGCATGTTCAGCCCGCCCCGGAATCTTCGTTTTTATTTTAAGTCGGTTGGCCATGAGAGCGGTTCGGCGTCTGCCTTGGTCTCTGCGATCCGGGTGATGAGCAACTCGACGAACTCGTCGAACTCATCAGTTTGGGGTCCGACTCGGCCGATGTCCAAGGCGATGATCCCCGCACTTGTTTGGAACCGCACGAACTCCGCCCGCCGGATGTGAGCTGCGGTCAGCATGAGGCCGACCCACAGCAGCACGCCGAGGACCACGACCGCCCAGGGACGAGCGAAGGTGTCAGCTCCCCCACCGATGCCGAGCCCCGTTGCCAGGCAAGCGGCCAAGAACAACAGGTTGAGCCCGTAGCGGAAGAGGGCGGAACGCACCCAAACGTGCCCGGGGTGGGGGTTGAGGATGGACAGCGGGATGGTGTCGTCGAACAGTCCGACGTGCAACCCGCGTCCTGCCACCCGCACCCGGTTGGGGTATAGCTCGAACCGGCGGCGCAACTCAAACCGCGACTCCTCGTAGGTCGCAAGCGGTTCCTCCATCCGCGTGCCTCTCCGCCGCCGAACGCCCAAGCTCAGTGACTTGGCCGGGATGGCCAAGTTCACTGCAGCGCCTGGTTCGGCTTGTCGCTTCGATGAGCGGACCAACTGAGTGCTGAGCTGCTCCCATAGCTCTCGCCCCCGCCCGGATGGCGGGACCAACTCACCTTCCGGACCCTTACTGCTGCACGCACAGACCCGCCCGAATACGCACACTTTGCTCGTCGCGGGGGGGGGGGGGGGGGGGG